>NZ_JBNDJY010000002.1:0-964434 GCF_050435225.1 Ensifer sp. LBL | reverse complement strand
GTCTCGCCGGTTATCTCCGGCCTCGTCTTCGTGCTTCTGTTCGGCTCGCACAGTCTGCTTGGTCCCTGGCTGCAGAGCCACGGCATCCAGATCCTCTTTGCCGTGCCCGGCCTGGTGCTGGCCACCGTCTTCGTCACCTTCCCCTTCGTCGCCCGCGAGCTGATCCCGTTGATGCAGGAACAGGGATCGAGCGACGAGGAAGCGGCACTGTCTCTCGGGGCATCGGGCTGGCAGACCTTCTGGCATGTGACGCTGCCCAACATCAAATGGGGGCTGCTTTACGGCGTGCTCTTGTGCAACGCCCGCGCCATGGGTGAGTTCGGCGCCGTGTCGGTGGTGTCGGGCCATATCCGCGGCGAGACCAACACCATGCCGTTGCAGGTGGAAATCCTCTATAATGAATACAACTTCGTCGCCGCCTTCGCGGTGGCGGCGTTGCTGGCGCTGCTGGCGCTGATCACCCTGATTTTGAAGACGGCGCTGGAGATCCGCTACAGCGCCGAGATCGCCGCCAGCCGCAGACACTGACCAGCATTCGAAAGGTATCGCCATGGACGTGCGCGTTCACAACATCCGCAAGGAATTCGGCCGCTTCCCGGCGCTCGACGACGTCTCGCTCGACATCCGCTCCGGCGAGCTGATCGCGCTGCTGGGGCCCTCGGGCTCCGGCAAGACGACGCTTCTGCGTCTCGTCGCCGGTCTCGAAAGCCCGACCGAAGGCACGATCTTCTTCGGCGACGAGGATGCCTCGCAAAAGACCGTGCAGGAGCGCAACATCGGCTTCGTCTTCCAGCACTATGCCCTGTTCCGCCACATGACCGTGCTCGACAACGTCGCCTTCGGCCTCAAGGTCCGCCCGTCCAACCGAAGACCGCCTTCGGCCGAGATCCGCAAGCGCGCGCTCGACCTGCTCGACCTGGTGCAGCTCTCCGGTCTCGACAAGCGCTATCCGGCGCAGCTGTCGGGCGGCCAGCGCCAGCGCGTGGCGCTTGCCCGCGCCATGGCGGTCGAACCGAACGTGCTTCTGCTCGACGAGCCCTTCGGCGCGCTCGATGCGCAGGTCAGAAAAGAGCTGCGCAAGTGGCTGCGCGACATTCACGACCGCACCGGCCACACCACCATCTTCGTCACCCATGACCAGGACGAGGCGCTGGAGCTCGCCGACCGCGTCGTCGTCATGAGCAAGGGTGTGATCGAGCAGGTCGGCACGCCCGACGAGATCTACGACCATCCGGTCTCGCCCTTCGTCTACGGCTTCATCGGCCAGTCGAACTGCCTCAATGTTACGCTCCAGAACGGCGAGATCTGGTTCGAGGACCGGCCGATCGGCTTGCGCGCGCCGTCCGAAGCCGACGGCCCGGCCAAGCTGCACTTCCGCCCGCATGACATCGAGCTGATCGACGGTTGCGGCGGTTGTCTTGCCGGTCTCGTTGCCGCCAGCCGCCGGGTTGCCGGCACCCGCCATCTCGAACTCGACCTTGGCCGCAACCATCCGCATGTCGAGATCGAACTCTCCCCCGAACGCGCCGCCGCCGGCGACCACAGCCGCATCGCATTCCGGCCGACAAAGTGGAAGCTGTTCAGGGAAGAACAGCCCAAGATCGCCACAACGCCGACAACGCCGCGGGCGCCGGCCGAAGTCGAGACGGCCGAACCGTTCGAACTGGCGCGCACCGGCAGCTGACCGGTCGCGCGCCCCAGTCCAGTTTCGCACTCTTGTCGTGCCGAGCGAGCAGGCGCGCCGGCAAACGGCAGCGTCGCCGTGTGGATATCGGTTTGCTTCGGGATGCGCTAAGCAGGGACGCCCGCTGCCGACAATGGCTGCGGAAACGGGAGAAGCGCATGACGATCGTCGACGACCTGAAACAAGCCCTCGGCGACATCGTGCTCACCGGCACCGAAATCGGCGAACGTCATCGCAGCGACGCCAGCCTGACCGGCCGTGAGCTGCCAAAGGCCGTGATCCGCCCGACAAGCAGCGAAGAGATCGCCACGGCCCTCCGCCTCTGCAATGACAGCCGCCAAACGGTGGTCGTGCAGGGCGGCCTGACCGGGCTTGCCGGCGGCGCCAATGCCGACAGTGACGCTGTGGTGATTTCGCTCGAACGCTTTACCGGCATCGAAGAGATCGACCCCCAAGCCGGAACCATGACCGTGCGGGCCGGCACCCCGCTGGAGGTGGCGCAGCGTGCCGCCGAAGACGCCGGTTTCCTGCTGCCGATCGATCTTGGCGCCCGTGGCTCCTGCCAGATTGGCGGCAACCTCGCTACCAATGCCGGCGGCATCCGGGTGCTGCGCTATGGTGTGACGCGCGACAACGTCCTCGGTCTCGAAGCGGTGCTTGCCGACGGCGCGATCATCTCGTCGCTCAACAAGATGATCAAGAACAACACCGGCTACGACCTCCGGCAATTCTTTATCGGCTCGGAGGGAACACTCGGCGTGATCACGCGCGCGGTTCTGCGGCTGCGGCCCTTGCCCGTCGGCCGGCTGACGGCACTCTGTGCGCTCGACGGTTACGACAACGTCGTCGCCTTCCTCGCCCGCTGCCAACGCCGCCTGCCCGGCCTCTCGGCCTTCGAAGCGATGTGGGAAAGCTACTTCCGTTTCAACGCCGAGGCGGAGAAGCTGAAGCTCTTTGACGAAAACCCGCCCTTTGCGGTGATCGTCGAACAGGATCTGCTTGGTGACGCCAGCGAGCGTGACGGCTTCGAGGCCTTTCTCGGTGAGGCGCTTGAAGATGGCATCATTGCCGATGCGCTGATCGCCCAGTCGGAGAAGGAGAGCCGTTCTTTCTGGAGCGTGCGCGAAGGCCATGCGATGGACAGCCAGTTGCCTGATCTCGTCAACCTCGACGTCAGCCTGCCGATCGGCGACATCGGTCGTTTCGCCGCGGAATGCGGCGAGGCTCTATCCGCCCGGTTCCCGGCAGCCCATGTCTCCTTCTTCGGCCATGTCGCCGACAGCAACCTGCACATCGCCTTCTCGGAACCGAACGGCGACGCGGACACCCCGCATATCGTCGACGGCGTCGTCTATGAAATCGTCCGGCGCTACAAAGGGTCGATCTCGGCCGAACATGGCATCGGCACGCTGAAGCGCGATTTCCTCGACCATTCGCGCAGTCCGGCCGAACTCGAACTCATGCGACGGATCAAGCAGGCGCTCGACCCCAACGGCATTCTCAATCCGGGCAAGGTGATCTGAGCAGACCGCTGGCGAAGGGCTGAACTCGGAGAGCACCACTTCTCGTCATGTCGGTTCAGAGCCAGGAGGCCGGCGTTTTCGGCAAGCGCCCGTCGGGATCGATGACCTTCAGCTCGGCCCCCTCGCCTGCGTTCCAGCGCCAGAGCGCGACGCAGGTGCCGCCGGGCGACATGAAGGACGGATAGATCAGGCCATCGAAGCCTCGGTCGCTTAACGTTAGTTGCAGGTGGTGCGTCTCCGGCACCAGACCACGATCGAGCGAATCGCGCCATTCGCATCGGTGGATGTCTTCGGTGAGACCAAGGTCGGAAAGGATCTCCGGCGCCGTCAGATCCGCAAGGCGGGAAAAGCGCAGTTCAAGCTGGGCGATCAGCGCCGGGTGCTGGACGAAACCCTGATTGTATTCGGCCCAGGCGGTCGAGAGTTCGCGGGCGGCATAGATCGTCGGCATTCCCACGGGATTCCACCGCCCACCATACCGCCCTGCCCCTTCGCCCGAAAGTGGCGCATGCGCCCAGCGCGGCACATAGGCGCGCCAGAGGCGCACCGGTTCGTCAACCGCCATCAGGCGTAGACACCGGAACGCACGGCTTCGAGATAAGCGAGCACCTTGTCGGCCTTGCCTTCGCCGACAAGGTCATAAGCGGTCTTGCCGGCCCAGCCGGGGATCGGCTGGTGCTTGAACCAGATGACGGCACGGCTGTCGTCGCCCGCCATTTCGCCGGCCATGGCAAGGATACGGACGACGCTGCTCAAGGCCGCATCGACCTTGCGGGCACTCGACTTCGCCGTCAGCGTGTTGCGTGCGACACCGATCAGCTTCGCCAGTTCCGCAAGCGTCACGCCAAGCCGATCGGCAACCAGCCGAGCAGACAGGAAGGACGAATGGTTTTCGCCGTAATGGGCGGTGGAGATGTTGAGACCGACAGCAGCCATGACAGGATCCGCGCTTGTTTTGATCATCATGTTATCAAAGTAAGATCAAAACACGCCCAAATCAAGGACGCCTATCGCCGCCAGGTGGGCTCGCGCTTGTCGAAGAAGGCGCCGACGCCCTCACGCGCTTCATCGGATTCCCAGCAATCAGCAAGCTGTTCGATCGTCGCGGCAATGGTCTCTTCGGTGATCGGGGCGCCAAGCGAGCGGGCCAGCCGTTTGGCCCGGCCGGTGGCTTCCGGCGCGACCGCCAGATAGGGCTCGATTTCCGCTTCGATCGCCGCATCCAGTGCGTCGGCGGCAACAACGGTGGTGGCGAGCCCCAAGGCGCGCGCCTCCTCCGCACCGAAAAGCCTGGCGGACATGAACAGTGGCCGTGCCTTGCCCTCGCCGATGCGAGCGACGACATAAGGGCTGATGGTTGCCGGGATCAGGCCGAGGCGTGTTTCAGTTAAACCGAACTTTGCGTCGGCCGAGGCAACCGCCGCGTCACAGATGCTCATCAGGCCGACGCCGCCGCCAAAGGCATTGCCATGCAGGCGGCCGATGACGGGCTTCGCGATCTCGTTCAGCGCCTTGAACATCATCGCCAGCCGCGTCGCCTCGGCAATGCGGGTCGCCCTGTCAGCATCGAACTGTTCGCGCATCCAGCCGAGGTCGCCGCCGGCGCAGAAGCTGCGGCCTTCGCCCTCAAGGACAACCACGCGGACCGAACGGTCGGCCGAAAGCTGCTCTGCCGCCTCGGTCAGTTCCCCGATCATCCGCGCCGAAAGCGCGTTGTGCTTCTGCGGTAATGCCAGCGTCAGCCGCGCGACGCCGCGCGCATCGGTTTCGATCCGGATCGTTTCGAAAGTCATGATCCTGTCCTTAGGGTGCGCGCGAAGGCGGCCGCCTGTTCGAGCTTTGCTACGTCGAGCCCGGTCGAAAAACCCTTGGCTGTCACGAAGGCGTTGACGGAGAGCGTATCGACATTGCCGGCAGCACCCGGCGCATAGGGGCAGCCGCCGAGACCGCCGGCCGAAGCGTCGAAGACCCTGAGGCCACGGTCGAGCGCCACGGCAATGTTCTCGAGCGCGCGGCCGGACGTGTCGTGAAAATGCCCGGCGAGCCGGTTGGCCGGAATGCGTTCCAGCACCGCGGCCAGCATCGCGTCCACGGCCTCTGGCGTACCGCGGCCAATGGTGTCGCCGAGGCTGATCTCGTAGCAGCCGAGATCATCGAGCAGACCGGCAACGCGGGCGGCGCTGGCCGGTGCTATCGCACCCTCATAAGGGCATTCGACGACGCAACTGACATAACCGCGCAGCAATAGCCCGCGTTCGCGGCACAGTTCGGCGACCGGTCGGAAGCGCTCGATGCTTTCGGCGATCAAGCAATTGATGTTCTTTTGCGAGAAGGTTTCGGACGCGGAGGCGAAGATCGCCACCTCGTCGGCACCAGCTTCGATGGCGGCTTCAAGCCCACGCAAGTTGGGCGTCAGCACCGCGTAGCGCGTCCCGGGCTGCCTCCGGATGCTGGCCATCACTTCGGCGGCGTCTGCCATCTGCGGCACCCATTTCGGGCTGACGAAGCTCGTCACCTCGATCCGCTCGTAGCCGCAGTCGGAGAGCATATCGACGAGGCGGATCTTGTCAGCGGTTGGGACAAGCGTGCTTTCGTTTTGCAGCCCGTCGCGCGGCGCCATCTCGACGATCGTCACATGCTGCGCCGCCGCTCCGCTCATTCCGCGCTCTCCGGCTGGAGCATCACCAGCACGGCGCCGGCGGTCACCTGCTCGCCTTCGCTGACCAGCACGTTCTCGACCACGCCAGCCCGCGAGGCCGAAAGCGTGAGTTCCATCTTCATCGCTTCCATGACGGCAAGCGCCTGGCCCTTCTCGACGGCATCACCGGGGCGAACCCGGATCAGCTTGACGATGCCGGGCATCGGCGCCGACACCGCGTCATCGGCGACCTCGCTGGAATGACCCGCACCAAGCGCGTCCGGCAAGCGAAGCACATAGGTCTCGCCGTTCAGGAACAGCGTGATCTGCTCGCCTTCGCGCAGGAAGCGGAACTCCTGCTGCGCCCCGGCGATTTCCGCGCGGGCGCCATCGGCAGTGCGGTTGAGGATCACGACCGGCAACGCCGCCGTCCCGGTGTGAACGGCGAACTGATCCCGGCCACGCGCCGCAAGCGCCACGGTCGTCCGTCCGCCCAGGTGCTCGATCACGATGTTGCGGTTGGCGTCCCCCCAAATCTGCCAGTGGCCGAGCGAAGACCATGGATCGGCCGATCCGTCCGGCTGCAGGGCTCCGGTCGAAATGATGGCCGCAAGCGCAAGCGCCGCATCGTTTGGCACCGGCGACGCCGAAAGCCGGTCGATCGAGCGGTCGATCAGGCCGGTATCGGGATGTCCGGCGCGAAAATCCGGTTCGGCCGCAAGGCGGGCCAGAAAATCGAGGTTGGTGACCGTACCACCGATGCGGCAAGCCCTGAGCGCATTTTCGAGCTTTGCAAGGGCTGCCGAGCGGTTGGACCCGTGCACGATCAGCTTGGCGATCAGCGGATCGTAGAACGGCGTGATCCTGTCTCCCTGCCGGACACCGGCATCGACACGGACGCCCTCCTCCGGAAAGCTCAAGGTCGTCAGTTGCCCGGTCGCCGGCAGGAAGCCGCGCGATGGGTCCTCCGCATAGATGCGAGCCTCGAAGGCCCAGCCGTCGATGGCGATCTCGCTTTGGCGTTTTGGCAGTGCTTCGCCGGCAGCAGCACGCAGTTGCCACTCGACGAGGTCGATGCCGGTGATCGCCTCGGTGACCGGATGCTCCACCTGCAGGCGGGTGTTCATTTCCATGAAATAGAACTGGTCCGGCCAGAGCCCGTCGGTCACGTCGGCGATGAACTCGACGGTGCCCGCGCCGACATAGCCGATCGCCTGCGCCGCGCGAACGGCCGCGTCACCCATGGCGCGCCGCACTTCCGCGGTCATGCCCGGCGCCGGCGCTTCCTCGATCACCTTCTGGTGGCGGCGCTGCAGCGAGCAGTCGCGCTCGTAAAGGTGCAGGATGTTGCCGTGCCGATCACCGAAGACCTGCACCTCGATATGCCGCGGCTTCGTCAGATATTTCTCGATCAGCACCGCGCCGTCGCCGAAGGCCGCTTCCGCCTCGCGACGCGCCGCTTCCAGTGCCGCCGGAAAATCGGCGGCGCTGTCGACCCGCCGCATGCCCTTGCCGCCGCCGCCGGCGCGCGCCTTGATCAGCACGGGATAGCCGATGTTTGCCGCTTCCCCGGCAAGGAAATCCGGATCCTGCGTTTCGCCGTGATAGCCAGGAACGACCGGCACGCCGGATTGCTCCATCAGCGCCTTGGCGGCATCCTTCAGCCCCATGGCGCGAATGGCGGACGCCGACGGTCCGACGAAGGTGATGCCGGCCGCCTCGACGGCTTCGGCAAAGTCGGCATTCTCCGACAGGAAGCCATAGCCGGGATGAATGGCGTCCGCGCCGACGGAGTGCGCCGCCGCGATGATGCGTTCAGCCACAAGGTAGCTGTCGAGCGCCGGCGCCGGGCCGATTCGGATCGCCTCGTCGGCAAGCGCCACATGCAGCGCGCCGACATCGGCATCGGAGTAGACGGCGACCGTGCGGATGCCGAGACGCTTGGCGGTGCGCATCACCCGGCAGGCGATCTCACCGCGATTGGCAATCAGGAGTTTGGAAAACATCGGCATCTCCTGACCCTATTGCGCTGCGATGACATCGATTTCGAGCAACCAGCCGGCATCGAAGATGCCGGCGATCGCAACCGTCATCGCCGGTGCGAGCGGACCTAGATATTCGGCGCGGGCGGCGCGGTTGGCCATGGCATACTGCCGGTCGGCAAGCAGCACCGTTACCTTGACGATATCGGCCTTGGTCATGCCCGCCGCGGCCAGTTGCGCGTCGATATTGGCCCAGACCTGGCGCGCCTGCGCCTCGAAACCCTCCGGCAGTGCGTCTTCAGGCGTCAGCGGCACCTGCCCGCTGATAAAGAGCAGCCGCTCGAAATTCTCCAGGCGAACGGCCTGCGAATAGCCGCCGCGCGGCTGCGGTGCGTTCGGGGCATTGATGTTGTCGCGTTTCATGGCGGTGTTCCTACATCCTGAAGAGGCCGAAGCGCGTGTCTTCGATCGGCGCATTCAGCGCCGCCGACAGCGACAGGCCGAGCACGTCGCGCGTCTTGCGCGGATCGACGACGCCGTCGTCCCAAAGTCTGGCCGAGGCATAGAGCGGATGGCTCTGGCGCTCGAAGAGATCGAGGATGGGCTGGCGGAAACGCGCCTCGTCCTCGTCATTCCAGGGCGTGCCGGCCCGCTTCAGCGCTTCGCTGCGAACGGTCGTCAACACGCCGGCCGCCTGCTCGCCGCCCATGACGGAGATGCGGCTGTTCGGCCAGGTCCACAGGAACCGCGGCGAAAACGCCCGGCCGCACATGCCGTAATTGCCGGCCCCGAACGAGCCGCCGACCAGCATCGTCACCTTCGGCACCCGCGCCGTCGCCACCGCCGTCACCAGCTTGGCCCCATGCTTGGCGATGCCTTCGGTTTCATATTTCCGCCCGACCATGAAGCCGGTGATATTCTGCAGGAAGACCAGCGGGATCTTGCGCTGGGCGCAGAGCTCGACGAAATGCGCGCCCTTCAACGCCGATTCCGAGAACAGCACCCCATTGTTGGCGATGATGCCGACCGGAATACCGTGCACGTGAGCGAAGCCGCAGACGAGCGTCGTGCCGTAGCGTGCCTTGAACTCGTCGAAGCGCGAACCGTCGACGGTGCGGGCGATCACCTCGCGGATATCGTAGGGCGTGCGCAGATCGGACGGCACGATGCCGGCGATCTCCTGCGGATCGTAGAGTGGCGGCTCTGGTGTCGCGAGCTCTACCGTCAAAGGCTTATGCCGGTTGAGCGCCGAAACAGCCCGGCGGGCAAGCGCCAGCGCATGGGCGTCGTCGCGTGCCAGATGATCGGCCACCCCGGAGAGGCGCGTGTGCACGTCGGCGCCGCCGAGGTCCTCCGCCGAGACGACCTCGCCTGTCGCGGCGCGCACGAGCGGCGGCCCGGCGAGAAAGATCGTGCCCTGACCTTCGACGATGATCGTCTCGTCCGACATGGCCGGCACATAGGCGCCACCCGCCGTGCACGAGCCCATGACCACGGCGATCTGCGGGATGCCCGCAGCCGACATGTTGGCCTGGTTATAGAAGATCCGGCCGAAGTGATCGCGGTCCGGAAAAACCTCGTCCTGGTTCGGCAGGTTGGCGCCACCGGAATCGACGAGGTAGATGCAGGGCAGATTGTTTTCCGCGGCGATCTCCTGCGCGCGCAGGTGCTTCTTCACCGTCAGCGGATAGTAGGTGCCGCCTTTGACGGTCGGATCGTTGCAGACGATCATGCATTCCCGGCCCGAAACCCGGCCGATGCCGGTGATCAGCCCGGCCGCCGGCGCGTCGCCGTTATACATGCCATGCGCCGCCGTCATGCCGACTTCGAGGAAGGGCGTCGCCGGATCGATGAGGTTGGCGACGCGATCGCGCGGCAGGAGCTTGCCGCGGCTGACATGGCGTTCGCGCGCCGCGTCGCCACCACCGGCGGCCGCCACCTTCACCGCGTCTTCGACAGTCGCGATCGCCTCCGCCATGGCCGCCTGGTTTGCCTTGAACGTATCGGAGGACGGAGAAATGTGAGATTTCAGAACGGTCATCAAGTCCTCTTTCGATCGAGTTCGGCCGTTTCAGTTGGCGGCTACCGCGTCTCGGTAAACAGCTCCCGCCCGATCAGCATGCGGCGGATCTCGCTGGTGCCGGCGCCGATCTCGTAAAGCTTCGCGTCGCGCAGCAGGCGGCCCGCCGGGTAGTCGTTGGTGTAGCCGTTGCCGCCGAGCGCCTGGATCGCCTCGAGTGCCAGCGCCGTCGCCTTTTCGGCCGCATAGAGAATGCAGCCAGCGGCATCCTTGCGCGTCGTCTCGCCGCGATCGCAGGCGGCCGCCACCGCATAGACATAGGCGCGCGCCGCATTCGCCGTCACATACATGTCGGCAAGCTTGCCCTGCATCAGCTGGAACTCGCCGATCGCCTGGCCGAACTGCTTGCGCTCATGCAGATAGGGGACGACCACATCGAGGCAAGCGGCCATAATGCCGAGCGGCCCGGCCGACAGCACGACGCGCTCATAGTCGAGCCCCGACATCAGCACGCGCACGCCGCCGCCGATGCTGCCGAGCACGTTTTCTTCCGGCACTTCACAGTCCTTGAAGATCAGCTCGCAGGTGTTGGAGCCGCGCATGCCGAGCTTGTCGAGCTTCTGGCCGGTCGAAAAGCCGGCATAGCCTTTCTCGACGAGAAAGGCGGTGATGCCGCGCGGGCCGGCGGTCGGATCGGTCTTGGCGTAGACGACCAGCACGTCGGCATCCGGGCCGTTGGTGATCCACATCTTGTTGCCGTTAAGCACATAGCGGTCGCCGCGCTTATCAGCCTTCAGCGTCATCGACACGACGTCGGAACCGGCGCCGGGCTCCGACATCGCCAGCGCGCCAACATACTCGCCGGAAATCAGCTTCGGCAGGTAACGCGCCTTCTGGGCGTCGTTGCCGTTGCGGTTGATCTGGTTGACGCAGAGATTGGAATGGGCGCCGTAGCTGAGGCCGATCGAGGCCGATGCGCGGCTGATCTCTTCCATCGCCACGCAATGGGCGAGATAGCCCATAGCGGCCCCGCCATGCTCCTCGCCGGCGGTGATGCCGAGCAGACCAAGCTCGCCCATCTCGCGCCACAGCGGCATCGGAAATGCGTTGTTGCGATCGGTCTCGTCCGCCAAAGGCGCGATACGGTCCGTTGCGAAGCGCCGCACGCTCTCGCGCAACGCGTCGATGTCCTCGCCAAGCGCGAAGCTCAATCCGCCCTGAAACATGTCTATCCTCCCACCGTTCCGGCCAGTGCGGTCTCCTCCCACAGCGGCCGGACGATAACGCTCCATCCTCTACGCGGATCGCGGCGATTGCAATGATATCAACGCCGCGACATGGCCGGACGATAGCACCGCGTTTCGCTAATTTCCTTCCAAAGAGGGGCAAAGCCAAGCACGATATGCAAATCCAGAGGCGCCCGCCGATTGCATCCTGTGCGCGAACGGGTTGGCGCGCCCTCGCGCCGAGTCCGGCGGTGGGCGTTGCACTCGTGGTACGGCGATAAGAGGCGCCGTGACGTCGCGGGATCGACGATCAGTTCTTGTTCGGCCAGATTTCCTGGCTGGCGTCGACGGCCGCAAGCCCCTGCATCGCGTCGCGATTGCCGGTGGCGGCAAGCGCTTCGAAGATGCGCCGCGCTTCCGCGTGGTACTTGAGGTTCATGTAGGCGTAGCCGCGCAGCACCATCAGGTCCTGGCGGCGCTGCGAAATCTGCCCGAGCTGATCGAGAAACAGGATCGCCTCGCGGTAGCGATTGGCATTGAAGGCGGCAATGGCACGGTCGGCGAGGATCGCCGTCTGCAGCTCGTCGACACGACCGCGGCTCTGCGTCGACTTCGTCGCCGACACCGCCGCCTTGTTGGTGAGACCGGCGCGCAGATAGGCCAGGCTCTGGCCATAGGCAGCATCTTCGCGGATCTGCGACGCAGGTGCCTGCAAGGCGACCTCGAAGGCTTCTGCGGCTTCCAGCGGACGGTTGAGGTCCATCAGGCACCAGCCGCGCGCGAGCGCCGCCTGCGGCGCCATGCCGGCGGGATTGATGGTGGTGCGGCAGCCAGCGCCGCTGCGCACCGATTTCTGGACAACACCGCCCGTGCGCGGCCTCTGAGCGACGGGTTGCTCGACCACCTCGGTGACGACGGTGGTGCGCGCAGCCGACTGCTGTTGCGTCCGCTGTTGCACCTCGGCGGTCGGAAGCGGCGCGCGGCTGACTTCGTCGAGTTTCTCCTTGACTTCGCCAAGCCGGGCGATGCGTTCGGAGCGGCCCGACCACAAACGCTGGATTTCGACGACGCCGTCCTTGTCGTTCAACTGGTCGCGGCTGAGCGCGAGGCCATAGGCCGATGGCTCGTCGTCCGGCTTCCAACGCAGCGCCGTTGCGAACCACTGTGCGGCGGTTGCCGGCTGGTTGAGGGCGCGCGCATACCAGCCGAACTGCTGGGCCGTCGCCGGTTCGCGGGCCTTGGTCGTTTCCTGCGCGATCCGCGCCAGCACGGCGGCATCGAGGGCCACCGGCGGATCGATGGCCAGCAGATTGGCCGTCGCCGCGAAATAGGTCGCAAGCGCGTCGGGCGAACTATCGCGCCACGGATAGAGCACGGCCTCAGCCTCGAGCGGTGCCTTGCGCGCGATCAGCGTCAGCGCCAGGCCCTGCGCGGCCGAAGCGCTGTCTTCCTTGTCGTGGGCGCGCCGGAACCATTGCTCGGCGGCGCTCATATTGTCGCGGCGCAGCTGATACCAGCCGAGCAGCAATGCGTCGCTTGCCGTGCCGCCGGTCTCGGCCAGCTTTTCGACGCGCTGGACATATTTGGGATCAACCGCGAGCGTCTTGTCTCCGTCGCCTTCGGCAACGAAGCGCCGGGCGAGATCGTCGCGGATGCTTTCGAACTCCGGCACGCCCTCGGGCGTGGTGCGCTCCAGCGCGAGCAAATCCTGCAGCGTCGCGTAGGGCAGCACCGCGGCAGCCTTCTGCACGGTCGCGAGCCGTTCCGGCGCGTCGTCGCAGCTCTTCAGCACATAGAGATAGGCATCGCGGGCCCGCTCCGGCCGCTTGGTCTCGGCAAAGGCCTGCGCCACATGCCAGAGCACATCCACTTCCGAGCAGGTCAGAAGGCTCGGCGTGCTCGCAGCGATCGAAATCACGGTTTCATACTGCTTGAGCTCGGCGGCGTTCACCAGCCGGGCGCGTGCTTCGGCGACATTGAGCCGCTCGAGCAGGTCCGATGGCGGCTGCCAGGCGGCCTCCTTCGCCTGACGCTCGGCAATCGCCTTGCGCACTTCGGCGTAGCGGCCTTCAGAATAGAGCCGCCACATGGTTTCGAGGGCGACGTCGTTGTTGCGCGGCACGGCCAGCGGATCGGCGGGCGGAACCCAGTCGGGATAAAGCGAGCGCAGGCGCGAGATTTCCGCCTGCAGGCGCGCCGTGTCGCCCTTGGCGGCAAAGTAGCGAAGCGCCGATTCGTCGACGACCGGCTGCGGCTTGCTTGCGCTTTGTGCTTCCTCCGACGGCCTGTCTGCCTGGGCCACCTCGGTAAATTGCGGCGCGGCACCGCGAGCACCCTGGCCGGCGCTGCTGCCGACGGCGGGCGCCTCCTGGCTCTCGCCGGCCAAGCTGCCGAGTTTCTTGTTGTCCTGGCGCAAGAAGCCGCCATCGGTCAGTCCGGCAACCCCGATCGCCGTAGTCATCACAGCGGCAATGGCAACGATTGAGGACTTCATAGACACTCCGGACGCTTCTCCCTCACGTAAGACAACCCCAACAGGTGCAGCGTGGAAGGGTAATATTGCGTCGGGCTGAACACCTTGACGCTGTCGGGTATCGGGACCCTGTCCAAGACACAGGCCAGAATATGGTTAACAAATCGATAACCGGGGTCCGTTAGGCTGGTTTGAACCGCCCCCGTGGAGACGTCGCTGAGGACCAATGCGTCGTTGTCGCCGGCCATTCCCGCCCGCAGCCGCACCATCAGATCGCGGCCACCCATGTCGGCCCGGGCGAGGTAGAGAGGGATGCGCAAGGCATTGTAGCCGAACTCGGCCGGAAAGCCCTGGGCCGGCTTCGGCATCGTACGCAGGCTGACCCAGTCGGCCGGCATCTTTCTCGGGCCCGATTGCAAAGCATTGATCAAGGCCAGGCCGTCATCCGAGAGCGCCTTCCAGCGCGGGGACGGCGCCACCCGATCAAGGGCCGGAAAAGCCTCGAAGATCCAATAGGACGGATTGACGACCGGGCCATCGGGACGATCGGTCGTGCCGAAGCCCGTAACGCCGGGCAACAGCAAGGTTCGTCCGCCATGGTCGAGCAGGGTGTTGTCGATGATGGCCTTGGCGATCCGCGACGCCGCCTGCAGATAGTCTTCCCGCTTCCAGCGTTCACCGGCAAGCACCAGCGCATAGGCGATCAGGATATCGCCGTCGGTGGCATTGTTGATGTCGATAATGTGCGGTGTTTCGGTGGCACTCCACTTCCAGGCCGCCAATCCATCGTCCCGCAGCAACAGCTCGCGGCGCGTGAACGACCAGATCAGCGCGAAGTCGGCCGGGTTTTCGGCGAGCACGGCGAGCAGCAGGCCATAGCCCTGCCCCTCGCTATGGCTGACATTGCCATTGGCGTCGTCGATGATCCGACCGCCGGAATCGAGGAACCGCGCCTTGTACTGGTCCCATTCGCCAGCCTTCACCGAGCCCCCCCGTTCGTCGGCGCCGGCTGCCATCGGCAGCAGCAGCGCAAGCAATCCGGCGAGAAGCGCGGTCCACCGCCTCATTGGCGCCGCCCCAGGCGGGTCAGCATCGAGGATGTCGCCAGCCCCAGAAGCACCGACAGCACGATCAAGAGCAGAGCATAGACCATAATGTTGCTGGACAGCCAGTTGGCAAAGATCAGGCGGTAGTTGGTGAGCGACGGCGGCTGTGTCTGGACGAAATCGAAGCCGGCGACCGGCGTCGCCTCGATCTTGTCCGTCGCCGGCTCATAGGCCGAGACCCGTCCGGCAAGCTGCTGCCAGCGCGTGACGTCGGCGATCGCCGCCGTGCCCTCGCGCAGGCGCTTGCCGGTTGGCGCCGTCAGCAGCGTCCAGGTCGCGTCGTCGCTCGGGTTGGCCCCTTGCGCGATCACCAGGCCGGCGCTTTCCGGCGGAACATAGGCGGCTTGCGCTTCGGGCAGGATGCGCAGCGAACTCAACGAAATGTCGAACTCCTGCTTCACCCAGGTCTGGAACCCCGTGACCTGGTTGCGCCAGGCGCCGCCGCTCAGGCGTGTGCGCCACTCGTCGATGGCCTTCTGCGTGTCGTCAGGACGGCCGGTGTCCTCCGCATTGCCCCAGGACATCTGCCGGGCAGGATCGATACCGACCTGCGTCAGCACCGTCTTCGGTAGCTGCGGCATGGCGCCGATGAAGATCGCATTGCGGCTGCCGGCCGCAAGCGGCGAGGTGATCACCTCCATCAACAGCGGCCTGCCGCCGGCAACGGCCAGGCGGGCAAGGAAGGTCGCGGCGGCCGACAGCGTGTCTTCGTCGGCACGATCGAGGAAAAGCGGAACCGCGGCGCTATCGCTGCGATAAGGGGCGGCAGCGCCCGAAATCGCGGCGATATTCGGCCGGCGGCCGATGCGCGCAAAATCCGGCATCCGCAATTCGGACGTATCGAAGAGCGCGAAGCGCGGATCGTTGGAAGCAGGCGTTCCCGGCGCGCAGGCCTTGTCTGGCTCGGCGGAGAGCACAGCCTCGATCTCGATCAGGTTCGGACCGGGTTTGAAATGCCGCATCGTTACCTTGATCGGCAGGTGGCGCAGAATGTCGCCGTTGGCCGAATTCAGCGGGATCGTCGACGCGATGTTGCCGTTGATGTAGATGTCGATGTGGCTGCCCGGAAGCACGGCTTCCGTGTAGGCGGCGTCGAGCAAAAGCGTCGCGTCGCCATAGGCATCGGCATAGAAGTCCGACGGTACGGCGACGGAAAAGCGCGTGCGAAAGCGCCGGCCCGTAAATTCGCTGGTCTCGACCCCGAGTTCGGAGAAGCGCAGGCGCGCATGCGTCACGACCAGCGGCGTCTCCGGCAGCTGCCAGCGCCCAGTGGCGATGACGTCGCGCGGCACGTTGCTCGGGCGGTCCATGGGCTGCGTGATCCCCTCGATCGCCTCCTGCACCGCGGACCAGTCCGGACCGCTGATCACCAGCACCGACGACTTCGTCTTGCCGTCGCGCACGAACATGGCGACCGGACCGCTCGACGCGCCTTCCGGCGGGCGTTCGAGGAAAGGCGTCACTTCCTCGGCCGTGCCGACGAGTGCCGTCATCTGCCCGGGTTTTGCGAGTTCAGGCATGGTCTCGCTGAGAGCGAATTCCTGGGCGGGCATCTGTCCGCGCAGCGCCAAACCTTGCGCAAGCCGCATCAGCGCCGCGGTACGGCTCGGCTGCTGGAGGCCGGGAACGACCAGGTTGAACTGTGTCCGGCCGCGCGCATCGAGACCGACGGCGCGCACGTCGTCGAGGCTGGAAAGCGTCGCGCTATCGCCGGAGGCAAAGCGGATGAAGGCCGATTCCGGCGCGATCTCGGTCCACAGCTCATAGGTCGATTCGACCGTGCAGTCCGTGCGGTGGCGCTGGCGAACCTTGACGCGAATGTCGTTTGAGCCGGCACGCAGCAGCCCGGGCTTCAGGTCGTAGCTCAGCGGCGTGGCTGCCTCCGCCGAGCCGATCGCCTTTTCGCCGGCCAGCTCGCCGTTGACGAAAATCGACAGTGTCGACGCTTCCGGCGCGACGACGATTGCGTTCTGATAGGCGAAATTGAGCGAGGCAGCAGATTGCGCCTGTGCCGGCGTCAGATAGACGGACCAGGTACGCTCATCGACCTCGCCGGTCAGTGACAACGCGCTGAACGGAATGATGAAGCGCTTGAAGTCGTCCGGCGGCTTGAGCGTGACGATGGGCTCTGCCGGCCCGGTGTTGCTTCCGGCATCTGCCGGCGGCTGCAGGATCGGGGCATCCGCCGGCCGCTCGCCGGACATGTCGAAGGGCGACGGCTGCGCGGACACGCCGGTTGTAAGGCTGGCAAGCAAGAGGGCCGGGAGAACGAGGCGCCTGAGCATCAAGCACCTTCCTTCTGCGCCTCGGAGCCGCGTAGGCTGCGAAGGAAATAGATCATGCCGCGGCTCGTCTGATAGAGCGCCAGCCAGAGGAACCAGAGTGTTCCGCGCACAAGGCCCGGATTACCGCGCCGCGCGCTTTGGAATTCGCTCCATTGCCGCGAATTGGCAAAGATCAGGTCTGCGACCAGACCGTGATGGCGAGCGACCTGCGGCAGGTAGCGGCAGCCGATGACGGTAATATCGCCGGCAATCTCCTTGTTCCTGATCGCGACCGGCAGTGTTTCGGCCCCGCCGCTGCCGCTATAGGGCTCGAAGCGGATGCCGCCCTCGGTGTCGGTCGGCATCGTCGATGCATCGATGCCATAGACCTGGACCCGCGCACCGTTGGCCGAAACGTCCTCGATCGTTGCCGGATACCATTTGTCGGCGACCCCGAACTCGCAGCGGCGGCTGACCTTGACGCGCCGGGAGGCTGCCCGTTCGCCGCGTTCCGAGACGACGCCGAGCACGCAACCGGCCATGATCAGGTTCAGGAGGTTCCAGCCGCCGACGACGAGCGTCACGTCTGCCTTGTAGGGCTCGGTGTAGACCCGGTAGACCGTCATCAGCAGGGCGACGAAAAGCACCGCGAAGATGACGAAGAACGGCCGTGCGATCTCGGAGAGCCGGCTTTCGAGGATCGATTCATCCTTTGCCGTCACCTTGAAGGTCGGCCGGCTCGGCCGCAGCAGCACCGAGATGACCGCCGGCAGCAGATGCACCGTCTGGGCGAACTCGTAGAGTTCGGAGATCCAGGGCCAGCGGAACGAGCCGTAGAGATAGTTCTGCATCATCAGGTTCACGACCATATAGGCCAGCGTATAGGCGAGGAACTCGCCGCCAGACGCCGTGAAGATCTCAAGGTCGAAGAACAGATAGAAGAGCGGTGCGAAAAGGAAAATCGTCCGCGGGATCGGGAACAGCCAGAACAGCGTCGACGACATGTAGCAAAGCCGCTGCGGGATCGACAGGCCGCCCTTAAACAGCGGGAAGCGGAAGATGAGGATCTGCATCATCCCCTGCGCCCAGCGGCTGCGCTGGCCGATGAAGCTGGCGAAGGTCGCCGGCTGCAGGCCGGCGATCAGCGGACGGTCGACATAGATGCTGTTCCAGCCGCGCCCATGCAGCGCCAGCGCCGTTTCGCAATCCTCGGTTATGCTCATGCCGCTGAAGCCTTCGGTGTCCTCCAGCGCCTTGCGGCGCAGAACGGCGGCCGAGCCGCAGAAGAAGGCGGCATTCCACTTGTCGAGACCGCGCTGGATGATGCCGTAGAACATCTCGTTCTCGCTCGGCATCTTCTCGAAGGTGCGCAGGTTGCGCTCGAGCGGGTCCGGGTTGAGGAAGAAGTGCGGCGTCTGCACCAGGAACAGCTTCGGGTCCTGCTCGAAATAGCCCACGGTCTCCAGCAGGAAGTCGCGCGCCGGCGCGTGGTCGGCGTCGAAGACCGCGATCAGCTCGCCGTCGGAGTGCAGCATGCCGTTGTTGAGGTTGCCGGCCTTGGCGTGCTCGTTGCGCTCGCGCGTGAGATAGCGCACGCCGAGATCGTCGCAAAGCGCCTGCAGTTCGGCATTGCGGGCGGATGCGCGCTGCGCTTCGACGAGGTTCGCCGAATTGCGCTTCTGCAGCGTGCCGCCGTCGTCGAGCAGCCACACCGTCAGCTTGTCGGCCGGATAATCCATCGCCTTTGCGGCCGCCAAGGTATTGGCGAGCAGGCCCGCGTCCTCATTGTAGGACGGCACGAAGACGTCGACCTTCGGAAACTTGCCGGGAGAAATCGAGCTCGCTTTACGCGGCGGCAACGGCATCGCCACCACGAACAGGCTGAGCGACAGCATCATCACGCTGTACATTTCAGCGAGATAGAGCAGGAAGCCCGGAATGAAGTTTTCAAGCTGGTTGAGCGGCGGCAGCGTGCTCGTCGTGCGCCAATAGACATAGCGCAGCACGATCGCCGTACCGAAGGCGAGAGCGATGAGCCGCCAGCGGCCGCCGGCATTGGCAAGCTTCAGCACGGCCATGAAGGTGACGATGAGAACGCTGACGATGAGCTGCGTCTGGAGGTTCACCGGCAGCGTGATGACCGCCATCACGCAAAGCGAAAAAAACGCCCAAGCCGCAACCGATCCGATCCTGCTCATACATTTGCCTTCCAGCGTTCGGCATCATGCCACTGGTATTGCCCGACCCATATTCGACCGAGTCTCCCCTACCGACACCAGCCCATAACAAAGGATGGTTAGCGGTCGATTAAGGGCAGGCTCCACCGACCTGCTGCCCTGCGCATGCCGGAGCCGGCACGATCACGTTCGGCAGCGGTTTCGCCCTGGTGTCTACCTGCGCCTGCGGCACCGAGACGGTCCCGTCCGGTTGCGGAACCGGGATCGACGTTACCGCGGTGGGCGCAACAACAGGCTGCTCGACGCGGGCCGGGACGCTGGTGACCTCGCGTCGCGCCACCGGCTGCGCCTGGCGCCTGATGACCACTGCCGGCGCGCTGTCGGGCGCTGCCTCTTCCTTGCGATAAATCGGGCTGCCGGTTCGGCCGAGGCCCGCCTCCAGCGGCGGCGGGGCGCCATAGGGGTTCCAGGCGGGATCGCCGAAGGTGCCAGTGATCGTGTAGCCGTAGACCGGGGCCAGAAGCTCGGTCTCGCTGGCGCCTGCCGCGCAATAGCGCAGCCGAACCTGGATCGTGCCGTAACCCTTGAGCGGCGAGCGGTGGTTCTCCGCCTGGCGGATCTGCTGCCAGGCAAAGATGCACGCGTCGTTCCCTCGGCCCTGGCCGAAGGCATAGCCGAACGGGCCGTAATTGTTCTGCAGGAAATATGGGTTGAGCGACAACGAAACGCCGGGCAGCGCCCGGCGCGCCTCAGCCATCATCTTGTTGTCGCGCACACCAGCATAGTTCGAGCGCGACTGCTGGTCGAATTTGGCGTTCATCGGGCCGAAGAACTTGGCCCGCAGCAGATTCTGACCCGGGGTCGCCGCCGAGGTGTAAAGATAGATATCCTGCTCGATCGCGTTGGTGCTGCGCCGTTCGACGACGTTCAGCACTGCAGGTCCTCCGGGCGGCGGCAGGATCAGCGCGTTTTCCGAGGGAACCATGATGCTACCGGTCGGCGTGCCGACGTCCTGGCGCGTGTTGCAGCCCGACAGCACGGTCGCGGCCACCAGCGACACTGCAGCCACGCGTAAGCCTTGTGCAGGGCGCAGCCGTCTCTCCGACGTGCCGAATCTCCGACTCAGATATCGTTGCATCATGGCTGAGCATTAGTTGATTCACCCCATTTCGCAAACCCGCGAAGTATGGGGGCAGAGATGCCACCGGGCACAAGTGCGCAGTTTCATCCCCTGAAAATCGATTGTTTCAAGTGGCACCGGCTCTCTTCAGCGACACGCCCCCGGACGGTCTCAAACCGCCTCGCGCGGGCGGGCGAGATCGTTGACGCCCTCGTCATCCGGGGCCTGCCCGTAGCTCATGCGGCGCATCTGGGCGATGACGCGCTCCATCTCGTCGTCGGGCAGCACCGGCGGCTCGCCGAGCGTCAGCGCCTGCACATACATGCGCGACAAGGTTTCGATCTCGATCGCGAGCCAAAGGGCGCCTTCGAGCGTCTTTCCGAGCGAGATCTGGCCGTGCTGGCCAAGCAGGCAGGCGGTGCGGTCCTTGAGTGCGACAAGCGCATTGTCGGACAGGGCCTGGGTGCCGAAGGTCGCATATTCCGCGCAGCGGATCGTCGGGCCGCCAGCGATGCCGGTCATGTAATGAAAACTCGGGATGGTCTTGTGGTGGCAGGCAAGCGTGGTCGCATAGACCGAATGGCAATGCAGCACGACGTTGATATCGGTGCGCTCTCTTAGGATATCGCGGTGGAAACGCCATTCGGACGACGGGCGAAGACCTGCGTAGGTACCGTCGAAATCCATTTCGACCAGGTCTTCGGGCTGCATCGTCTCATAGGGCAGCGACGACGGCGTGATCAGGAAACCCGTCTCGGTGCGAACAGAAATGTTGCCCGCCGTGCCCTGGTTGATGCCGTTCGAATTCATCCGGCGGCAGATGTCCACCATTTCACGGCGGAGCGACAGAATGTCGGCTTTGGTCATCGATATGTCCTTTCGAAGTCGCGACTGAAACCATTGTTGTGCCCGGCCCGGGCGCGGGCTCGCCATTGCGACGCATAGACGGCGACAGCAGGCGAGAGGTGAGACACGTCGCCGGGATCGGCGAGCGAAAGCGGCGCCGGGCGCTGGCGCCGGCCTTCATTTGCAAGCAGCGCGGCGCCAGAGGCTACGCCATAGGCATCGAGATTGTAGCGCACCCGCCGGTTCGGCATGAGTGCGGCGACGAGACGGGCATAGAGCGGATCGCGAAGGAAGCTTCCGTCGAGCACGACCAGCGGGCCCGGCCCCAGCGCCTCCACGCACTCCGCCGTTAGGAGCGCGCAATAGATCAGCGCCAGCGCCTTGCGTTCGATCGGCGTTTCCGGCGGCGGCCCGCTGATACGACCGCGACCGGCACTTCCGGGAAAGAGGCCGCCATCGTCGCCGAAGGACGGCAGCGCCATGGTGCGCTTGGCGATCAGACCGAGAACGACGTCGTCAGACACCGCGGCGTCCGGCGGTTCGCGGCCCGCCACATGGGAGAATTCGCGGCCGCCCATCGTGAGCACACCGCCGAGCGGGCGCCCGAAGACGTCGCTGTTCAGCGTCATGCCGCGGTGCTCGTCGAGCCGGTCAAGGGCCGTGCGGCCGGAAAAGCCGACGATCCAGGTCCCGGTCGAAACGACGATGAAATCGCCGAGCCCGCCGGCGTGATAGCGATAATGGTTGAGGCTGCTGTCGTGACCGCCCGTAAGCACCGCCAAGCCTTCCGGCAACCCGTGGCGCCGGACAAGCTCGGGACGAGCAGAACCGAGGACCTGCCAGGCATCGGCAAAATCCGGCATTAGGCTCCGCCAGCCGCGTCTCCCGACAATGGGCGCGAAGCGGCGATCGGCGACATTCCAGAGATGCGATTGCGCGCCAAGCAGGCTCGCCTCGGATGCGGCAACGCCCGACAGCCGCCACGCCCAATATTGCGGCAGGCCGAGATACCAACGCGCGGCCGCGACCGCCTCTGGCGCATGCTCTTGCATCCAGTAGAGTTGGCGCGCCTGGTGGGTGGCGCTGTGCATCGTCGCGCTGCCGCGATCGAAAAACGAGCCGGAGAGCGGCGCGTAGCCGAGCTGGATTTTCTCCGGCACCGGCTGCTCGTAATCGATCATCGGCAGAGCCGCGCCGCCGGCCATATCCGGGTCATCGCCGACGAGCACGCCGCCGGACCCGTGACCGGCGGCAACGAAGGTTTGCAGCGGATGGCGGCGACCGAGATCGGCGAGACTGGCGAAGATCCATTCGCCGAGGCTTTCGAGATCGTGATGCCGCCAGGGCGGGCCTGGCAGCACCGGGTTGGCGATGCTCAGCGTTTCCAGGACGAAACCGTCTGGTGTGACCGCGTTCAGCTTCACATTGGTCTTGCCGACGTCAAGGACGGCAACCGTCCCCGTGTCCGCATCCGCTGAAACTGCCATGCTGCAACCCTCCGTCCTGATCGAGACGGCGCCGAAAGCGCGCCCGCCTAGATCAATCCGTATTGCCTCGCCTTGTTCCTTAGGAACGGCAGGCCGTTGCCCATGACTTCCTCCTCGTCCCTGGCGACCGGCCGCCAGACCGCGAGGCCATAGGCGACTTCCGGCGGCATGTTGATGAAGCTTTCCATCGCGAGACCGCCCTTGAAACCGATCGCGGCCAGCGTCGCGAAAATCTCATCCCAGGCGCAGTTGCCGTAGCCGGGCGTGCCGCGATCGCTTTCGGACAGGTGAATGTATTTGATGAAGTCGCGGGCATCGAGAATGCCGGTGCCGATGCCCTTTTCCTCGATGTTCATGTGGTAGGTGTCGAGGTGGACGAAGACGTTGTCGGCGCCGACCCGCTTGATCATATCGACCGCCTGCCAGCCGGTGTTGATCAGGTGGTTCTCGTAGCGGTTGACCGCCTCGACGCCGAGCTCGATGCCACGCGTCTTCGCGTGCTTGGCGGCGGCCTGCAACACACGGGCAATGTTGTCGTATTCGGCTTCGGTCGGCGGCACGCCAGTGCGCTCGCCGATGCCGCCATAGATGACGCCGGACAGTGCCTCACCGCCGAGATCGGCCGTCTTGTCGATCGCCACCTTCAGATGCTCGATCGCGGCATCCGGGCGAACGGACGCCCAGGCGCGCTCCGGCAGGCCGAGCGAGCAGACGGCACGCAGCTTGTGTTTCTCAAGCAGCGCCTTGGTGTGGGCGGTATCGACCGCCGGCGGATTGAGCATCGGGATCTCGATGAAGTCGACGCCGTATTTCACCGCCGCCGCAACGGCGCGCTCGGCACCCGGGCGATCCCAATTCATGGTCCACATGCTCGTATGGACGCCAAAACCCTGCATGGTCATGTTTCCTTTCTGACAAATGAAATCTTGAATTTGGTGGCGATGAAGCGCAGCACCATGACGCCGGCGAGCAGCAATCCCCAGACGGCGGTCGCCAGATGCTGGTTGGCCCCGACGAGGTTGAGGCCGGAGGAGAGAAGCTGCAGCACCACCAGGGCGACGAAGACCGGAATGACCCGCCCGAAGCCGCCGAACGGATTGACGCCGCCGAGGAAGCAGGCGAGCACCGTGATCAACAGGTAGCTTTCGCCGTGGCCGATGCGCACGGAGTTAAAGCGCGCCAGCATGATGATCCCGGCAATTGCACACATGGCGCCGGAGAGCGCATAGACGAGCACGATCACCTTACGAGTGTTGATGCCGGAATATCGCGTCGCCTCGAGATTGGAGCCGATCATGTAGGTGTTGAAACCGAGCTTGGTGCGGGTGAGCAGCACGTGCCAGGCGAGCACGCAGACGATGAAGACGACGAGCGGGATCGGCACGCCGAGAAACGACCCGTGGCCGAGCGGGCCGAGGAAGGACGGGAAGCCCGAGACGTCGCCGCCACGCGTCAGGAACTCGCCGAGGCCACGTAGGAAGATCATCATCGACAGCGAGACGAGGATCGGATGCGCGCGGGTAAAGGCGATCACCAGCCCCATGACCACGCCACTTGCCGCACCAACGAGAATGGCGAGCACCGAACCGAGCAGGAAGGCGCCCGGGCCTGCCTCCACACCGCCGTTTGCCTGCAGCACCCAGGCAAGCGTCAGCCCAGCGATGTTGGCCGTGAAGGTGATCGCAAGATTGAGCCCGCCGGTCAGGATCGGCAGCAGCATGGCGAGCGTCAGCAGGCCAAGCTCCGGAAGCTGGAAGGCGACGGAGCCGAAGGTGGCTGCGCTGAGGAACTGCGGCGAGGCGGTGCCGAAGACCAGCATCACGGCGAGAAAAGCCAGCCCCGGCCCGGCCATCTCCGGGCCGATGAAGGTCTTCACGCGGTCGACAATCGCGCTCATCGTCCGGCTCCTTTCTGGCTGACGAAAGGCAGAAGCCTTTCGATGCGGGTGTTGGAGAGCGTGATCGCCACGAGGATGATGGCACCGATGATCATCTTGAAGGCGAAGGGCGAGACGCCCATCAGGTTGAGGCCGTTCTGGGTGATCGAGATCAGAAGCACGCCGAGCACGCAGCCGAGCACCGAGCCCTTGCCGCCGCCAAGCCGCGCGCCGCCAAGGACGACCGCCGCAAGCACGTCGAGTTCGCGACCATAGAGCGCGTTCGGCACCACCTCCTGCGCATAGTGCGCCTGGATGAGCCCGCCGATCCCGGCCATCAGACCGAGCCAACCGAAGGCGATGAACTGCATGGCGCCGATATTGATGCCGAAGCGGCGCGCACCCTCGGGATTGTCGCCGAAGGCATAGAGCTGGCGGCCGGTGGTGGTGCGGGTGATCAGCACCCAGGTGGCGATGACGCAGAGCACCATCACCAGCACCGGAAGCGTGATTTCGATCCAGGTCCCATCCGGCATTTCGTGTTCGAACAGGATGACGCGGTCCGTCAACCAGTCCGGCAGGTCGTAAATCGACACGCCCTTGGTGAAGAACATCAACAGGCCGAAGTAGATGTTGAAGGTGGAGATCGTCGCGACGATCGAGATCACCCGGAAGCGATGGATCAGGAAGGCGTTGATGGCGCCGAGCAGGATGCCGAGCGAGCCCGCGATCAGGAGCCCCGAGATCCAGCCTCCGCCGCCAATCCATCCAAGAGCAATGGCCGTACCGTATTGCACGACCGAGGCGGCGACGGCGAAGGAGATATCGATGCCACCGGCGATCAGCACGACGAGCAGGCCGACGGCGAAGATGATGTTGACCGAGCTGATGTTCAGCAGGTCAAAAGCGTTGCCGAGCGAGAAGAAGTTGGCGGTCGAGACCGACAGCACGGCGCTGATCGCGATGATGACGGCAAGCAGCGACACTTCCGTCGCGTGGGTGCGGACGAAGCTACGCATAGACCGCTCCTTCGATCTCGGCGAGCGAAGCGCTGCGCGGATCATAGCTGCCGACGATGCGGCCCTGCGCCATGTGCAGCACGCGATCGGCGTTGAAATAGACCTCCGGCACCTCGTCGGAGATGAGGATGATCGCAAGGCCGGTCTCGGCAAGCCGCGCGACGATGTCGAAGATGCCGGCCCGCGCGCCGACGTCGACGCCGACGGTGGGCGCGTCGAGGATCAGGAGCTTCGGATCGGTCGCCAGCCACTTGGCGATCGCCACGCGCTGCTGGTTGCCGCCCGACAGCGTCGAGATCGCATCCTGTTGAAGACCGATCTTGACGCCGAGATCGGCGATCCAGCGGGCGACCAGGCTGCGCTTGCGTTCCTCGGAAAGCAGACCGCCCGAAAGGATCTTGTCGAGCGAACTGATGACGAGATTGTCGGCAATCGACTGCGGCTGGATGAGGCCGAGCGACAACCGGTCCTCCGAGAGATAGGCGACGCCCGCCGCGATCGCATCGCGGTTGGAGGAAAAGCGGACCGGCTTGCCTTCAAGCGCAATGGTGCCGGAGACAGGCTTCAGCATGCCGAAGAGCGTCAGCGCCAGTTCGGTACGCCCGGCGCCGAGCAGGCCGGTAATCCCAAGCGTTTCGCCGCGCCTGACCGAGAGCGAGATATCCTCGAACTGGCCCGGGCGGGAAAGGCCCTTCACGTCGAGCACAACGGGTTGGCCATCACGGGGTTTCGCACGCACCTGCTGGTCGAAGGTCTTGCCGGTCATCAGTTCGGTGATGCGCGATTGGGTCATGCCGGTGGCAGGATACACGCCGACCAGGGCACCATCGCGCAAGACGGTGATGCGGCTTGAAATTTCCAAGACCTCGGCGAGCCGATGGCTGACGAAAACGACGGCGACGCCGGAGGCGGAGAGCCCGCGAACGATATCGAGCAGATGGTCGGTTTCCGATTGCGTCAGCGACGCGGTCGGCTCGTCCATGAAGACGAGCCTCGCTTCACCCACAAGCGCCCGGGCGATCGCCACGATCTGGCGCTGGGCAATCGCATATTCCTTGAGCGGCAGGTCGACATCGAGCGTCACGCCAAGACGGGCGAGCGCGTCGGTCGCGATCTGGCGCATGCGGCCATAATCGACCAGCTTCGGCCAGCGACCGAGCACGGTCTGGAAGGCGATGTTTTCGGCGACGCTCATTTCGGGGAAAAGCGCCAGGTCCTGCCAGATCACCTGGATGCCGCGATCCTGCGCGGTCACCGGCGACATGTGGGAATAGGTTTCGCCATCGAACTCGATCGAGGCGCCATCGGCGGGGCGGTAGACGCCGGTGATGATCTTGATCAGCGTGCTCTTGCCGCAGCCGTTTTCGCCGGCAAGGCAATGAACCTCGCCCGGGCGGACGTCGAAGCTCACATTCTTGAGCGCGCGAACCCCACCAAACGTCATGTTGATATCGCGCAGGGCCAGAAGCGGCGTCTCGCCTCCTCCCGCGGTCGCAAGCTGGTGCATGGACTGCCCCTAAATCACGTTAAGTCCGAGCAGGATGCGGGCAGAACCGCAAACACCTTTCCTCATCCGGCTCCGGTACGGTTGAGGGACTTGCCAGGCCGGCCGAAGCCGGCCCAGCAGCCGGGAGAACCCTTAAATTCGGGTTTTCAGAGGCCCATGGCCGCGAGATCCGCGACCGTGTCCTTGTTGATCGGTACGAGCTGGTCAACGATGATGTTGCGGTTTTCGAAGTCCGGCTTGACCTTGCCGAGACCTTCGATCTCGTCACCGTCCTTGACCTCCTCGCCCTTCATCAGCTTGTCGGCGAGCGTGACGAAGACTTCGCCGGCCTGTTTCGGATTCCACATGAAGCCGCCGGAGATCGCGTCGGCCTTCACCAGCTTCTGGCCCTGGCCGGGCGAGAAGGGACCGAGCACGAAGATCTCGCCGACCTTGCGTCGTTCCTCGACGGCGCGGCCGGCGCCGATCGGGCCCTGGCTGCCGAAGGCAAGGAAGCCCTTCAGGTTCGGATGAGCAGAGATCAGGTCGAGCGCGGTCGACCGGCTCTTGTCGACGTCTTCGGCCACGCCGTAGCGATCGCCGACCAGCGTCATATCCGGATGGTTCTTCTTGATGTAGGCGATCGCGGCATCGGCCCAGGCATTGTGCAGCGGCACAGTCAGCGAACCGACGAAGACGGCATATTCGCCCTTGCCGCCCATCTTCTCGGCGAGCAGCTTGCCGTGCGCCTCGCCGAAACCGGTCGAGGATGCGAGCTCGAAGTCCCAGTCGGCACCCTTCTGGCTCGGGGATTCATGGGTGATGACGATGATGCCCTTCTCCTTGGCCTTGGTCAGCACCGGCTCCAGCACCTTGGCGTCGTTCGGAACCACGCCGATCACCTTCACGCCTTGGGCGATGAGGTCCTCGATGGCGCGCACCTGCAGCGCCGGGTCGGCGCTGGTCGGGCCGACCATGAAGGCGTCGATACCGAGCTTCTGGCCGCGCTCCTTGATGCCGGCCTCCATGGCGTTGAACCACGGAATGCCGCCGATCTTGACGACGACGCCGACCTTGCCGGCGTCCTGTGCAAAGGCTGCCGCCGAACTCGCAAGCGCCAGCGATGTCGCCAGGGCGGCGACGAGAATTTTCCTGATCATGTTCTCTCCTCCACTCGTTCCCATCAAGGGAACGCGCCCGGTCGCCTCGGCGCCGGCCTCCAGTTTCAAATCATCACTGGCGAAGTGTTCCTCGCCTCCCTGAAACGCCGCCTCCTCAGACGACACCACCAAATTTGCACAATCGATATTTCTTGTTTGCACAATCGATGGTGCAAGAACTATTGTGCAGACTTAATCTTTCGTCAAGGGGAAATCGGCACTAAAACCACGAGGGGAGAAAACGATGGCCAGCAGCAGCAAGAAGAAAGCGACGATCTACGACCTGTCGGTGTTGTCGGGGAGCTCGCCTTCAACCGTAAGTGCGGTTCTGAACGGCACTTGGCAGAAGCGCCGGATCAAGGAAAGCACGGCGGAACTGATCCGCAGCCTGGCTGAGACCCACCAGTACACGGCCAACCGCCAGGCGCGCGGGTTGCGCAGTTCGCGCTCTGGCCTGATCGGCCTGCTGCTTCCGATCCATGACAACCGCTACTTCTCGTCGATGGCACAGACCTTCGAGGCGCATGTCCGAAGCAAGGGCCAATGCCCGATCGTCGTCAGCGCCAGCCGCGACCCGGAGGAAGAGCGCAAGACCGCCGAAACGCTGATCTCCTATTCGATCGACGAACTGTTCATCTGCGGCGCGACCGACCCCGACGGCGTGCACGAGGTCTGCGAGGCGGCCGGCCTCAAGCACATCAATATCGACCTGCCCGGCACCAAAGTACCCTCCGTCATCAGCGACAACTACGAGGGCGGACGCATGCTGACGGAGGCGATCATCCGCCACTTCCAGGCGTCCGGTCCGCTTGCGCCGCACGAACTCTACCTCTTCGGCGGCCGCAACGACCACGCCAGCCGCGAACGTATCCGCGGCTTCCGCGCCGTCAAAAGCGAACTTCTCGGCGCCGATCCGGACGAATGCATCCAGCCGACGGGCTATGCGCCGAACAATGCTCGCCTCGCCTTCGAGGCCTTCTACGAGAAGCACGGCAAGCTGCCGCGCGGCCTCTTCGTCAACTCGTCGATCAACTTCGAAGGCCTGCTGCGCTTCATGGCCGGTCACCCGCACGAGAATTTCGCCGACCTCGTCGTCGGCTGCTACGACTACGATCCCTTCGCGTCCTTCCTGCCCTTCCCCGTCATCATGATCCGCCAGGACGTCGAGGGTATGATCACCAAGGCCTTCGACGTCATCGAGGAAGCCCGGCCGCAGCCGCGCATTCACCTGATCCAGCCCGAACTGGTGCAACCGCGCACGGCGCTGACAGGCCCGCTCGACGCGTTGAAAGACATCGAATAGCCCAGGACACCACCGATTCCGCGGTCGCTAGGACGTAAAACAGAAAAATCCTCTGTACATTCCATTAGAATCATCGTATTCATTGGCCATGGATGACGTTGACAGAAAAATCGTCGAAATTCTCGCTGACGATGCACGGCGATCGCTGACCGATATCGGCGCCGCGGTGGAATTGTCGCCGTCGGCCGTCAACGAACGCATTCGCCGGCTCGTCGCCAATGGCATGATCCGAAATTTCACCGTCGAGGTCGATCACCGCGCGCTCGGCCTCGACGTGCTCGCCTTCGTCTGGGTCGGCCTTGCGCCGGACGCGGACGAGGAGGCGTTTCGCAGCTTCATGGCCGGCCATCCCGCCGTGGCGGAATGCCACCATGTCACCGGCGCCTGGTCCTATTGTGTCAAGGTGCGGATGCCGTCGCTCAGTGACCTCGAGCCGTTCCTTGCCGAAATGAAGCAACGGCGGTTCCTGGCGCGAAGCGAAACGGTGATCGCGCTGTCGACCGTGCGGGAAAGCCTGACGACGATCGCGCCGCGCGCCTGACGGACGCGCAAACCGCAGCAACTTTTTTGTTTTGCCGGGCAGGCACCGTCCTTCAAGCGGATCGGTGCGACCATGCCGCGGCCGGAGCCCTATGCCATGTCCACATTGTTGTTTGGAAAAAGCCTGCTCGTCGGCCTCGCGGTCGCAGCTCCACTTGGCCCCATTGGGGCGCTCTGCATCAACCGCACGCTGGAGCGCGGTTTCTGGGCGGGCGTGGCCGGCGGCCTCGGAACGGCCGCCGCCGATGCCACCTATGCGGCCCTTGCGGCAATCGGCTTTGCCGCCTTTGCCGCCGTGCTTTCGATCATCGCCATGCCGCTCGGTCTTGCTGGCGGACTGTTCATGATCTGGCTCGGCTGGAGTGGATTGCGGCCGAAGCCGGTGACGGCGGCGGCCGATGTCGGTGGACGCGATCTCATTCGCACGACCATCGCCACGTTTTTCCTGACGATGACGAGCCCGGCGACGATCCTTTCCTTTGCCGCGATCTTCGCTGGCCTCGGCCTTGCCGAAGCGGGCGACGCGGTCAGTGCTGCCGTCGTGGTCCTGGGCGTCTTCCTGGGATCGCTCGGCTGGTGGTTTTTCCTAAGCGGCGGTGTAGCGATCGCCCGGTCGCGACTGCCCGACAGCTTCGTCGTCTGGGTATCGCGCATTTCGGGGTTGGTCCTGATCGCCTTCGGCATGATTGCCATCGGCGCCGCCGCGAAGGGGCTGCTCTAACGCCTGTTGACGCAGCCCTTTACCGGCTGCGTCAATCACTTTCGGCCCCTAAGCGTCAGGTCGCGGGCTTTACCGCCTCCACGTGCCACCACTTGGGTCGGGCAGTGCGATAGCTGTGGCTCTTCGGGATCAGATCGACGGCACTCGTCTTGTCGAACGCGCCGAGCAGAAGGGCAACCACCGGCGCATCGTCGATCGCGCCGAGACTGCTGCCGCAAGCCGGGCAGAAGGCGCGGCTGGAATAATCAGAGGAACGATAAACCGATGGCGCGCCGCCCGGTCCGGTCCAGGTCACGGCTTCGCTCGGAAATTCGACCCACGCCAGGGTCAAGGCGCCCGAATGGCGCTGGCACATCTTGCACGAACACGTATGCGGCTTGCCGGCTGTCCCTTGCGCCTCGAACCGGATTGCTCCGCAAAGGCATCCGCCCGTGTGCGGCTTGAGCCTCTTGGCAACGGACCGCGTCATACTTACCTCCAGTTGTGGCTTCGAATCGGCGCCAGTATAAACATCCGCGACCAAATTGGAGGCATCCGTGCGTGCAGTTCGGGCGATATCTGCCCTTGTGGTTTTCGGCGGCATCGCAGGCGAGGCAATGGCCGAGGATGGTGTGCGCCCGTCTGCAACCGGGCCAATGCCGAAGGACCGGATCGTCTCCGGCGCCTTCGAGATGGACTTCACGAAGATCCCGTAATCGCGGCAGCTTACATGCCGGCACCGGCTCAGTAAAACCACGCGCCGATATCACGAAACGCGCGTTTGCTCTGATCGCGCCTGTTGCCGTCGCGGGCCGCCTGATCGTCGCCGATCGGCAGACTGAAGCCGAAAGGCTCGGCCGGCACACCGCCGCGATCGCACCAATAGGCATCGAGGTCGGCGCGCATCATCCGGCGCCGCTTGAGCCGGCGGCGGTTGATGACGTGCCTGTCGTTCGAAACCGCGAAGACGTGCCCGGCCTGGCCTTCCGTCACCAGGCCGTTGAGGACGAGCAGGGCCGCATCCTTGGGCCGAAGCCCGCCGAGATCGCGTGTTGCCGTGATCAGCGCTCGCTTAGCCTCTTCGCCCTTCGGCCCCTGCATTCCGCCGATGGCGAGACTATAGCTGTCTCCCTCGCACCGCACGAAGACGAAGCCGACGGTGCAGAGCGCGTAGCCGTCGCTCTGCCGGCGCAGCCGGATTGCGAAAGCTCCCTCGTGGCGGGCGCCGCTATGATCGGCCAGTTGCAGCTGGATGCGATAATTTTCGCTGCGACCGGAAACCGTGCCCATCTCCAGGGTACTGCCGCGCCAGAGCGCCATCAGCGATCGACGCGACAGAACCTCGCTTGCGACATCGAAGTGATTGAGCAGCAGGTCGAGCCTCGCAGCCGACGACGCGCCGTGCAGGAAGAATGTCGGGATCGATTTGCGCACAAGGTCGTCATGCGGCAAGCCCAGTCGGTAGCGCTCGGAGAAATCTCCAAGAAAGCCGATCCAGCGCGATGTCAGGAGCGGATGGCGCGCAAACCGCATGGAAAAGACGACTGCGCGCTTCAGGCTCACTCTCAGGCCGAGCTTGAGCACATGGCCGGTGAGCGACGTTTTCTCCCCTGAATTTTCACCGACGACGGGCGCAGAAACCGACCGGCCCGAAGGCGCCAGCGGCTCGCCGATGAATGCCTTGCCGTCGACCGGCAACCGCAGATCCGCGCTGTATTCCTGCCTGAATTCCAGGGACATGGTGCTATCCTTGAGTGCAAACGCTGCTGGCCGAAGGACTCGGCCGAGCTCAGGTTTGCCCGGGCACTGTCAAGGATTTGCGGAGAACCGGTGGGCAATTGCACACCGGTTCCATACACGCGCAAGGATGGTGACGCGTCGAAAGTCCGGCCGGACAAGAAACGAAAAATTGCGCAACGCTGCTGCAGCAACGCCGGTTGCTCAGAGGGCGGGTTCCCGCGGCAGGACGAGCGTTATCACGGCGCCGCCGCCGGCGCGCGCGGCAAACTCAAGCCGTCCACCATGCGCCTTGGCGATCGCCTGGACGACGGAAAGCCCCAGACCCGTTCCGCCCGTCGCGCGCGATCGCGAGGCGTCGCCGCGCCAGAACAGGTCAATCGAATGGGTCGAAACGTCGTCCGGAAGACCGGGACCACGGTCCAGCAACCGGACAAAAGCCTCATCGACGCCCCGTCGCCCGGTCTCGCAGCGCAGGACACGGCCGTCTGCGGCGTAGCGCGTGGCGTTTTCGATCAGCGCCAGCAGCGCCTGGCGCAGGCGCTGCGAATCGCCTGAAACCCGCACCGGCTCGAGCGCGACCTCCACCGACATGCCAACCGAGCCAAGCAGGGTGTTCGACGCGCCAAGCACCTGGGTCGCCTCAACTGCGAGATCCACCGGGTGGCGCTGGGTGACCAGCTTCTGTCCGGCGGCAAGCGACAGGGTGCGCAGGTCCTCCACCAGAGCGGAGAGCCCCTCCACCTGCAGCAGCAATTGCCGCACCCTCTCTTGCTCAAGGGGGAAAACGCCGTCGGCCATTCCCTGAAGATTGCCCTGCAGGATCGTCAGCGGCGTGCGCAGTTCATGCGCCACGGCCATTGTATTGAAGCGGAGCCTGTCCTCCATGCTTTCAAGCTCGGCCGCCAGTTCATCAAATGTTTTCACGAGAGTAGCCACCTCCTTGGCCCCCTTGCGGATAGAGCCGACACGCACCGCAAAGTCCCCGGCCCGGAGGTCCTGTGTCGCCCGTGCCAACGCTTCAAGCGGGCGGCTGATCTTGCGTGCCAGCCAGTAGCCGACCAAGCCGCAGAACGCGACGGCGATGCCCCCGAAACCGAGAATGAGCTTGTCGACTTCCCAGTTCCCCCACTCCTCAAGCTCCTCCGTGCTGGCCAGCAGGACCTGTAGCGAGTCCGGCGACGGCACCTTGCCGCTATTGAGATCCTTGTAAGCCTCGACCGCCTTTGCCGGCATCCTATCCAGCAGTTTTGCCTCCAGCTGCGACTCCATAGAGTTCACACCGCCGTAGACGATGACGACGCTGAACACGAGCAGGACGACGATCACCAGGGCGGTCAGGATACCCAGCGGAAGGCGCGACAGGCTGACTTTCATCTTGGCTCCACGAAGCGATAACCGACGCCGCGAACGGCGCTGAAGAAGCCGCAGGCCCCGAGATCTTCCAGCTTGCGCCTGAGATTGGCGATGTGGGTGTCGACCGTGCGGGCGAGCGCGTCGCTGTCCGGCAGGCAGGCGTCGAGAATATCGGCGCGATCGAAGGCATGCGTCGGGCGGCGGATCATGTGAGCAAGAATGCGGAACTCGCTGAGCGTCAACGGCACGGAGTGGCGATTGCCGGCTTTCTCGACGAAGGCGACATGGGCGTCGAGATCGACCTCGACACTCTCGAAGCGGAGCACGGTGGCGCCGGCGCCGTTGCGGGTACGGCGGAGCACCGCGTTGACGCGCGCCACCACCTCCTGCGGGTTGAACGGCTTGATGACGTAGTCATCCGCGCCGAGCCTCAGCCCCGTCAGCCGGTCGAGATCTTCCGCCAGCGCCGTGACCATGATGACGGGCGTGTTCCCCTCACGGCGAAGGCGGGCGAGAACCTCGAACCCGTCGAGCTTCGGCATGCGAACGTCCAGCAGCACCAGGTCCGGCGACAGCACCGCATGGTGGGTCAGCGCCGTCTCGCCGTCGGCGGCACGCACCGTCCGGAAACCGTCGCGCACGAGATAGGCGTCCAGGATCTGCGCAATCTCCGGCTCGTCTTCCGCCAGAAGAATGAGACCCTTATCGACCATGAAAGAACTCCTTGCGCGTGATGTTGTGATCAGCAGCTTATGTGACGAATGAAGCCGCGTTGCAATTCATCCGAGCGGCCCGATGGTCGCTTGAGCGCCCCTCCGGATAGAGCTCCCGACAAATCTTCACCAAACCTTGGCAAATGGCCTTGAGGGTCCGGTGACAAACGTCGCAGGTGACGCGCACTGGCGGCTTTTGAAAAACGAACAGAGGCGGATTTCGGCCAGCTTGAGCTTCGAGCAGGCCAGGGCGAAGGCATGTTTCGGCGCATCTGCGCCGAGCGCTCTGCCACAGCTCACCTGGGGCGACATCCACCAAGGTTCACAAGGCCAACAATCCCATACCAGTCGAAAGTCCGCCATGAACGCCCAACCCGACGGTCTGCAATCCGCAGACATTGTAAAAATTCTGCGCACGATCCCGCATCGGTATCCGTTTCTACTGGTGGATCGCATCGCCTCGATGCGTGGAGAGGAGCACTGCGTCGGCGTAAAGAATGTCTCGATCAACGAACCACAGTTTCAGGGGCACTTTCCCGACAATCCGGTATTTCCCGGCGCGCTGATCATAGAGGGCATGGCGCAGACGGCCGGCGTCGCCTGCGCGGCGTCGAAAATCGCTCAAGGTCTGACCCCGAAGATCATCTACATGCTGGCGGTGGACAAGGCGCGGTTTCGCAAACCGGTCCAACCTGGCGATACCCTCGAATACCACATGACGAAAATCGCCTATCGCCGCAACATCTGGCGCTATCGCGGCGAGGCGTTGGTCGCAGGCGAACTGGTCGCTGAGGCTGAGATCGCCGCCTATCTCGAAGCGGCGTAATCCCGAGCGCAGCGACAGAGCGGCCGGCAGTTTCGGGTTGGCGAGGGCGAAGCGCCCTCGCGCGCCACAAACCGCACGGAGAAGTGGCAGCGCCTCAACCGGAGTATCCAATTGACCGCGACGCCGTGGCTATTCGGCCGGCAGCAACTCCGCCCGCTCTTGCGCATCAAGCGCTCCCCGTTCCTCGACGCAGCCTTGACAGAGCGGAGCAAGTGTCCGGCCCACACATTCCGACAACTTGCGAGCGACCGCATGTCCAGCCTTTATTCATCCACGGCGACTTCCTCAAACAGCAGCCGATGGCCGCGCTCCAATCCTCGTCTCTGGCCGGGGCAGGCGCGCGCCCGCCTCGAACAGCAGCCGGTTGCGGCTGCCGGCGCGCTGACCATTTGCGCAGCTTTCGTCTTCATGGCCTTTCCCGGCATCGATCTTGCCGTCTCGCGCTGGGCCGCCTTTGCCACCGGCGACTTTCCGCTCTCGCGGGAGCCGGAGCTGCGTGCCCTTCGTGACCTCAACCGTATCCTGCCGGTTTTCATTCTGCCCTGCGTGCTGGCGCTTCTGGTTGCGCAGGCCGTCGCACCCCGCCCCTGGCTGCCCCGCCCGCACAAGGCGCTGTTCTTCCTGACCTTCTTTGCGGTCGGGCCGGGGCTCCTCATCCAGGCGCTGAAGCGGCTGATCGGGCGGGCGCGCCCTTATGAGATCACCGATTTCGGCGGCAGCCTGCCGTTTACGCCGGCCTGGCAAGTGTCTGGTGCCTGCTCGCGCAGTTGCTCCTTTGCGTCGGGCGAATCCGCCACCGCGATCGCGCTCGTGGCGCTTGCGCTGCTGCTGCCGGTTCAATGGCGGCGAACGGCGATCATCGCCCTTGTCCCCCTCGTCCTCGCCTTCTCGCTGAACCGGATCGTGTTCGGCGCGCATTATCTGTCCGATGTCGTGCTGGCCTGGTGCCTGATGCTGTGGCTGATGGCGTGGCTGTGGGCCGTGTTTACCGAAAACGGCGAACGGATCGATGCCGCCGTGCTGCGCCTTTCGCGCCGAAGCGCGCCATAGAGCGCCCGCGAAACCGGCAGAGCTTCAACGCGGAAAGACGAGTTCCACCGTCGTTCCGCGCCCCGGCTGCGAGAGAATGCGGGCGTCGCCGCCGCTTTGCCGGACAAAGCCGTAGACGACGGCAAGGCCAAGGCCGGCGCCGCCCTCCTGGTCGCGGGTGGTGAAGTAGGGCTCGAACGCCTTGTCCACCGCCTCCGGCGACATGCCGATCCCCGCATCGCTCACGGAGACGACGACATCGGCCTCGGCGCTGCCGGCGCGGATCAGGATCGTGCCACCGAGCGGCATCGCCGCGGCGGCGTTGAGGCAGAGATTGAGGATCGCCTGCTCGAAGAGTGCTGCATCGAGATGCACGTTGGGCAGGCTGTCGGCGATCTCGAAGGCGAGCCGGCATTTTTCGCCGACGGCAATTTCCAGCACGTCGGCCATGCCGCGCAGCACCGCGCCGATTTCGAGCGCCCCCGGCTGAAGCGGATGCTGGCTGCCGACGGACAACATGCTCGAAGCCAGCGAGCGCCCGCGATCGGCCGCCTTGCGAATGCGGGCGATATGACGTTTCTGCCGGTCACTAAAGCCCGTTTCGCGCTCCAACAGCCCCAGGCTGCCGGTGATGATGCCAATCATGTTGCCGACCTCATGGCTCACCTGGTGGGTCATGCGCATGATCCCGTCCAGCCGCTGCGCCTTGGCGGCTTCGGCTTCCTGGCGGTCGATCTCCGTCACGTCCCGCGCCAGCAACACGATACCCCGGTCCGGCTGCCGCGACAGCGAGACTTCGGTCACCCGGCCCACACCGGATCGATGGCGCAGCACCAGCCGGTCATCGAGCGACCCCGCCTCCCGATCAGCGGGCAAAAGGGTCGGGTCGATCTCCGGCATCGGACTGACGAACCGGCGCAGCGGCAGCTTCCGCGCCGAGCCTGGCCAGCCGACGAGCTCCATGACGCGACGATTCATCGTGATCGGTTTGCCGCCGGGATCGAAAAGCGCGATCCCTTCGTTCATGTTGCGGAAGGTCGAGCGAATGGTGCGCGCCGCCGCCTCGGCCGTCCGACGAAGCCGCGACACGCGCTCGACGCTTTCGCGAAACGCGCTGAAGGCTTCAAGCAGCCGCAGGAACTCGGTCTCCGTCCCCTTGTAGCTCGGCGTATCGACATCGCGGCGCCCCTGCGCAAGCGCATTCATGCCCTTGGAGAGCGAGACGATCCCGCGCGATACCCGCATGACGGAGCGGATGGAGAAGATCGCCATGACGAGCACGAGCAGCGCGGAGACCGCGACGATGACGAGCAGGCGGCTCAGCGCATCGGAGGTCGAGGCGAGATCCTCGTTGAGACCCCGGGCAACGGCCTCGCTTTGTGTTTCCGTGGCGTGAGAAAGATCGCGCGAGACCGTGTGCAGCCGCGCCACCGCGGCGCGGATGGCGAACATTTCCAGAAGATAGTGGGTCTGCGCCTCGAACACCCGCTCATAGGGCGTCAGCTCGGCGGCCGAAATCCGGCTATCGGGCCCGGCGGGTGCCAGCCGTGGCGTCGTGACGGCAACGTAGCGGCGGCGCAGTTCGCCAAGCTGGAACAGGCTGTCGGAGTTGGACGCCGATTGCACGATCGCATTGAGGCTCTGGCGGACCTCCGAGTTGGCAATGCCGTTGCCGGTGGCAATCTCTCCAAGGGCTGCTGCCGCATCGGCCTTGTACTGCTGGGCCGAATCCGCGTCGGCGGCAAGTGTCACCGTCTGCGTGCGGATCGCATCCAGCAGCTCGACGATGTGGGCGCTGGCAAAGCCGTCGACCGCTGTCTTGCCGATCTCCGGCGCCATGGTCTGAAGCAGGACGTCGACCTGCGCGACGACCGAACGGCTTTCGCTCGACACCCGATAGGGCGATGTCGCGTTCATCAGGAACGGCGCGCTGGACACGAGGTCGGAAACCTGACGCGAAACCAGCGAGGCCTTGGCGAGGCTCGAAAAGGCCTGCAGCCCGTAGGCCGCCATCTCGTCACGCGCCCGTTGTAGGCCGAACACGGCGACCGTTGCCAGGCTGAAGACGAGGACGCAGATGAAGACGATCGCAAACGGCAGGCGGAAGGCGATCGACGAAAGGAACGGGCGGCTAATCACGGCCGAGCCTCGCCGTCGTCGGTATCCAGCACATAGCCCTTGCCGCGCCGCGTCTTGATGTGGCGCGGCAGGTCCGGATTGCGCTCGATCTTGCGGCGCAGACGGAGCACGAGCACATCGACGTTGCGGTCGATGTAGCGATCGCTTTCGGCGCCCAGCCGATCGAGGATGTGGGCGCGGGTGACCGGCGTGTTCGGCGTTTCCGCGAGGATTTCGAGCAGCGCGAACTCGGCGCTGGTGAGCGACCGGGTCGCGTCGGAAAGGCAGACCGCGCGCCGGCTCTTGAGATCGATCGACCAGTCGCCGAGCTTTAGCGCCGCGGGCTCGTGCTCGCGCTCGGTCTCCCGCTCCGGCTTCAGCGACGGGTAGGTGCGTCGAAGAACGGCCTTGATCCGGGCCGTCAGTTCGATCGGCTCGAACGGTTTGACGACATAATCGTCGGCGGCCGTCTCCAGTCCCAGCACCCGGTCGGCCGCGCTGCCTGCCGCCGTGACCATGACGATGCCGATATTGGTGCGCGCCCGCAGTCGCTGGGCAAAGGTCCGGCCCGACGTTCCAGGCAGGTTATGGTCGACGAGCACCAGGTGCACCGTTTCCCGCTCGAGGACGATGGCGGCAGCCTCCGCCGAAGGCGCCGTCAGCGGCATCCAGCCTTCGGCCTCCACCAGATCGGAAACAAGCTCCGCCATGTCCGGATCGTCCTCGACGATCAGAATCCGTATTCTCTCACTCAGCATGCACGTCCTCCCGCCGCCATCATAGGCGGGGCTGTCCCAATGATCAAAGCGGCTCGCGTTATGCGCATTGTCACATTTGTAACCTTTGTAATCTTGAAACGGCAAAGCCGCATTCGTGTTGTAAGAACGGTAACCATTCTGCGGGTTGCGACCCGCGGGGAATACCGACATCCTGATTGCGGAGATTGGGGCGGCAGCGCTCCAAATGGGAGGACATCGTGAAAGGCATCACCGCTATCGGCGCGGGCGTGGCCCTATGGCTGTGCGCCGCCACGTCAGGCATGACGGCACCGGCACTGACAGTGCTTTGCGGCGTCGACGAAGCGTGGTGCGCGACGATGAAGGCCGCGTTCGAGGCGAAGTCGGGCATCGAGGTCGCCATGACCCGAAAGAGCAACGGCGACATCCTCACCCAGATCCGCGACGAAAAGGACGCCCCGACCATCGACGTGTGGTGGGGCGGGACCGGCGACACCCATCTGCAGGCGGGATCGGAAAACCTGCTTGAACCCTACCGCCCGGCGCATGAACGCGACATGCTGCCCTGGGCACAGAATTTCTTCGCCATCTCCGGCGGACGTTCGGCGGGCATTTATGCCGGAGCGCTCGGCTTTGCCTACAATGCCGACCTGTTGCATGCCCTGAAACTGCCGGCCCCGACCTGCTGGAAGGATCTCGCCGACAAGGCCTATCGCGGCCGTATCCGCAGCGGCAACCCGAATTCGTCGGGCACCGCCTTCACCACGCTTGCAACGCTGGTGCAGCTCTTCGGCGAGGACGAGGCCTTCCGGTTCATGGCGGCGCTCAACCGCAACATCGACCAGTACACCACGGCCGGTTCGGCACCGGTCAAGGCGGCGGCACGCGGAGAAACCCTGATCGGCATCTCCTTCATGCATGACGCGGTCACGCAGAAGCAGGCGGGCTCGCCGCTCGTCATCGTCGCGCCGTGCGAAGGCACAGGCTACGAGATCGGCGCCGTCAGCATCGTCAAGGGCGCGCGCCATCTGGAAAGCGCCAAGAGCTTCGTCGACTTCGCGCTCACCCCGGAAGGCCAGGGCACGGGTGCGGCCGCCGGCCAGAACCAGGTCCCATCCAATGCCCGCGCCGAGCTGCCGCCGGCCGCACCCGACATTTCGCTGATCAAAATGGTCGATTTCGACTTCGCCACCTTCGGCTCGCCGGACGAACGAAGTCGACTGCTCAAACGGTTCGACGCGGAGATCGCCGCGACGAACTGAGCGCTCCGCGGGAGCCTAGTAATCCGCAGTACCGAAATCGTGAACGTGCCGCCCGGCGGGCAGGCCGATGGCCGCGCCATGCCCGTTCACGTCCAAGTTTCAAACAGGCAACAGGAGGATGCCCCAATGAAAACAACGACGCTTTCCCTCATGCTTTTTGCCGGCACGGCGCTTGCCGCCCTGCCCGCCCAGGCCGCCGGCAGCCTCAACCTCATCTGCTCGGCAGACGTGGTGATCTGCGAGCAGATGACCGGCGATTTCCAGAAGGAAACCGGTATCAAGGTCAACATGGTTCGCCTGTCTTCGGGCGAAACCTACGCCAAGATCCGCGCCGAGGCGCGCAACCCGAAGACCGACATCTGGTGGGCAGGCACCGGCGACCCGCACCTGCAGGCGGCATCGGACGGCCTGACGCTCGAGTACAAGTCGCCGATGCTGGACCAGCTCCAGGATTGGGCGAAGAAGCAGGCTGAAGGCTCGGGCTTCCGCACCGTCGGCGTTTATGCCGGCGCGCTCGGCTGGGGCTACAACACCGAGATCTTCCAGAAGAAGGGCCTGAAAGAGCCGAAGTGCTGGGCCGACCTGCTCGACGCCTCGCTGAAGGGCGAGATCCAGATGGCCAACCCGAACTCTTCCGGCACCGCCTACACGGTGCTTGCCTCGCTGGTGCAGATCATGGGCGAGGACCAAGCCTTCGATTACCTCAAGAAACTCAACGGCAACATCGCGCAGTACACCAAGTCGGGCTCGGCACCGGTGAAGGCAGCCGCACGCGGCGAAGCCGGCCTCGGCATCGTCTTCATGCACGACGCCGTGGCACAGACTGCCGAAGGCTTCCCGATCAAGTCGATCGCACCCTGCGAGGGCACCGGCTACGAGATCGGTTCTATGTCGATCATCCGCGGCGCCAAGAATCTGGACAATGCCAAGGCCTGGTACGACTGGGCGTTGAAGCCCGAGGTCCAGTCGCGCATGAAGGACGCCAAGTCCTTCCAGCTGCCGTCCAACAAATCGGCCGAAGTGCCGAAAGAAGCACCGAAGTTCGAGGACATCAAGCTGATCGACTACGATTTCGCGACCTTCGGCGATGCCGAGAAGCGCAAGGCGCTGCTCGAGCGCTGGGATCGCGAAGTCGGCGCGAGCGCCAACTGATCGCGGTTTGAACGGTTCGGCCGGGTGTTTGATCCGGCCGGCACCGCCCAACGGTCCCAACCGTCGTTCATCGCTTCCGGCAGGCGCCGCGGCGATGCGACCTCACATCATCTTTCATTCCAAATTGCGCGAGGACCGTCATGGAACATCGCAACCGCAGGCTCGACCTCACGCTTGGGCTCGGACTGGCCGCATTCTTGGCTGTCCCCTGGTATCGCATCGAAGGCGGCTTTTTCGGGCTCGGCTGGCTTGCCGATTTCCCCGGCGATCCGGCCGTTGCCCCCGGCCTGATGCAGATCTTCGCCCATGGTAAGCCGTGGCTGATCGTGGCGCTGGTGCTGCTCGGCATCGGCGTGGCAGCGCGTTTCGTCCGCGATCCCGCGCGTCGAGGCCTTCTGCTTGCCGTCGCCGGCGCGACGGGCGTGCTCTATCTCGCCCTGCAAGGGCTGGCGATCGGCTTTTCCGGCTGGACCTGGACGATCAGCGAGACGCTGTTCGGCACGCTTTCCGACGGTCAGCCGTCAATGGGCGCCGGCGCCGTGCTTATGGCACTCACCTTCGTTCTTCTGTTCGCCTTCGGGCTTGCGGAGCGCGGCGTGCTCAAGGGCGACGCCTTCATCGTCGCGGCGATTTCCCTGCTCGTAACCCTCGTCATCGTCTTCGTCTTCTATCCGGTCGGCAGCATGTTCGCCGCGTCGGTTCAGGATTTCGACGGCTCGTTCAAACCGGATGGTTTCATCCGCAATATCCAGGACGCCTCGATCTGGAGCCTGAGCTGCGTCGTCGGCGAAGGTCGTTGCGGCGTCGCCTGGCGCACCCTGTGGCTGGCGCTGATGACGGCGTCCGGCTCGACGCTGCTTGGCCTTGCCTTCGCGCTCGTCGCCACCCGCACCCGCTTCCCCTTCAAGAAGGGCATGCGGCTTCTGACGGTGCTGCCGATCATCACGCCGCCCTTCGTCATCGGCCTAGCGCTGACGCTGCTCTTCGGCCGCGCCGGCGTCGTTACCGAATTTCTCTCCGATGCCTTCGGCGTCGAACCGGGCCGCTGGCTCTACGGCCTCACCGGCATCTGGATCGCCCAGGTCCTTTCCTTCACCCCGATCTCCTTCCTCGTTTTGATCGGCGTCGTGGAAGGCGTCAGTCCCTCCATGGAAGAAGCGTCGCAGACGCTGCGCGCTGATCGTTGGCGCACCTTCTGGACCGTCTCGCTGCCCTTGATGAAGCCTGGCCTCGCCAACGCCTTCCTCATCGGCTTCATCGAAAGCATGGCCGACTTCGGCAATCCGCTGGTGCTCGGTGGCAGCCACGGGGTGCTTTCGACCGAAATCTTCTTCGCCGTCGTCGGCGCGCAAAACGACCCGTCTCGCGCGGCCGTGCTCGCCATCATCCTGCTCTGCTTCACGCTCACGGCCTTCGTCGCGCAACGCTACTGGCTTGCCGGCAAGAATTATTCGACCGTGACCGGCAAGGGCGACTCCGGCGCCCACAGCGCGCTGCCACGCTCGATCTCGATCGGTGTTCACGCCATCGTCATTCCCTGGATGATCTTCACCGTCGTCGTCTACGGCATGATCCTCTTCGGCGGCTTCGTGAAGACCTGGGGCCTCGACAACTCCCTGACGCTCGACCACTACGCCAAGGCCTTCTCGATTTCCTTTGCCGACGGCGCAATCGCCTGGACGGGTGTTGCCTGGAACTCCTTCTGGACGACCATGGAGATCTCACTGATCGCAGCACCGCTGACCGCCATGGTCGGTCTGCTGACGGCCTATCTGATCGTGCGCCAGCGCTTCGCCGGCCGTGACGTCTTCGAGTTCGCGCTGATGCTGAGCTTTGCCATTCCCGGCACGGTCATCGGCATCAGCTACATCATCGCCTTCAACCTGCCGCCGCTGGAAATGACCGGCACGGCGCTGATCCTCGTTGCCTGCTTCGTCTTCCGCAACATGCCGGTCGGCGTGCGCGGCGGGATTGCGGCCATGAGCCAGCTCGACAAGAGCCTCGATGAGGCATCGCTGACGCTGCGGGCAACGAGCTTCCGCACCTTGCGCAAGGTCATCCTGCCCCTGCTTAGGCCGGCGATCGTCGCAGCGTTGGTCTACTCCTTCGTTCGGGCGATCACCTCGATCAGCGCCGTCGTCTTCCTCGTCAGCGCCGAATACAACATGGCAACCGCCTACATCGTCGGCCTCGTCGAAAACGGCGAATTCGGCGTGGCGATCGCCTACTCCTCGGCCCTCATCCTGGTGATGATCACCGTCATCACCGGCCTGCAACTCCTCGTCGGCGAACGCAAGCTGAGGCGCGAAAACCGCGTCCTCGGCGCTGCTCCGGCCCGTTCGTCCAACACCATCTCCCAGGAGAAAACCGCATGAGCACCTCCATGAACACCCCGCGCACCGGCTCGGTCGTCTTCCAGAACGTGCGCAAGCAGTTCGGCAGCTTCACCGCCATCCACGACCTGTCGCTCACCATCGAGCCGGGCACGCTGGTGACCCTGCTCGGCCCCTCCGGCTGTGGCAAGACGACGACGCTGCGCATGCTGGCGGGCCTCGAACACCCGTCCGCCGGCCGGATCCTGATCGGCGGCAAGGACGTGACCATGCTGCCGGCCAACGAACGCGACGTGTCGATGGTCTTCCAGTCCTATGCGCTGTTCCCGCACATGTCCGCGCTCGACAATGTCGCTTACGGGCTGGAATCCTCGGGGATCAAGAAGAAGGAAGCGCGCGAGCGTGCAGAGGAAGGCCTGCAGCTCGTCGGCCTCGGCGGTCTCGGCCAGCGGCTTCCGGCCGAACTTTCGGGCGGCCAGCAGCAGCGCGTCGCCGTTGCCCGCGCGCTCGTGCTCGAACCGCAGGTGTTGCTGCTGGACGAACCGCTGTCCAACCTCGACGCGCGTCTGCGCCGCAAGGTGCGCACGGAAATCCGCGAGTTGCAGCAGCGCCTCGGCTTCACCGCCGTCTACGTCACCCACGACCAGGACGAGGCGCTCGCTGTTTCCGATCGCATCATCGTCATGAAGGATGGTGCGATCGCGCAGCAAGGAGCGCCGCGCGACCTCTATGAGGCTCCGGCCTCCACCTTCATCGCCGACTTCATGGGCGAGGCCAATGTGCTGCCTTGCGAGGTGACCGCGGCTGACGCCGGCCAGGCGACGATCCGCATCGGCGGATTTGAGCACCGCCTGCCCTCCAAGAGCGCCCGGCCGGGCCCGTCGAAACTCGCCGTAAGGCCGAACGCGGTGACGCTGACGCCGGCCAAGGGTGCTGCCCTTTCCGGCACGATCAGCAGCGCCGCCTATCTCGGCGGTCACGTCGAATACGAGGTCGAAACGCCGGCGGGTCTGCTCTTTGTTGTCGATCAGGCGATGGAGGAAATGCTATCTCCGGCAACGGAGGTCGCCATCGGTTTCCGCAACCGGGGCCTCGCTTTGATTGACGCATGACTTTTCACAACTGGATACGAGAAGGACACTTGCATGACTGCTGAAATTGCCGGCCTCGATGCCCGGTTCGCGCTTGCCAAATCCATGGCCGAGGAGGCCGGCCGGCTCGCCTACGATTACTTTCTGAAGCGGGAAACGCTCGTCATCGAAACCAAGCGTGACGCCCACGACGTCGTGTCGATCGCCGACCGCAACGTCGAGACGTTGATCCGCGACAAGATCGCCGCGGCGTTTCCTGATGACGGCGTGCTCGGTGAGGAGCATGGTCTTCTCGACGGCACGTCCGGCTTCACCTGGGTGCTCGACCCGATCGACGGCACCACGCCCTTCGTCAACGGCATGCCGAACTGGTGCGTCTCGATTGCGGTGGTCCATGCGGAGAAGCCTGTGATCGGCGTCATCCAAGCACCCTGCCATCAGGAAACCTATGCCGCGGCAACCGGCCGGGGCGCAACGCTGAACGGCAAGCCGCTTCGTCTCGACGGCACCCGCACGATCCGCAACGCCGTCACCGGGCTTGGCGCCAACGACCAGGTGAAGCCGGGCGAGATGGGCGCTATCGTCGAGCGCCTGCTTTCGGACGGCGGCAACTTCATGCGCAACGGCTCCGGCGCGCTGATGATCGCCTATGTCGCCGCCGGTCGCCTCGTCGGCTACTACGAGCCTTACATGCATGCCTGGGATTGCCTCGGCGGCTATTGCCTGGTGACCGAAGCCGGCGGCTGGACGCTGCCTTTCCCGGCGCGCGGCGAGGCGCTGACGCATTGGGCGCCGGTGCTGGCGGCAGCACCCGGCGCCGTCGACGACCTGCTGAAGGTCGCCCAGCTCGACCGGGCGGCAGCCTGATCACCGCTCAGTCGAGCCGGTGGGCTTGTCGGGCTTGAAGCCCAGCAGGCCGCCGAGCTCCATCGGGAACGGGAAGATCACGGTCGAGTTCTTCTCGCCGGCAATGACGTTCAAGGTGCTCAGATAGCGCAACTGCATGGCCTGAGGCTGCCGGGCGAGGATCTCGGCGGCCTCAAGCAGTTTGGCCGCCGCCTGCTGCTCGCCCTCGGCGTTGATCACCTTGGCGCGCCGCTCGCGCTCGGCTTCGGCCTGACGGGCGATCGCCCGGACCATGCTCTCGTTGATGTCGACATGCTTGATCTCGACCGTCGCCACCTTGATGCCCCAGGCATCCGTCTGGCTGTCGAGGATCTTCTGGATATCGTCGTTCAGACGGTCGCGCTCGGCCAGCATTTCGTCGAGGTCGTGTTTGCCGAGCACCGAGCGCAGGGTCGTCTGCGCCAGCTGGCTGGTCGCCATCATGAAATCCTCGACCTGGATCGTCGATTTTTCCGCATCGATCACCCGGAAGTAGATCACGGCGCTGACGCGGACGGACACGTTGTCGTGGGAGATGACATCCTGGCTCGGCACATCCAGCACCCGGGTCCTGAGATCGACCCGCACCATCTGCTGCACATAGGGCACAAGCAGGATCAGCCCCGGCCCCTTGACGCCGGTGAACCGGCCGAGCGTGAAGACCACGCCGCGCTCGTATTCGCGCAGGATCCGGATCGAATAGGCGATAACGAGAATGGCGAGCACCAGCAACGCAGCAAAAGGAGCAAGGCTCCCGAACATGTCCATGACCATTCCTCCATTCCGGGCGCCTTCACCGCGCCCTCACCGGATCCGGGCGCTATGTCTTTGGCCCGTCCCGGATCACTTCGAGCGTCAGTCCGTTTCGCGCGATGACCTTCACATTCTCGCCCCTCGACAGCGTCTCCGCGCTGACGGCCTGCCAGCGCTCGCCATGGGCGATGACGGTACCGGCCGCGCCGGTCCAGTTCTCGACCGTGCCGGCAAGGCCGATCATCTGTTCGCTGCCGGTCACCACCGCATGGCGGCGCGAGCTGAAGGCTAGCCGCGCGACCAGCAGGCTGAAGCCAAGGCTTGCAACCGCAAGCGCCGTAAGCACGGACCAGGAAACCCCAAAACCCGGCGTGTCCGTGTCGAAGAGAATGGCCGCACCCAAGACCAGTGCAAAACTGCCGCCGGCACCGAGCACGCCGAAGGATGGCGAATGCGCCTCGGCGACCATCAATCCGATCCCCAGCATGATCAGCCCGATGCCGGCGTAGCTGACGGGCAGCACCGAAAGCGCATAGAGCCCGAGCAGCAGGCAGATACCGCCGATGGTTCCCGGCGCCACCGACCCCGGCGACAGGAATTCGAAGATCAGGCCGTAGATGCCGATCATCATCAGGATGACCGCGATGTTGGGATCAGTGACCACCGAAAGCAGCCGGGTGCGCCAGTCGGGTACGAAGTCCTCGCTCGCAAGACTTGCCGTGTCGAGCACGATCTCCCGCTGCCCGACGCGCACCGTCCGACCGTTCGCCTGCTTCAGCAGATCGGCAACGTCGGTCGCAGTGAAATCGGCAACCTTCTCCCGGACGGCCGCCTCGGCCGAGAGGCTTGCAGCCTCGCGCACCGCGTTTTCGGCCCAGTCGGCATTGCGACCACGCAACTCCGCCAGCCCGCGGATATAGGCCACGGCATCGTTGACCATTTTCGCCTCGGCAGGGCTCTGCGCCGCCGGCTGTTTGTCGCCGTCCTTGCCGGTGTCGCCGTCCTTACCCCGACCGAACATGTCGCCGCCGATCGCGATCGGCGTCGCCGCACCAAGGTTCGTTCCCGGCGCCATCGCCGCGACGTGGCTGGCATAGAGGATATAGGTGCCGGCGCTCGCCGCCCGCGCACCGCTCGGCGCAACGTAGGTTGCGACCGGTATGGGCGAGCCAAGGATCGCGCGGATGATCTCGCGCATCGAGGTGTCGAGCCCGCCGGGCGTATCGATCTGCAGAACCACCAGCGGCAGCCGGCGCTCTTCCGCCTTCGTCAGGCCGCGCCTGACATATTCGGCGGTCGCCGGACCGATGGCGCCGTTGACATGCAGCACCAAGGCGACCCGATCGTTTTCGGCCCGCGACGAAGCTGGAAACGCGAAGGACAAGATCAACAAAAACAACAGCGTGAGGGTTCGCAACATCCGTCGTCAGAACCTCGCATGCTCGACACCTGCGAACAGGACCACTCGCCGCATGATAGCACAACACAAGGTTAGGACGAAGCGAAGGCTGCTACTGCACACCCGAGCCCGCAAGTCAGAGCGTGGGACGCCGGCGGCCTCCCCGCTGCGACGGGATGACAACGGCGGCGATCGGCGTTATCTGCTAGGTGTTCATTTCGGCGGCAACGCTTCGCCACCTATTCGAGGCCGCCTTCATGGCGCCTTCCAGTTTCAGCAGAACAGGATTTTTGGGTTTGGAGACGACCCTCTACCAGCCGATCAAGAGCTTCCTTGAAACCCGCGGCTATAGCGTCAAGGGCGAGATCGGCGGCTGCGATATCGTCGCGCTCAGCGACGACGAACCGCCGCTGGTGGTCGTGTGCGAACTGAAGCTGAGCTTCAATCTCGAACTGATCCTGCAGGCGGTCGACCGCGCCACCGCCGGCGACGAGGTGTGGGTCGCCGCTCGTGTCTCGGCCAAGGGCAAGGGGCGGGAGAGCGACCGGCGTTTCCGCGATCTCTGCCGCAGGCTCGGTTTCGGCATGCTTTCGGTCGCCGACAATGGCATGGTCGATGTCATTCTCGCGGCTTCCGCGGTGATGCCGCGCAAGAACAACAGGAAACGGGCGCGCCTGATCAGCGAGCATCGCCGCCGCAAGGGCGATCCGACCGCGGGTGGCGCGACGCGCACGCCGATCATGACCGCCTACCGGCAGCAGGCGCTCGCCTGCGCCGCCGCCCTTCAAGCCGGCCAGCAACGCCCGCGCGATCTGCGCCCGGTCGCGCCGGATGCGGCCAAAATCCTGCTCAGCAACGTCTATGGCTGGTTCGAGAAGATCGACCGCGGCATCTACGCGCTGTCGGAACAGGGCGCCGAGGCGCTTCGTCGCTGGCCCCCGCTCGAGACCGCAACGGTCGCGAGCGCCGAGGCATCCGAAGCATGACCCAGCTTGGAGCCATCCGGTGAACCCCGCGCTTCGCCTTCTCTACCTTTGCCTCGCGTGGCTGATGGTCGGCCTCGGCGTCATCGGCGCCTTCCTTCCGATCCTGCCGACGACGCCGTTCCTGCTGCTGGCGGCCGGGCTCTTTGCCCGCGCCTCGCCCCGGCTGGAGCAATGGTTGCTCAACCACCGGGTCTTCGGTGCCTCGCTGCGGCTGTGGCGCGAAAAGGGGGCGATCTCCCGGCGGGCCAAGACCGGGGCCGTCAGCCTGATGGCCGCCAGCTTCGGCCTCTTCCTTTTCTTCGGCAACCCGAGCCTGTCGATCGCCGTAATCGTCGCAGCCGCGATGGCGCTTCCCGCTCTTTTCATCCTGACGCGCCCAGCGGAGTAGCCGGTCGGCCCGGCCAACAAACCAGGCCGGCGCAAGCGGGAAACGATACTTTTCCTCTCAAGAAATACTTGATTGCGCGCGAAAAGGTCGAACTATTCTCCGGGCGCACACGCTATAAGCGTATTCATCCATACTTAGTGTTTTTGTAAATCAAAATATACTTCGAACAACTCAAGAACAAAGTTGTACAAATGTGCAATTTCCGCAGCCCCGCATCGGCTCGCTCTCTCGCTCGACCGTTGTTTCGGATCCACGCGATGCACGATCGCGTGATTTTAGACAACGCGAACGGCCGTGGAAACGTTTCATCCGCTCACATAGGGACCTGCTGAACGCAGATAGCCCCCCAAAACTGACGATTGGCGATTGACAAGCCGGTCCGGTTGGCTCCATCTATTGCATTACAAAGGCAGCAATTCCTTAATAAAGGAATATGTGGAGGAGCATATGCCTGACATGCTGGTGAGCTTGTATTCGCCGATCCTCGGTGAACTCAAGCGCAGAACCGAAACCGACAAGGTGACGATCCGTCCCGCCTTGCCGCCGGAAATGGGCCTGGTCGTTGGCTGGGTTCGGGAGAACTTCAGCGAGAACTGGGCGAGCGAGGTGACTGTCGCCTTCACGCGCAGGCCCGTCGCCTGTCTTATCGCGGTTGACGACGGCAAACTCGTCGGCTTCGCCTGCTACGACACGACCGCGCCCGGCTTCTTCGGCCCGACCGGCGTCGATCCCGTCGCCCGCGGCAAGGGCATCGGCGTCGCCCTCTTATCCAGTTGCCTCGACACCATGAAGACGCTTGGCCACGCCTATGCCTTCATCGGTGACGCCGGTCCCGTCGATTTCTACGCAAAGACCGTCGGCGCTGTGCCGATCCCCGCCCCCGACAAGGGGATCTACCAGGGCATGCTGCGTCGCCCGTCCAAATAATTCCAATCTCGGAGCCTGAAAAATGTCCTCGACACCCCTCGCCCTTTTTGTCGGTCTTCCGAACCCTACGCTTTCGGACGACGAGTTCGCGCTGTTTCGCGAAACCAACCCGCTCGGCCTCTTCGTCGGCCGCCGCAACCAGCGCGAACCCGGCCAGGTGAAAGTGCTGATCGAGCGCTTCCGCGAAGCCGTCGGCCGCGAGGACGCACCCGTGTTCACTGACCAGGAAGGCGGACGCGTCCAGCATCTCGACGCCGGCCCCTGGCCGCTCTTTCGCTCGTTCGGCGAATTCGCCGAGCTCGCCCGCCACGATTTTGCCCTTGGCAAAAAGGCGCTGCGCCTGTCGAGCCAGGCTATGGGCACGATGATGACCGAGCTCGGCCTGACGAGCGGCTGCTCGCCGGTGCTCGACCTCGTCTTCTCGACGACGAGCTCCGTCATCGGCGCCCGTTCCTTCGGCGCCGACCCGGATTTCATCGCAGCCCTCGGCCGCGAAGTGGTCGATGGCCTGCTCGAGACCGGCAACATGCCTGTTATGAAGCACATTCCCGGCCACGGCCGCGCGACGCTCGACTCGCACAAGGAACGTCCTGTTGTCGACGCCTCGCGCGAGTTGCTGACTTCGACCGATTTCAAGCCCTTCGTTGCGCTTCGCGACACGCCCTGGGCCATGGTCGCCCACGTCGTCTATTCCGCCTTCGACAAGGAGCTGCCGGCGTCCATCTCGCCGATCATGCACGACGTCATCCGCAACAACATGGGCTATGACGGCGTGCTCGTCTCCGACTGCATCTTCATGGAATCGCTGCGCGGCACACTGCCGGAGCGCGTCCGCCAGGTGCTCGATGCCGGCTCCGACATTGCGCTGCACAGCCACGGCACACTCGCGGAAAGCGAAGCGGCAGCCAAGGCAGCAAGGCCGCTAACGGAGGCCGCACTGAAACGCATCGCGGCCGGCAAGGCGCGCCTCGGCACGCTGAAGGTCGATGTGCGCGCAGCCCACGCCGAAGTCGAGGACATCTTCAACAGCGCCCTCGTTGCCTGACCGAAACAAGAAATCCTAGCGATCTAAAAGGGGAACTACCGTGAAAAAATCGCTTCTCGGCGCAGCCACCGCGCTCGCCCTCATCGCCGGCCCGGCCACGGCACAGACCGTGCTGACGGCCAATATCGAGCCGGCGACCACCTGGGTTCGCAACTTCAACCCGTTCAACCAGACCTCGGCACGCCAGAGCACGCTCGATTTCATCTACGAGCCGCTGGTCGTCTTCAACCGCTTCGACGGCAACAAACCGGTCTTTCGCCTTGCCGAAAGCTTCAAGCTCGCCGACGACCTGAAGTCGATCGAGTTCAAGCTTCGTCCGACCCTGAAATGGTCGGACGGCAAGCCGCTGACGGCGACCGACGTCAAGTTCACATACGACTACCTGAAGAAGTTCCCGGCGCTCGACTTCGTCAGCATCTGGACCTTCATCACCGGTGTCGAGGCGGTGGACGCCCAGACCGTGCGCTTCACGCTCGCCAACCCGAGTTCGCTTGCGGCCGAACAGCTGGCGCAGTTGCCGATCGTGCCCGAGCACGTCTGGAAGGACATCGCCGAGCCGGTGACCTTCGCCAACGAAACACCTGTCGGCAGCGGTCCGCTGACCGAAATTCCGCGTTTCACCGGCCAGACCTACGACCAGTGCCGCAACCCGCACTACTGGGATGCAGCGACGCTCAAGGTCGACTGCGTGCGCTTCCCGCAGCTTGCCGACAATAACCAGATCCTGACGGCGACCGCGTCGGGCACGCTCGACTGGGGCGTCTCCTTCATCCCGGATATCGAGAACGTCTATGTCGCCAAGGATCCGGAACACTTCCACTTCTGGTATTCGCCAAGCAGCATGGTCGCCTTCCTGTTCAACCAGGAAACAGCCAATGAAAACAACCGCAAGGCCTTCAATGACGTGAAGTTCCGCCGTGCCGCCTCGATGGCGCTCGACCGCGGCACCATGGTCGACGTCGCCGGCTACGGCTACCCGACGCTGAACGAAGATCCGGCCGGCATGGGCGAGCTCTACAAGAGCTGGGCCGATCCGTCGGTTGCCGCCGATTTCGGCAAGTACGGCAAGTACGATGCGGATGCCGCCAAGGCGCTGCTCGACGAGGCCGGTTATGCCGACAAGGACGGTGACGGCTTCCGCGATAACCCGGATGGCAGCAAGATCTCGTTCTCGATCATCGTTCCAAGCTCCTGGACCGACTGGATCGACACGGTGACGATCGCCGTCGAAGGCCTGCAGGCCGTCGGCCTCGACGCCAAGATCGAGACGCCCGAGGAAGCCGTCTGGACTGGCAACCTGATCAACGGCACCTTCGACGCCGCGATCAACAGCCTGCCGGCATCGGCCTCGCCCTACTATCCCTACAAGCGCGCCTTCAGCGCGTCGGACAAGGGCAAGACCCGCTTCACCTCGCAACGCTGGTTCAATCCGGAAGTCGAGGCTCTGCTGACCGAGTTCACACAGACTGCCGATCCTGCCAAGCAGAAGGAAGCGATGAACAAGGCGCAGCGCATCGTCGCCGAGAACATGCCGATGATACCGGTGTTCAACAACCCGAACTGGTACCAGTACAACACCAAGCGCTTCAAGGGCTGGGCGACGGCGGAAAACCCCTTCGTCAACCCGTCGATCACGCGCAACAACCCGGCGCGTCTTCTGCACCTGCTGGCGCTTGAACCGGTGAAGTGATCCCTGATCGAAGGCGCGGCGCCCTTTCGGACGATGATCCGGGAGGGCGTCGCATCTCGATCGGCAACGGTGGCGGGCGCTTTTCGTCCGCCACGCAATCGTCCTTGGGGTCCGTCTCCACGGGCGGTTCGACAAGAAGACAGCCCTGCCACCTGACGCGCTCTTGCGGCAGCCGCAGTCGATGGAGTTCCCGATGGCCTTTCTGCTTCGCCGCCTCTGCTTCTATCTGGCGGCCTTCGTCGCGGCGGCGACGATCAACTTTTTCCTGCCGCGGCTGATGCCCGGCGATCCGGTGCAGATCATGTTTTCGAGCGCCGGCGCCGAACTGCCGCCCGAAAGCCTGCAGGCCCTGAAACTCACCTTCGGCTTCGTCGACGGCCCGCTTTGGCAGCAGTACCTCACCTATCTCGGCAGCATCTTCAGCGGCGATCTCGGCCGTTCCATCAAGTATTTCCCGCTGCCGGTGACCACCGTGCTCGGCAACGCGCTGGTGTGGACCGTCGGCCTGATGGGAACCGCGACCATCGTCAGCTTCGCGCTCGGCACCTTCCTCGGCATTCTCGCGGCATGGCGGCGCGGCAGCCTGTTCGACGTCATCGTTTCCGTCGGCGCGATTTTCGCGACCTCGGTTCCGGCCGTCGTCACCTCGCTGATCGTCGTCTTCACCTTCGGCTTCACGCTCGGCTGGTTCCCGACCGGCTATGCCGCCGATCCGGCGCTCGATCCCGCCTTCACGTTCGAATATATCGGCAGCATCCTTTACCACGGCATCCTGCCGATGCTGACGCTATGCGCGGTTTTGACCGGCGGCTTCGCCGTGACCATGCGCAACAACATGATCAACCTGCTCGGCGAAGACTACATCGTCATGGCCCGCGCCAAGGGGCTCTCCGACACCCGCGTGATGATCTGGTATGCGGCGCGCAACGCCCTGCTGCCGACCGTCTCGAGCCTTGCGATCGCCATCGGCACGGTGCTCGGCGGCTCGCTGGTGACAGAGGTGGTGTTCAACTATCCGGGCCTCGGCAACATCCTTTACCAGGCGATCCTCGCCCGCGATTACCCCGTCATCCAGGGACAGCTCTTGATCATGACCGCCACCATGCTCATTGCCAACTTCATCGTCGACGTCAGCTACGTGCTGCTCGACCCGCGACTGAAGAGGGCGTGATATGAAGACCTCCTCCTTCCCGCTCATCCACAACCGCAAGGCCATGGTCGGGGCGCTGATCGTCGCCTTCATTCTTCTGGTCGCGATCGCCGCCCCCTTGCTGACCTCCTATGATCCGGGCGCCCGCGTCGGGCGGCCGCATCAGTCTCCGTCGCTCGAACACTGGCTCGGCACCACGCGCATCGGCCAGGACGTCTTCGCACGCCTCGTCTACGGTGCCCGCACGTCGCTGGCCGTCGGCTTCGGCGCCGGGCTTCTGATCACCGTTGTCGGCACGGCGCTCGGCATCATCGCCGGCTATCGCGGCGGCAAGATCGACGAGGTCATCAGCTTCTTCACCAACATGGTGCTCGTCGTACCGAACCTGCCGCTGCTGCTCGTGCTCGCCGCTTTCATCGGCCAGGCAAGCCCGTGGGTCATCGCGCTCATTCTCGGCTGCACCTCCTGGGCCTGGGGCGCCCGCGTCACCCGCGCCGAGACGCTTTCGGTCAAGCAGAAGGATTATGTCAAATCCGCCGAGATGATGGGCGAGCCACGCTGGCGCATCATGACCTTCGAGATCTTCCCCAACCTCATCTCGATCGTCGGCATCAACTTCATCGGTAGCGTGATCTTCGCGATTATCACCCAGGCGACGCTCGAGTTCCTCGGCCTCGGCGATCCCAAGGTTGTTTCCTGGGGCACCATGCTCTATGCGGCGCAGAAAGCCTCGGCACTTTCGGTCGGAGCCTGGTGGGACATCCTGACACCCTGCTTCGCGCTCGCCTTCCTCGGCATCGGCCTGTCGCTGCTCAACTTCGCCGTCGACGAAATCGCCAATCCGCGGCTTCGCACCGGCAACCGGCTCGGCCGCTGGTCCGCGCTCATCCGCTCCGGGGAGGGCCGCCTGTGACCGCACCTTTGCTTTCGGTCAAGAACCTGACCATCGACTACATTGGCGAGACCAACGACTTCCGCGCCGTCGACAATGTCAGCTTCGACGTCGCCCCCGGCGAGGTCTTCGGCCTTGCCGGTGAGAGCGGCTGCGGCAAGAGCACGATCGCCTTTGCCATCAGCAGGCTGCACAAGCCGCCGGCGCTGATCCGCAAGGAAAGCACAATCCTGCTCGACGGCCGCGACGTGCTCGGCCTCGACCAGAAGGATCTCGCCGACTTCCGCTGGCGCGAAGTGGCGATGGTGTTCCAGAGCGCGATGAACTCGCTCAACCCGGTGCTGCGCATCGAGCAGCAGTTCTACGACGTGCTGAGAACACACAAGCGCATCACTCGCGCCCAGGCGCGGGACCGCACCGCCGAGATGCTCAAGCTCGTCGATATCTCGCCGGACCGGATGCGCGACTATCCGCACCAGTTTTCCGGCGGCATGCGCCAGCGCATCGTCATCGCCATCTGCCTGGCGCTCGATCCGCGGCTGATCGTCATGGACGAGCCGACGACGGCGCTCGACGTGGTGGTGCAGCGCGAAATCCTGCAGCGGATCAACGAACTCCGGCGCAAGCTCGGATTTGCCGTGCTCTTCATCACCCACGATCTCGGGCTGATGGTGCAGTTCTGTGACCGCATCGGCATCATGCTCGGCGGCAAGCTGGTCGAACAGGGCACCGCCGACGCCATCTACCGGACACCGGAGCACGACTATACCAAGAAGCTCTGGGCCTCCTTCCCCTCGCTGCACGGAGGCGTTCTTCGATGACCGGCCTATCCGCACCCATCCTGACGCTCGACAAGGTCAGCAAGACCTTCGGAAACGGCCCCGGCGCCGTTCGCGCCGCGCGGGCCATCTCGTTCTCGCTGCATGCCGGTCGGGCGCTTGCCGTCGTCGGAGAATCCGGCAGCGGCAAGACCACCTGCGCCCGCATCGCCATGCGCGAATATGAGCCGAGCGAAGGGCGGCTGCTCTACAAGGGCAAGCCCGTCGACGCGGCGGGAGCCAAGGAAATCGCCGACTATCGCCGCTCGGTGCAGATGATCTTCCAGGATCCTTTCGCCTCGCTCAATCCGGCCCACACCATCGCCTATCACCTGAAGCGGCCGCTGATGCTGCACCGTCCCGACATCCGGGGGGCTGCGGTCGACGAGGAGATCAAGGCCCTGCTTCGCCAGGTGAAGCTCGATCCTGAGATCGTCGCGCCGAAATACCCGCACGAGCTTTCCGGCGGCCAGCGCCAGCGCGTCAACATCGCCCGGGCGCTTGCGGCCAAGCCCGAGGTCATCGTTGCCGACGAGCCGACCTCAATGCTCGACGTTTCCGTGCGGCTCGGCGTGCTCAATCTCTTGAGCGAGATGAAGCGCGACATGAACCTCGGCCTGCTCTACATCACCCACGACATCGCGACCGCCCGCTACGTCGCCGAAGATATCGCGGTGATGTATGCCGGCCAGATTGTCGAATGGGGCAATACCGGCAAAGTCATCGACAACCCGGCCCATCCCTACACGAAGCTGCTGCTGTCTGCAGTGCCGGATCCGGATATCCGCTTCGACGACCCGAACGCGCAGGTCAGTTCCGCTGAAGCAGACGAAACCCGCCGGCGCTCGGCGGCAGATCAGGCGACGATCCGCGAGGTCGAACCGGATCATTTCGTGCGCGCGGCCTGAGCCGCCCGCCGACCGGCAAAAACAAAAACGCCCCGCTTACCGCGGGGCGTTTTTGTTTGGTCGCGAAAAGCGCAACCCCGTCGATTTTGGCCCGGCGCCCTCGTGCGCGCCGGGCCATTGAATCAGGCGGCTTCGCGCTTTTCGACGTCGGTCGGAACGGTGGAGATCGTCTTCAGGATCTGCGAAGCGATCTGGTAGGGGTCGCCCTTGGAGTTCGGGCGGCGATCTTCCAGGTAGCCCTTGTAGTCGTTGTTGACGAAGCTGTGCGGAACGCGGATCGACGCGCCACGGTCAGCAACACCATAGCTGAACTGGTGGATCGAAGCGGTTTCGTGCTTGCCGGTCAGGCGCATGTGGTTGTCCGGGCCATAGACGGCAATGTGGTCGGCACGGGCTTCGGCGAAAGCCGCCATCAGGTCCTCGAAGTATTCCTTGCCGCCGACTTCGCGCATGTAGGCGGTCGAGAAGTTGGCGTGCATGCCAGAGCCGTTCCAGTCGGTGTCGCCGAGCGGCTTGCAGTGGTATTCGACGTCGATGCCGTACTTTTCCGTCAGGCGCTGCAGCAGGTAGCGGGCGAGCCAGATTTCGTCGGCAGCCTTGCGCGAGCCCTTGCCGAACACCTGGAATTCCCACTGGCCCTTGGCGACTTCCGCGTTGATGCCTTCATGGTTGATGCCGGCAGCCAGGCAGATGTCGAGATGCTCTTCGACAATCTTGCGGGCCACGTCGCCGACGTTGCTGAAGCCGACGCCGCAGTAATAGGGCCCCTGCGGCGCAGGGAAGCCGGCGTCCGGGAAGCCGAGCGGGCGACCGCCCTGGTAGAAGAAGTACTCCTGCTCGAAGCCGAACCAGGCGCCGTCGTCTTCGAGGACCGTCGCGCGGGTGTTGGACGGATGCGGCGTCTTGGCATCCGGCATCATGACTTCGCAAAGGACGAGAACGCCGTTCTTGCGCTCCGGATCCGGATAGACTGCGGCCGGCTTCAGCACGCAGTCCGAGCTGCTGCCTTCGGCCTGCATCGTGGAGGAACCGTCGAAGCCCCAGAGGGGGAGCTGCTCAAGCGTCGGGAAAGCGTCGAATTCCTTGATCAGGGTCTTGCCGCGCAGGTTCGGGGTGGGCTTGTAACCGTCGAGCCAGATGTATTCGAGCTTAAACTTTGTCATTTCGTTCTCTCACATGACGCCAGGAATGGCTGGGTTCCGAAGGCGGTTGGGCAATCCAGATTGGCTACCCGACGACCGATGCCAATTAAGAAGCATTAATCGTGCCAACTCGGATTCAGGGCCGAAAGTCGAGATAAAACGATCATTGGCGACAGATGCGGCGCCAGCGGACCGGTGCGGCAGCGCAAGGAAGCAGCGGGCCGCACAAAAAATAGGCAAATCCTGCCTGACTCCGGTGCAAACCAGGTCAACAGCGCGGCGATAGATGATCAAGTGCCGGCAAACGCCGGCGATTGCCTGCAAAACGTGCAGCGGCGCGATAAACAGCTCGCTCAGCCGGCCGGCGGCTTCCCGCATTGGCGCATGATCGTGGGCAGAACCTTGAAAAGCCGCGCGTCACCACATTGGGAAACATTGAAGCGCAGGAAGCCGTTGGCGGTGCCGGCGCGGGAAAAGACGTTGCCGGGCGCCAGAACGATTTCCTGCTGCAGCGCCTTCTGCGCCACCTCGGCCGCATCGATACTCTCGGGCAGGCGGCACCAGAGAAACATGCCCGCCTGCGGCTCGATCCATGGCGTGATGCCGATCTCGGCGAGCCGCGCCGCCGTATCGCTCATTGCCCGCGACAGGCGCTGGCGTAGTGCCTCCATGTGCTTGCGGTAGCTGCCGTCCTTGAGCATCGCAAAAACCAGCTCCGCCGAAAGGCTCGGCCCGCCGAACGTGGTGGCGATCTTCAGGTCGACCAGTCCCTCGATCCACTCCCGCGGCGCGGCGATGAAGCCGCAGCGGATGGAGGCCGAGAGGGTCTTGGAGAAGCTGCCGATCTGCACGACACGCTCGAGCCCGTCGAAGGCGGCAAGCCGCGGCGCCGGCGCATGCTCGAAATCGGCGAAGATATCGTCCTCGACGATTGTCAGCCCGGCCTGTTCGGCCAGCTTCAGCAGCCGATGGGCAACGACCGGAGAAAGCGTGGCGCCCGTCGGATTGTGAAGGGCGGAATTGGTGATGTAGAGCCGCGGCCGGTGGGTCGCGAGAACCTCGGCGAATTTCTCGAGATCGGGCCCCGAAGGCGTATAGGGCACGCTCACCACGTCGGCCCGATGAGCACGCAGCAGGGCATGGAAATTGAAGTAGCAGGGGTCGTCGACCACGACCGTATCGCCTGGCTCGATCAAAAAGCGGCAGAGAATATCGATCGCCTGCGTGCCCGACTCCGTCAGGATGATCTGGTCGGGCGATGCCTCGACGCCGTGTTCGCCGAGGCGTCGGGCGAGAAGTTGGCGCAGGGGCCTATGACCGAGCGGCGTTCCGTAGTCCGTCAGCCCGCTCGCCTCCAGCTTGGTTGCGGATTTGAGCGCACGGCGGATTGCAGTTTCCGGCATCCAGCTCGGCGGCAGCCAGCCGCAGCCGGGTTTCAGCACGTTATCGCCCGTTTCCAGCGCCTGGCGCGACACCCACAGCGGATCGACGGCCCGATCGAGCCGCGGACCGATCTCGGCCAGAGAAAGGGGCGCCAGCGGCGCCGAGACGAAAAAACCGGCGCCGGGTTTTGAGCGAATGACGCCTTCGGCCACCAGCCGCTCATAGGCTTCGACGACGGTGGACTTCGAAACGCGCATGGTGTTGGCGAAGGCACGGATCGACGGAAGCTTCGTCCCCGGCGTCAGGATACGCCCGGCGATCCGCTGCCGGATCGTCGCCATCACGCCTTCGAGCAGCGTTTCGCTGCCGATTTCCAAATCCTGGACCGTCATCCGTACTGCTCATCCATCCAATACAGTTTTGCAAAACTGTACCGCATTGTCTCTGGCCGGGCCAGCCCATTCGCCCGATACAGGCAAAAAAGGAGAATGCTATGGACAAGACGGCAGACGGTTGGGTGAGTGGTTTTCTCGGAGTGCTGATCTTCAGTGGATCATTGCCCGCGACCCGCGTTGCGGTGATGGATTTCGACCCGGTGTTCCTGACGGTGGCGCGCGCGGCGATCGCCGGCCTGCTCGGCCTCGTCCTGCTTCTCATCTTCCGCCAGCCGCGCCCGGCGAAGGCCGACCTCGTCTCGCTGGCGATCGTCGCCTTCGGCGTCGTACTGGGCTTTCCGCTGCTGACCGCGCTGGCCCTGCAGCACGTCACCTCGGCGCATCTGATCGTCTTTGTCGGCCTGCTACCGCTGGCAACCGCGATCTTCGGCGTCATGCGCGCCGGCGAGCGGCCACGCCCGGCCTTCTGGCTCTTCTCCTCGCTCGGCAGCGCTGCTGTCGTCGGCTTTGCGCTGGTGCAGGGCTTTGCCGCCTCGCCGATCGGCGACCTCCTGATGCTCGGCGCCATCATCGTCTGCGGCCTCGGCTATGCCGAAGGCGCCAGCCTGTCGCGCAAGCTCGGCGGCTGGCAGGTGATCTGCTGGGCGTTGGTCCTGTCCTTACCGATCATGCTGGCGCTGACACTGTTCACGCTGCCAGCCTCTTTCGCGACCGTCACGAACGGCGCCTGGGCGGGCCTTGCCTATGTCTCGCTGTTCAGCATGCTCGTCGGTTTCGTCTTCTGGTATCGCGGCCTCGCGCTCGGCGGCGTCGCCGGCGTCGGGCAGTTGCAGCTTCTGCAGCCCTTTTTCGGCCTGGCGCTAGCGGCAACGCTTCTCGGCGAGCCGGTCAGCTGGAGCATGCTGGCCGCAACCGGCGCGATCGTGCTCTGCGTCGCCGGCGCCAAGAAGTTCGCGAAGTAGGCGACTTCACGGATCAGGCGGGTGGAGGCAAGCAGGTCTGCGCCCGCCTAGAGCCGGTCGAGTTTCAACCGTTCTCCGAGCAGATCGAGAAAGCGGCGGATCTTTGCAGATGGGGTCCGCCCCTCCAGCCAGAGCGCATGGATCGGCACCGGAGCAGGCTCGAAGTCTTCCAACACTGTTTCGACCTTGCCCGCATCGATCAGGTCCTTGATCTGCCAGAGCGGCGAAAAACCGAGGCCGAGCCCCTGTTCCACCGCCGCATAGATCGCGTTCATCGAGTTGGTGCGAACCGCGCCACTCACCTTGAACGCCCGAGCCCGCCCGTCGATGGTGAACATCCAGACGCCGGGTCGCTCGTCGCCCGTGCGCGTGACGCAACGATGGGCCGAGAGCTCCTGCGGATGAACCGGCCGGCCGAAGCGCGCAAAATAGGCGGTCGAACCGAAGACGACGCGGCGCAGCGCGCCCAGGCGCTTGCCGGTCAGCCCGGAATCCTGGAGATCGCCGATCCGCACGACCAGATCGAGCCCGCTTGCGGCGAGGTCGACGAAAGCATCGGAGAGGTCGAGATCGACCTCGACCTCAGGATATTTCGCCATGTACTCGGCGATCACAGGCATCAGGAACCGCGGCGCAAACAGACTGGGCGCCCCGAGGCGTAGCACGCCTGACGGCTCGGAGCGACGCTGTGCCACCTCCTCCCGCGCTTCGTGAATCTGCTCCACTGCGGGCTTGACGCGCAGATAGAAGCTCTCACCCGCCTCGCTCGGCATCGAGCGGCGGGTCGTTCGATGCACCAGCTCGACCCCGACATCGGCTTCGAGCATGGCGAGCGACCGGCTGACGGTCTGCAGAGGCCGCTCCAGGCGTTTCGCCGCGGCCGTCAGGCTCCCCTGCTCGACGATGGCCAGAAAGGCTTCCAGGTCTTCGATGCGGCTCATGCGATAATCCCGTTTTGCTGGAGAATAAATCACATTCTGCGCTGATTGTCCGCATTGTTGCGCGCCACTAGCTTGAGATCGTCACATCACGACGGCTCGAAAGGCAGCCCCCCCATGAACCAGCGCTCCAACACGATCCTTGTCGTCGGCGCCACCGGCCGCTTTGCCGGCCTCGTCGTTCCGGAACTGGCGCGGCGCGGCGCCAGAGTCCGTGCCCTGATCCGCGACGAAGCGCAGGGCGCGCTTGCGAAATCGCTCGGCGCAGCGGAAATCGCGATCGGCGATCTGCGCGAGCGTGCAAGCCTCGAGCAGGCGCTTGAGGGTGCTGCCGGCGTCTTCCATATCGGCCCGGCCTTCGCACCCGATGAGGCGGCGATGGGCGTATCGATGGTCGAAGCGGCCGTGCGCGCCGGCGTCAGGAAGTTCGTTTTCTCTTCGGTCATCCAGCCGACCCATGTGCGGCTGAAGAACCACGCGGCAAAGATCCCGGTGGAGGATGCGCTCTATTCCTCACCGCTCGAATACACCATCCTGCATCCGGCAAACTTCATGCAGAACCTGCGGTCCGCCTGGGCAAGTGTGCTTGCTACCGGCAGCTTCGCAGAGCCGTTTCCGACGACCACGCGCGTCGCCCGCGTCGACTACCGTGATGTCGCCGACGTCGCGGCGATCGCGCTCACGGAAGACCGCCTCGCCTATGCGACGCTGGAACTTAGCGCCGAGGGCCGGCACAACCGCGAGGAAATTGCCGAAATGATGAGCGCCGCGCTCAGTCGGCCGATCGTTGCGGCAACCATCGGCTTTCACGAATGGGCAAAGCCAATCGCCGCAAAATACACCGACCACCAGCTGGAACTGCTGTCCAAGGTCCACGCCCACTATGCCGAAGTCGGCCTCGGTGGAAACAGCCTGACGCTCCGCGCCGCACTTCAGCGCGAACCGCGCAATCTCGAAAGTTTCATTCACGAACTGGCGCAGGCCTAAAGGCTGGCGACCCTATCCCTTCCAATTCCCCCGGAGTTCACCTCATGCCAAAGAAGCTTCCGCACCGATACCAGACCATCGTCATGCCGCTCGTTCTCTCCGTCCTGATGTCCGGCATCGTTTCCTTCGTCTCGACGGCGATCGGCAACGGCATCCACCCCGATATTCTCGCACTGTGGATCAAGGCCTGGGCCTTTTCCTGGCTGGTCGCCTTCCCGAGCCTGTTGGTGGTCCTTCCGTTCGTGCGCCGCATCGTGGCGGCCACCGTCGAACAGCCGCGCAGCAACTGACCGATCTCGCGCTATTCACCCCGAACCGGCGTTTCGGGCGCACTCGAAATTTTTAGGATATCTAAAAACGATTGACAGGAAATCGGGCTGCACCCTAGCTTGAGGAGAGACGAGAAGGGGACAGACAGTGACGACGGCGGACCATGCCAGCGGCGCATCGACCGGCGCGGCAGAAACGCCGTCGCTTGGCGATCGCCTGCGTCAGCGGCGAAAGAGCTTGAAGATGACGCTTCAGGAGGTCGCCGACGAGGCCGGTTTTTCCGTCGGCTTCATCTCGCAGATCGAGCGCGGCATCACCGTTCCCTCGCTGACCTCGCTGATCGCCGTCTGCCGGACCTTGAAGGTCGAGGCCGGCAGCTTTCTCAACCCGCCGAAGGTGGCAACGCCGTTCACCCGACGCGAACACCGGCCGGTCTATGGGCTCGGCGGAGAAAGCGGCAAGGCCGTCTCCTACGAGCGGCTCTCCGCGTCCTTTCCCGGCAACGTGCTCAGAAGCACCATCATCCACGAGCCGCCCGGCCATCGCAGCGAACCGATGTCGCATGAGGGTGAGGAAATCTTCTTCATTCTGAAGGGAGCACTGACGCTGGAAGTGGACGGCGAGGCTATGGTTCTGGAGCCTGGCGATTCCGCCCATTTCCCGTCGCTGCGCACCCATACGATGTGGAACCACACCAGCGAGCCGACCACGATCCTGCACACCTGTACCATGGACGTCTTCGGCGACGGCGCCCCCTCCGGAAGCCCTGCCGACAGCCTTGCCGTGACCCGGGCCGAAAACCGGCTCGACGCCAGCGGGATCGCCGAGGACAAGTGACAGGCGCCGCAACCGGCGCCGTCACGCGTTTGTCGAGTGGCTCGCCCCGCGCTCTATGGCAGAAGCACCATGGCACCCGTCGTCTGACGTCCTTCGAGCCGGCGATGCGCCTCGGCTGCCTCGGAAAGCGGCAGGCGCGCATGCACGGGGATTGTGACCGCGCCGCTTGCTACGACGGCGAAGAGATCCTTGCTCATCGCCAGCACGTCGTCGCGCCGGACCAGATGCGCGGGCAATAGCGGCCAGGTGGCGTAAAGCGACCCCTTCTGCGCCAGCGTCGTGATGTCGAAGGGCGGGATCGGGCCGGAAGCGGCACCGAAACTGACGAAGTGACCGAACGGCCGAAGGCTGTCGAGCGAACCTTCGAACGTCGCCTTGCCGATGCTGTCATAGACGACATCGACCCCCTCGCCTTTGGTGATTTCGCGCACGCGGGCGGCGAAATTCTCCTTGCCGTAGTCGATCACGTGGTCAGCACCGTTGGCCAGTGCCAGTTCGGCCTTCTCCGGCGAACCGACGGTGCCAATGATCTTTGCGCCAAGATGTTTTGCCCATTGCGTCAGGATAACGCCGACACCGCCGGCGGCCGCATGGACGAGGATGGTATGACCGGCCTCGACCCGGAAGGTGCGACGCAACAGATATTGCGCCGTCAGGCCCTTCAGCATCATCGCCGCACCCGTCTCGAAATCGATGCCGTCAGGCAGATGCACGAGGACACGGGCAGGCACATTGTGCTCCTCCGTATAGGCACCAAGCGCTTCGGCGTAGGCGACGCGGTCCCCCGGCTTGAAGCCCTCGACGCCAGGCCCGACCGAGACCACCTCGCCCGCTCCCTCTTTGCCTGGGATGAAAGGAAGCTGCGGCGGCGGATAGGCGCCGCTGCGCAGATAGATATCGACGAAGTTGACGCCGATCGCCCGGTTACGCACCCGCACTTCGCCGGGGCCGGGTTCGCCGCGTTCGACGTTTTCATAGGCGAGCACATCAGGCCCGCCGTGCTGATACACGCGGATAGCTTTCATGGATCTGGTCCTCTGGTTGGTCGGCTGGCCGTGGCAGCCTCCAAGCGACGGTCGATGCCAATCTGCTTGGTGCTGCTCCGCCTTCCTCGCTGATCACATCTGACAGATAGCCATGCGTGAGTCCCTCGTGTAGACTGATATCAATGACAACAGAATTCAAAGATCGTGATATCTGATCAGATCAGCATCGACCTCCTGCGCAGCTTCGTCGCGGTCTGCCGACAGGGCAGCCTGAACCGCGTCGCCACCCAGACCGGCCGCACGCAATCGGCGCTCAGCATGCAGATGCGCCGGCTCGAAGATCTTCTCGGCCGGCAACTTTTCACCCGCACCGGTCGTGGCGTCGTGCCGACACCCGAAGGCGAATTGTTCCTCGGATACGCCACGCGCATGCTGGCGCTCGGCGACGAAGCGGCGGCGCGGCTGCGACAGGCGGACCTCAGCGGCGGCGTGCGGGTCGGGCTTGCCGAGGAAGTGGCAACGACGGCGCTGCCCGAAGCGCTCGGGCGATTGCGGCGCGGCTACCAGGAGATCCGGCTCGATGTTGTCGTCGAGCAATGCGTGGCGCTTGGAAAGACCTGGCCTGAAGGCGATCTCGATATCATGGTCGTGCCGACCTCCGTGGTCACCGCCGACGCCCTCACCACCTGGAATGTCGAGCTGCAATGGGTCTGCGCGACGGACTACGCTTTCGACGAGACCCGACCGATCGACCTTGTTGCCTTCGCCGCACCCTGCCTCTGGCGCCGACGCATGATCGAGACGCTGGCCGACCAGGGCCGGGAACACCGGATCACTTTTACCAGCCAGAGCATCACAGCGCTGCAGGCCGCGATCGAGAACGGCCTCGGCATTGGTTTGCTTCCGCCGGAAGCGATCCGCGCGGGCACGATGCGGGCGCTACCCGCTTCGTCTGCCGTACCGAAGCCGTTTGCCGTGCAATACGGGCTTTTCGCCCGGGATCGACGCACGGCCGCTGTCGATTGCGCGATCAGCGTGCTGCTCGAAGCCCTGCCGATCGCTTCCAGGACCTAGCGCCTGCGTGGCTCCGGCCGGCGCTCACGCGCCCCAGGTCGTCTCCAGCACGCGGATCCAATTGCCGTGGCAGATCTTGGCGAGCGCCGCGTCGTCATAGCCGCGGGTGCGCAGCAGGTCGACGAGCAGCGGCAGATCGGCCGCGCTGCGCATGGCCGCCGGGATGGCCGTACCGTCGAAGTCAGAGCCGAGCGCCACATGCTCGATACCGATACGCTCGACGATGTAGTCGATGTGGTCGACAAGGAGTGAGAGCGGCGTATCCGTGTTCCTGGTCCCGTCCGCGCGCAGGAAAAGGACGCCGAAGTTGATGCCGGCCAAACCGCCGCTGTCCCTGATCGCGTCGAGCTGACGGTCCGTCAGGTTGCGGCTGTGCGGGCAGAGCGCGTGCACGTTGGAATGGGAGGCGACGAGCGGCGCCTGCGACAGCGCGGCGATGTCCCAGAAGCCCTGCTCGTTCATATGCGAGAGGTCGAGCATGATCTTCAGCTCGTTGCAGGCGCGCACCAGATCCTTGCCGGCCTCGCTGAGGCCTGGACCGATATCGGGCGAGGAGGGAAAGCGGAAGGGAACGCCATAGGCAAAAATGTTCGGCCGGCTCCAGACGGGGCCGAGCGTGCGCAGACCCGCGGCGTGAAGCACATAGAGCGCATCGAGGTCAGCGCCAACGGCTTCGATGCCCTCGATGTGCAGCACCGAGGCAAAGGCCCCAGTGTCCATTGCGGCGCGGATATCGGCAGCACTGCGGCAGATCTTCAGACGGCCCTTTGACTGGCGCTCGATCCGCATCAGCAGGCTCGCCATGCCGAGCGTGGCTTCGAGCGCGCTTTGTTGATCGGGCGTTGCAAACTCGCCGCTGCCATCCTTGGCAAGGCCGGGCGAGGCGACGTAGACGGCGCAGAGGCCGCCGGCAAGGCCACCCGCCGCCGCCTTGTCGAGATCGATATGCCCGGTATCGACGCCATCGAGGAAGCGGCGCTCCGCAGCGCCGCCCGGCGAACGCCAGAGCCGCGACAGCACGTCGTTATGTCCGTCAAAGACCGGGATTTTCGCTTGCGTCGCCAATTCTGGATCGCCTTCTCAACCTGTTGTCTCAAGCGCGACTCATGGATAGTCGCCGACGGACCATAGACATTGGGTGCGGGAACCGCACCCTTTTTCCCCGCTGCCCTAACCCGATGCAGGCAGACCGGGCAAATGCAAACCGTGCATAGCCCCTGCCGGAATCGGAATTGGCAGCACAAGGTACTGTCGTGCTTAGTCGGGAATACGCGCGGGAAACCGCCGCGGTCAGGATTGGAGAATGGACATGACGAACCGGGCAACGCTCGATTGGCAGGCCGCCGAAGCGGCGGCGGGACGCCTGACCGCACAATGGGCGGCGGACGAGCCGGGCGGCGCGGTCATCGGCTTCGACGCATCCGGCATCTGCTTTTCGCATACGGCTGGCGTCGAGAGCCTTGCGACATCCGCACCCTTCACGGTCGACAGCGTCGTGCGCTATGCGTCGCTCACCAAGCACGTGTTCTCAGCGATGGTGCTGGCGCATGCCGATCTCATCGGCCTCGACGATCCGCTCGGCCAACACCTTCCGGAACTGCGCTCGCCGCTCGCGGACGTAACGGTCGGGCAGGCGCTCGACATGACGGGCGGCCTGCCGGATACCCGCGAATGCCTGTCGCTGCTCGGCCTCTCGGTCTACACGGAGACGACGGCCGGCCCACTCCTCGAATACCTCTCACGCCTGGAGCGGCTGAACTTTGATGCCGGCACCGAGGTTTCCTACTCCAACACAGGCTATCGCCTTATCGAAGCGGCTTTGGAGCGGCGGGGTTTCCGCTTCGACGCTTTCATCCAACGGGAAATCGCGGGCCCGCTTGGCATCGCGCTGAAGGCGCCGGATGTCTGGAACGACCCGGTGAAAGGCCTCGTTCCCGGCTACTGGCATTCGGGCGAAAGCTGGCAGCTTTCGGCCGCCGGCCTGCACATTTCCGCCTCGGGCAGCCTGACCGGCAGCGCCCGGTCGCTTGCCACCTGGCTGCAGGCCCTGCTCGATCATGAAGGTCGCTTCGCCGGTCTTTTGCAAAAATTGCAGGCACCCCGATACCTCGCCGACGGACGCTCGACGGGCTATGGTCTCGGCCTGCGCAATTCGTCGCTCGGCGGCCGCGACTTCGTCGGCCATGGCGGCTCGCATCCCGGCTACAAGACCTATTTCCTGCTCGATCCCGAAACACGCGCCGGCTTCGTCGTCGTCTCCAACCGTGAGGACACCAACGGCTACAAGATCGCGCTCGAAAGCATGGCGGCGCTCACCAGGCTCGCACTGCCGGATCCCTCGGCTGACCTCGGCGACGGTTTCTATGTAACGGAAACCGGCCCCTGGTGGATCGAGGTCAAGGGCAGCACCTGCACCTATCTCGATGCGGACGAGACGCTCTATGACGACGGCGACGGCTGGGTCTCGTCGCGCTCCGCCTCATCGCCCCTGCGACTGCGCCGCGACGGCGCCGCCCTTGTCGGAGAGGTCGGGCATGCCGCGCGACGCTTCCTTCCGGCCGCAACGGCCGAGCCGCTGCCGGCATCGCTTTCCGGGATCTGGTGCTCGGACGAAGGCGCGGAGTTCACGATCGAGAACGGTGCGGTATTGATGGGCGTCGGTCCCGTCCGTCGGACCATGAAGCTCACTCCGCTCGGCAACGGTCGCTTCCTGTTCACCTTGAGCGATGGGCCCTGGGTCAAGCGCATCTGCCTGCATCTCCTTGGACCCGATCACCTCGAACTGGTGACGAGCCGTGCGCGGATGATCGAATATCGCCGCCGCGCCTGATTTTTCTTGATGGCGCGCGGGCGCTGCCTCAAAAGAAGGCCGGTCGCCGGCGAATGACGGGCCGGACTTCAGGAGCGCATGCCCGTGGAAATCAAATGGCTTGAGGACTTTCTGGCGCTCGCCAGCACGCTGAACTTCTCAAAGGCGGCGGACGAGCGCCATGTCACCCAATCCGCCTTCAGCCGGCGCATCCGACAGTTGGAGGCCTGGCTCGGCACGACGCTCGTCGACCGCGCGACCTATCCTTCGCGCCTGACCGAGGCGGGATCGAAATTCGTGCCGGTGGCGCAGGAGACTCTGAAACAGCTCTACCAGGCACGGCGCAATCTGCAGCAGGAGGAAGGCTCCGACGCCCGCACCATCAAGCTGACGGCGCTGCACACGCTCTCCTTCACCTTCTTTCCCGCGTGGATGACACGGGTCAACGCCCGGAGCGGGCCGCTCTTCTCCCGACTTCGCCCCGATTCCGGCAGCATGGAGGAAAACCTCAATTCGCTCGTCGACGGCGAATGCGACTTCCTGCTCACCTACGCCCATACCCAGGTACCGCACCTGCTCGACCCGCAGGCCTTCGAACATCGTGTGCTCGGGCACGAACGCATCATCCCCGTTTCGGCAGCGAATGAAGCGGGTGCGCCGCTACACCGGCTGGAAGGCGGCACGAAACCTTTCCCGCATCTGCGCTACGAAAAGTCGTCCTTCTTCGGTCAGCTTCTCGACGACCTGATCGGCCCCACACTGCCGCCGGCGCAAAGGGTGCACGAAGGCAGCATGTCGGTAGGCTTGAAGGCCATGGCGGAAGCTGGCTGGGGCATCGCCTGGGTGCCCGAGAGCCTGATGACGGACGAACTGGCGACCGGCGCGCTGGTCAGGGCCGCCGACCCGCGCTGGGAGGTGAGCGTCGAGATCCGGCTCTACCGCGCCAAGGAGAACCGCCGCCCAGTGGTCGGTCGCGTCTGGCAGAACCTGGAGGCTGTCGCCTAAGCGACAGCCTGGCCCGCACGGTCGAGCTAGATCGCCGTTCGCCGCGCGTGCTCGAGATAGAGTTCGCGCAGGCGCTTGACCACCGGGCCTGGCTCACCGCTGCCGACAGGCTTGCCGTCGATCCGGGTGATCGGCGCAACGAAATTCGAGGCGCTGGTGAGACACGCTTCGCGGGCGTTGAGCGCCTCTTCGAGCGTGAAGGGGCGTTCTTCCAACGTCATTCCCTGTTCGGCGGCGAGCGCCAGAGCGGCGAGCCTGGTGCAGCCGGGCAGCGTCTTTTGACTGTTGCCGCGCGTGACGATGCGGTTGTCCGCAGTCACGATGTAGGCAGTCGACGATGCGCCTTCGGTCACGAACCCGTCCTCGATCATCCACGCCTCGTCGCAGCCTTCGGCCTTGGCGATCCGCTTGGCGATCACCTGCGGCAGCAGGCACACGCTCTTGATGTCGCGGCGCGCCCAGCGCTGGTCGGGCACGGTCTTGACCGACAGCCCCTTGGTGGTGGCAGTCACCAGCGTCTTTGCCTGGGTGAAGAGCACCAGCGTCGGCTTGATATCCTCGGAGAACAGAAAGTTCCGGTCCTCGGCGCCCCGGGTGAGTTGCAGATAGACCATGCCTTCGACAAGGCCGTTCTCTTCAATCAGCCGCTTCTCGATCGCGACGATCTCGTCGGTCGATACCGGCAACGGCACATCGATTTCACGCGCGCAGCGCTCCAGGCGCGCCATATGCGAGGCGCTGTCGATCAGCTTGCCTTCGAGCACGGCGGTAACCTCGTAGATTCCATCGCCGAAGAGGAAACCGCGGTCGAAGATCGAGAGGCGCGCTTCGTTCTCCGGCAAAAACTCGCCGTTGAGATAGACGGTGCGGATGGACGGCTGGGACATGGGGGCTCCGTGGGAATTGGTTTGGCAGAAGCGCATGGACCGCAATACCGGACGCGATCCAGAGGCGCAAAATCAGTGTTCGTCGAGCGCGCGAAGCCGTTCGAGCGAGATCGCCTCGACCGTGCTCGGCTTGCCGTACGCGGCGTTGAAGCCGTACGTCGTGCACGCCATCGTCAGAGAATTGAGGATCGCCTCCTCGGTCGTCTCGATCGCGGCTTCAAAGAGCGGCGACATCAGGTCGTTCGGAAGGTCGGGATAGTCGGCGATCGCGGCTCGCCGCGCCTTGGTGCGGCGCACTCTAGCCGCAGTCGAGAAGGCAAGCGCATAGTCGCCGGAACCGTTGCTGAGTGCCGCCCCGGTGCGGGCAAGACCGCCAAAGGCGCGTTCGGCCAGGCGCTTGAGATTGCGGGCAGAAAGCGGCGCATCGGTTGCAACCACGATGACGATCGAGCCGTCCCGGTCGTGTGCCGCCGACGCCTCGTAGGCACGGCCGCAGACGGTGAGCCGGCCGCCATAATTGGATTGGACGAGCACGCCGAGCGTAAAGACCGAGCCGGCCGCCTTCACAAGGCGCGAACTCGTGCCGATGCCACCCTTCATCCCGAAGGCCACCGTGCCGGTTCCGGCGCCGACAGCCCCCTCTTCGACGGAACCGGTCTTCGCAGCGGCCAGGGCAGCGCCGATCTCGTCGACCGTCGGACGGCCGGCGCGGATGTCGTTGAGGCGGGAATCGTTTGTCTCACCGACGACCGCGTTCAGCGACACCACCTTCTCGTTGCCCGGCTGCGCCAGCGTCCAGCGTATGACCGCCTCGATAGCGCGTCCTGTCGCCAGCGTGTTGGTGAGAACGACGGGCGTTTCCAGCTCGCCAAGCTCGTCGATCTGGGTGGAACCCGCAAACTTGCCGAAGCCGTTGAGCACGGCGAAGCCGGCCGGCACCTTGTCCTGAAAGAGGTTGCCTTCATGCGGCAGGATGGCGGTCGCCCCGGTGCGGATGCGGTCCGCATCGACAACGGTGGCATGGCCGACGGCAACGCCCGGGACATCGGTGATCGCGTTGAGCGGACCCGGCTCGTAGACACCTGGTCGGAAGCCAAGATCCCGAAGGCGCAAGCGCTTGATATTTGTCATTTTTTCGTCGTTTTCCCGTCCATCGGCCCGTTCGCGAAGCAGGCATTTCGTCGCAGGGCAACCTACATCCCCCGGCGGCGAAACGGCATCGCAAAAATGGAATAGTTTCATGAGAAGCCTGCAACGCCGGCGATCGTGGAGGCTCGTCACGAGCGGCGGTCAAAACCGATCTTGCAGAAGCACCGCGTCGGCGCATGCGGCGACTGATAGTGGAGTGAAATAAAGCAGTTGCAACCATAAGAAACAGTTCATAAGTTCGCCTCGTCCTTGGCATTTGGAACGACGGCACTCGATGATGAAGCCGCTTGATGCAACCGCCGGCAATTCTCCGCAAATGACGTCCGCAGGGACGGACGTTCGCCCGAGCCTCGGCATCTGGGCCTGCTCGGCGCTCGTCGTCGGCAACATCATCGGCTCCGGTTTCTACCTGTCGCCTGCAGCGCTCGCCCCCTATGGTGCCGCAGCGCTCGTGGGCTGGGTCGGCATGGCCATTGCCGCCATGTGCCTCGGACTGGTCTTTGCCCGGCTTGCCAGCGTCAGGCCCGCGACCGGCGGCCCCTACGCCTACAGCCGCATGGCTTTCGGGCCGTTTGCCGGCTTCCTCGTCGCCTGGGCCTACTGGATATCGATCTGGGCGTCGCTGCCGGCGATCGCCATGGCCTTCGCAGGTTATCTCGCCGTCTTCTTCCCGAACCTTCAGCATGTGCCAGGCGGGTTCACCGCGGTTTCGCTTGCCGCCATGTGGCTGGTCGCCGCCATCAACATGTTCGGCGTCAAGAGCGCCGGCCGCTTCCAGATCGTCACCGTCGGGCTGAAGCTCGTTCCCTTCATCGCCATCGCCCTTATCGGCCTCTTCTGGATCGAGCCGCAGAATCTCACACCCGTCAACCCGAGCGGGCTTTCCGTCCTGGGGCTGATCTCGGCGACCGCCCCGCTGACGATGTTCGCCTTTCTCGGCATCGAGTCTGCCACCGTCCCGGCCGGCGATGTCGACGATCCGAAGCGCACGATCCCGCGGGCGACGGTGCTCGGCACGCTCTGCTGCGGCCTGGTTTTCATCCTCGGCACGCTCGTGGTGATGGGCACGGTTCCGCGCGAGGCCCTTGCCCGTTCTGCCGCCCCCTTTTCCGATGCGGCCTTCATGATGTGGGGCTGGTGGGGAAGCACGCTCGTGGCTGCCGCGGTCGTGCTTTCGTCGATCGGCGCGCTCAACGGCTGGACGCTGCTGATGGCGCAGGTGCCAATGGCGGCGGCGCGCGACGGCCTGTTCCCGCCGGTTTTCGGCCGCCTGTCGAGCCGCGGCGTCCCTCAGTGGGGCATCGTCGTGTCGATGCTGCTCGCCTCGGCACTGCTGGTGCTGCAGACCTCGGGTGTCTCCGGGCTGATGGCTGTTTATCGCTTCGCCGTCGATCTTTCGACCACGGCGGCCATGGTGCCCTACGTCTTCTGCAGTCTCGTCGAGGGCGCGCTTTTCCTGGCGCTCGCGCGTCCGCGCGACGCGGAGTGGGCCGGCATCCGCATCGGCCCTTACAAGCCCTATGCGCTGGTCGCTTTCGTCTTTTCCCTTTGGACGGTGTACGGCAGTGGACCTCAGGCGGGCCTCTGGTGCCTGCTGCTGCTGCTCGTGGCACTGCCGGTTTACCTGTCAGTCGAGAGGAAGGAGCCGTCCACCAGCTGACACTTCGAAATACCCCCACCCGCACCTAGCACCAAACTATGGAGAGGATTGGATATGAGCACGTCAAACAGGGGTCACCGCCGCCTCGGCATGAAAGCACTCGTTCTTGACGACGAGATCAGCGAGGAAAGTGCTGCCGGCCGCGCCGTTCGCTCGCTGATCGCGGAACTCGAGCGCCGCCAGATCGAGGTGGTGACCGCCGAAAGCGCCGACGACGGTATCGCCGTGATCAGGTCCGATCCCGCTCTCCAATGCGTGCTGGTCGACTGGGACCTCGGGCCGGACGGTCACGAACAATCGATCGGCGTCGTCGAGGCGTTGCGCAAGCGCAACGGCACCGTTCCACTGCTGCTCCTTGCCGACCGCAGCGTCGCCTCGTCGGTGCCCGCCGACATCATGGCGAAGGTCGACGACTTCGTCTGGATGCTCGAAGACACGATGGACTTCGTCGGCGGGCGCATCCAGGCGGCAATCGAGCGCTATCGTTCCACCGTGCTGCCGCCGATGTTCAAGGCGCTCGCGCAGTTCTCGCAGGTGCATGAATATTCCTGGCACACGCCGGGCCACACCGGTGGTACCGGGTTCCTGAAGTCCCCGCCCGGACGCGCCTTCTTCGAGTTCTTCGGCGAGCCGCTGCTGCGCTCGGACCTGTCGATTTCGGTCGGCGAACTTGGGTCGCTGCTCGACCATTCCGGCCCGATCGGCGCCAGCGAAAAATATGCCGCCCGCGTCTTCGGCTCGCACCGCAGCTACCACGTCACCAACGGCTCCTCGACATCCAACCGCGTCATCCTGATGGCGAGCGTCAGCCGCGACCAGATCGCGCTCTGCGACCGCAATTGCCACAAATCGGCCGAACACGCGATGACCATGTCGGGCGCCGTGCCGACCTATCTGGTGCCGACCCGGAACCACTACGGCATCATCGGGCCGATCCCTCCGGAACGGCTGACGGCGGTCGCGATCCGCAAGGCGATCGACCAGAACCCGCTTGCCGCCGACCTCTCGGACAAGGAGCCGAAGCACGCGATCATCACCAACTCGACCTATGACGGTCTTTGCTACAACGTCACCCGCGTCGAGGAACTGCTCGGTGCCAGCGTCGACCGGCTGCATTTCGACGAAGCCTGGTACGGCTACGCCCGCTTCAACCCGATCTATCGCGACCGCCACGCCATGCACGGCGATCCGAAGGCGCATACGGCCGACAAGCCGACGGTCTTTGCCACCCAGTCGACGCACAAGCTTTTGGCCGCCCTTTCGCAGGCCTCCTTCATCCATGTGCGCGACGGAAGGAAGCCGATCCCGCATGGCATTTTCAACGAAACCTTCATGATGCACGCCTCGACCTCGCCGAACTACGCGATCATCGCCTCGAACGACGTTTCGGCTGCGATGATGGACGGCCCCGGCGGAGCGGCGCTCACCAATGAATCGATCGAAGAAGCGATCTCCTTCCGCCTGATGATGTCGCGGCTTGCCAACGACGCGGCCGAGCGCGGTGACTGGTTCTTCGATTGCTGGCAGCCGGACACGGTGCGCGACCCGAAGACCGGCCGCACCAGCCCTTTCCACGAAGCTTCGCCGGAATCGCTTGCGACCGATCCGTCCTGCTGGGTGCTGAAGCCGGGAGCCGCATGGCACGGATTCGGCGAGATCGAGGACGGCTATTGCATGCTCGACCCGATCAAGGTCTCGATCGTCACGCCGGGTGTTGCACCCGGCGGCGGGCTGATGCCGGTCGGCATTCCCGCAAGCCTCGTCACCGCCTATCTCGATGCCCGCGGCATCGTCGTCGAGAAGACGACCGACTTCACCATCCTGTTCCTCTTCTCGCTCGGCATCACCAAGGGCAAATGGGGCTCGCTCGTCAGCGCGCTTTGCGACTTCAAGCGCGACTACGACGCCAACCTCACCCTCGAAGTGGCGATCCCGTCGCTGATCGAGGACCACCCGGAGCGCTACGCCGGCATGGGCCTCAAGGATCTTGCCGACACGATGTTCTCGGCGATGGACCAGTTGAAGACCACGGCCTCCATGGCTGCCGGTTTCTCCGTGCTGCCGCATCCGGACCTGAGCCCGGTGCGCGCCTATGAGCGGCTGGTGCGCGGCGAGGTGGAACAGGTGACGCTCGACCATCTGGCCGGCCGCACGGTCGCAACAGGCGTTGTGCCCTATCCGCCGGGCATTCCGCTGCTGATGCCGGGCGAAAACGCTGGGCCGGCCGATGGTCCGGTCCTCGGTTATCTCAAGGCGCTCGAGGCCTATGACCTCCGGTTCCCCGGTTTCACCCATGACACGCACGGGGTGGAGGTCGAGGACGGCCTTTACCGCGTCTATGTCTTGACCCGTTGAACCGGCTTCAGGAGCGACGAACATGGCTGCTGTCGATAGTGCTTCCAAACCCACATCCGCGGGCGTCGCGGAATCCGCCAAGATCGGCCTCGTGCCCGCGACCTTGATGGTCGCGGGCAACATGATGGGCTCCGGCGTCTTCATGCTGCCGGCGAACCTTGCCGCGGTCGGATCCATCGCCGTCTTCGGATGGCTGATCACCATTGCCGGCGCCATCGCGCTGGCGCTGACCTTCGCCAAGCTGGCCGCGATCGACCCCGCCGCCGGCGGGCCCTACGCCTATACGCGCAAGGCCTTCGGCGACTACATGGGTTACCAGACCAACCTCATCTACTGGCTCGCCAACGTCGTCGGCAATGTCGGCCTGGCGGTCGCCGGTCTCGGTTACCTCACCGCCTTCTTTCCGATGCTGCGCGACCCTCTCGTGTCGGCGCTGGCGCAGGTGGCGCTGATCTGGTTCTTCACCTATGCCAACATCCTCGGGCCGAACGTCGTCGGCAGGCTGCAGTCCTTCACCACCTCCTTCGCGCTAGTGCCGATCCTCGGCATGGCGATCTTCGGCTGGTTCTGGTTCTCGCCGGCGACCTTCTCCGAAGGGTGGAACGTGTCGGGCAAGGACAGCTGGGCAGCGATCATGGCAACGCTCAACTTCACCCTCTGGGCCTTCATCGGGGTCGAAAGCGCCTCGGTCTCGGCGGGCGTCGTGCGTGACCCGCAGCGCAACGTGCCGATCGCCACCGTTGGCGGCGTCATTCTCGCCGCCGTCGCCTATATCCTGTCGTCGACCGTCATCATGGGCATGATCCCGAACAAGGAGCTGATCGCTTCCTCGGCGCCCTTTGCCGATGCCGCGCGCCTGGCGCTCGGCGATACGGCCGGTGCCGTCGTTGCGATCTGCGCAGCCCTCGGCTGCCTAGGCTCGCTTGCCGGCTGGACGCTGCTCGTCGGCCAGACCGCCAAGGCTGCGGCCGATGACGGGCTCTTCGGCTCGATCTTCGCCAAGGTCAACTCCAAGGGCGTTCCCTCGGCCGGCCTTGCGATCGTCGCGGTGATCATGACGGTTCAGGTCTTTGCGACGATGTCGCCGACGGCAAGCGAACAGTTCGGCAAGATCGCCTCGATCGCGGTGATCATGACGCTTCTGCCCTATATCTACTCGGCAATCTCCATCAAGGTGCTCGGCTACAAGAAGATGCCGGCAAGCACCTACAACTGGTACGTCATCATTGGCTTGGCGGCGGCGATCTACAGCCTGGTGGCCCTCATCGGGTCGGACGGCGAACAGACGCGCTGGTCGCTGATCTTCGTGATCTCGACGATCGTCTTCTACTCGGCCGCGATCACCCGCAAGCGCGAGATCGACGAGAAGCACATCGACCCCGGCGGCCATGCCCCGACCTGGATCCGCTACGTCACCGTCACCGTGACGGTCGCAGCCCTCGTCGCGCTGTTCTGGGTCTCGGTCGGCCGCCATCGCGCCGAAACGCTGCGCACGCGCTCGCCGGTCCCGCCGGCCGAAAGCACCGTGCAGCCCGCCGCCGGCTCACCGGCGGCCGTGTTGCCGGCAGAGAGCCAGCCGGCGCAATAGCCAAGAAAAAGGGGCGGTGGAGCAGATCCACCGCCCTTTCTGACCTTCGACCAATCTCGCGGAGTCGCTGGGCGTAGTGACGCGCAAAGGCTTGTTGACGGCATCCATCACGGGCGCAACGGACCGCGCGTCACGACACCGGACGATCCCGACACCGCGTGCCGTCACGATCAACAAGCTCGACAGACCATTCCCTGCCATGTGATCAACAGTTCGACACGAAATACGGCAACTGCCGTATTTCGCCTGCCGGTTGCAAAGGATAGTTTTGCGCGGCCCGCGTCGTGAATTCCATGTCCTTTCAACGTCTTGCGCCCCCGCGCCACGTCGCCGGCCCACGGGGACCTGCCTTGAAGAAGAACTGCCGTACCGCCATCCACCTCGCCACGCTCCTGCTGTCGTCCGCAATGTCGCAATTTGCGCTCGCACAGGATGTCGGCGACCCCAGCGATCCGGATACCTGGCGCACGCCCGAATTCAAGGCGCAGTGGGGGCTTGCGGCAATACACGCCGAATATGCCTACATGCTTGGCCTCGACGGCAGCGGCATCAAGGTCGGCGTGGTCGACAGCGGCCTCGACATCACGCATCCGGAATTTGCCGGGCGTTATGCGGAAGGCATTACCTTCAACCCGGACAAGCCGTGGAATTCGGTCGCCGAGGGTCACGGCACCATGGTTTCGTCTGTCATTGCCGCCAATCGCGACGGGGTCGGCATGCATGGTATCGCCCCTGGCGCAACCATCGTCGCCGTGGGGGCGTCGGACAGGCCGGGCTATGTCGATTTCGATGCGACCAATTACGGCATCCGGGCGCTGGTAGATCAGGGCGTACGGATCATCAACAACAGCTATGGCGGTGGGTTCGCAGGCGAATTGTCTGCCGAACAGTTTGAAGCAGAAATGCCGGGCAATCTCTCCGCCTATCGCTACGCGGTATCTGAGGGGGCGCTGCTGATCTTTGCAAGCGGTAATGCTGGCGGAACAGAGTCTTCGTTGTTGGCGGGCGCGCCATACCTGTTTCCAGATCTGGAGTCAGGGTTTCTCGCCGTCGTTGCGACCAGCCCCTCGCGCATAGCCAATTGGTCAAACCGATGCGGTGTCAGCATGAATTGGTGCCTCGCGGCACCTGGGGGCGACGATGTCGATCGATGGGATGAAGAGAAAGGCGAATGGGTATGGGCCAACCCGGAAAACAACATCATGGTTGCAACGCCCGGCGGCGGCTACTCAAGAGAAACCGGCACGTCGCTTGCGGCCCCTTTTGTCGCGGGCACGGCAGCCTTGGTTGCACAGGCTTTCCCTTACATGACGATGCACCAGGTGCGGCAGGTCTTGTTGGGGACGGCGACCGACTTCGGTGATCCGGGCGTTGATGCAATCTTCGGCTATGGCCTCGTCAGCGCCGGCAGAGCGGTGCGTGGCCCGGGCAAGTTCGACTGGGGCGATTTTCACGCGGACGTCCCCGACGGGCAGAGCAGTTGGTCGAACGACATCACGGGACAAGGTGGCCTGATCAAATCAGGCGATGGCGTGCTGATGCTGCACGGGAACAGCACATATGGCGGCGGCACGCGCATCGATGGCGGCATTCTGGCACTTTCCGGCAGTATCGCCTCCAACACCGTTATCGATAAAAACGGCACGCTTTCGGGCGACGGCATCATCCGCGGCAACATCGACAATGGTGGTGCGATCTATCCGGGCTGGGGCGGACAAGGCGGCGCTCTGACCGTGGACGGCAACTTTCGCCAGTCAAGCGACGCCTGGTTCCTCGTCAATCTCGATGCACCCGACGGCACCAGTCGGCTCGACGTCGCCGGCACTGCGGACATTGCCGGCATGGTCGATGTCAGCGTCAGGCCCGAAAACTACCGGGGTGATGGCCGCCATACCATCCTTTCCGCAGCGGGCGGCGTCACCGGGCGTTTCGAGGATGATTGTGGCTGCTACGCGTTCCTCGATCTCTCACTGGCCTACGATCCGACCACCGTCTATCTCGATGTCGCCCGCAACGACGTGACCTTTGCCGATATGGCGGCAACTCCAAACGGGGCAGCCGCGGCTCGGGCGATCGAGCGCCTCGGCCTCGGCCGATCCCTGCATGATCTCGCGGTGACCCTTGACGCCGGCACCGCCTCCGATCTTTTCGGCCAGCTGCCCGGCGAAGTCTACGGCTCGACCGTGACAGGCCTGATCGAAAACAGCCAGGTCATCGGCAACCGGATGAACGACCGGCTGCGCTCGGCCTTCGAGACCGTCGGCGCGAAGGCGCTGCCGATCGTGGCAGCGGACGATCTCACCACCGGGTCTATCGCGGCAGCGGAACGTTACGGCGCCTGGGGTTCCGCCTTCGGCGCCTGGGGCCATACGGATGGTGACGGCAACGCCGCCGCGCTATCGCGTTCCACCGGCGGCTTCGTCGCCGGTCTCGACGGGCTCGTCAACGATGACTGGAGGCTAGGCTTCCTCGCCGGCTACAGTTCGTCGAGCTTCAAGGTGGACGACCGCCGTTCGTCGACTTCCAGCGACAACTATCATCTCGGCATCTATGGCGGCACGCAGTGGGGCGCCCTGTCGTTCCGCTCGGGCCTTGCCTATACGTGGAGCAATATCGACAGCAGCCGCAATGTGATCTCGCCGGTGCTGGTCGACAGCCTGACCGCCGACTACCGTGCCGGCACCACCCAGGCGTTCGGCGAACTCGGCTATGGCATGCAGGCGGGCAGTCTTTCCTTCGAGCCCTTTGCCAATCTCGCCTATGTCAACGTGCAGACCGACAGCTTCACGGAGAAGGGCGGCGCAGCGGCCCTATCCATACGCGGCGGCTCGGACGACATGACCTTCACCACGCTCGGCCTGCGGTTGGCGACCGATTTCGACCTTGGAACGGCAAAGGCTACCGCCCGGGGCGTCATTGGTTGGCGACACGCGTATGGCGACGTCACGCCGGCGGTTTCCCAGGCGTTTTCCGGCAGCGACGCCTTTTCGGTCGCCGGCGCACCGATCGCGCGCGACAGCGCCCTCATAGAGGCCGGTTTCGACTTTTCCGTCTCACCGACGGCAACGCTTGGCATCTCCTATCAGGGGCAGATCGCTTCGGCCGCTCACGATCACGGGGTGCGGGCCGATCTCGCCATCAAGTTCTAGCAGCCGCTGGCCACGCAGGTCACGAAGCGATCTGCTCAGGCGCCGGTATCAGGTTTCGCGAATGGCTTGGCGGTGCGCCCATGATCTTGCGGAAGGCGCGGCTGAAGGACGCCTCGGAATCATAGCCGAGACGGTTGGCGACATGGGCGACGCGCTTTCCTTCGCGCAGCCACTGATGCGCCTGGTGCATGCGCATCCGTGCCACGTAGCGCGCCGGCGTCTCGCCGACGGTATCGGCGAAGCGCTGGGCGAAACCGGAGCGCGACGCGCCCATGAGCTTTGCCAGTTCCGGCACCGTCCAGTCCTTCGTCGGGTCGAGATGGATGGCGGCGAGCACCCGGCCGACCTCCGGATGGCGCACGGCGGCAAGCCAACCGGTCGCCGTGCCGCAGCCGTGCTCGACCCAGGCACGGATGATCGTGGCCGTCAGCACGTCGGCAAGCCGCGCCAGGATGCCGCCGGAGCCGACGCGCTGCATCGCCGCCTCGCGCGTCATGGTATCGAGCAGCGAAGGGATCGATGGCTCGCTTGAGGCGAGGTCGCTGGTGCGCATCACCGAAGGCATGAGCTGCAAGAGCGGGTGCAGCCGGTCGACATTGAACTGCATCACCGCGAAGAACAGCAGGTTCTGGGTATCGGAATTGGGGCATTGCACGTCGACGATGCCGTCGCAAAGCTGCCGTTTCGGCAGGTCGTGGATCGAGATCGTCGGCAGGCCGGGCTTGCTGGCAAGCACATGCGCGTCGCCACGCGGCAAGAGCACGGCATCGCCCGGCGTCAGCTCCACCCAGGCGCCATCGGGGCTCTGGAGATGGGCCGAACCGGACGCTAGAAAGTGAAAACGCGCGGGTTCCTGCGCCGGATAGGCGGTTGCCCATGGCGCACAGGGCTGACAACGCCCATATTCCACTCCGTCTAACCTCAGGCCGCGCAGGATGTCGGTCAGCGCATCGGTCATGGGTCACTCCAGATTTGGACAAACGGCACAGTGTTTTGGATTTTCTAGCATAGAAACTCCAGTGAGCCATGCATATTTTCATCTCACCTACAATGGAGATCGAAATTATGGATGGCATCGTCGCAAGGCCTTCGGGCGAGGCGGATGAACAAGAAAAGCCGCTATGGGCGGCGGTCGTATCGCTGTCGCTCGGCGTTTTCGGCCTGGTCACGGCGGAATTTCTGCCGGCAAGCCTGCTGACGCCGATGTCGGCCGATCTCGGCGTTACCGTCGGCGCGGCCGGACAATCGGTGACGACCACGGCCGTCGTCGCTGCCATCGCCGGGCCGGCGATCGTCGTCTACACCGGTCGCTTCGACCGCCGCAACGTGCTGCTCACATTGACGGCGCTTCTCATCATTTCCAGCCTGATCGCCGGCTTCGCATCCAGCCTTCCGATGCTGCTTGTCGCGCGCTTCCTGCTCGGCATCGGCCTTGGCGGCTTCTGGGCCCTGTCGCTGGCGCTTGCCATGCGGCTCGTTCCCGGCCGGCTGATGCCGCGCGCCATGGCGATCGTGATGTCCGGCGTTTCGATCGCGACCGTCTGCGCGGCCCCGGTTGGCGCCTGGATCGGTGCGACACTCGGCTGGCGCTACGCCTTCCTGCTTGCCGCCGCCGTCGGCATCGTCACCTTCATCGTCCAGGCGCTGACCGTGCCGCGCCTGCCGCCGAAGGGAACGACCGGGCTCAACACCATTCTCAACGTCTTGAGGCGGCCGGCGATCCGACTTGGCCTCGCAACCATCCTGCTCGTCGTCACGGGTCACTTTGCCGGCTTCACCTATGTCCGCCCGTTCCTTGAACAGGTGCCGCAGTTCGGCGTCGAGGCTATCACCGCGATCCTGCTCGCCTTCGGCGTCGGCGGTTTCTTCGGCAACATTGCCGGCGGTTTCCTCGCCGAGCGCAGCACGCGACTGTCGATGATGTCAGCCGCCGCCGGCGTCGCCGCCACGACGCTGGTCCTGGCCCTGGCGGGCGCGCTGCCGGCCGTCGCGATTGTTGCCACCGCCGCCTGGGGCTTCGCGTTCGGTGCCCTGCCGGTCAGCGTCCAGTCGTTCCTCAGCCGCGCGGCCGGCGACGAGGCCGAAGGTGCGGGGGCCGCAACGCTCACCACCTTCCAGATCGCCATTTCCACCGGCGCAATCCTCGGCGGCCTGCTCGTCGAACTGCAGGGCCCGGCCGGCGTCTTCCTCTTTGCGGCCGTGGCCGCGATGCTCGGCACCTCGCTGGTGTCTGTCTATCGCGAGCGGGTTCTTCAACCGGCGGAGTAACAACAACCGCATCAGCTTGGTGCGGGAGTGGCAACTCGCACCTGCGCCTGCCGGGCTCATTGGGTCCGGCAGGCAAAGCGATTCTCAGCGCAGCGCGTCGACCGGGGGTTACGGCGGGCGCTGCACACAGCGAGCGTAGTGGGCTTGGTCGGAGACCACACACCCCTCCACCCACGTCGCAAGGATCAATTCCCCGGAAGCCGACGCTCCTTCCAGGCTGCTTTCGGCACTTCGCCACCGATCGCTATGCTGAAGGAGGTCACTTCGGTCGCATCTTCATTGACGACGCAATTGAAGTCGACGTCATACCAATTCGATTTGTTCTGGTAGGCCCCACCGCTGGCGTCCATACGGTTTTTGGCGATGAAGCCGCCCCTCGGCCCGAACGGCACCAATCCTTCGGGCGGGGTATCCGGCCGTTGGCTGCGGATCTGCTCCAGCGCCTCGAGATTGCACAGTTGCAGGATCCGCCTCTTGACCGGCAGGTTGATCAGGGCCTGCTTCACCCGCGGATCGGCAATCGACTTTGCAGAATAAAGTTCCTTTGCTTCGGTCAACTTGCTCGGAACGGGCTTGAGTTCGATCTTTGCCGCAGCATCGGCCGGCTTGGTTTTTGTGGTCCCTTCCGATTTGGCCGTCTGCGGCTTGGCGTCAGGCGTCTCTTTTGGTTCAGGCTTGGCTTCGGCCACCGTCGCCGCAGGCTTTTCATCCGCCGTCTGCGTGGCGCTGTTAGTGGATCTCGCAGGCACGGCAAGCGTTGACGGGGGCTTCGGCTCCTTGACCGGCTCTTTTTTCTCGGTCGAAGGCGCCGTTGCCGGCTTATCCGCCGGCTTTGCCTTGTCGTCCACGGCCTTTGCCGGCTCGGAAGCCTCGGTCTTTTTCTCCGTCTCGCGCGCAGCCGGCGGAAGCTCTGCCTCCTTGTTGTCCTGCTTGGTCTTGGCCATCGCCGAGGCGAAGGATTGCGGCAGCTGTTGCGCCGGCTTGGGTTGCGGCTTCGGGTCTGCCTTCGGCTGGGGCTTAGGCTTGGGTTGCGGTTTCGGCTGTTCAGCCTTCTTCTCTTCGCCCTTTTTCGGCGCCGCCTTCTTCTGCTCTGCCTGCTTCTGTTCGGCCTGCTTTGGTTCTTTTGCCTCCGCCGGCGGCGGAACAAGCTCGACGTTGACGGTCTGCTCCTTCGGCGGCTTCGGCAGCTCGAACGGCAGGTCGTACAATAGGAAAAGGGCTACGACGAGGTGCAGGGCGACCGACACCGGCGCGCCCCATCCCATTCGTTCCCGCCAATTTCCCGCAAAAAGCTGCATCGCCAAGGAGATAAACCAATCGACGGGCGGAACCTAGGAGCTTCCGCCGATCTCAACAAGAGGCATAGGCCTGCATATGCAGCCGGAGTTTTGCGCTGCAGCGTGCCGGTCATCGGTCGAGGGCGAATGCAATCCCCGCCTTCTGGGGTCATCGCCATCAACCGATGAGCTCTTGTCAAAAACGTTCCCGGCAAAAACGAGGCGGCGAAATCTGTTTCGGGTCCCGCGCTTATTTCGCACAATCATACCTATTATATAATTTCTATAGATTTAATTTTTAAGCACGCCTCGAGCGGCTCTGGCCGGTGGCGAAATGACATTCTTTGGCTTTGGGGACCTTTATGCAGCGAACTTCCACTCACCGAAAACTTTTCACGAAAGCCTTTGCCGCGACGGCAGCGCTGGCGGCCGGCCTGATCGCCACTTCGGCGCTTGCCGGCGAAACGCTCGACAAGATCAAGGCGCGCGGCGTCATCAAGGTCGGCGTCGGCACCACGCCGGGCTTCTTCTCGCCCGACAGCAACGGCCGCTGGCAGGGCTTCTTCGTCGATTTCGGCCGCGCCATCGCCATCACCGTCTTCAACGATGCCGAGAAAGTCGAGTTCACCAATTCATCGCCGCAGCAGCGCCTGCCGGCGCTGCAATCGGGCGAATTCGACATTCTGCTTTCGGGCGTCACCCAGACAGTGAGCCGCGCCTTCAAGCTTGGCTTCCACTTCGGCCCCGTCGTCTTCTACGACGGCCAGGGCCTGCTGGTGCGCAAGGACCTCGGCGTATCCAAGGGCGAAGAACTCGACGGCGCGACGATCGGCGTCCAGAGCGGCACCACCGGCGAACTCAACATCGCCGACTTCTTCCGCAAGACCGGCAAGGCCTTCACGCCGGTCACGATCGAGGAAACCGGCGAGTTCCTGAAGGCGCTCGACAGTGGCCGCGTCGACGCACTCACTCAGGATGCGACCGACCTTGCCGCCAAGCGCACCCAGCTCTCCAAGCCCGACGACTACGTGCTTCTGCCGGAGCGCCTGTCAAAGGAGCCCTTGGCGCCGGCAATTCGCGCCGGTGACGACCAGTGGCTCGAAATCGTCAACTGGACCGTCTACGCAACGATCCAGGCGGAAGAGTTCGGCATCACCAAGGACAATGTCGATACCTTCCTCAAGAGCGAAGACCCGGCGATCAAGCGCTTCCTCGGCGTCGACCCGTCGCTCGGCGAAGCCATCGGTCTCGATCCGAAATTCGCCTACAACATCGTCAAGACCGTCGGCAATTACGGCGAGATCTTCGAGCGCAACGTCGGCAAGGGTACGCCGCTCAATTTCGAGCGCGGCTACAACCAGCCCTGGACGGCTGGCGGCCTGCTCTATTCGCCGCCGTTCCGTTGAGCCGGTTCATGGCATTTCCCATGATACGCCACATCCAACCGGGCCCTTCGGGGCCCGGACCTGTCTCGCGCCTCCTTTCGTGGATCGGACCGCTGCCGTTGCAGCAAGGCCTGCTCTTTGTCGGCGTGCTGCTGCTTTTTGGCTTTCTCGGCCAGAACACCGCCGAGAGCATGCACCGCATGGGCCTGACGCCGGGCTTTGCCTTCCTCTCCCATCAGGCCAATTTCGAGATTGGCGAAAGCGTCCTTCCTTACGCAGCCGGCGACAGCTACGCCCGGGCGCTGGCCGCCGGCATCGCCAACACCGTCAAGGTCGCACTCGTCGGCTGCCTGCTTGCAACCGTGCTCGGTGTCGCGCTCGGCATTATCAGGCTCTCGGGCAATCTGCTGCTCGCGACCTTCGTGCATGGCTATGTCGAGCTTCTGCGCAACACCCCATTGTTGCTGCAACTGTTCCTCTGGAGCGCGATCATCCGCGCGCTGCCTCCACCGCGCGGCGCCTATACGTTCCTCGGCGGCGTCTATCTCAGCAATCGCGGCGTCTTCCTGCCCTCGCTTTCGGTCGACGGCCTGCCGGCCGCAGTGTGGCTGCCCGCGGTGCTCCTGACCGTCTTCGCCGCACTCGTCATTTCCAGGCGCCTGCTCGCGGGCGCAACGTTCTATCTGCCGAAAACCGCCGGAACAGTGCTCGGCGCGCTGGCAATCTTCTATTTCGCTCTCGTATCCTTCGGCTTCAGCGCCTCGATCGACGTGCCCGCTAAGGGCGGCTTCAACATTCGCGGCGGCCTGTCGCTGACGCCGGAATTCGCCGCCCTGCTGATCGGCCTCGTCGTCAATGCCTCCGCCTCAATTTCCGAGATCGTGCGCAGCGGCATCCAGTCGGTGGCGTCGGGTCAATGGGAAGCCGCCCGCGCACTCGGGCTGAAACCGTCGCAGATCATGCGGCTCGTCGTGCTGCCGCAGGCGCTTCGCGTGATCACACCGCTAATGATCTCGAGCTTTCTCGATCTGACGAAGAACTCGAGCCTCGCGGTCGCGATCGGCTATCCGGATCTCGTCAGCGTCGCCAACACCACGGCCAACACCACCGGTCAGGCGCTCGAAGCGATCATCCTCATCGGCGCCGTCTACCTGACCATCAGCCTTTCGGTTTCGGCCCTCATGAACCTCTACAACCGGCGCGTGGTCCTGCGCGGAGAAGGAAAACAATGAGCCAGATCGAACTTGCGCCGCCGGTTGCACCCGACTGGCACCGCTGGCGCGAAGGCCTCTTCAGCGGCTGGGCCAATGGCCTCGTCACGCTGGCAACGCTCGCCGCGCTCCTCTGGCTTGCTCTTCCCTTTGTCCGTTGGGCCGTCATCGACGCCGTCTGGACCGGCACGGCGGCCGATTGCGCCGCGGAAGGCACTGGCGCCTGCTGGGCCTTTGTCGGCGCCAAGTTTCGGTTCATGCTGTTTGCCTTCTTCCCGCCGCCGCTACAATGGCGCCCCGTGCTGGTGATCGCCCTGATCGCTGCGCTGCTGACGGTCTCCGCCCTTCCCCGCTTCTGGAGCTTACGCCTGGTGCCGATCTGGCTATTGGCGCTTCTCGGCATCTGGCTGCTGATGGCGGGCGCGGCCGGACTGGAGCCGGTCTCCACCAATCATTGGGGCGGACTGCCGATCACCCTCACCGTCTCGATCGCCGGCCTTGCCTTCGCCTTCCCGATCGCGCTGCTGCTGGCCCTTGCCCGCCAGTCGGACATGGGCATCGTTCGGTCCCTGGCCATCGCCTTCATCGAATTGCTGCGCGGCGTGCCGATGATCGCCGTTCTCTACGTGGCGATGCTGATCGTGCCGATGGCGCTGCCGAGCGGCGCGGCCATCGACAAGCTGCTGCGTGCACAGATCGGCGTCACGCTGTTCTTCTCCGCCTATCTCGCCGAGATCATCCGCGCCGGCCTCCAGGTGATCCCGGCGGGTCAGAAGGAGGCGGCCCTGTCGCTTGGCCTCGGCCGGATCCAGATGCTCCGGCTGGTGGTCCTGCCGCAGGCGCTGCGCGCCGTGATACCGGCCATCGTCAACCTGTCTATCGGCATCGTGCTCAACACCTCGCTGCTGGCGGTCATCGGCATCTACGATCTGCTGAATGCCGCCAAGACCTCGGCCACCGACCCCGCCTGGCTCGGCTTTTACAGCGAGGCCTATATCTTCGCGGCACTCGTCTATTTCGCCATCTGCTTTTCCGGTTCGCGCTACAGCCTCTGGCTGGAGAGGAAGCTCAACAGTGGCCATCGCCGATAGCCGCATCCGACGGGGGTTGCGTGCCACGCGCCGCCGGGCCAAGAGTGCGCCGAAGCGAAATCTGTGACCGGGCAAAGCGCATGGGACAAAAAAACATCGCCGTCATTGGCGGCGGACCGAGCGGCTTGATGGCCGCCGAGGTGCTGTCCGAGCGCGGCCACGCGGTCACCGTCTATGACAGCATGCCGACGGTGGCGCGCAAATTTCTGCTGGCCGGCAAGTCGGGTCTGAACATCACCCATTCGGAGCCCTATACGGCCTTTACGGAGCGCTTCGGTAATGCCTCGCCGCGATTGCGTGCGGCGCTGGACGCCTTCACGCCCGATGACATCAGGCAATGGGCGGCAGACCTCGGAACCAGGACCTTCGTCGGCTCCTCGGGCCGTGTCTTCCCGGAGGTAATGAAGGCGTCGCCGCTGCTGCGCGCCTGGCTCAAGTCGCTGGAAGGTCGGGGCGTTCGCATCCTGACGCGGCACCGCTGGACAGGTTTTGAGGGCAACGCGCTTGCGTTCGATACTCCCGACGGCAAGGCGCTTGTCAGCGCCGATGCGACCCTGCTTGCGCTCGGTGGCGCCAGCTATCCGCGCCTCGGATCCGATGCCGCCTGGACGCCATGGCTAGAACAGAGAGACGTGTCTGTCGCCAAGTTCCAGCCCGCCAATTGCGGCTTCGATGTCGACTGGAGCGAGACCTTCCGCGATCGCTTCGCCGGCGCGGCGCTGAAGGGCGTCACCGCGACCTCGGAAGCGGGCACCGTCCCGGGCGAATTCGTCGTCAGCGAGACCGGTATCGAAGGTAGTCTCGTCTATGCACACACGAGCGCACTTCGGGACCGACTGTTTCGCGGCAAACCGGCCGACCTGGTGGTCGACCTGACCCCGGGACGCACCGTCGGGAAATTGGCAAAAGACCTTGGTCGCTTCGACAGCAAGACCAGCTTCTCCAATCGCCTGCGCAAGGGGGCTGGCCTCGAAGGGGTGAAAGCGGCGCTGCTGCGTGAGGTTTCACCTGATGCCGCGCGCTTGCCGCCGCCGGAACTTGCGGCCTTGATCAAGGCGCTGCCGATCCCGCTCGTCCGCCCGCGCCCGATCGCCGAAGCCATCTCGTCCGCCGGCGGCATCGCCTGGTCCGCGATCGATGACGAATACATGCTGAAGGCGCTGCCCGGCATCTTCGTCGCCGGTGAGATGATCGACTGGGAAGCACCGACCGGGGGCTATCTGCTGACCGCCTGCTTTGCCACAGGCCGTGCGGCGGCGCGCGGTATCGATCGCTGGCTTGGCCGAGCGGCATAAAAAATCGCCGCGCCCTTGCCAGGCCCGGCGATCGTTTCAAGTGGCGTCAAAGCCTTACTGGTCGTTCAGCACCAGCCCCTTGGTCAGTTCCAGCGCCTGGCGCTCGAAGAGACCACGGTAGATGCCCCCGTCGAGGCGGATCAGCGCGTCGTGCGTGCCCTCCTCGGCGATCCGGCCGTGGTCGAAGACCAGCAACCGGTCGAGCGCGCGAACAGTCGACAGCCGGTGCGCGATGACCAGCGTCGTGCGCCCGAGCATCAGCCGCTCCATCGCCTGCTGGATCAGCACCTCCGATTCCGAATCGAGGCTCGATGTCGCCTCGTCGAGGATCAGGATCGGCGCATCCGCAAGGAACGCGCGGGCAATGGCGATGCGCTGGCGCTCGCCGCCCGAGAGCTTGACGCCGCGTTCGCCCACCAGCGTGCCGTAGCCTTTCGGCAGCGCCGTGATGAAGTCGTGGGCGCTTGCAAGCTTCGCCGCCTTCTCGATCTCGCTCTGCGTGGCGTTCGGCCGCGCATAGGCGATGTTCTCCGACAGAGAGCGATGGAACAGGATCGGCTCCTGCTGGACGATCGCGATCTGCTGGCGCAGCGACGTCTGCGTCACCGACGCGATGTCCTGACCATCGATCCGGATCTCGCCGGCTTTCAGGTCGTGCAGGCGCTGGATCAGCTTGACAAAGGTCGTCTTGCCCGAGCCGGAATGCCCGACGAGGCCGACACGCTCGCCCTCCCGGATCGTCACCGAGAACCGGTCGTAGAGCGGCTTGCGGTGCGCACCGTAGTGGAACGTCACATCCTTGAACTCAATGCGGCCGTCGGTGATCCGGATCGGCTTGGCATCCGCCTTGTCGTCGATGCCGAGCGACTGGCCGTGGATGTCGACAAGCTCCTCCATGTCGTTGATCGAGCGCTGCAGGTTGCGGATGTGCTGCCCGACTTCACGCAGGTAACCCTGCAGGATGAAGAACGAGGTAAGCACGAAGGTGATGTCGCCGGCCGTCGCCTGGCCCTTCGACCAGAGGAACAACGCAAAGCCGATCACCGCCGCGCGCAGGATAAGCAGCATGGCGCCCTGCGACGTGCCGTTGGTCGTGCCGCGGATCCAGGTGCGACGCGTGCGGTCACGCCATTTGGCGAGCACCTTGGCTAGGCGCGCGTCCTCGCGGCTTTCGCCACCAAAACCCTTCACGACGATGTTGCAGCTCACGGCATCGGCGAGCGCCCCGCCGAGCTTGGTGTCCCACCGGTTAGCAAGGCTTGCCATCGGCGCCACATAACCGAGCGACAGCACGATCGTCATCAGGATGAAGACGATCGACCCGATACCGATGATGACGCCCATCATCGGCCAGTAGAACGACATCAGGATTGTCGATCCGACCAACATCACGACGGACGGAAACAGGGCCACGAGCAAGGTGTCGTTCAAGAGATCGAGCGCCCACATGCCGCGCGTCACCTTGCGCACCGTCGATCCGGCAAAGCTGTTGGCATGCCAGTCGGTCGAGAAGCGCTGGATGCGATAAAACGCAGCCGATGCGATGTCGGTCATCATCTTGAGCGTCAGATCGGTGACCCCCAGGAAGGTGAGGTGCCTGAGAATGATCGCGCCAAGCGACAGCGCCATCAGCATCCAGAAGGCGGCAAGCGCCGCATCCCAGGCAAGCTGATCGGTCGCCACGCCGGAAACGACGGCGTCGACGAGCCGGCCCGAATAGAGCGGTGTCAGGACGTCGGCGAGCGTCGACAGGAGAACCATGCCGAGAATGACGCTGATGCGCAGCGGCTGCGCTTTCCAGTGCGACCAGGTGAATCCAAGAACGCTGCGGAACGCACCGCCGCGCAGGTCAATACGAGTAAAAGCCATAACAATCGCCCGATGCGCGACGCATCGGCCTCAAACAAGATCAGAATGGAATATGCCGTTAAAAGGAACCCAGCTTCCGATGCGGCATCATTGGAGTGACCGTATCCTCAAGAGAGGAAGGGCCAAGGTCAGCGAAACGAAATCCGACCTGGAAAAGACGGAAAGGCGAAAATGCCCTTCCCGGCCCAGTTCAAGACTGCACGCCGCCCCGTAGGGAGAAAGAAAAAGCTGGCATCTTTTGAAACCTCCCTGATTGGTTGCCGGAAGACGAGCTATAGGCGAATCGCGCGCAACCGCCAAGTGCAGAAATCTTGCCATGGCGCCAATCGTCGCGGCTGCGACCTGTTTGCAACAGTCTCCGACATGCCTGCGGGGTTTACGGCGATGTGCTGTTCGTAGCAGAGTACGCCGCGATCGCCGACCGTGCGTGGCACGAAACGGCGGCATCTTGGGGAGGGTCCGCGACAACCGGCACCGGCAATGACCGGACGGCGATGCGCGGTGGGAGTGAATTGACAAGGTTCCGGTTCTATATCATTGCGGCCCTGCTGCCGCTGATCACCCTTGGCTTCATGGCGTTTGCGGGCCCTGCACGTGCTGTCGAGAAGCAGGAACTCGTGGTGGTCACCTCCTATCCGCCGTCCTTCTTCGAGCCCTTCCGCGCTGCGTTCGAACGCGCCAATGCCGACATGCGAGTGACGATCGTGCAGCGCAACACCGCGAGCGCCAGCCGCTTCGTCATCGAGAAGGCGGATGTGCCGGCCGACATCTTCTGGGCCTCGGCGGCCGATGCCTTCGAGCTCCTGAAGCGCAACGGGAGCCTGCGTCCGATCGCGCCGCGCAACACCGGCGCACCGGATCATGTCTTCGGCTACCCGGTGAACGACCCCCAAGGCTATTACCTCGGCTTCGCGCTGTCGGGCTACGGCTTCGTCTACAATCCCGCCCATCTCGCGCGCAGCAAACTGCCCGTGCCGGCGAACTGGCAGGATCTGCTGAACCCCGTCTATTCCGGCCAGATCGGCATCACCACGCCGTCCCGCTCAGGCACGACGCACCTGATTGTCGAAGCCTTGCTGCAAACCTACGGCTGGGAGAAAGGCTGGGCGATGCTGTCGCAGCTCGGCGGCAATCTCTCGACGGTAACCGCCCGCAGCTTCGGGGTGGCCTCCGGCGTGGCGCAGCGGCGCTTCAGCATCGGCATCACCATCGACTTCCTCGCCACCTCGCCGGATTTCGCCAGCGCCGGCAATGTCTTCGTCCTGCCGCCCGACACCGTGTTCGTGCCGGCAAGCATCGGCATCCTCACCCGGGCGCGCAACGTGCCGGGAGCCGAACGCTTCGTCGATTTCGTGCTTTCTGAGGCTGGCCAGGAACTCCTGCTGTCGCCGGCAATTGCGCGCATCCCGGTCAATCCCGCCCTCAACAGCAACCTGCTGCCACAGGAAGACGGCGAGCGCCTGCTGAAATCCGGTGGCTTCGACGCGGCGCTGTCGGCGCGCAGATACGGGCTCGTCAATCTGATTTTCGACGACTATATCGTGCGCCGCCGGGCAACCCTTGCCCGACTGTGGAAGAGGGCCGCGGATCTGGAGGCGATGAATATCGAAGACGCGCAACGGCTGAGCATGCTGGCCCGGGCGCGACAGCTGTTGGGCCAGCCCCCGCTTTCGGCAAGCGAAGTCGCCAATGTGGCGGGGGCCCTGCAAGGCGAATGGCCGCGTGGCGTTGCCCGCTCCCCTGCCCATGTGGAACTCGCCAGCCGCCTGCGCGCGCGGATCGAGCAGAACCTCAGCGAGGCGGAGCAGTTGCTGTCCTTGGCCGCGCGATCCGGCGGATCCGTCAATCTCCATCCGTGGCGGCAGTGACGATGGCGGTGCTCGAAACGACCGCCCGGCAGCCGCGCTGGCGCTTCGGTATCGGCGCCCGCCTCGTGCTTGCCTTCGTCGCGATCGTCGGGCTTGCCGTCGGCGCCTGCGTGGTTGGCTGGCTTTCCTATGAGCGGCTGTCGGGCGAACTGTCGCGCATGGCCGACGAGCAGATGCCGCAGCTCGCCTTCGCGTCACGCCTCTCCAAGGCCGGGGCCGACATCGGCTCCGTAACGTCGGTGCTTGCCGGCGCCGAAAACCGTACCGAATACAACGAGATCCGCGCCGTCTACGCGACGCGCCTCCAGACCCTTCGAGCCCTGCTGGAAGAAAACACGGCGCAATCGAGCACGGCGGCGCTGCTGCCGCTCGCCGAGGCCATCGGCGCCAATCTGAAAAAGATCGACCTTGCGGCCGGCAAACGCTTCACGCTGCGCGAGGCGATGCGCTCGGACATCGACGAGCTTCGCTGGGTCCAGGCGGATCTTCTGGAAGAAGCCGACCCGTTGGTCGACGACATCCGCTTCAACATCGAGGCGGAAACCCGCAAGGGCCAGGGTGCGGCCGCGCTCGCCGAACAGCAGAAGAGCGAAGCGCTGTTGACCGTCGTCTCCCAGGCAAACCTTGCGACCGGGCTCATCGGGCGGCTCGTCAACGCCACGACCGAAGAGGAAATGCAGGAGACCAACGCCTTCCTCGGCGACAGCGCCGACGAACTGGCAAGCCGCATCCGCTCGCTCGACAGCTGGCCCGACAGCATCACCGTGCGGCAGCTTGCCGGGCGCATTCTCGACCAGTCCAACGCCTCGACGGGCATCCCCAATCGCAAGCGCTCGGAAATGCTGCAGGCCGGCACACTTGCCGAACTTGCCAGCGAAAACGGCCGGCTGGTCGAGGAGCTTGGTCGCAAGATCGAGACGGAGGTGGTGGCGATCGAGGCAAGCGCCGGGGACGCCGCGCGACGCGCGGCCGCCGCAATCGAAACCGGGCGTAGCCTGCTGCTCGCGATCGCCATCCTCTCGGTGCTGGTGGCAAGCGCCATCGGCTACTTCTACGTCCACCGCAACCTCATCGCCCGTATCCGCCTGCTGGCGACGGCCGCCGGCGCGATCAGCGCGGGCCGGCATTCCACGGCGATCCCGCCGCCCGAAGCCGACGAGCTGGGCGACCTCTCGCGTGCGCTGACCCTCTTTCGCCAGACCCGCGACGAGCTGATCCAGTCGGCAAAGCTCGCGGCCCTCGGCCAGATGGCGGCCGGCATCGGCCACGAACTCAACCAGCCGCTGGCCGCCCTTCGCGCACACATCCACAACGCCGCCACGCTGATCGGCCGCGGCAAGGGCGAACAGGCGGTCAACAACCTCGACAAGATGAAGGGGCTGACGGGACGCATGGCCGACCAGATCAGCCATATCCGCCGCTTTGCCCGACGGCCGGACGCGCAGCTGCGGCCGGTCGATCTGACCGCAGCAGTGTGGGACGCGCTCAGCCTGCTCGAACATCGTTTCGAGGAGGAGAGCGTGATGCTCGAGCTTTCGTTGCCGGAAGGCCTCCCGGCAATGGTCATGGCCGAACCGGTCCGGCTCGAGCAGGTTGCCGTCAATCTCGTCGGCAACGCGCTCGACGCCGTCGCCGACCAACCACTTCGGCGCATCAGCGTCCGCGTTGAAGTCACCAGCGGCGCCGCGCGTCTGATCGTCGGCGATACCGGGCACGGCATCGCCGCGGATAACCTGCCGGCCGTGTTCGATCCGTTCTTTACCACCAAGCCGGTAGGCTCGGGGCTCGGCCTCGGCCTGTCGATCTCCTACAACATCGTCAAGGATTTCGGCGGCGACATCGCCATCCTCGAGACCGGCCCGGCCGGCACCCGATTCCTCGTATCCCTGAAAGGCCCGGAATGAGACCGGAAGCGGACATCATCCTGATCGACGACGACGCCAGCGTGCTTGAGGCCTGCTGCCAGGTGCTGGAACTGGAGGACTTCACCGTCGCCCCGCACGGTTCCGTCATCTCGGCGCTCGCCGGCCTGCGCGCCGACAGCGACACCGTGATCGTCTCGGATGTGCGCATGCCCGATCATGACGGCTTCGACCTGGTCGCCGCCGTGCGCAAGATCGACCCTGATATCCCGATCATCCTCATGTCCGGGCATGGCGACATCCCGATGGCGCTGAGGGCGATGCGCGAGGGCGCCTGGGATTTTCTCGAAAAGCCGGCCGACCCGGTGCACCTGATCGAGACCGTGCGCCGCGCCCGCGATCACCGTCGCCTGCTGCTCGAAAACCGGCGGCTGCGGCTCTCTGTCGACAAGGACGGCTGGGAAACGCGGCTGATCGGGCATTCGGCGCCGATGGTGGCGCTGCGCGAAAAACTGCAGCGCATCGCAGCGGCCAGTGCCGATGTGCTGATCATCGGCGATACCGGCACCGGCAAGGAAGTGACGGCGCGCGCCCTGCACGATTTCAGTGGTCGCAAGGGCCGGTTCGTCGCCGTCAACTGCGGCGCCATCCCCGAGACCATGCTCGAATCCGAGCTTTTCGGGCACGAGGCCGGCGCCTTCACCGGCGCTCGGGAAAAACGCATCGGCAAGATCGAATATGCCGATGGCGGCACGCTGTTTCTCGACGAGATCGAGTCGATGCCGCTCGCAGCCCAGGTGCGGCTGCTGCGGGTGCTGCAGGAGCGCGTGATCGAGCGCCTCGGCTCGAACGTCGAACTGCCGGTCAATATCTGCGTGGTGGCGGCGACCAAGGCCGACCTGCACGATGCCGCGCGGCGGGGAGAATTCCGAGAAGACCTTGCCTATCGCCTCGACATCGCCCGGGTCGAACTGCCGCCGCTCGCGCGCCGCAAGGGCGACGTCGGCCTCCTGTTCCATCACTTCCTCGGCCTTGCCGCGAAGCGTCAGGGACGCACCCCACCGCCGGTGGGCGCGGATCTTCTGGCCGATCTCAACGCTCGCCCCTGGCCCGGCAACGTGCGCGAATTGCGCAATGTCGCTGAGCGCTTCGTGCTCGGGCTCGAAGAGCGCCCGGACACCGAAGCCGCGACGGCAGGCGGCGAGACGCTGGAAGCACAGATGGATCGGCTGGAGCGAACCATCCTCATCAACGGTCTCGCCAGGCATGAAGGCCGCGTGGGTGCGACCGCCGATGCGCTCGGGATCTCCCGCAAGACGCTCTATCTGAAGATGCGCAAGTTCGACATCGATGCCCGGGCCGATGGTGACGAGGGGTGATGTTACCCTTTTGACCCCGCCTCACCGGCCCCGATGTTACCTTTCTTACCCATTTCGATCTGAAACTGGCTGGTTTTCCGGGATTTTCAATCTGGCACGGGCCTTGCTCTCAAGAGGACAGCCGCCAAGCATTGGCGGTCTATTGGGAGGAGATACCTATGTTGAAAACCATCGCAGCAGCGATGCTGATGTCGGCTGCCTTCATCGTGACGGCCCACGCGCAAGACGGCGGCAAGGTGACGATCGTCACCTCGTTCTCCAAGGACGTGACCGACCCGTTCAAGGCCGGCTTCGAGGCCGCCAACCCCGGCTTCACCCTCGACGTCCAGAACAAGAGCACCAGCTCGGGCGTCAAGTACATCGACGAGACCAAGGTCAACAATCAGGTCGACCTGTTCTGGGCATCGGCCCCTGACGCCTTCGACAGCCTGAAGAGCAGGCAACTGCTCGCCAAGTTCACCCCGTCGGTGACGGGCCTGCCGGAAAAGGTCGGCTCCTATCCGGTCAACGATCCTGATGGTTTCTATTTCGGCTTTGCCGCATCGGGCTATGGCATCATGTCGAACGACCGTTACCTGGAAGCCAACAATCTGCCGAAGCCGGCCGAGTGGGGCGATCTCGCCAAGCCGGAATATTTCGACCACGTCGCCATCGCCGCGCCCTCGCGCTCCGGCACCACCCACCTGACGATCGAGACGATCCTGCAGGGCGAAGGCTGGGACAAGGGCTGGAGTACGCTGAAGGGCATCGGCGGCAACCTGCAGCAGGTGACCGAACGCTCCTTCGGCGTTCCGGATGCCGTCAACTCCGGCCAGACCGGCATCGGCATCGTCATCGACTTCTTCGCCTTCTCGGCCCAGGCAAGCGGCTTCCCGGTCAGCTTCGCCTATCCGTCGGTCACGACGGTCGTTCCGGCCAACATCGGCATCGTCGCCAATGCGCCGAACCAAGCGGGCGCCGAGGCCTTCGTCAACTACATCCTGTCGGAAAAGGGCCAGGAAGTCCTGCTCGAGCCGGCGATCCGTCGCCTGCCGATCAACCCGGCGCTCTACGCCAAGGCGCCAGAAGGCTTCCCGAACCCCTTCAAGGATCCGCGCTTCCAGTCGATGATCACCTTTGACAGCGACGTTTCGAAGAAGCGCACCGATGTCGTCGACACGCTGTTCGACCAGCTGATCTCCTTCCAGCTCGAAAACCTCAAGGGCGCCACCCAGGCGATCCATGCGGCCGAAAAGGCGCTTGCCGCCAACGAACAGCCGGCTGCCCGCGCGCTTCTCGACGAAGCCAAGGCCCTGGTTGCCGCCATGCCGATCACGGCGGACGAGGCGGCGAGCAAGGAGACCCGCGACGCCTTCACCGGCGGCGAGGACAAGACCGCTCGTCAGGCGGAACTGGAACAGAAGTGGGCCGCCTTCGCGACGGAGAAGTATGCCGCCGCCAAGGCCAAGGCTGACGAAGCCCTGAACCTCGTCGACTAAGCGACGACAGCGACCGCCTGCCCATCCCGGCGGGCGGTCAAGCTCCCGCAAACATTCAAGCTTCGCCGACCCTGGCGCGCCTTTCGCGCCGGGCTGGCCGAACTCACTCCGGAGTCTGCCCCATGGCGCTCGTCGCTTCCGTTCCCATCCGGCCCGCCGCGGCCAAACCTGGCCAGATCCTGGCTGTCTCGGTGATCGCCCTGTTTCTGGCGATCTTCCTGGTCATCCCCGCCGGCACGGTCATCTACACCGCCTTCACCGAGAAGGGCACCGGTGCACTCACCATCGTCAACTTCATCGACTTCTTCAAAACAGACCTCTTCCGCCGGTCCTTCTTCAACTCCGTCTATGTGTCCGGGATGTCGGTCGTCTGGGCGAGCGCCATTGCGCTTCCGCTCGCGGTGCTGACGACCCGCTTCGACTTCCGCGGTTCGCTCATCATCCAGACGCTGGGCTTCGTGCCTCTGATCATGCCGCCCTTCGTCGGCGCGGTGGCGATGCAGCTTCTCTTCGGCCGCAACGGCACGGTGAACCTGCTTCTGAACGACTGGTTCGGCATCCGCATCCCGTTCATGGAGGGGCTGAACGGCGTCATCTTCGTGCAGTCGCTGCACTACTTCCCCTTCATCCTGATCAACCTTTCGACCAGCCTGCGCAACATCGACCGGTCGATGGAAGAGGCCGCCCAGAACCTCGGCTCCTCCGGCTTCCGGCTCTTCCGCCGCATCGTCTTTCCGCTTGCCATGCCCGGCTATCTCGCCGGCGCGTCGCTGGTCTTCGTCAAGGTCTTCGACGACCTGGCGACGCCGCTGCTCCTCAACGTCAAGGACATGCTGGCGCCGCAGGCCTATCTGCGCGTGACCTCGGTCGGTCTCACCGACCCGATGGGTTACGTGATCTCGGTTATCCTGATTGCCGTCTCGATCTTCGCCATGTGGCTTTCGGCGGTCGCCATGCGCGGCAAGGATTATTCGACCGTCCAGCGCGGCGGCGGCGGTCTTTCCCGGCGCAAGCTCAGCCGCGGCGAGAGCGTAATCGCCTATGGCGTCGTCGCGCTGATCCTGCTCTTGGTGCTGTCACCACATATCGGCCTGCTGCTGCTTTCTTTCGCAACCGTCTGGTCGTTCAGCCCGATGCCAGACGCCTATACCGTCGCCCACTACGGCCGCGTCTTCGGCGAGAGCTCGCTCTACATCAAGAACACGCTGATCTATGCCAGCCTCGCCGGCCTGATCGACGTGGTCATCGGCGGCGCCATCGCCTATCTGGTGCTGCGCACCAAGGTCATCGGCCGCCGTTGGCTCGACTGGGCAGCCACCGCGGCACTCGCCATCCCCGGTGTCGTGCTCGGCATCGGCTATCTCAGAACCTTCTACGGCATCACGCTGCCCGATGGCACGCCGCTGGCCACACTCTGGGTCATGGTGGTTCTGGCGCTTGCCATCCGCCGCCTGCCCTATGCGCTTCGTGCCTGCTACGCTGCCCTGCAGCAGGTGTCGGAATCGCTCGAAGAGGCCGCCGAAAACCTCGGCGCGACCAAGCAGCGGACCATCCGCCGCATCGTCCTGCCGCTGATGACCGGCGGACTGCTCGCTGGTTTCGTCACCAGCTTCTCGACGGCCGCCGTCGAACTCTCGGCGACGCTGATGCTGATCCAGAGCAATTCGGACGCGCCGATCGCCTACGGGCTCTACGTCTTCATGCAATCGCCGGCCGGTCGCGGTCCGGGTGCAGCCCTCGGCGTCATCGCCGTGATCATGGTCGCGCTCTGCACGCTTCTGTCCCACTACGTCATCGAGCGCCGCCAGAAGGCGCTGGGTACGGCCAAGTAATTCGGGAGGAAAAACAATGACAGTGAACATCAACAGCGCTGCACTCGCCGCCGGCCCCGCCAAGGCGATCAGCATCAGCGACGTCAATCTCTACTACGGCGCGCTGCACGTGCTGAAGGACATCAACCTTGAAATCCGGCCGGGCGAGTTCTTCGCCTTCCTCGGCCCGTCCGGCTGCGGCAAGACCACGTTGCTCAGGCTGATCGCTGGCTTCAACAATGCCCGCCAGGGCAAGGTCGTGATCGGCGGACAGGACGTGCTCGACATGCCCGCATGGAAGCGCGACATCGGCATGGTCTTCCAGTCCTATGCACTCTGGCCGCACATGACGGTCGCCGCCAACGTCGCCTTCGGCCTCGAAGAGCGTCGGCTTCCGCGCCCGGAGATCGAAAGTCGTGTCCAGAAGGCGCTGGACCTCGTCGGCCTCAAGCATCTCGCCGACCGCCGGCCGTCGCAGCTTTCCGGCGGCCAGCAGCAGCGCGTGGCGCTCGCCCGCACTATTGCGATCGAGCCGAAGGTGCTGTTGCTCGACGAGCCGCTCTCCAACCTCGACGCCAAGATGCGCGTCGAAGTCCGGCGCGAACTGCGTGAATTGCAGCAGCGGCTGCAACTGACGACGATCTTCGTCACCCACGACCAGGAGGAGGCCAACACCGTCTGTGACCGCATCGCCGTCTTCAACGAGGGCAGCATCCAGCAGGTCGGAACGCCGATGGGGCTTTATGAAAAGCCAGCCAATCTGTTCGTCGCCAACTTCCTCGGCACAGCCAACATCCTCGACGGCAAGGTGGCCGGGTCAGGCGCTGCCAGAAGCTTCGAGGTCGTAGGCGGCGGCTCCATCCCGATCCCGGCAGGGACCGAAGTGCCCGCAGGCGCCAAGCTCGTCTTCCGGCCGCAATATGCGACGATCGGCAGCCTCGAGCCCGGCGCCGTCGCGCTCGAAGGCATCATCGCGCATCGCGAATTCCTGGGCGCGACGGTGCGTTATGGCGTCAGGATCGGGGCTGCGACCGTGCTGATCGACGCGCCGTTCCATTCCGGCGACGCGCTTCTCGAACCCGGTGCGGCAACGACGCTCGGCCTCAAGCCGTCGTCGGCGCAATGGCTCGCCCACTAGAGCATACGACGCGCGTCCGCCGGTCTCGCCGGCGGGCGCCAGGTCCCCATTTCAAGCAGCGCCATACCGCTGACATCCGAGTTCCGCATGAAAAAAGATCTTCCAAGCCTCATCCTCATCCGCCACGGCGAAACCCAATGGAACGTCGCCGGCCGACTGCAGGGCCGCAAGGACACACCGTTGACGGCCAATGGCGTGCGCCAGGCGCTCGCCGTCGGCCTGCGCCTTGCCGAACGGATCGCCGAGGAGGACAAGAACCTGACCTTCTGGGTGAGCCCGCTCGGCCGCGCCCGCCAGACCGCATCGATCCTCGCCGATACCTGGTCGATCCCCTTCGATCGTTTTGCCGAGGCGGCTGCCCTCGCCGAACGCTCCTATGGCGCCTGGGAGGGCCTCGCCCATGACGAGATCGAGCGCGATCTTGTGGACCAGTACGAGGCGCACAGCGCCGACCCGTTCGACTATTCGATGCCGGGCGGTGAAAGCCGGACGGCGCTTGCAGCGCGCCTCGAAGCCTGGCTCGACACGCTCGAGCGCGGCCGGCGCCATGTCGTGGTTACCCATAGCGGCTGCCTCAGGGCGCTGCGCGGCATCTACACCGCCGCCTCGCGCGACGAGATTCTTGCCTATCGCGAACCGCAGACGGCCTCGTTCCTACTGACCGCAGGCCGCGAGACCATGCTCGACGTGCCCCTCAACATCCTGCGCGCCCTTGGCTGCGATGGCGCCGGAAGAACCGTCTGGATCTGATCGACCAGGCTGCCGCAACCAGCCACAAGAAACGCCGCGCATGGAGGCCATGCGCGGCGTTCGATATTCAAAGCGATATATTACGCCCCTTAGAAGCTCACCTTCAGCTTGGCGTTGACGCCGTGGTCGGAAACGCCGGAGGCGATCTGGCCGGTGTAGTTGACGCCAAAGGTCGCGGTCGGAGCGATCTTGAAGTCGATACCGGCTTCGACGAGTGCGGCATCCCGGGCGATCGGCGCGCCGCCGACCGTGAAACCCCGGCCGCTGGCAAAGGCAAGCGCAGAGGTCGGCACGATATCGCCGAAGGCATGGCGCCAGCCGACCGTGCCGCTGAGAACCGCCGCCGTTTCGCCGAAGGACACGTCGGTCGAGGTGCGCACGCCGATCGTCGTGAAGGTCGTGTCGGTGTTCTCCGAGCGGCCCGAGAGCGCCGCCGCTCCGCCCTTTTCACGGAAACCGTCCGTATCGAGGTTGAGATAGGCGAGATTGGCGAAGCCCTCGAAATCGAAGCGACCGGCACTTGCCGCATAGCTCGCCTCGCCGAAGATCTGGGCGGTGCGGGCATCATAGGCTGCCGACAGGCTGTCGTCGAATCCGCCGAAGGCTACGCTGCGGGTCGTTTCGATGCGGTGCCAGCTATAGGTCGCACCCGACGTCAGCGACAGCGCGCCAAGCACGGTCCCGGCATAGGCGCCGATATGGTAGTTGTCGCTGTCTCCCGAGGAACGACGATCGACCACGTCGAAGGTCGAGCGGCTGTAGCCGCCAAAGAGGCCGGCGCGCCAGTTGTCACCAACGAGGCCGTCGGCGCCCACGAGGAAACCACCGACATTGCGCTGGAAGCCGGCCGCATTGCCGTTACCGTCCGTGTCGCCCCAGGTGCCGAAGGCCTGGCTCCAGAAGGCGAAGCGCTCGGTGTCTGCCGCAACACTTTCGATGCCGCCCTCGCCATAGGCTAGCACCGGCACCGCCTTGGTGCTGGCATCGCCGAAGGCCGCACGGATGCGGCTGGTGGCTGCCGCGTTTAGAAGCAGACCGTCCTGCAGCAGCATGCCCTTGGTCGAGGCATGGATCTCGCCCGAGAGCTGGTCGAAGGCAAAACGCGCCTGTGCGCGGTCGAGGTTGGTGAGCGCCGAATAGGCGGCATTGGTGAAGCCGAGGCTTTCGGCGGCGATCGCCGTTGCCCGCTGGTTGGCGGTCTCCGTGACGTCCGCGAAGCGGATGTCGTTGCGGCTGAGCGTCAGCGTCACGCTGTTGGCGTCATAGCCGAGCGTCGGGTCGAGGAAGACGAGGCTCGATGCGACGTCGGCAAAGGTACCGGTCACGCCGCCGGCCGCCGTCAGGATCGTGTAGCTGGTCTGCGGCGCATAGCTGCCATTGGCCGCAAGTGCCAGGACCGAGCCGCCGTTGAGCGTCGCCTTGCCTGACGCGACGATCTTGTCGCTCTCACCCTTGTCGTTGGCCTCGACCTGATAGGTGGAGCCGGCCGCGAAATTGATATCGCCGGCAACGTTGAGCGTACCGATCGAATTGCCGGGCGCGATCACGCCGCCGTCGGCAATGGTGATGCTGCCGAACGTTCCGATGCCGCCGATGGCGCCGTCCTTTTCGATGGTGAGCCCCGAAGACGAGGCGATCGACCCTTGCACCGAGAGCAGGCCGGACTTGACCACGGTCGCGCCGGTATAGGTGTTCTGGCCGTTAAGCACGAGCGCGCCGGCGCCGAGTTTGGTGAGACCGCCGCTGCCGCTGATCGCCTTGTTGACGGCAACGACGTTGGCAGCGTCCGCCACGTCGAGCGAACCGCCGCCCGCTTCCAGCACGATATCGCGGTTGATCTGGTGCATGTCGCGGCCGGCGATCCGGAGCGCACCGCCGTCGAGCCGGAGCTTCGCCGCAGCGCTGCCGAGGGCTGCATCCTCTTCGATCACAACGGTACCGCCGTCGGTCACCAGCGTTTCGCCGATGAACGAATGATCGTCGATGCAATAGTCGCGGATCGCCTGCTGGAAGCGCGCATCCGTGCTCTTGCAGTCGAGCAGCGTCTTCTTCTCCTGGTCGGTCAGGCCGGCAAGGATCGGCAGGCCGTTCTCGTCGGCGATCTGGCCGAGATAGACGTCGTTGCGCATGTTGTTGCGGCTGAGGTTGAACACCCCGCCCTTTTCAGTGAAGGTCGAGGCTTCGTCGCCCCAAACAATGCGGGTCTTGGCCGTCGCTGTCGCCGGATCCGTGTAGTTCTGCAGCACCGGGCCAACCCAGCGCACGGTATGCGCAACCGGCTCGTGGTCCGAAAGCGGCGTCTTCGAGCCATCCGGATTGGTCACGTAACTCACATCGGTGATGACGCCGGAATAGGGATCCTTCGGATCGTCGGCGAGCGTCCACCACTTGCCGAACGGGCGCGACGCCAGGAAGTGGTCGATCTTCACCCGGTGCCAACTCGCCCAGGTGTTGGTGGCGTCCTCGCCGTGCGACGGCCAGGTGACGCTGCCGTCGTTCAGAGCATGCGGCGAGAACTGTTCGCGCTCGTTCGGAAGCTGCAGGATCTGGAACTGTTTCTTCAGGATGTTCATCGTCTGCGGCAGGTTGCCGGCAACGGGATACATTTCATCGGCAAACAGGCCTGACGGCACAGTCGAGGCGTTGATCGCCGAGGCGCTCTTGCCTTTCCACTCGGCGATATAGGCGTCGAGCTTCTGCTGGTCCTTGGCATAGTCGCGCAGGAGGCTCAGATAGAAGCTGTTGCTTGGGCTTTTGACGTAGGTCTTCAGCAGCAATTCCTGCTGGCTGATCGAATGCAGGCCGCGTTCCGAGACATCGCCGGCATTGAAGTCGCCGGTGAGGATGATCGGCCGCGTCTCCCCCTTGGCCCACTGGTTGATACCCTTGGCCTCGCTGATGCGCGTCGTCGCCGGGTCGTAATAGTTGAGGTGCGTGGTGCCGACGACCACCTGCGGCTTGCTGACGGTCGGATCGACCACCGTATAGGTCACTATGTCGCCAAGCGTGCTGGCGCCGAAGGTACCGGGCAGGCGCGAGAACACGCCGGTATCGCTGTCCTGTCGTGTCGCGTAGGTTCCAAGGCCGGCATTCTTCAGGATGCCCGGGATGTCACGCGCGTAGGTGCTGTTGGCGCGGAACTCCTGGAAGGTCAGGATGTCGTAGTTCCCCTTGATGAAGAAGTCCGACATGACGCTCGGGTTTGCCTTGAAGCGGTCCAGCCAGGTGTTCAGCGTCAGGATCTTCATGCTGTCGTCAGCAGCCCGCGCCTCGGCCGCCGAAAGCGTCAGGCTCGTGCCGCAGAGAAGGATCGCCGTCGCCAGGCGCAACGGTTGCGTAAGGCGCGCAAAAGCCCGCACCCCGCGGAGGTCGTGTCCACGTTGTCTCATTATCTGCTCCAATGTCGCGATGCGAACACGCTCCGTCACAAGACCTTCATGGCGATGGTGTTGATGAGCGGAAGAGTTCACTAAAATGTACGATTACGGACATTAGGCGAGTCAAATGTCAGTTTTACAACATTTCATAGGACGCCATAAAATTTCGCGCGGCCCACAGGTGCTGCGCCGATTTCCTTGGAGATCGGAGTTGGCCCTATGGTAGCAAAACGTGCTGACGGGCAATGAGGATGAGGGTGATGGACGATCGGGATGTTGTGGGTGGGGACAAGAAGGCGCGCAGGCAAGCGCAGCTTCTAAGCCATCTCCAAACGAACCACTATATTTCGATCGAGGAGATTACCGGCCTGTTCGGCGTCACCACTCAGACGGCACGGCGCGATATCATGGCGCTCGAACAGGAGGGCAAGGTGCGGCGCCTGCACGGCGGCGCGACCATTGCGACCCCGGTTGATCCCAAAATCTACCGCCAGCGACGCATCGACAACGCGGAGCTGAAGGAACGCATCGGGCAACTGACCGCGGAGCTTGTTGCCGACGGCGCTGCCGTCTTCCTCGACACCGGAACGACGTGCGAGGCGGTGGCGCGGGGCCTTCTCAAGCGCCGCGACCTGCGCGTCGTCACCTATAGCCTGCGCGTCGCGACCACGCTCAGCGAAAGCAGCAGCTTTGCCGTCGCCGTGCCCGGCGGCTTCGTGCGCCAGGTAGATGCCGGCGTGTTCCGCGAGGAGACCGCCGACTACATCCGCAAGTTCAAGTTCGACGTCGCCATCATCTCCGTCAGCGGCATCGACCAGGACGGCGATATCGGTGACGACGACCATGCCGAAGTCGCCGCTGTCTCGGCCGCCATGCGCCAGGCCGAGCGCGTCATTCTCGCCGTCGACAGCAGCAAGTTCGGACGGCGCGCGCTGGTACGGCTGGCATCGCTTGCCGATATCGATGCGCTGGTCACCGACCGGCTGCCCGACGAACAGATCGTCGCCCTGCTGCGCGAGCACGGCGTCAGCATTCATTGCTAGCGTCGGGGGGAGCCAGTACCGAGGGATGCCGGCAGCGATTTTTGCCGGGGGCTTGAAACCCTTCACCCGACACCACACATAGGCATCAACGAATTGCCCGTGGAGCGCGACGGATATGATCGACCGAAGGCTCCGGGCGTAGTTCGCGCGCAAACGCTGACCACGGATGTACTGGCAGTGTGACGCAGCGAACGGGAAAAGGTCGGCATTGCCGGCCTTTTTTGTTTTCAGCGCCGGCAAGCGCCCGTCTAGCCGCTACCAGCGAACGGCCCAGCGACCGCCCAACGCCCCAAGCACCGTCAATATCAGGACCGCGATCGTGTACCAGGTCGCGACGAAGAGCGGCGAGTCGTCCGGGCAATGGGCGGCGTAGAAGGTCGCGGCAATGCCGCCGGCTGCAAGCCCTGCCAGGGCGCCAGCAAAGCCGGGGCGCGACGGCGCGCCATGGCGCAACGCGACAAGGAACAATCCAAGGGGTGCAAGGCCGATGAGCGGAATGAAGGTCATGCACACCAGATAATTGGTTCCGACGAGTTTCGCCGCCCAGGCGTCGGATGGCACGGCAAGAAGCTCGAACAGTACGCCACCGGCAACGAGCAGGGGCGCGATGCCAAGAAAAGGCACCAGCCGGCGCGGGTCCGCATCGGGCCAGGCAGCGACGCGCATGGCCGCAAAGGCGGCCGCGGCGAGCGCGATCGTCACCACGAACTTGAACAGGAACCGAACCGTCTCGCCAGCAGCGGCGATATCCGGCCGCGGGCCGAGCAGGATCGAAAACGCGACACCGGCGAGGACGAGCGCGCCGATCGCCACAGCGGGCCATACGGTGTTCATCGGCAGACCGGGGCGCCGATTGTCCGCTGCGAGAGCCTTGATGAGGTCGTTCGTATCCATCTCAGTTTCGTCCAAATCGGCGGGCGATTGCAGCAAGGCCGCGGTGCAGCGCCACCCGAACCGCCGTTTCGTTCATGTCCAGCTTCTGCGCCGTCTCGGCCACGGTGAACCCCTCGACCGAGATCGCACTGACCACCGAACGCTGGCCCGGAGCGAGCCCCTCCAGCGCCCGGCCGATCTCCCAATCCCTGGCCGTCTCGGTTTCGACGCTCGGCAGCGTCTCTTCGAGCCCTTCGATGCCCACCGTCGGGCGGCGGGCTCGTCGGCGCACGGCATCCACGTATTTGTGCCGGGCGACGGCATGCAGCCACGGGATGACGGGCGCGTCCTCCCGCCAGGTGTGGCGCTTGACGTGCACCGCCAGCAGCGCCTCCTGCACGACGTCCTCCGCATCGACGCCACCGCCGATGGTCCAGCGCCGGGCCCAGCGACGAATCACCTGCGCCGCGTCCCGCAGGAAGTCGGCATAGGCCTTTTCGTCGCCGGCCACGGCCGCGCGAAGGAGCCCTGCGAGATGTTCGTCGTCCGCGCCGCTCACCCGGGCCCTTCCTCCCATTCGCCGATTCCCGGCATTTGTTACACGGCTATCGCAAATTCACGGCTGCTGTCTGCTCGGACCGGCCTCGCGAACCCATCACGAAAGCGTGTTGCCAACGTTATGTAACGCCCGACACCTGCGTGGCGAAAGACCCGATGTGCGCCTCAGTCACGAGCGCACTCGATCAATTCAACACGGAGACACATTCATGTCCACGAAGTCCACGATCAGCACCGCAATGTTGGCCGGTGCTGTGGCCGCGGCCCTGTCGTCGCTTGCGACCGCCGCACCGCTCACCGAAGCACAGGTCAAGTCCGCCATGGATGCGGGCAAGGAAAAATGCTTCGGCGTCGCGCTCAAGGGCCAGAACGATTGCGCGGCCGGCCCCGGCACCACCTGCCAGGCAACCTCGACGGTCGACTACCAGGGCAACGCCTGGAAATTCGTCGATGGCGGCACCTGCACGACGATGGAACTGCCTGACGGCCGCAAGGGATCGCCCGAACCGCTCTCCCGCGACATGGCGTCCTGATCCACGACAAGACGGAAACGGGAGGCGGGGCAATCGCCTCCCGTTGCACTTCGGTTTTCAAGGGGATGGCCGGTCGAGCAACGCTCCCGCCCGCCATCAAAGCTCACAGGATTGGAACGGGATTGGCAATGCGCATTTCAACCAATGACGGCAGCGGACTTGCCCCGGTGAGCCCTCGCCTGCCGAACCATCAAATTGCCGGGCTGGCCGGAACGAGCTTCAAGCACCAGCACCTTCAGGCGATCCTCGCCGACGAAGCCCCGGGCGGTTTTTTCGAAATTCATGCGGAAAACTACATGGGCGCCGGGGGCCCACCGCACGCGGCGCTGAGCCGCATCCGCGAACAGTTTCCGGTCTCTCTCCATGGCGTCTGCATGTCGATCGGCGGCCCGCAGCCGCTCGACAAGGCGCACCTCGCCCGGTTCAAGGCGCTGCTCGACCGTTATGAGCCGGCGCTCGTCTCCGAGCATCTCGCCTGGTCGACCCACGAAACCACCTTCTACAACGACCTTTTGCCGCTGCCCTATACCGAAGCGACCGTTGCGCGCGTTGCCGCGCATATCGACGAGGTCCAGGAAACGATCGGACGCCGGCTGCTGCTCGAAAACCCCTCGACCTATGTGACGTTCCCGGAATCGACGATGAGCGAAACGGCCTTCATCCGCGAACTGGTGAAACGCACCGGCTGCGGGCTGCTGCTCGACATCAACAACGTCTTCGTCTCGGCCACCAACCAGGGCTATTCGGCGCGCGACTACCTCGGCGACTTTCCGCTGGAGCATGTCGGCGAGATCCACCTTGCCGGGCATGCGGAGCAGGAAGACGACGAAGGCGAGCTTATGCTGATCGACAGCCATGACGGCCCGGTCGCAGACGCCGTCTGGAAACTCTACGAAATCGTCATCGCCAGGAGCGGCGCCATCCCGACACTGATCGAATGGGACAGCGCCGTTCCCGACTGGCCGGTGCTGAAGCGCGAGGCCATGGCGGCGCAAGCGATCCTCGATGCCCACGGGCAGCGGCTGTCGCAGGAGAAGATCCGTGTCCGCGCCTGACGCAATGCTCCCCATCCCGATCGGCCGAGCCGGCAGCTATGCCGCCGGTTTCGTGCCGCCGTTGCTTGCACCCGACCGGCCGACACCGGCCGTTGTCGCCGGTCCGAACGGCAAGGCGGCGGTGAAGCGCTTCAATGTCTATCGCAACAACGTCACGGTCAGCCTGATCGAGGCGCTGGCGGCGACCTTTCCGGCAACCGAGCGCATCACCGGCGAGGCCTTCTTCCGCGCCATGGCGCGCTTTCACGTGCGGGAGACGCCGCCGAACTCGCCGCTGCTTTTCGAATACGGCCACGACTTTCCCAATTTCATCGCGCGCTACGAATACGCGAAGGGAATGCCCTGGCTTGCCGACGTTGCCAGGATCGAGCGCGCCTGGCTCGACGCCTATCATGCCGCCGATGCGCCGGCGCTTGCGCCGGCAGCGCTTTCCCTGGTTCCGCCCGAGCGGCTTGGCGACGTCGTTTTCGAACCGCATCCGGCAAGCAGGATCGTGCGTTTCGATTATCCGGCCGTCACGATCTTTGCCGTCAACCGCGGGCGCGGACCGGTCGGGCGCATCGAAACGGCTGATCCGGAGAGCGCGCTGATCACCCGGCCCGGCCTCGACGTCATCGTTCGAAACCTCGCGCCCGGCGCCGATCTCCTGCTTTCACGCCTGCTGGCAGGCGTTCCCCTCGCCGCGGCCGCCGCGGAAGCTTCAACCCGATCTCCCACGCTCGATCTTACAGCCGCAATCGCCACCGCGCTCGAAGCCGGCGCTTTTGCGGCCATCCATCACGGAGGATGAAACCATGATGTCCGCATCCAGATTTTCGCAGAACGGCAGTCCTGCCGACCTGTCGCAATGGGCCCGTCGAGCGAACCGCGCCGTCGGCGTGCTTGCGCCGCTCTGGCTCTCCCAGCTTGTGCTGCGCTTTGGCCTTGCCGTCCCCTTCTTCCGATCCGGCATGAGCAAGTGGGACGGCTTCCTGCAGTTGAACGACGTGGCGGTGCTGCTTTTCAGCTCCGAGTTCCAGCTGCATCTGCCGGGCGGACCCTATCCCTACCCCGCTCCCGCCGTAACGGCCTTTGCGGCCGGCTCGGCGGAAATCGTTCTGCCAATTCTGCTCGTTTTCGGCCTGGCGACCCGCTTTGCCGCCCTCGGCCTGCTGGTGATGACGATCGTCGTGCAGTTGACTGTGCCGGACGGCTGGCCGATCCACATTACCTGGGCCGCCATGGCGCTCGCGCTGATGGCCTCCGGTCCCGGGAGGCTGTCGCTCGACCACGCATTGTGCGCCTGGCGCAAGGGCGAGCGATAGGCCGCGCGCGATCCCGGCGCCTGCATCTGCCGCAGGCGCCGTCCTTCAATTCGGGCGCAGCCGGACCGGGGTATCGACGATCAGCTTGGTCCAGTCGTCGATGAAGCGGGACCGCTGCAGCCGGTCCTGGGCGGCAAGCAAAGCCGGGCCGATGCGGATCGGCCGGCCGATACCCGACTCCACAAGTTTTGCCGGGCCGTCGACCTCGGCCGGCAGTGCGCCGTTCCACGAAAAGAAGAACGCTTTCTCCCGCGCCACCTCCTGTCCTCGCTCGGACAGCAGATAGTCGAGAAAACGACCGGCAAGATCGCGGCGTTTCGCCCCCACCGGGACCAGCGCGCCGCGGCTGAGGATCAGTGTATAGTCGCGCGGGAGCACGATCCTGAGCTTGGCGTTCCGGCGCGAGGCGGCATAGGCGTAGGAGCCGAGGATGTTGTAGCCGATATAGACGTTGCCACTGTCGAGTTCCGACAGAACCGCGTTGTTGCAGCAGCGCAGCACCGCCTGGGCGCGGCTCAAGCTTTCGAGCAGGCGGCCGTAGGTGGTCGAGGCCTGTTGGGCATCGAGGAAGGCGAGCAGATAGCCGATGCCGGACTGCCGCAGATCATAGGTGCCGATGCGGCCGCGATAATAATCCGGCTTGAAGCGCAGCAGATCGGTCAGCTCGCCATGGGTGTGCGGCACGTCCTCCGGCGGCACGAAGTCCTTGTGATAGACCATGACCGAGGGCTCGAAGGTGAAGCCGAAGACCTCGTCGCGCCAGTTCGCCCAAGCCGGCACGCTGCCAGTCTCCGGCGAGACATGCGACAGAGCACAGCCGTCGTTTGCAAGCTTCACCAACTGGTCGACGGAGGACGACAGCAGGAGGTCACCGAAGGGCTGCTGCAATCGGCAGGCGATGTCGGCATCGTGATAAAGCTCGTTGGTCACGTAGTCGGTATAGTCGATGGCGACATCCCGCGCCGTCAGCTGAAAATCGCGGATCAGCGGCTCCATCGCCTCGATGTCGGTCGCGCCGTTGATGACGAGCCGGCCGCGCTCGGCGTCGAGCGCCGGAAAGAACGCACGCGTCCCCTCGACCGCGCCGGCCGGGCCGGCAAGGCCAAGGACCGCGAGAAGTGCGATCGAAGGAAGCTGTCGCCACATCCTCATGGTCCCTCCCGATAAAGGGGAACATCGAGAATGACGGTGAAGTCGTGCGCGCCTTTCTCCAGAAACCGGACCGTGCCGCGATGGGCAAGCGCTACCTCCGCCGCGATTGCAAAGCCGAGCCCCATGCTTCCCTCTCCCGTCTTCGAACTGACGAACCGCGTGGTCACCGCCGCCCATTCGCCCGGCGGAATGCCGGGACCGTCGTCGGCGACCTCCACCAGGGCACGATCGTCGTCGCGCCGCACGCGTACGGCCAGCCGTTGCGCGACACCGTGCTGCAGCGCGTTGTCGATGATGTTGGCGATCGCCTCGCGCAGGCTCACCGCATCGCCGAGCACGAAAACCGGCTCGCTGCAGTCTTCGAAGGAGACGACGACATCCGGGTCGACGGTAATCGGTACCGTCGAGCGAAACGCTTTGCGGGCGATATCGCCAAGATCGACCGGCTTGAAACGCACGGAATCGGATCGGTGGATGACCATGGCATGGCTGAGCAGCTGGTTGGTGAGCCGCGCCAGCTGGCTGACGCGATCGCGCACCCGCCCCAGATGCCGTCTGCGGTTGACGTCGAGGTCGTCGTCGTCGAGCATGTCGACCTGCGCCGAAAGGGCCGTCAGCGGCGTGCGGATCTGGTGGGCCGCATCGGCGATGAAGCGCTGAAGCAGGGTGACGCGTTCGTCGAGGCGGCCCATGAAGTGATTGATCGACCCGACGAAGGGCTTGAGCTCCCTCGGCATGTCGGCCTCGACGGGGGTCAGGTCCTGCGGATCGCGGGCACGCAGCGTCGCGGCAAGGGCATCGACGGGCAGCAGCGAATAGCGGATGGCAAGCACGGTGCCGGCAAGCGCAAGCAGGCTCATGGTGCCGACGAGGATCATCGCGCGCGTCGTCAGTTCGCCGGCAAGCCCACGCCGCGCTTCGGTCGTCTGCGCCATCACCACATAGGCCCAGCCGGAAAAGGACGGGTCCGACAACGCCCGCGAGACCACGGCCACGCGCACCGGCACCTTGCGATATTCCGTCGTCAGGAACACTGGGCCGGCCCGCGCCGCTGTCACGTCGACGCCGGTATCGAGATCGTCGTAGCCGGTCAGGGTTCGGCCATCCGGGCCAACCACGCGATAAAAAATGCGGTCGCGCTCGGCAAGGCCAAGCAGTTCGAACGCCGACGACGGCAGCGAAACGCCCAGATTGCCGGCGTCAACGGTCATGTTCGCGGTGATCTGGATCGCCGCACCGAGCAGCAGCCGGTCGTAGGCATCGTCGGCAGCCGCGCGGGCATAGTACCAGGCAGCCGCCGAGAGCAGCGCCGCCCCAGCGCAAAGCACCAGCGCCACGCGCAGCACCAGCCGCCAGAAGAGAGAGGTTTCACGCTGCTTCATCAGCCACCAGTTGATAGCCGAGACCACGGATGGTGACGATGCGCACCGACGAGCCCTCGATCTTCTTACGCAGCCTTCCGACATAGAGTTCGACGGCGTTGGGGTTGACGTTTTCGTCGAAGCCGAACAGCCGGTCGAGCAGCTCGTCCTTGCTGAAAACCCGCCCCGGCCGGGCGGCGAGCACCTCCAGAAGCGTGATCTCGCGGCGCTTGAGCTGGACCTCGCGGTTGCCGACGCGCACGGAGCGGCTGTTGCGGTCGAGCACCAGATCGCCGCACTCGATAAGGTTGGTCGGATCGCCCTGGCGGCGGCGCAGGAGCACACGCGTACGCGCTTCGAGCTCGCGGAAATCGAACGGTTTCACGAGGTAGTCGTCGGCGCCAAGGTCGAGCGCGCCGACCCGGTCCTCGATTTCGGAACGCGCCGTCAGCACCAGCACCGGTGTCGTCTTTCGCCGGGCGCGCAGATGGCGCAGGATCTCGAACCCGTCGAGCCCCGGCAACATGACGTCGAGGATCACGAGATCATAATCGGTAAATTCGAGTATGTCGGCGGCGGCTTGACCGTCCGTCTGCCAATCGACGGTGTGCCCGACCTTTTCCAGTCGACGGCTGATTGCCTCCCCGACATCCCTCGTGTCCTCCACCAGAAAGATGCGCATGAGCAAGCAGTGACACGGAAGATTCCGCCGATCAACCCGGCGGATATGACCGCTTTCGTGACAGCGTGGTGACAGGTTCGGGGAGGAAAGAGGGTTGCCTGACCGCGACAACGGGAGATGCGGCCAGGGTCTGGAGGACAATCATCGCCGGGGCATTTTCGGGCGGCCGCATACGCGGTCCGTCGATGCTGGTCGATGCCCGTCCGGGCCTTGGATGTCACGGTGGGGCAGGTGTGCGACAGCGCCCTCGAAAGAAAAACTCATGGATGGGAGAGAGACCATGACCCGAACCTTCGTAAAGACCCTTCTGGCGGCCGGACTGTTTGCCGCCGTTCAATCGCCGGCCGGCGCCGAGCCCACCAAGCCTGAGTGCCTGGCCGGCGCCAAGCCGGGCGGCGGCTTCGACCTCACCTGCCGGCTCGCCGCCAATGCGCTGCTCGAAGCCAAGATCATCGGCAAGCCGATGGCCGTCACCTACATGGAAGGCGGGGTCGGTGCGGTTGCCTACAACCACGTCATCGGCAAGCGCGGCACCGACGGCAACCTGATCACCGCGGCCTCGTCCGGCTCGGCGCTTCTGATCGCCCAGGGCAAGTTCGGCCAATATGACGAAACGGCCGTGCGCTGGCTCGGCGCGCTCGGCGCCGACTACGGCGTGCTCGTCGTTGCCGCCGATTCCCCCTACAAGACGCTTGGCGAACTGATCGCCGCCTACAAGGCAAGCCCGACCGACTTCTCGGTCGCCGGCGGCGGCGCCGTCGGCTCGCAGGACTGGATGAAGGGTTCGCTCTTGGCAAAGGCTGCCGGCCAGGAGCCGAAGCAGATGCGCTATGTGGCGCTCGAAGGCGGCGGCGCGGTGCTGACGGCGCTCGAAGGTGGCCACGTCAAGGTCGGCGCCGGCGATGCGGCGGAAATGTCCAAGCACCATGCCGCCGGCAAGGTCCGCGTGCTCGCCGTCATGGCGCCTGAGCGCCTTCCGGGCGAACTCGCCGAAGTGCCGACGGCCAAGGAACAGGGCGTCGACATCGAATGGCCGGTCTGGCGCGGCTACTATGTCGGCAAGGACGTCTCCGACGCGGACTACAAATGGTGGGCCGACGCCTTCACCAAGCTCGTCGCAACGCCGGAATTCGTGAAGGAGCGCGAGGCGCGTGGCCTCTACGAATACAACCAGGTCGGCGATGCCTTCGACCGGCAGGTCAAGGCGGACGTGGCACGCTTCAAGATCATCGCCAAGGAAGCCGGCATGTAATGCCGAGTATCGGAGCGGGACGACCTCCCGCTCCGATCGCCACCATCCTGCGGGCACACGGGCACGGGCGAACCGCCTGGCCGTGAAGGAATGCCCGTTTTCCGTGACGACGTGATCATCGGGAAACCCAACATGTCAGACACTCCATCCTCATCCTCCCTCATCGGCAGGATCGGCGGCCTTGCCATGCTTGCGCTGGCGATTGCCTACGGCATCGGCGGCAGCCAGATCGAATATGCCTTCGCCTCCGATCCGCTCGGTCCACGCGTCGTGCCGGTGCTGCTTGCCATCATCCTTGCCGTCCTGTGCCTCTTCTATCTGAAAAGCCCCGGAACGGCCGAAGCCTTCCCGCGGGGACCGCTTCTCGTGAAGATCGTTGCGGTACCGTTCCTGCTTCTCGCGTCGGCGCTGCTTCTGGAACCGGCCGGCTTCGCCGCCTCGATCTTCCTTTTGACATTCGGCGTCGGCTGGATCTTTGGCGCACCGCTGCGTCTCGCGTTGATTGGCGGCGTCGGACAGGCGGTCCTCTGGTGGTTCGTCTTTTCCTACCTGCTCGACGTCTATCTGCCCGCCGGCCGGCTGTTCGGCTGATCCGCCGGTCAAGGAGTTACACCCATGAATCTCGAATATCTCTGGAACGGTTTTACCGTCGCCCTGACGATGCAGAACCTGCTCATCGGTCTTGCAGGCTGCTTCATCGGCACTCTGGTCGGCGCCCTGCCGGCGATTGGACCGATCAACGGCATCGCGCTTCTGATCCCGATCGCCTATACGATGGGCCTGCCGGCTGAAAGCACGATGATCCTGCTCGCCGCCGTCTATTGCGGCGCCGAGTATGGCGGCCGGATCTCCTCGATCCTTCTGAACGTGCCGGGCGATGCCGGCGCAGTGATGACCGCACTCGACGGCAACCCGATGGCCCGCCAGGGCCGCGCCGGCGAGGCGCTGATGCTCTCCGGCCTCTCCTCCTTCGTCGGCGGGGTCTTCGGCGCCGTCGGGCTTGCGCTGTTTGCGCCGCTGCTTGCGGGCCTCGCGATCGGCTTCGGCCCGGCCGAGTACTTCGTGCTGATGGTCTTTGCCTTCGCCACGCTCGGCTCCATGGTCGGCAGCCAGCCGGTAAAGACGCTGATCGGCTGCACGCTCGGCCTGATGCTCGCAACGGTCGGACTTGACGCCACCTCCGGCGCCTACCGCTTCACCTTCAACGAGCCGGAACTCGGCGACGGCATCGAATTCGTCGTGCTGGTCATCGGCCTGTTCTCGGTGTCCGAGGCGCTGCTGATCCTCGAACACCAGGCAAGCGGCGTCACGGTCATCCGCGAGCTCGGCCGCATGACCGCCCGCCTCGACGACATCCGCAAGTCCGTCGGTGCGACGTTGCGCGGCTCGGTCATCGGCTTCATCGTCGGCGTGCTGCCCGGCACCGGCGCGTCGGTTTCGAGCGCGGTTTCCTACACCACGGAAAAGCGCATCTCCGACACCGAGGGCACCTTCGGCAAGGGCGACGTGCGCGGCCTGACGGCACCGGAGGCGGCCAACAACGCCACCGCCTGTGGTGCCTTCGTGCCGATGCTGACGCTCGGCGTGCCCGGCTCCGGCACGACCGCCGTCATGCTCGGCGCGCTGATGCTCTACAACATCCAGCCGGGCCCGATGCTGATCACCGAACGACCTGAAGTGGTCGGCGGCCTCGTCGCGTCGCTGTTTATCGGCAACGTGCTGCTGCTCCTCCTCAACCTGCCGCTCGTCAACATCTTCGCCCGCGTACTGACGGTGCCGAACTGGCTGCTGGTTCCGGGCATCCTGGTCCTGTCGGTTGTCGGCGTCTATTCCACCCACGCGTCGGTGTTCTCGATCCTCCTGATGCTCGGCATCGGCGTCATCGGCTGGCTGCTTCGAAAGGCCGGCTTCGACATGGCGCCGATCATCCTCGGCTTCGTGCTCGGGCATGTGATGGAGGTGAACCTGCGCAATGCACTGGCGATCAGCGGCGGCGACATCTCGATCCTGTTCCAGAGCAAGATCTCGATCATCCTCTGGATCCTGGCGGGCGCCATGGCCGTGCTGCCGCTTCTTGTCGGCTGGAGGAAGGCGAAGCGCATGAAGACCGCGACGAGCTAGCTGATCCCCTCCCTGTCGGCTGCTTGAACAGCGGCGCGCGAACTCATCGCGCGCCGCTGTTGTCGTTTTTGGGCGGCACCAACTAAAGACTATAAATCCAATATAGACAATTTCGTCTATGCATGCTTTAAGGGGCGCCATCGAGGAAGAGGAACGCCGTGACCCCAGAACTCCGCCCCTATAGCCTGGTCTGCGACGCGGTCGCCTTGCTGTTTCAGCCCTATGCCGAAGTCGTGCTGCATGACCTCGCAAGCGAAACCGTCGTCCATATCGCCGGCAACTTCTCCAAGCGCGAGATCGGCGAACCCTCGCTGCTGAGCGAAATCGGCTTCAGGGAAGGCGATGCGATCATCGGCCCCTACGAAAAGGTCAACTGGGACGGGCGCTCTATCAAGGCGATCAGCGCGGTCTTGCGCGATGCGGCCGGCAAGGCGATCGGCGTCCTTTGCATCAATGCCGATGTCTCGGACTTCCATGCAGCACTCCGCACGCTCAACGCACTCGTGCGCGTCCCGGTCAATGCAGACAGGCCGGAGAGCCTGTTCAAGGAGGACTGGCACGAACGCGTCAACGAATATGTCCAGCAGTGGACGGCGGCGCGGGGGCTGACGATCTCAACATTGAGCCGGACCGACAAGCAGGCGTTGGTCGTTGCGCTTTCTTCAGACGGCGCCTTCGGCGGCAAGAATGCTGCGTCCTACATCTCGCGCATCCTCGGCATGGGCCGCGCGACCGTCTACAAATATCTGAGCCAGGGGAGCGCGCCATGATCGTCGTCGGCCGCGAGAAACTCGCATCCCTGCCGCTGCTGACGCTCGCCGCACCGGCCATCCGCGACGCCTACATCGCCGTCACGGATGGCCGCGCCAACCTGCCGCCGGTTGGCTACCTGCCGCTTTCCGATCGCAATGCGGATTGCCACATCAAATACGGCTACATCGAAGGCGATCCGATCTTCGTCGTGAAGATCGCCTCCGGTTTCTACGACAATCCGGCCAAGGGACTGCCGTCGAGCAACGGCATGATGGTCGCCGTATCCTCGCAGACCGGCGACGTGATGGCCGTGCTCGACGACAAGGGGCTGCTCACCGATCTGCGCACCGGCATCGGCGGCGCGCTCGCGACCATGGCGCTCTGGCGCAAGGACGCGCGGAGGATCGGGATCGTCGGCACCGGGACGCAGGCGCGCATCCAGATCCGGGCGCTTGCCGCACTCTCGGATCGACCACTGCGGTTCACGGTCTGGGGGCGATCCATGGAACGGGCGAACGCCGTGCTTGCCGACCTTGAGGACCTCGACCTTTCCATCGCTGCAACGACCGATCTCGAAACCCTCTGTCGCCAGTCCGATGCGATCGTCACCACGACGCCATCGAAGGAACCGCTGATCCGATCGGACTGGATTGCGCCCGGCGCCCATATCACCGCCATGGGCGCGGACGCACCCGGCAAGCAGGAACTCGACATTGCCCTCGTCGCGCGCGCCGACCGGCTGGTCGCCGATCTCGCCGAACAATGCCTTGACCATGGCGAACTCTCCGCGGCGGCGCGCGCCGGGCTGATCGGCGTGGACCGCTGTGTCGCGCTCGGCGCGATCCTTTCCGGTGCTGACGAAGGCCGGCGCTCGGACCGCGACATCACCATCGCCGACCTCACAGGGATCGCGACGCAGGACATCGCCATCGCCCGCACCGTGCTCGATGAACTCGGCCTGCTCGGCCGCCCGCAAGGAACAACCGCATGACCAAAGACGTCCTCGAAACGGCGGCGCGCTCTGTCCGTGCGCGCCAGCGCATCCGCCCCTTCATCTATGAGACGCCGCTGATCCCCTCGCGCGCGATCGGACGGCAGACATCCTCGACGGTGCTGTTCAAGGCGGAAAACCTGCAGCTGACCGGCTCCTTCAAGATCCGCGGTGCGGCGAGCAAGATGACCTCGCTGCCACGGGACCAGCAGGTGATCACCGCCTCCTCCGGCAACCACGGCATCGGTGCGGCCCATGCGGCAAGCGCGATCGGGCAAAAGCTGACTGTCGTGCTGCCGGAGATCGTCAAGCCGGCGAAGCTGGAACGCATCCGCGCCTACGGCGTCGACGTCGTCCTCCACGGTTCCGAAACCGGGCTTGCCGAACAGCATGCGCAGCAACTGGCCGCGACCGAAAAGCTCGGCTACGTCTCGCCCTACAACGACCCGGAAATCATCGCCGGCCAGGGCACAATCGCGCTTGAACTGCTGGAGCAGGCCGAGCGCATCGACAATGTTTTCATCGCCATGGGCGGTGGCGGACTGATCAGCGGCATAGGCTCGGTGCTGAAGAGCTTCAGCCCGTTGACCCGCGTCATCGGCGTCTCCGCGGCAAATTCGGCGGCGCTCGCGGCTTCTATAAAGGCTGGCCGAGTGGTCGAAACAGAACACCTCGACACGCTCGCCGATGCCGTCGCCGGCGGTCTTGACGAAGACAGCATGACACTCGGGCTTGCGATGGCCGTCGTCGATGAGGTCGTCACCTGCTCCGAAGCCGAGATTGCCGCGGCGATGCGGGACGTGCTTCTCGATGAGCATATGCTGGTCGAAGGAGCGGCAGCTCTCGCACTTGCCGGCTTCCGGCAGATCGCAGGAAGATGCGCCGGCCAGACCAATGTCGTCCTGCTCTGCGGCGGCAATATCGACGGCGCCAGCGTGCTGCCTTCATTGCTGGGCTAGAGACGCCGCTGCATGGCCCTGCCCCGCCTCTAGAGGCTGACGCGCTCCACGTAGTAGCGCGGGATCTTCACCCGGTCCCGGTCGCGATAGAAGTCGATGCAGAAATCGACGAAGGCCTTGAACCGCTTCGAGACGTGCCGGCGGCGCGAATAGATGAGGTTGATCGCCGTCTGCGGCGAGCGCCAGTCCGATAGCACCGGCTCGAGCAGCCCCGCCTGCCGCTCGGTCTCGACGAAGAAGTCGGGCAGATAGGCAATGCCCTCGCCGGCGACGGCGAAATACTTGATCGTCCAATAGTCGTTGGTGGTGCAGGTGGCGGTCGGAAGCAGGTCCACCTCGTCCTCGCCGGGCTGCGTCAGATACCAGGACTGCAACCGCGTCGGCTGGCGGAAGACGAGGCCGCGATGGCCGGCGAGCGCATCCGGATCATCCGGCTGGCCATGGCGGGCGATGTATTGCGGGCTCGCGAAGAGGCCGTAGGAGGAGACCGAAAGCCGCCGGCTGATGTAGTCCACATCGGACGGCTCGCCCCAGTGGAAAATGCCGTCGAGCGCCTGTTCGGTGACATCGGAAAAGGGCTGGCGTGAGGACAGGAACACGACGTCGAGATTGACTTGCGGATATTGCTGGCGAAAGGCGTAGAGCAGTTCCGAGGTGATGGTCGTGCCGAATTCGCCGGTCGAGCCCACGCGCAGCGTGCCCGCCACCTCCTGGCGCATCTCCGCCATCGCCGTTGCCGCATCGTCGCAATTCGACTGGATCAGGCGCGCGTAGCGCAGGAACTCGGCGCCGGCATCGGTCACATGCAACTGATGGCCCTCGCGCACGAAGAGTTCGATGCCGAACTCGTCCTCCAATTGTCGGATCTTATGGCTGAGCGTCGATTTCGGCAGGCGATGGCGACGCGAAGCCGCTGAAATCGAACGGGAATCCGCAACTTTCACAAAGCAGTCGATGAGCGAGAGATCCATATTTCGTCCAAAATCTTGTACGATATGTCCATAGATTAGCCTATTTCGGCCCATTGTGTAAACGACTGGGAATTGGGAATATTCACTGGAGCTAAGGGAGAAGAGGTTCCAGTGAGCGATATCAGAGAATTCATTCGCGCCGCATCCGGCACCGGCGGCAAGGCAACGCTGGCGATCCGCGGCGGTCGCCTGGTCAACGTCGTTTCGGAAGAGATCTATCAGGCCGACGTCGCCATCTATGGCGAACGCATCATCGCGGTCGGCGACATCACCGACTATATCGGGCCTGAGACGAAGATCGTCGACGCCACCGGCAAGTACCTGGCACCGGGCATGATCGACGGACATCTGCATGTCGAATGCTCGAAGATGTCGCTGACGAGCTTTGCCAAGGCTGTCGTGCCGCTCGGCACCACCTCGATCGTCACCGGTCTCGACCAGATCATCGTCGTCGGCGGCCCCGCCGCTGCGCGCGAGTTCCTCGATGAAGCCAAGCAAACGCCGCTCAAGGTCTTCTGGGGCGCGCCGTGCAAGACGCCCTACACCATGCCGCGTTCGACCGTCGGCCACTATTTCAGCCCGGCCGATCACCAGGCGACGCACCACTGGCCGGAATGCGTCGGCATCTGGGAGACCGTGCGCGAATTCATCCAGGAAGAGGACGCCGACGTCCTGGCGGCGCTCGAACTTGCGGAAAAGAGCCGGCTTCCGGTGCTCGGCTGCTGCCCGATGACCCGCGGCGCGCGGCTCAACGGCTACCAGCAGTCCGGCGTGCGCGCCGATCATGAAAGCTACACACCCGAGGAAATGCTCGAAAAGCTGCGCGCCGGCATGCATGTGGTCGTGCGCGAATCCTCGATTTCGCATTTCCTTTCCGACAACCTGCGCATCGTCACCGAAATGGGCGTCAAGGCGCTGCGCCGCATCAGCTTCTGCACCGACGACGTGGTAGCGAGCGACATCCTGAAGCGCGGCCATCTCGACAACATGGTGCGCATGGCGATCGCCATGGGCATTTCGCCGATGGCAGCGATCCAGATGGCAACCATCAACGGCGCCGATGCGCTCAGGATCGACGACAAGGTCGGCTCGATCTCGCCCGGCCGCGCCGCCGACATCCTGCTCGTCGACGACCTGCGCAACTTCAGCATCGAAACCGTCGTCGCCAAGGGCGAAGTGGTCGCCCGCAACGGCAAGATGGCGATCGAGCTGACGCCGCCTGAGCGCAGCGTCGCCCTGCTCAACTCGGTCAAGGTAAAACCGCTGCAGCCCGGCGATCTCAAGGTTGCCTATCACGGCGCCGGCGAGACGGCGGACGCGATGGCGATCGCCGTCACCCCGGAAAAGATCTTCGTGCGCACTCGCCGCGACGTGACGCTTAAGGTCAAGGATGGCGAGGTTCTCGCCGATCCCGCTGCGGACGTCCAATATGTCACCGTGGTCGAGCGTTACGGCAAGACGAACAACCGCCCGGTCGCCTTCACCTCCGGCTTCGGCCTGAAGGAAGGCGCGATCGCCAGTTCCACGGCTCCCGACGACAACAACATCATCTGCATCGGCGCCGATCTCGAGGACATGCGCACCGCCATCAATCACCTGATCGCCAACAATGGCGGCCAGGTGGTGGTCCGGAACGGCAAGGTCGAGGCCTTCCTGCACCTGCCGATCGGCGGCATCGTCTCCGACATCGAGCCGGCCGAGATGGCGGCGCTGGAAGACCAGCTCGACGATGCGGCCCGCGCGCTCGGCTGCCCGCTGCCCTGGCCCTTCATGTACATGTTCGTGTTGCAGATCACCGCGATCCCGGAATATGCGATCACCGATCTCGGTGTCGTCGACTGCGTCGGGCTGAAGGTGATCTCGCCGTTTTCGCCCGCCGGCGGCGACGAGCGCGCAGTCGCTGCGGAATAATGCCTTGGAAGGGGGCCGGTCACGCCGGCCCCCTTCTTCGTTCAAAAAAAGGGGAACAAGATGAACTATCAGAACAAGTCCGTGGAGGCGGCACCGAGCCCGGAGACATCCTGGCTCGCAGCGCTGCTCGACCGCTACTTCCAGATTTCGCGGCTCGGCTCGACCGTCCGCACCGAGATCCTCGCAGGCCTCACCACCTTTCTCGCCGCCTCCTACGTCATCGTCGTCAATCCCTCGATCCTCGCGCATGCGGGCATCCCGTTTTCGGCGGGCGTGACGGCGACGGTGCTCGTCAGCTTCATCGGCAGCTGCGCCATGGGGCTTTATGCGCGCAGCCCCATTCTGGTGGCGCCCGGCATGGGCATCAACGCGCTCTTTGCCTACACCATGGTTGTCGGCGCCAAGGTGCCGCTCGAGGTCGCGCTCGGCTGCGTATTCTGGGCCGGCGTGCTCTTCACCGTCATGGCGTTCTTCAATTTGCGCCAGACGATCATCGAGGCGATCCCGGTCGATCTGCGCTATGGCATCGCCTGCGGCATTGGCCTGTTCATCGCACTGATCGGCCTGGAAAACGCCAAGTTCATCGTCGCCAAACCCGATACGATCGTCGGTCTCACGCAGTTCAATCCGGTGACGCTGACCTTCATCGCCGGCTTCGTGCTGACGGTGGCACTGGTGGTCCGGCGGGTGCCCGGTGCAATGATGGCCGGCATGATCCTCACCACCATCCTGTCGATCCCGATCGGCCGTTGGTGGGGCGACGGAGCTGCGTTCTGGCCGGAGACGCCCGATGTACACACGCTCGTCAACTGGAGCGGCTTTTCCGCTGCGCCGGATTTCAGCTTCGTCGGCCAGATCGATCTCCTGGGCGCGCTGAACCTGATTTACCTGCCCTTCATCTTCGTCTTCCTGTTCACCAACTTCATCGAGGCGCTTTCGACCTTCCTCGGTCTCGCGGAAGCGGCCGACCTCAAGGATGAAAACGGCATGCCGCGCAACATTCGGGAATCGATGCATGTCGACGCCATCGCGGCGCTGATTTCAGCACCGCTCGGCACCAGCCCGGCGACCGTCTATCTCGAATCCGGCGCCGGCATCCAGCAGGGCGGACGCACTGGTCTCGTCGCGCTGGTCGCGGGTCTTCTCTTCGTGCCTTTCCTGTTCCTGTCGCCGCTGCTTTCCCTGGTGCCGGCGGTCGCGACCGCACCGGTGCTGATCCTCACCGGTCTGTTCATGTCCGAGCCGATCAGCAACATCCGTTGGAGCGCGCTCGACGAGGCGATCCCTGCCTTCCTTGCGATCGTCTTGATCCCGCTCACGTTCTCGATCACGCTCGGCCTGTCACTTGCGATCATCGCCTATGTGCTGATCAAGCTGGTCTGCGGCCGGGCCGGCGATGTAAGACCGGTGATGTGGTTCGTGGCCCTGCTTGCCGCGGCTCTCGTCGCCCAGACCCAGTAACCGCCAGAAATCCTTCGGCGCCCTCGATGGTGGGGCGCCGACATCGCCCATCCGAAGGAAACTGTCATGCTTCAATCCTGGTCGAAGACCGCACCCGAACTGGTCGACGTCGCCATGGGCCGCAAGCCCGCCGATCTCGTGATCCGCAACGGCAAATGGGTCAACGTCTACTCCGGCGAAATCATCCCCGGCACCGACATCGCCGTCATAGCCGGCCGCTTCGCCTATGTCGGCCCGGACGCCAGCCACACGATCGGCGAAGGCACCAAGGTCGTCGACGCCGCCGGCCGCTATCTCGTTCCCGGCCTCTGCGACGCGCACATGCATGTGGAAAGCGGCCTCGTCACCGTCACCGAATTTGCCCGCGCGGTCATTCCGCACGGCACCACCACCATGTTCATCGACCCGCACGAAATCGCCAACGTGCTCGGCCTCGACGGCGTCCGGCTGATGAACGAGGAAGCCCAGAGCCTGCCGATCAACGTGCTCGTCCAGGTGCCGAGCTGCGTGCCGAGTGCGCCGGGTCTCGAGACCGCCGGCGCCGAGCTTTCGGCCGAGGATGTTGCCGAGGCGCTTGCCTGGCCGAACGTCATCGGCCTTGGCGAAATGATGAATTTTCCCGGCGTCGCCGGAAACGACCCGAAGATGATGGCCGAGATCGCCGCCACCCAGGATGCGCGGCTGACGGTCGGCGGGCACTATGCCTCGCCGCATCTCGGCCGCGAGTTCCACGCCTATGCCGCCGGCGGCCCGGCCGACGACCATGAAGGCACGACCGTCGACGACGCGATCGCTCGTGTTCGCCAGGGCATGCGCGCCATGCTGCGCCTCGGCTCGGCCTGGTACGATGTGGCGGCACAGATCAAGGCCGTCACCGAATCCGGCCTCGACCCGCGCAATTTCCTGCTCTGCACCGACGACAGCCATTCCGGCACGCTGGTTCACAACGGCCACATGAACCGCGTGGTGCGCCATGCCATTGCCCAGGGCCTGAAGCCCGTCACCGCGATCCAGATGGCGACGCTGAACACCGCCCAGCATTTCGGCCTCGAGCGCGAAATCGGCTCGATCGCACCGGGTCGTCGGGCAGACCTGATCGTCACCTCGGATCTCGCCGCGCTGCCGATCGAAATGGTCTTTGCCCGCGGCGAGCTGATGGCCGAAAGCGGTGCGCTGGCACGCGATATCCCGGCCTATGTCTACCCGGAAAGCGCCCGCAACACCGTCCACCTCGGCCGGTTGCTGGCGGCTGCGGATTTCGACATCCCATCCAACGCACGGGCGACACGCGCGCGGGTCAACGTGATCGGCGTCGTCGAGAACCAGGCGCCGACGCGGGCGCTTCAGGCCGAGGTCGCGATCGAAAACGGCCTCGTGCAGATGGACCGGGCCAACGACGTCTGCCAGATCGCGCTCGTCGAGCGCCACCGCGGCACCGGCGACGTGGTCAACGCCTTCGTCTCCGGCTTCGGCTATGACAGCGATTGCGCCATGGCGAGCACCGTCGCGCATGACAGCCACCACATGATCGTCGTCGGCACGAACAAGGCGGACATGGCTATGGCCGCCAACCGCCTGCACGAGGTCGGCGGCGGCATCGTCGTCATCAAGGAAGGCCGCGAACTGGCCCTGGTCGAGTTGCCCGTCGCCGGGCTGATGTCGGACCAGCGGGCAGAGATCGTCGCCGAAAGGGCCGCCGCCATCGTCGAGGCCATGCGCGCCTGCGGCTGCCGGCTCAACAACGCCTATATGCAGCACTCGCTGCTGGCGCTGGTCGTCATCCCGGAACTCAGGATTTCCGACAAGGGCCTGATCGACGTCCGAACCTTCCAGAAGACCGACGTGATTCTGAGCACGCACTGAGCATGACAGCGGTTGGCCACCGGCAACCCGGTGGCCAACGGGCCTGTGGTTCTTAATTCCGGGTGATCGCGGGATGGGTGAAGCCACATAATCCCCTGAAAACTTCCTTTATGGTTAACCGATACTTAAACGGAGCCCACTAGGTCCGTTGCCCAGGCGTATGTGCCGTTTGCTTGGCCGCGACCGGCCGCAATAGACACCTGAAACCCCTGTTGATACGGCGTCCCACAATGGGACATGCGCGCAGGCGGGGCCGAAACGCCCACAGCCGTTCCGCCCCAAATTGCATGCAATGATGGCAAATGATACAAGAGGAAGCTTATATACAACCGTGTGGGGCAAAGGATATCGAGCAGCGCTCGCCATGCTCCGAAGCGAGGTTTCCACAGGTAAGATCGCAGGCAGCCTATTGGCATTGACCCGGGCGGGCGACGCGATAGCTTTGCAGAAGGACGAGCCGAACCGGAGCGCCGTTGGAGCGGGCTTTCACATTCTTCGGGCGCGTTCGAAACAGAGAGGGAAAGGCAAGCATGCCGGACACTGATGCAACCTTGTCTGCTTCAGCTTCAGTGCAAGATCCCGTTGCGGCTCATACGGACGAAGTTCTCTCGTTCTATGACGAGGCCTTTCATCTGACCAGCGCCTCGCCGGCGCTGCAGGAAACCTACGAAGTCGGCACGCTGGTCGATGCCACCCTGTGGCACCTCTATCCCGAATTGCTTGCGCCCGTTTCCAAGGCGGCGGTCGAATCCGTCATCGCCTATGGCGTGCCGCGCAGCGTCGAAGTGGTCGACGCCGTTACCAAGTCGCGACGCACGCTGCTCGTGTTTCGCGCGATGCGCGGCATCGGCGTGCTCGAAACGAGCGGCCGCGCGACCCGCCGCGAGGTCGGCAGCCATGGCGAAAGCGAGCGCGCGCTGCTGCTGCACCAGGCGACCCACGATGTGCTGACGGGCCTGCCCAACCGGCGGCAGTTCAGCGACGACCTGCAAAGCATCCTGCCGACACCCGGCGAGAAGCTGGCGCTGATGCAGATCGACCTCGACGATTTCAAGCCGGTCAACGACACGCTGGGTCACGGCGCCGGCGACGCCGTCCTCAAGATGGCGGCCGAGCGCATTCGCGGCGCCCTTCGCGACCGCGAAGTCGCCTATCGTCTGGCCGGCGACGAATTCGCCGTCATCCAGCGGCAAAGCGACCAGCCGGCGGACGCCGAATATCTCGCAGAAGCCCTGATCGAGGCATTCAGCGAACCTTTCACCATCGACGGCATCTCGGTCTTCGTTGGCGCCAGCATCGGCATTGCCATTGCGCCGAATGACGGAAACGACATCGAGCAACTGATGAAGGCGGCGGACATTGCGCTCTATGCCGCCAAGAAGGACGGACGGGGCCGGGCAAAGACCTTCAGCCGCTCCATGCTGATCGTGCTGGAACAGCGCGAGATGCTGCGCCGCAGTCTGCGCACCGCGCTGCAGGACAGGCAGTTTTCGATCGAGTACCAGCCGCTCGTCGAACCACCGTTCTCGATCGTCGGCTTCGAGGCATTGGTGCGCTGGCACCATCCGCTGGTCGGCACGATCCCGCCCAACGTCTTCATCCCGATGGCGGAAGCCGACGGCCTGATGAACGAGATCGGCCAATGGGTGTTGGAGGAGGCCTGCCGGCAGGCCGCCACCTGGCCGTCGCACTTCACCGTCGCCGTCAACCTGTCGCCGGCAGAGTTCCTGCGCGAGGGCCTGACGGACCGGATCGCGCAGGCGATCGACATGGCGGGCCTGAGGGCCGACCGGCTGGAACTGGAAGTCACCGAATCGGTGCTGCTTGAACGCACGACCAACAATCTCGACACGCTGAACACGCTCAACGTGCTCGGTATCCAGATCTCGCTCGACGATTTCGGTACCTTCTATTCGTCGCTCAGCTACCTCAAGAATTTCCCCTTCGATACGATCAAGATCGACCGCTACTTCATCAAGGATCTGGAAAGCGACGAAAAGAGCCAGACGATCGTCCGGTCGATCATCGGCCTTGCCCACGGTCTCGGCATGCGCGTGACCGCCGAGGGCGTCGAGACGATCGGGCAGGCCGTCTGGCTTCGAAAAGAGGGTTGCGACCGTCTGCAGGGTTATTTCCTGGGCATGCCCATGCCTGCAGACGCGATCGGCGCCTATCTTCGCCGCTCATCGGCAATGGCGACGCTGTAGCCCCCCGCATCCGTGCGTTGCGCCCGATGCGGCGCGAGGCAAAACCCGGGTTGTCTTCATGCGAGATCCCGGGGTTGCGTGGTTAGAAATCATTATAGAAAGTCGCGTATGGCCGTGGCAGAGTTCGGGGTGCGGAGGGCATTGCTGCATGGGTGCTAGTGTCAACAAGACCACGGAAACGGCTTTCGAGCCGTTGCTTCAGTTCGACATGGAGATGGAAGATTTCCTCTCGGACTGGCACCATTGCGATCATGTCTCGAGCTACCTCGCCCGGATGATCAGCCACAACAGGACCGACCCGGTACGGCATTCGAACTTCTTTTCCTCCGCCCTCAACGAGCTTCTGGAAGTTTCGTTTCGCGGCGGCACCACCGACGGAAAGATCGGCCTGTCGATCTATCGCCAGGGCGCCACGGAGCGGGTTCAGCTGAGCTTCCCATGCCCGCCTGGTCAGGCGCGCTTCTATCGCGAGGCGGTCTCGAAAACCCGTGAGAGCGATGCCCAGGCCCGCTATCTCGACGCCATCTCCAACGACCTTGCCCCCAGCCGGGAATCGGTGCTTCTGGACCTCGCGGTCAATTATGACGCCCGCCTCCGGCTTGACGAGGATGCCGCTCCAGCCATCACCCTGATCGTGGATCTTCCTCTTGAAGGAATGGTGAGTTGATCGCGGCGAGCCTTCCTCAGCGTTTCAAGGTCGATTTCGATCCGAACAGCCAGATCTTCTCGCTTGCCGGAACGATCCGTCCGCGTTCGATCGATGAGATCGCCGAGAGTATCCATGCGCTGAGGGAAGCGATCGATACGGTGCGCGGCGTTCTCTATATCGATGTGAAGCGCCTCATCCAGATGAACAACACGGCCTTCCAGGCCTTCATCCGGGTGGCCCTCGACGCCTGCCGGGAGCGGTCGGACCTGCGCCTGATCGTCGTCACCTCAAGCGTCGTCAGCTGGACGACGCGCATGTTCCGGCACCTGAGCACGATCGAGCCGCAGATCTCCGTCGAGGTCTACGATTCGATGTTCTATCCCGGCCAGGACTATTTCGAGGATACGAGCTTCATTCCAATCCTGCGCGCGCAGACGAAATTGACCTGGCGTCACGAGCGCACCATCCTGCCGCGCCACGGCATGCGGCCCGGCATCGCCGTGGCCGACATCTGCTGCGGCATCGGCGATTTCGCCGTGCTCGCGCAGAAGGAGTTCCAGCCGTCGCGGATCGTCGCCCTCGACCACTCGAAGCCGAGCCTCGCCTATGCCCGCAAGGTGGCCGCCGAGTTCGGCGTGACGGATATCGAATACACCTACGGCGACGCCTCGGAGATGCTGCTCGAGGACAATCAGTTCGACTTCGTGAGCTGCCGCCACTCGCTGCAGGTCTTCAATCAGCCGGAGCTTCTTCTCAAGGAACTCTATCGGATCGTGAAGCCGGGCGGCCGCGTCTACATCACCAACGAGAAGAACTCGCACTGCCTCGGCGAGCCGCGGGCGCAAAGCATCCAATGGACCTACAATGAGCTCGCGCGGCTTTTGACCAATTTCGAGATCGATGTGGAGTTCGGGCCGAAGAGCCGGCGTTATCTTGCCGACACGGGCTTCGACGACATCCTGGTCGAATCCTTCATGGTCACCAATCTGGACGGTGATCCACAGGATTTCGCCGATATCATCGCCGGCTGGGAGAAGATGTTTACGGACATGGCGGTGAGGCACGGCGAAACACCCGAATTCATTGAGCGGTTCCGTCAGGGCTTCCGGGATCACGTCTTCGCTGCCCTGCATCCGAAGGGTTATGCGGGCTGGCCGATCTGGGCAGCGTCCGGGCGCAAACCACTATGAACGCGAGCAATATCCAACGTCCCCGGTTCGGTTTGAGATCCTTTCGCGCCAAGTTCGTGCTGGTGGTCGGCAGCGCCGTGCTCTTCGACCTCCTGCTGACAGGCGGCCTGGCGCTCTGGAACGTTCAAAGGCTGTCGCGCGACGCGACGGCGGAGGTCGGACAGGGCCTGCAAAACGCCAACGAAGATTACATGCTCACCTATGCGGAATCGACGGCCGCGCGGGTTAATCTTCTGCTCGGCCAGGTTCACGCCGACGTCGCCACGCTCGCAGGCGTAATCCAGGCGCAGATCGACCGCCCCGTGCGCCGCTCCGACGTCGGTGAAGCGCTTGCGCGGCATGCACCGGAATCCGTTACCGTCACCTACGATGCCAAAGGTGGATGGGCGCAGAACCTTCCGGGGCAGCTCTCAAGCGTAAGCGTGTGGAGCTATCTGCTCGGCCCCGACCACCGACCCCTGCCCGAGGTGCAGGCCGATATCGAGAACAGTGCCGTTCTCGATCTGGTTGCGCCTGCCTTGCTTGCGCACGGCCGCTCCAAACTGCAGATGTACTACGTCGGGCCAAAGGAACGGCCGATCTTGCGGATGGCGCCCTATGCGGACCAGGCGCAGACGTTCGACCGTCTCTACCCCGGCCATAACGAAGCCAACTTCTGGAACTTCTTCTTCCCCGGTCTCTACGACTCCTGGGAAGAATGGGCGAAGAACCCGAGCCTCAGGCCCGTTGCAGCCGATACCACGCAGACGGCGCCCTACACCGATGCGGCCTCGGGCAAGCTGATCGTGAGTTTCTTCCAGCCGCTCTGGACACCGGACCGCAAGGGTGTCGCCGGAGCGACCGGAACCGATATCACGCTCGACCAGCTGGCCGAGGTCGTCGAGAGCGTCAAGGTCGGCGACAGCGGCTTCGGATTTCTTGTCATGTCCGACGGCAACGTGCTTGCCATCAATCCGGTCGGCGAAAAGGTGATCGGCCTGCGGCGGTCCAGCGACACGGGTGGACAAGGCGTCACCGGACTGGAGCGCTCGCTGCGCCGCAGCGCGCAGCCCGCAATCGCAGAGCTGCCGCTCGGCACCGATGGCGCCATTCAGCGGGTGCTGCTCGACGAAGCCGGTGAGAAGGTCCCCTATCTCATACTCCTGAAGCAGCTCGAGCCGGAGAACCTCTGGGTATCCGGCCCGGTGCGCCGCGAGACCATGTCGATCGGCATCGTCGTGCCGGAGCGGGAGATCTACGCCTCGCTGTTTGCGGCACAGGCGAGTATCTCCGAAGCGACGAACCGCATCCTCATCTACCAGATCCTGGCCCTGCTCGCTTCGCTGCTGTTCGTCACGCTCGCCGTGTTCGGCATCTCCAAGCGGGTGACCCGCGGCATCAGCGCGCTCGCCGGAGCGGCAACCAGCATCGAAGCGAAGGACTATTCCGTCCGTGTGCCCATCACCACGCGCGACGAAGTCGGTGAAGCCGCTATCGCCTTCAACAGAATGGCTGAGGAGATCAGCTACCACACCGAGAACCTCGAAAACCTGGTGACCGAACGCACCAAGCAGCTCGAGGACGCCAACCATCAGATTTCGACGCTGAACACACAGTTGCGCAGCGAGAACCTGCGCCTCGGCGCCGAGCTTGCCGTTGCCAAGCAGATCCAGATGATGGTGCTGCCGAAGGCAGGCGAGCTCGCGGAAATCGCCGATCTCGAAATCGCCGCCTATATGCGCCCGGCCGACGAGGTGGGCGGCGACTACTACGACGTGCTGCGCGACGGCGAGCGGTTGAAGATCGGCATCGGCGACGTGACCGGTCATGGCCTTGAAAGCGGCGTATTGATGCTGATGGTGCAGTCGGTCGCTAGAGCCCTGCAGGAAGCCGGCGACATGGACCCGGAGCAGTTCCTCAACCGCCTCAACCGCGCCATCTACAAGAACATCGTGCGCACCAACACCGACAAGCATCTGTCGCTCGCCTTCCTCGACTACGACGCCGGCCGCCTAACGCTGTCGGGGCAGCACGAGGAACTGATCGTCGTGCGCAAGGGGGCTGAAATCGAGCGGATCGACACGCTCGACCTCGGCCTGCCGATCGGCCTGGAATCGGACATTTCGCGCTTTGTTGCCACCCGCGAGATCTCCTTCGGCCGCGGCGACATGATCGTGCTGCACACGGACGGCGTGACCGAGGCGGCGAACGCCAAGGGCGAACTGTTTGGCATCGAGCGACTGTGCGAGAGTGCCGGAAAGTTTTACGGACAGAGCGCCGAGGACGTCAAATCGGGTATCATCGAGGACCTGATGGCGCATATCGGCAAGCAGAAGATCTACGACGACATCACACTCGTCGTCATGAGACACAGGTGATCAGATGACCACGCTCTACGGACTGGCGGACCTGACGATCGGCGCCCACCAGAAGATGACCCGGCTGCGTCTTTACGACGGGCCGCTGGATCTCAGCTGGAAGCATTGCGCCATGGCTTCGGATTTCGTCGCGGAACTGGCGGCGCTGCGCTACCGCGCGTCGCGCAACACCTATCGGGAAGTGCGCCACAACATCGGCTACCTGACCAACGAACTGGTCGAGAATGCCGTGAAGTTCCGCGCTTCCGGGTCCGTAGTCGTCGAGGCCGCCCTCGAGGCGCAAAGCTTCCGCACGAAAGTGTCGAACGTGATCGACAACGAAGCGGCTGCGCGCTTCCAGGATCTTTTGTCCGAGATCGCCGACGGCGACCCGGGCGACTTGCTCATCGAGCGCATCGAAGCCAACGCAACCGGGCTCGGCAAGAGCGGCTCGGGGCTTGGTCTTTTGACGCTGATGAGCGATTATGGCGTTCGTTTCGCTTGGGTTTTTGGCGCCCAGGGTGACGACGGCGAAACCTCATTGGAGACTTATGCCTCCATTGCGGTCCCAGACCTCTCGAACTGATGAGCCGGTGAACATGGAAAACAAGGACGAAGAAGAGTATCGCGTTTGGTCCGAAGGCAACGATATTCATTTTGAAGGCACGATGCGGCTGCCGGGAACGGAAGCCTATGCGCCGATCTTCTCGACGGTGATGGGCGTGCTGGAGACCGAGCCCGAGCACGTCACGATCGACCTCACCGAACTGCAGTTCCTGAACTCGTCCGGGATCAACCTGCTCGCCAAGCTGACGATCGAGGCACGCAACCGCCCGAACGTGCAATTGACGGTGCGCGGAACCTCGGAGATCCCGTGGCAGTCGAAATCGCTGCCGAACCTCAAGAAGCTGCACCCCGGTCTCGATCTCAGGCTCAACTGAGATCTCACCGTGCCGGGAACCCGTTCCCGGAGTTAAAGCCTGAGCATCGCGCGCCCCACCGGCGCGCGACTGCCGTTCTGCGAAGCTAAGGCTCACGCACCAGCCGCCGACAAATCCGGTCGCCGAAACCAGTCGTGCGCCCGCTACACCTCTCTCTCTCTCTCTCTCTCTCTCTCTCTCTCTCTCTCTCTCTCTGTCACGCTTGACTCTCCGAACGCCTCGCCCTATCGGTCAAATCATCTGATGACTTGATGAGCAGACGGATGCAACCGATCAATCGTACGAGCCTTGCCGAGAGCGCTGCCGAAAGCCTGCGGGCGGAAATCCTCAGTGGTCGCTGGGCCATTGGCGAGCGCATACCCAACGAAACGGCGCTGACGGAACTCCTGGCGGTGAGCCGTGGGACCGTGCGCGAGGCCGTTCGCGTCCTGATCTCGAAAGGGCTGCTCGACGCCCGCCAGGGCTCCGGCACCTATGTCCGCTCGACGGTCGACAGTTCGGGCGCGCTTGACCGCGTCAAGCGGGCGAGCCTGCGCGACCAATGGGAGGCGCGCGCGGCCCTCGACGTGGAAGCCGCCCGCCTGGCGGCGCTCCGGCATACGCCCAAGGACCTGGAACAGATGAAGCGCCTTCTTCTCGCCCGCGGCACGGTTGCCGATGGCGGGCGTGAAAACTTCGGCCGACGCGACATCGCTTTCCACCGGTCGATCGTCGAAGCCTCCGGCAACAGGGCGATCGTCGAGCTCTATGACTTTTTCACCTCGGCCATTCTCGAAACCATCCACTCGACGCTGTCGGGCGACCTGCCGGAGCCGGACGACCGGGCGCATGCGGCTATCGTCGAGGCCATAGCGACCAGTGACCCGGACAAGGCCGCGGCCGCCGTTCGGGCGTTCATGGCCCCCGTCCTCGCTGAACTTGATCGGCTACTTTCCCAATGAACCAGACTTTTCGCGACCCCCACAAGGCCGAAGCCGCCGAACCGCTGGACATCGAAGACCAGTTGATCGATGCCGAGGCCGACAGCCTGCCAGCCCCGCAGCCACCGGTGCTGAGCCGCAACGCCCGCATCCTTTTGGGCGCCAGCCTCGTGCTCATCGCCTTCAACCTCCGGCCGCTGTTTTCGAGCCTCTCGGTGCTGCTGCCCGAAGTGATGCAGGCGACCGGCCTTTCCACCGCCAGCGCCAGCGTACTCACCACGCTCCCGGTGCTCTGCCTTGGCCTCTTCGCGCCGCTTGCGCCGAAGCTCGCGCAGCGCTTCGGTGCCGAACGCACGCTTCTCGGGGTGCTCGTTCTGCTCACGCTCGGTACGGGTCTGCGTGGCGTCCAGTCCGTGCCGCTGCTTTTCCTTTCGACATTTGCCGCGGGTGCGGCGATCGCGATCGGCAACGTGCTGCTTCCCGGCCTCGTCAAGCGTGACTTTCCCGACCGCGCCGCGATGATGACGGGGCTCTACACCATGGCGCTCTGCGCCGGTGCTGCCAGCGCCGCCGGCCTGACGCTGACGATCGAACACCATGTGGTCGGCTCCTGGTCCGGCGCGCTCGCGGCCTGGGCGGTACCCGCCCTCATCGTGCTGATGATCTGGGCACCGCAGGCGCTGCGCGGCAAGGCGCAAGCCCGCCACAGCGGCTTCCGCGTCGTCGGCCTCTGGCGCGATCGGCTCGCCTGGCAGGTGACGCTGTTCATGGGTCTGCAATCCGCGCTCGCCTATTGCGTCTTCGGCTGGATGGCCCCGATCCTGCGTGAGCGTGGCCTCGATGCCGCAACCGCCGGCGCGGTCGTCTCCGCCTCGATCATGATGCAGGTCGTCACATGCCTGCTCGTGCCGTCCTTCGCCGTCCGTCGCCGCGACCAGCGCGCCGTCTGCGTGGCGCTTGTCGCCGCTGCCGTCATCGCGCTGATCGGCATCCTTTTCGCGCCGCTCTCGACGGTGCTCGTCTGGGCCGTTCTGCAAGGGATCGGCCAAGGTGGCCTCATTGCCGCGGCGATGACACTCATCGTGTTGCGCTCACCGGATTCCCACGTGGCGGCGCATCTCTCCGGCATGGCCCAGGGCGTCGGCTACGTGCTTGCCGCCATTGGCCCGCTGCTTGTCGGCTTCATCCGCAGTTGGACCGGCAGCTTCGCCGCCAGCGCCGTTCTCTTCATCGCGCTCGGTATCGGTGTCGCGATCATGGGAATGGGCGCGGGACGGGCGCTGCATGTCGGTGCGCGAACCGTCCGGATAGATGAGCGCTAAGACAGACGGATTGGAGTTAGAACAATCCAAAGGGCTCCCCCTTCCCAGGCGGAGCCCTTTTCTCGTTGTCAGCGCTCGGATCAGGCCGCGGCCGCCACCGACTGGTAGCGCGGCGCCGGTCGGAAGGTGAGCGCGATCAGGAACGCGCCGAGGCCGATGCCCCAGGAACCGATGTAGAGCCAGGTGTAGCTTGCCAGCGCATCATAGATCAGGCCACCGGCAATCGGTCCCGTCGCCATGCCGAGGCTGCCGGCCATGGCCGTTCCGCCGATCACCGTCCCCATCATCCGCAGCGGGAAATTCTCGCGGGCAAGCACCGCATAAAGCGGCATGACTCCCGCATAGATGAAGCCGAACAGGGCCGCGACCGCGTAGAACGAGCCGAGCCCGGCGGCAAAGACATAGGCAAGCGCCCCGAAGGCCTGGGCGAGCAATCCGAGAACCAGCACGCGCTTGGCCCCGAAGCGGTCTCCGAGCAGGCCGAAGACGACGCGGCCGCCCATCCCGGCGAGCCCTTCGACGCTGTAGATCGACACGGCCGCCATGACCGGAATACCGCAGGTGATCGCGTAGCTCACCGTGTGGAAGATCGGGCCGGAATGGGTGGCGCAGCAGAAGAAGTTGGTCAGAAGCAGGATGATGAAGAGCGGCGATTTCAGCACCTGGCTGGTCGTCATCGACGACTGCGGCTCTTCCTCGGGCGAGGCCGCGGCAGCGCCGCCGGCAAGGGCCGGTGCCTGGCGAACGAGGAAAGAGACCGGGATCATGATGACGGCGACGACGAGCGCGATGATCTGGAGAGCCGTCCTCCAGTCGTAGGCGGAAACCAGCCAGGCGGCGAAGGGCGACATCGTCAACGGCGCCATGCCCATGCCGGCAGACACGAGCGAGACCGCGAGGCTCCGATGCGTGTCGAACCAGCCGGTGACGCAGGCCATCATCGGCGCGAAGATCGCCGCCGTCGCCGTGCCGACGACGACACCGAAAAGGATCTGGAAGGCGATCAGCGAGGGCGCCCAGCTTGCCGCCATCAGGCTGACAGCCAGGAGCACCGAGCCAATGAGCACGATCGGGCGTGCGCCCCACCGGTCGGAAAGGCTGCCCCAAGCGATGCTGGCAAAGGCCATGGCCAGGAAGCCGATGGTCATGGCGCTCGAAACGCCGGTCACCGACCAGCCGGTGTCACGCGAAATCGGCAGCAGGAACACTGGAAGCGAAAACATGGCGCCGATCGCCAGGCAGCCGAGCAGCCCGCCCGCCGCCACGATGACCCAACGGTAATGCGAATTGGTCATTGCAATCTCCTTCAAGCCGCCCGGCCGAACGTCCGGCCACGCCGACAAATTGTGCAATCTGATCGCGCGGCGGACCGTACCTGGGACATCCCCCGCATCCGCCCCATTGAAAGACGCTCGCGCCGACACCGAGCCGACAGGAGTTCCGAAAGAATTTCATAATAGTTGCAGATTCACCTTCGATGCAGCCTTGAAGGCACGCGCCGACTGTTTCTGCTTGCCTGGGTGTTTCTGCTTGCCCGACTGTTTCCGCTTGATTGTGCGGCCAAGCTTCTTTCTGTTGTCGGTTGCCACCGGAGAGATAGATAAAGGCTGGGACACGGCTTGCGGGAGTGACAAGTGTGACGGGATTTCGATGGATTCGCTGATCACGGCCGCAGCGCGCGCTCTGGCGTCGGGCGATCCGCTCGGCGCGCTGAAGCGGGTGGCGCTGCGCGACGATCCGCCGGCTCTGGCGCTACGCGGCATCGCCATGGCCCAGCTTGGCGACTTCACCCGCGCAAAGGTCCTGTTGAAAAACGCCGCGCGCGCCTTCGGCCCCAAGGAAGCGGTGGCGCGAGCGCGGTGCATCGTCGCCGAGGCCGAGATCGCCATCGTCTCCCGCGATCTCTCCTGGCCGATGCGCGCGCTCGACGCCGCCCGCTCGACGCTCGAAGCCCATGGCGACCACCTCAACGCCGCCCACGCCCGCAATCTCGGCGCGCGGCGGCTGCTCTTGATCGGCCGGTTGGACGAGGCCGAGGGCCTTCTTGCCGGCATCGATACGACACGGCTGACACCGCTGTCGAAAGCCGCCCACGAACTGGCGCTCGCCGGCATCGCGGTGCGCCGGTTGCGGACCGAGGCCGCCACCGCCGCCTTCGGGCGCGCGGACGCGGCGGCACGGGCGACTGGCATTCCCGCCCTGATCCTCGAAGTCGAAAACGCGGCCGCCGTGCTCAAAGCTCCGGCTGCCCGCCTGATGGCGGACGGAGAAGAGCGTTCGCTGCAGCTAGGCGAGGTCGAAGAGCTGCTTGCTTCCGGCGCCCTTGTCGTCGATGCCTGCCGGAACCTCGTCAGAAGACAAGCGACCCTGTGCACGCTTGCCACCCGGCCGGTGCTCTTTGCGCTGGCGCGCACGCTTGGTGAAGCCTGGCCGGAAGATGTCTCGCGGCGCACCTTGCTTGCCCGCGCCTTCGGCGCACGGCATGTCGACGAATCCCACCGGGCAAGGCTGCGCGTCGAAATCGGCCGGCTGCGCGAGGAACTGCGCCCGCTTGCAGATATCAAGGCGACAAGCGACGGCTTTCGGCTGGTGCCGCACGGCAAGCACAAGGTTGTCGTCCTCGCGCCGCCCGTCGACGAGCGGCATGCGACCATGCAGGCGCTGCTCGCGGATGGCGAGGCGTGGTCGAGTTCGGCGCTCGCGATCGCGCTCGACGCCAGCGCGCGAACCGTGCAGCGGGCCCTCGAAGAGCTCGCCTCGCAAGGCAAGGTCATACCGATCGGGCGCGGGCGGGCACGGCGCTGGGTCGTGACGCCCATTGCCGCATTCCCGACAGTCTTGTTACTCCCCGGCCCTTTGCCAAACGAATAGGATCAGACACATGAAAAGATCCGAAGCCGAAATCATCCAGATCTATGGCCCGTTCCCCGGGGCAGACCAGGTCCACGGCGTCACCTTCGACGGCCGCAACGTGTGGTTTGCCGCCGGTGACACGATCAACGCCTTCGACCCGGAAAACGGTGCGCCTGTCCGTTCGATCGACGTCGCCGCCCATGCCGGCACCGCGTTTGACGGCAAGCACCTCTTCCAGATTGCCGAAGATCGCATCCAGAAGATCGATCCGGAAACCGGGAAAATTCTCGCAACGATCCCGGCACCGGGCGGCGGCGGCGATTCCGGCCTCGCCTGGGCCGAGGGCACGCTTTGGGTCGGGCAGCATCGGGGCCGCAAAATTCATCAGATCGATCCCGAGAACGGCGCAATCCTGCGCACGATCGAATCCAAACGCGTGGTGACTGGGGTGACCTGGGTCGACGGCGAACTTTGGCACGGCACCTGGGAAGGCGACGAAAGCGATCTCAGGCGCATCGATCCGCACACGGGAGCAGTGCTTGAAACGGTCGCCATGCCGTCCGGAATGGGCGTCTCGGGCCTGGAATCCGATGGCGGCGAACGTTTCTTTTGCGGCGGCGGCCCGAGCGGCGTCGTCCGGGCGGTTCGCCGACCGAAGCGGGCGCGCTGAAACCACTGACGATGATTTGCTGGCGACAGCTACGGCTGCGCGCCGCTGTCGATGCGGCGCCGGCACTACAGCGCCGCGCGCCTTTGAGGCGCATAGAGGGCGCTGTAGCGCTTCGAAGCGCTGCATGTTCCGTCCGCAAAACCGGCGATGAATAGGGAACCATGCAGTAGCGTTGTCCCGGCACGGTCCGCAATACCCGGACACCGCGGACCGTGCCCGAGCTTTAGGCCTTAATGAAGGCGAGCAGGTCGGGATTGATGACATCGGCATGGGTTGTCAACATGCCATGTGGATAACCCTCGTAGACCTTGAGCGTGCCGTTCTTCAGCAGCTTCACCGCCAGTCGCGCGCTGTCGTCGATCGGCACGATCTGGTCGTCGTCACCGTGCATCACGAGCGTCGGCACGTCGATCGCTTTCAGATCTTCGGTGAAGTCGGTTTCCGAGAAGGCCTTGATGCCTTCGTAGTGCGCCTTGGCGCTGCCCATCATGCCCTGGCGCCACCAGTTGCTGATGACGCCCTGCGACGCTTCGGCACCCGGCCGGTTGTAGCCGTAGAACGGACCGCTCGGAACGTCGAGGAAGAATTGCGCCCGGTTGGCAGCAAGCGCCGCCCGGAAACCGTCGAACACTTCGATCGGCAGGCCACCCGGATTGTTCGCCGTCTTGACCATGATCGGCGGCACGGCGCCGACGATGATCAGCTTGGAAACCCGGCCGCCGCCATGACGCGCCACATACGCCACCGCTTCGCCGCCGCCGGTGGAGTGGCCGATGTGGATGGCATCGCTGAGGCCGAGCTTGGTGGTCACCGCCGCAACGTCCTTCGCATAATGGGCGATGTCGTGGCCCTCGCTCACCTGCGTCGAACGGCCATGACCACGGCGGTCGTGGGCGATGACGCGAAAGCCCTTGTTGACGAAATAGAGCATCTGCGCGTCCCAGTCGTCCGCCGACAGTGGCCAGCCGTGGTGAAAGACGATGGGCTGGCCCGAGCCCCAATCCTTGTAGAAGATATCGACGCCGTCTTCAGTCCTGACGAAGTTCTCGGTCATGGGAACGGTTCCTTTGTTTGGGTTGGGTACATGTCTTCGAGATCTGGCCCCCGGCGCGTGATCCGCGCCGGGACGTGCGGTCCGCGTCAACCGAGATGGGGATGGTTGATCGCGAGAAAGTGGTTGACGACCGGCGCGGCCGGCCCCTTGTGGTAGCGGCGGACGTCGTCCTGAATGTCGGCATCGGCCTTCGACACGCGCTTGTGCTGACGCAGGTGCTCGGCCCAGGATTCGACCATGAACCATTCAACGAGGCGCCCGGGATCGGCCGCGTCCTCGGTCACGCCCCAGCCATAAGCGCCGTCGCGCCGCCGCTCGTGCGACAGGCGGGCGAGCGCCTTCAGAAACTCGGACCGATCCGCCTTGTCGATCGTGTATTCGATCAGGACGAGAACCGGTCCGCGGTCGTGTTCGACCGGCTCGCTGGTCAGCGGCTCCGGCCAATGGTTGGAAGGAATGAGATCCGCCTCGCCTTTCGGCAGCTTCATGGCGTGGAAGGCGAAGCCGACGCAGAGAAGGCCGATGGCCGCAACGGCCAGCGTGAAAGGTACCCCGATCGCGGAGGCCGTCGCGCCCCAGGCAAGGCTGCCGCCGGTCATCGCGCCATTGAAGACGGTCAGGTAGACGGCGAGCGTGCGGCCGCGCACCCAGTTGGGCAGGATCGCTTGCGCGGTGCTGTTCAGCGTCGTCAATGCCGTGATCCAGGCCGCACCACAGACGAGCAGCGCCGCCACCGCCACCCATTGCGCCGGTGCGAAGGAAAGCACGCCCATGACGGCGGCGGTCAGAACCGCGGACAAAAGCAGCAACCCGTCGGCATCCATTCGCGCGCGCAGCCGCGGCATCACCAGCGCGCCGCCGATCGCACCGGCGCCGACGGCGCCGAGCAGGATGCCGTAGAAGCTGGCGCCTCCGCCGAGAAGCTGGCGGGCGACCAGCGGCAGCAGCGCCCAGATCGCACTTGAAAAGGCGAAGAACACGGCTGCACGCAAAAGCACCACATGCAGCTCGCGGCTGGCGCGCGCATAGCGCAGCCCGGCGCGGAAGGCGCCGAGAAAACGCTCGGCGAGCGCGTCGTCCTCCGGCACCTGCCGCCGCCACCAGACCAAGGCGGCAATGACGAAGACATAGCTGATGACGTCGACGCCGTAGGTGACGGCCGCGCCGAACCAGGCGAGCAGCAGACCACCAAGCGCCGGGCCGATCGCGCGGGAGATGTTGATGCCGAGGGAGTTCAGCGCGACCGCGCCCTTGACGTCCGGCCGCGACACGAGCTCCGGCACGATCGCCTGCCAGGTGGGGGCAACGAGCGCTGCGCCGATGCCGCCGACGAAGGTCAGCGCAATCAGCGAGGTCACCGACTGCAGTCCGCTTGCGGAGAGGAACAACAGGCAAAGGCTCGCGGAGGCGAGCAGGAACTGTACGACGATCAGGAATTTGCGGCGGTCGAGAATATCGGAGAGAACGCCGGCGGGAATGGCGAGCAGGAAGATCGGCAGCGTCGCGGCCGCCTGGATCATCGAGACGGCAGCGGGGGTTGCCGACAGGTCGGTGACGAGCCAGGAGCTCGCGACATCGCGGATGAAGCTGCCGGTATTGCCGATGATCGTCGCCACCCAGAGGACGGCGAAGACCTTCTGGCGCAAGGGCGCGAAGGTGCCGGCATTGTTGGTCGCTGCCTGCGTCATTGGCCGCCCCTCCCCGTGAATGCACGTTCGCGCAGATCATAGAGTGCAACGAGCACGAAGGCGCCGGCAAGGCCGATATGCTCGAAGAAGCCGTTTGTCGCCATCGCACGCTCCATGCCGGGCGGCAGTTCCCAGAAGCGGAAGGCAAGCAAGGTGGCGGCGAGCGTGAAGGCCGCAAGCGCGCCTGCCGCCACCCAGCGATAAATGCCCGAGAGGATCAGCGCCGACATCATAAGCTCAAAAACGATGACGCCGACCGCAAAGAGCGGCGCCGGATGGAGGCCGAAATGCTCCATCTCGGCAAGCGCGCCCGGGAAGTCGAAGATTTTCGTCAAGGGTCCCTGGATGTAGGCCGAGCAAAGCGCCAGCAATCCGACGAACATGACGGGGTTGCCGGAACGGCCCGGTCGAAGGCGAGCAGCGAGATGGTTTTCGAGGGAAGAGAGGCTCAAATCTTTCGTTTCCTTGTCAGGCGGTCTTCGGCTTGATGGGCGGCAAAGCCGCCCTCATCGATTTTTCGGCCATTTCAAAGCGGTGATCGCGCTCTGGGATATGCCTTGGTAGTAGGCTCCATGCTTCGCCGGCGGATGGTTCACCACGACTTTCGCCGAGAGGTGCCGGACGCCCTCAGTCGGCGAGGCCGAGGCCTGCTCCGGTCCGAGCGATGCGTTGAGCAAGATTGAGACCGCGGCCATCGCGACGGCGCCGGCTTTCGTGCGCATTCTGCGTCTCCCTTCCCTATCGTCACACCGCCCAGCAGGAGCATCCAAGCGCGCCGAAGAAACCCTTAAGGTCGCCGATCGGCAGTTTCGACGTCCAGGCGCCGGCATGATCATGGCCATGGACGCCGCAATCGCTGGCGCAACCGCACGACGTGATCGCGGTGCGCCGGAGCGAGCGCTTCCCGGCGCCCTCGGGCTCACCCCAGGCGGCATAACCGCCGAAGGTGCGGACCGGCGACCAGTCGGGCATTGCCGGCGGCACCTTGTTCTCGTCGTGAGAGGCAAATTCGCCGGCCGCATAGACGATCTTGCCGCCGACCATCGTGAGCTCTGACGTGAGGAAGGAAATCTCGTCCTCGGCGCAGTTGAAAAAATCCTTGTTCGGCACGATGAGGTCGGCGAACTGCCCTTTCTCAATCCGGCCTTTCTTGCCTTCCTCGTTTGAAAACCACTGCACCTTCTCGGTCCACATCCGAAGCGCCGTCTCGCGGTCGAGGCAGTTGGCGCGCGGGTAGAGCTGCAGGCCGCCGACAGTCTTGCCGGTCACCATCCACGACAGCGAAACCCAGGGGTTGTAGGATGCGACGCGGGTCGCATCGGTGCCGGCGGAGACGTTGACGCCCTTTGCCAGCATCTTGGCCACCGGCGGCGTCGCTTCAGCGACACCATGGCCGTAACGCTCGACGAAGTACTCGCCCTGATAGGCCATGCGGTGCTGCACGGCGATGCCGCCGCCAAGGGCGGCGATCCGGTCGATCGAGCGGTCGGAGATCGTCTCGGCATGGTCGAAGAACCAGTTGATGCCCTCAAGCGGGATATCCCGGTTGACCTTCTCGAAGACGTCGAGCGCACGGGTGATCGTCTCGTCATAGGTGGCGTGCAGTCGCCAGGGCCAGCGGTTCTCGGCAAGGATGCGCACGACTTCTTCGAGTTCGCCCTCCATCTCCGGCGGCATGTCCGGGCGCGGCTCGCGGAAGTCCTCGAAGTCGGCGGCGGAAAACACCAGCATCTCGCCGGCACCGTTGTGGCGGAAATAGTCGTTGCCCTGCTTGTATTTGACCGACGACGTCCATTTCAGGAAGTCGTCCTTCTCCTGCTTCGGCTTCTGGGTGAAGAGGTTGTAGGCAAGCCGCACCGTCATCTGGCCCTCGTCCGAGAGCTTCTGGATGACGGCATAGTCGTCCGGGTAGTTCTGGAAGCCGCCGCCGGCGTCGATGACGCTGGTGACGCCGAGCCGGTTGAGCTCGCGCATGAAATGACGGGTCGAGTTGACCTGATAGTCGAAGGGCAGCTTCGGCCCCTTGGCGAGCGTCGAATAGAGGATGCCGGCATTGGGCTTGGCCAAGAGCAGCCCCGTCGGGTTGCCGCTGGCGTCGCGAGTGATCTCGCCGCCCGGCGGGTTCGGCGTGTCCCTGGTGTAGCCGACGGCGCGTAGCGCCGCGGCGTTGAGCAGCGCCCGGTCATAGAGATGCAGCAGGAACACCGGCGTATCGGGCGCGACCGCGTTGATCTCGTCGATCGTCGGCAACCGCTTTTCGGCGAACTGGTGCTCGGTGAAGCCGCCGACGACGCGCACCCATTGCGGCGCCGGCGTGATCGCCACCTGCCGCTTCAGCATGTCCATCGCATCGGCGAGCGAGCGCACGCCGTCCCAGCGCAGCTCCATGTTGAAGTTGAGGCCGCCGCGCACGACGTGGGTATGGTTGTCGTTCAAGCCCGGCAGGACGCGCTTGCCTTTGAGGTCGATCGTCTTTGTGCCTGAGCCCGCCAGCGCCATGATCGTCCTGTCGTCACCGACAGCGAGGATCAGGCCGTCCTTAACGGCAACGGCGGTGGCCGTCGGGTTGGCGCGGTCGAGCGTCGTCACTTGGCCGTTGTGAAGGATCAGGTCGGGCGTCATCGAGGTATCTCCGGTCTGTTGGGCGCCGGCGGTGCGAGCCGACGGGAAGAGAGCGGGCAGCGCCAGCGACGAGGCTGCACCGAGGAACGAGCGTCTTGTCGGCATCGTCAGGCCCTCTCGTCGTTGCCGGTTGCATCTTTCACCACGCCAGCCGCGGCCTGCCCGCCGGGCAGATGGCCGAACACATGCGGCATGCACTGCCGATTGAACCAGGAGAGGTTGACCGGCTCGCCCGACAGGGCGCGCTTGACCAGGGGCACGGACTGCTCCCCGATGAGAATGCCGAGCAGACCGATCAGCGCGATGACCGGCGGCGCCGGCGAGCGGACATTGAGCAGCGCATAGATGACGCCGACGAGCAGCCCGGCTCCGAGCGAGAGAAGGTACATCTTCATCGCCACAACTCCTTCACGGGAAAAAGGTGCCGCTCCGGCCGCAGCGCGGCGGCCAGAGCGTTAATCTAGAGCGCGGAGGCGTTCTGTCAGTGGCCTTCGGACGCGCCGAACATCGACTTGGCGTAGATGATGCCGAGGCCATACGAACCGCCGAACTTCTTGGCGATACCGGTGGTCATGTCGTAGGTCTCGGTGCGCGCCCAGTCACGCTGCAGCTCGAGCATGTATTGCAGCGAGGTCATCGGTCGGACGCCGGCCTGCACCATGCGGTCCATCGCCCGCTCGTGCGCCTCGTCCGAAACGTCGCCGCAGGCATCCGCGATGACATAGACCTCGAAGCCCTGGTCGAGCGCCGAAAGTGTCGGGCCGACGATGCAGACCGAGGTCCACAGCCCGCACATGACGAGGCGCTTCTTGCCGATGCGGTTGACCTCTTCGATCACGGCCGCGTCTTCCCAGGTGTTCATCGAGGTGCGGTCCAGCAGTTTCTGGCCCGGGAAGGCATCGGTGATCTCGGAGAACATCGGGCCGGAGAAGGTCTTTTCGGCAACCGTCGTGAGGATGGTCGAAACGCCGAAACCCGCCGCCGCATTGGCGACGAGTGCTGCGTTGTTGCGTAGGAGCACGGCGTCGATCGACTTGGTCGCAAAAGACATCTGCGACTGGAAGTCGATCATGATCAGGGTGTGGTCCTTGGGCGAGACGAGGAGTTTGCCGGGGGTCGCTGTCGCAGACATGGTCGTGACCTCTTACTGTTGAAACTGAACTCCGATTGGAGAGGCCCAACTATGCCGCCGACCGGCGACCCGTTCTTGTCGCCAAAGGTGGATTTTTGAAAATTTCGCTCGCCTTCAGCCAGCAGGGCGCGTGTAGTTTCAGAGGGTTACGACTGCCGGCTGCGCCGCCACTGGCGCGGCGTGGCACCCGCGGCCTGCGCAAAGGCCCGGGTAAAGTGGCTCTGGTCCGAAAAGCCGCAGACGACCGCAATTTCACTTAAGGATGTGGGCGAGAACTGCAGCAGATCCTTGGCCCTTTCGATCCTTTGCTGCAGCAGCCAACGATAGGGCGTGCTGCCCATGGTCTCGCGAAAGGCACGCAGAAAAGCCGCCTGCGACAGGTTGCAGGTCGCAGCCAATTCCTCGACGGTCAGCTCGCCATCCAGACGGGATTGCACCAGATCGCGGATCTTTGCCTGGCAGCGCTGCGAAAGCCTGCGTCCACCGGCCAGGCTCTCGCCACGGCCAGTGCCGTACTGCCGGACCATATGCACGCCGATTGCCACCGAGAGCTGGTCGACAAACAGCGCGCTTCTATCCGTATAGCCGTCCACCGACGCAAACAAAGCGCCGAGCATGCCGCCGAGAACAGGATCGGGCGAGCCAGAAACGGACCGAAGCTCGTTGACGCCGGAGGCATTTGCCGCATCTGCGATGCGCTCGAGCGCCCCGTGGCCGATTTCGAGCAAGGTGAAATCGAACGATCCTTTGAGATCGGCTTTATAATCGTCGGCAAAATTCCTGACGTAGACCGAGTTTTGGCTGAACTCCTGGATCGCTGCGTGGTGCGCTCCGAAAACCCGGCGACTATGACCGCCGACAAGCGACAGGCCGATCAGATAACCCCGCCCGTTGCCAGGTGTCCTGACCTGGCCCGGCGGTCCCGCTGTCGACCGCTTGCGGTGGAAGACCATGTCGCGGCCTTCGATCGTCCTGTCGTCATCAAGCTGATCGAGCGAGCATCCGAGACTGTCGCGCGGTCGCGTTCCGGCCGAGGCAGCGGAAACATTCGTCATCGTCTTCGCTCCTATGTGTCGAGACTGCCCGCCAAACCCTCCTGCCGAGACGACGAAAACGAAAGACGTAAGTCGCCGCGCGCAGGATAAACGTGCACGGGATTCACTCTCGGGTTCACCAAATCATCTGCAGGAGCGGCCCTATGATTGCCCCGGTCGCCGCGTCATTCTTGCACGTTTTTCATCTCTTTTGAAAATTTTGCATGAGGGCGCGCCCTCTTTCCACGTTATTGCGGAGGTCGGTCCACAGCGACGACGACTGACCGGTTCTTTTTCCGGAAGCGCGCCGGCGTTTCCCCCGCCTGGCTGGTGAAAACCCGGGTCATGTGGCTCTGGTCGGCAAAGCCGCAATGGATTGCGATTTCAGCAAGGGGTGTGTCCTGAAGCAGACACTCCTTGACCCGAGCGATCCGATATTCGGACAGCCACCTGGACGGTGTGCGCCCGAAGCTCTCCTTGAAGGCCTTGTTGAAATAGCTGCGCGATAGCGCGCACTGGGCAGCGAGATCGCCGATCGAGAACGGCCTGTTGAAATGGGCGACCAGAAACTCCGTCGCCAGCCTCTCCTGCCATGGCGCCAGCGTCCCCTTCTTGTCGACGGGGAAGTGCAGGCCGCCATAGGCCTGGCTGAGATGGGCCAATGCAGCAAGATTGATCTGTTCGACGAACAGCAGATTGGCCCGGTCCGGCTCGTCGAGCGAAGGCAGCAGCGCCTGGGCAAGGCCGAACATGACAGGATCCACAAGCCCCTGTACGGGAGAAAGCGACACATATTCGCCGCGCCCGGCCCTTTCGGTGAAGCTGCGCATCGAGGCAAAGGGGATGTGGAAGCGGACATTGTCGAAGGGCGACAGATGATGGCACTGCCATTGGTCGCGTAGGTCGGTGATCGCAAGCGAGGCCTTCGGGTGCCCACCCTCGTAAACGAGTTCGCCGCGCCGCCACAGGCGGTGCGCCTCGAAGTCACGCATCTGGACAATGACGTTGAAGGCATCGGCGACCGGGATCAGCGGCCCGACCTCCAAATCGAAGCGATCCGAGAAGGTTCTCGTGACGGTAATGTCGCCGGCGCTGATCCGCTTGACGATAGGACGCGGTGTGCGTTCGTCTGCGCTCATTCCCTCTTGCAAGGCCATCGGTCAGGGTCTCCCGATTTCCAGCTCAGCCGCCCGCTTCAGCGGCCGGGCGGATGCTACAACGGTTGACTGTCGCAATGAAGAGGCGAATCCAGCGATGCATCGCCGAGCGTCAAAGGTCAGCATCATACCCTCACTGCAGCCAGCGCGCGCGCCAGACGGCGGGCGTCACGCCCGTCACCTCGCGAAAGGCTTCGATGAACCGGGCCTCGTCGGCATAGCCGCAACTGGTCGCGGTTTTGCCCAGCGACCATCCCTCTTCGATGAGATAGCGCTTGGCGCGACCGATCCGGTAGCGCATCAACCACTCTTGCGGCGTCTGGCCGGTCACGGATGCAAAAGCCGCGGCAAAATCCTCCTCCGAAAGGTTCGCAGACGCCGCTGCTGACGCAAACGAAAAGTCCTTGGCCCAATGGTCGATCATGAAGTCCTTGGCCGCCTTCTCCTGCCATACGGAGAGACCGGAGTCGCCGGGTGCGGTGGCGCGATCCGGGTAGGAATGCAGAAGATGCGCGCAGATGGCAACGGCGATGTGCTGCAACACCGCACCCGGTTGCCCCTCGCCCTCGGCAAGAAGCGGCAACAGCGCCAAGGCGAGATTGTGCATGACGTCGTCGACCTCGCCGCGACGGCACCTGAGGCTGGTGGCGGCCGGAGCATGCGAAAACTCGCAGACTTCACGAAACAAGGCGCGCGGCAGATGGAAGGCGAGGGAATCGAGATCGCTGACAAGCCGGATACTGGCGCCCTCAGCGAGATCGACGAGACAGATCGACCCCTGCCGGTAGTGGCGAATGTCGCCTTCGCTTTCGCCCGGCACCAGGTCGCAGTGCATGACATCCTTGAAGTAGAACATCAGGAAGTAGGCATCGTCGGCCGGCAGGGATACGATGCGGCTCAGTTCTCCGTTCAGCCGGCACTGCAGACGCGTCACCGAAAACCGGGCGTCCCGCACCGGCCGCACCATGAGAAACGGCGCCTTCGGCTCGCCGAAATACGCTCCAATGCCACTTGGCTCTGTCATCTTTCGTCCACCCCCGCCTTCTGGCGATGGAATTCACTGCACGCGTGCAATCCGCTTCGATATGCGAAAGACCCGACGCAAGGGGGCATCTCGCCATTACCGCTCATATCCGAGAAAACATGGGGTGTGCTGCCGGTAATTTCTTGTATCCTTTGCTCACATTTGGCCGCAAACGGCGCTGTTTTGAGGTCCTGCCGCATGATCCCAACGCTTCAAAGCGGCCGCGTCTCGGTGACGTAGCTCTCGAAGAAATCTGAGAACTTGGCAACCCTGAGCGGCAGCCGTTCATAGGGCGGATAATACAGGGTCAGCCACAGCTGCGGCGCCTCCCACCCGTGGAGGATCTGAACCAGTGCGCCACGCGCCAGCGCGTCCTCGACGATGAAGAGCGGCAGAAGCGCGATGCCCTCGCCGTTCTCAGCAAGCCTGGCAACGAATTCGCCGTTGTTGGCGGCGAGCGAATGGCCCGCCCTCACCTTTCGCGTCCGGCCTTCGGACGAGAGTTCCCAGGTCTCCGCGACCGCCTCTCCATCATAGGCAAGGCAACCGTGGCGATCGAGATCATCCGGCGTCTGCGGGGTTCCGAACCTCGCGAGGTAGCCGGGCGAGGCAACGAGCACGCGCCGCACGGGACAGATCCGGCGCCAGATCGTGGATTTGTCGCGTGGCGGCTCCGACACCCGCACCGCAAGGTCGAAATCCTCAGTCACGATATCGATCAGCCGGTCGGTCAGGGACAGCGAAATCCGCGTGCCCGGATGCTCGGCGCGAAAGCCGGTGACAATGTCCGGCAGGATATGCTGGCCGAGCGACAGTGGCGCATTGAGGCGGATCAGCCCGGCGACATCGCCATGCTGCTCACGCAGGTCCTCGCGCGCCTCGTCGAACTGATGGATCAAGGGCTCGATGCGCGCCGCATAGACCGCACCGGCAGAGGTCAATGAGACCTGGCGTGTGGTACGCAGCAGCAACTGAACGCCGAGATCCGCTTCCAAGGCACTGACGGCGCGCGTGACGCTCGGCGCCGTCATCGAAAGCTGACGCGCCGCGGCGGTAAAGCTCCGCTGCTTCGCCACCGCCAGGAAAACCCGGATATCGCTTAAATCGCCCATGCGCTATAATTTCTGAAAATGAAATAATATTGTCAATATTATTGCTATTCATTTTGGTTATGAATGCGCCGATCCTTTCATCGGGAGAAGCACATGGGTGCTGGCGGAGATCAGGCAGGCGTGAATGCTTGCCACCTCGGCCCTTCGGTCTCCCAGAAGGGAGCGGCAAACATGACAATCTCATCGTCCAGCGAACAGAGAGAACCGTTCAGCCCCGACGCCCCGGTCGTTTTCGCGTTCTGCGACCACGCTCCGAACGATGCGGTCGCCCAGCTGATCGCCCATACGCTGCCGGGTTCCCAATTGGTCTTCGTCAACCAAGGCGCAGGCGAAAGCGACGAGGCGCGCTCATCTGCGATCGGCGACGGCTTGTGCAATATGCGGGCACTCGCAGCCTCCGTGGAAGACCTGGCGCACGCGATCGGCAACAGGCGGCGCCTGTATCCGCGCCAAGCCGTCTATGGCATCGGCTACGCCACCGGCGCGACCCAACTCGCCGCACTCCTGGTCAAATATCCTGATCTGTTCGAGCGAACCGCGCTGTTGCATCCCCTCGTATCGTGGGTGCCGCCCGGCAACGCCGAACTTCAGGGCAAACGGATCCTCGTCACCGGCGGCCAGGACGATCCGGCCCGCCCATTGGCACTCACCGAGCAACTGGTCGACTATCTTGCGGGGCAGAAAGCGGATGTCCGGGCCCTCTACATCAGGGGCGCACACGAGATCGGGCAGGAAGAATTGATGGCGCTTCGGGATTTCCTTCAGGCGCCCATAGACTGAAGCAAGGCGGGCCGCATCTGACGACGCGGCCCGCGGTCGATTTTTTACTGTGCCTTCGCTTCGATATCGACTTGCTCAAGCAGAAGCGCCGGGTTTTCAGCAGCGCCCATCAGTTCGAGCGCGCCGACGCCGGCTTCATCCTTGGCCTTGACCTTCAGCGTGAAGGTGCCGGGCTTGCTGATGAACTGGGTGAACGCCGTTGCGGCGTCCTGCAGCTTCGGCTGCGTGGCGGCAAAATGCTGCACGCCGGCGCTGGTCATCAACACGAGCAGGCCGCGAACACTGTCCTCGGTCATGTGGTTATCTTCGGCATAGAGCTTGATGCCCTTGGCCATGATGCCCTTGTCCTCGAGCTTGAGCGTGACTTCGCGGGCGGTAAGACCGAACATCGCGATCTGCGCCGCATTCAGGTCGCCGGAGAAGAAGTCCTCCGAAGCGCCGCCCATGACGCCGGAGAAGGAGAGGCTGCCCATGTCCTTGCCATCAAGCGAAATCTGCTTGATGACGAAGTTCTCGTTGGGCTCGTCCCACGACAGTTCGACGTTGGACGAGAAGACCAACTTGTCGAGGCCGATCTTGCGCAGCATCTTGAAGCCCTCTTCCTGCGTGTCCGCAGGGATCGGAACGCTGAGATCGCGGTAGCTGACGCGGACATCCGTCGGAATGCCGTTGCGCGGCTTCGTCAGCGCGACTTCATAGGTGTCGAGCGTGAAACGAACGCGTTCCGGAACGGACGGCACTGCCGACTGCTCTACCGGCGCCTCGGCCATCGGGTCTTCCGCCACTTCACCGGCGATCTCCGCGTCGCTCGCGGCTTCGCCATCGGTGGCTTCATCCGCCGACTGCTCTGCAGGCGCTTCGGACGTCGAGGCTTCTGCCGCATCGCCGGGGACCGCCGCGTCGCTGGCGGCTTCGCCGTCCGTCGCTTGGTCCGGCACCTGCTCGGCTTCCGGCGCCTGTTCGGCGTTGGCCGACGGATCGACTTCGGTTTCGGTCGCGCTCTCGTCCTCGACGGTTTCGCTGTCCGTCACGGCTGCCGGGTCGCTGCCGGGCATGTCCACGTCGAGCCCGGCGATCTTGATCGTGCCGAACTCGGGCATCAGCGTGGTGTAGGGGAAGGTCTCGAACTCCTCCTCCTTCAGGCCTGCAAGCTTCGTCAGCGCCTCCATGGTCGGAGCCCAGGAGAAACCCTTGATGCTGGCTTCGGCAAACTTGAAGTAGTCGGTACCCTCGCCCGCGGTGACACCGTTCATCGTGCCATCAAAACTGCGGCCGTTGAGCTGGAACGTCATCTTGTCGACGGCGAGCTTCACGAGCTTGCCTTCGGTGCTTTCCTGCTCCGGCACTTCCATCTTCAGGCCGAGCAGTTCCATGTCGCCCTTTGCCAGCATGTCGACCAGCGAAAGGATGCGCTTGAAGAATGCCTGGCGTTCCGCCGGCGGCAGGGCTTCCGGGTCGCTGACCGCCTGGAGCTTCTCGAGCGTTTCGAGAAGCGGCTCGGTCGGCATGCGGACACTGAGGCCGCTGCTTCGCACTTCGTCATAGCCGAAACGCGACTTGCTGTCGGCAAAGGCAAGGTTCTTTACCGAGATCGGGCCGTAGAGCAGCTTCGGCTCCTTGTCCTCGGGACCGGCTTTCTGCGTATAGATGCGGGCCATGTAGGCCACATCGAAGCTCTCACCGGTGACGGCGCCCATGGTGCCGTCCATTTTCTCCCGCTTCGTTGCCCCTTCACCGTCAGGAAGATCCATGGAAAAGGCGAACGTGGCGCCGCTCGCCGAATAGCGCGCAACGCGGCCGCTGGCGATATCCTCGAGCCGAACATCCTTGTAGACCGTCTTCTGCTCGGCGCCTGCAACGTTCTGAACGACGGCGACTTCCGGCGCAGAGACCTGTTTTGCCGCGAAACGCTCGATACGCCTCAGCAGATCAGCCTTTTCCCCGCTTGCCGTCAGGCCGGCGGCGAAAAAGTCGGGATCTTCAAGCGTTGCCGCCGGCACGGAAAGCTTTGCGGCCTTGAGGTCGAGCTCCAGGCCCTTCACGTCGAGCTTGCCGCTCAGAGAGAAGATCTTCGGGCGGCCGTCGATTGCCGCGATGCGCGCGCTGACGCCATCGGCGAAAGGAAGCGTGACGTCGCGCAGATGGATGCGGCCGAAGAAATCCGCCTCAACCGAGCCGGCCTTCCCGCCGCGCTCGGCGATGAACGTCCCGACCGCCTTTTCAAGCATGAACTTGCCGCCGGCTACGCCGGCAGCCGCGATCGCGATCACCGCGACTGCAGCCCAGAGCGCCTTGCGGCGGCCACTGCCGGTCTTCGTATCTGTCTCAGCCACGATGTCTGTCCTTTCACCACGCGAAAAATAGAAAGCTCTTGAGTCGTTGCGGTGTGACTAACCATTGGCGCTTTCTTCCGCAAGTTTGGCGGGAGTGCAGTGCAACAATTTTCTTGTATCGGCTGCAATCGGCAAACGGTCGCACGTCATCAAAAATGCATGGAGGGCTGCAAGCATGCACCTGCGGAGCCGCGTCCATTAGCCATAGGATTGCCTTATCGTCACAATCAGGAAATCCAACTTAAATTAATGGAACCACTTTGATAGAGTCCGCGGCACATGAGGGAGACGCAGCCAGTGGCGACACCGCTTCGCGGAACGACAACCACCGACGGCACAAGAGATGCCGGGCCTCGCGCTCGGCTGGCTGCCGGCGCGCGCCTGGCGCTTTTCCTCTGACCCATCCAAAAATCACGTCATCTTGAAGGGAGACAAAAATGGACGCGAAAGCCGAAAAGACGGGCAAATGTCCCGTCATGCACGGAGCCCAGACGAGCGCTCAATCGCCCGGCACCTCGAACCGCGACTGGTGGCCGAACCAGCTCAACCTGAAGATCCTGCACCAGAACTCCTCGCTGTCCGATCCGATGGGCGAAGCCTTTGACTACACCGAGGCGTTCAATAAGCTCGACCTTACGGCGCTGAAGAGCGACCTCACTGCGCTGATGACCGATTCGCAGGATTGGTGGCCGGCCGACTTCGGCCATTACGGCCCGCTCTTCATCCGCATGGCCTGGCACAGCGCCGGGACCTACCGCACCGGCGACGGCCGCGGCGGTGCCGGCGCCGGACAGCAGCGCTTTGCGCCGCTCAACAGCTGGCCGGACAATGTCAATCTCGACAAGGCGCGCCGGCTTCTCTGGCCGATCAAGCAGAAATACGGCAACAGCATTTCCTGGGCCGACCTGATGATCCTCACCGGTAACGTCGCGCTCGAATCGATGGGCTTCAAGACCTTCGGCTTTGCCGGTGGCCGCCCCGACGTGTGGGAGCCGGAAGAAGACATATACTGGGGCACGGAAAAGACCTGGCTCGACGATAAGCGCTACTCGGGCGACCGGGATCTCGAAAACCCGCTCGCCGCCGTGCAGATGGGCCTGATCTACGTCAACCCGGAAGGCCCGAACGGCACGCCGGATCCGCTGGCGGCTGCGCGTGACATCCGCGAGACCTTCGCGCGCATGGCGATGAACGACGAGGAAACCGTGGCGCTGATCGCCGGCGGTCACACCTTCGGCAAGACCCACGGCGCCGGCGATGCCGCCAATGTCGGCCGCGAGCCGGAAGCGGCCGGCATCGAGGAACAGGGTCTTGGCTGGGCGAGCACCTACGGCAGCGGCCGTGGCGGCGACACCATCAGCAGCGGCCTCGAAGTCACCTGGACGACGACGCCTACCAAGTGGAGCAACAACTTCTTCTGGAACCTCTTCGGCTACGAATGGGAACTGACGAAGAGCCCGGCGGGTGCACACCAGTGGACCCCGAAGCATGGCATGGGTGCGGGCACCGTGCCTGATGCCCATGACAAGTCCAAGCGCCACGCGCCGTCCATGCTGACGACCGACCTCGCGCTGCGCGTCGATCCGGCCTACGAGAAGATCGCACGGCACTTCTACGAGAACCCGGATGCATTCGCCGACGCGTTTGCCCGCGCCTGGTACAAGCTGACCCACCGCGACATGGGTCCGCGCGCCCGCTACCTCGGCCCGGAAGTCCCCTCCGAAGAGCTGATCTGGCAGGATCCGGTTCCGGCCGTCGACCATCCGCTCGTCGACGCCAGGGATGTCGCCGACCTCAAGGCGAAGATCCTTGCCTCGGGCCTTTCCGTCTCGCAGCTCATCTCCACCGCCTGGGCATCCGCGTCCACCTTCCGCGGCTCGGACAAGCGCGGCGGCGCCAACGGCGCACGCATCCGCCTTGCCCCTCAGAAGGATTGGGATGTCAACCAGCCGGCGGAACTCGGCAAGGTCCTGGAAACGCTCGAAGGCATCCAGCAGGCCTTCAACGGCACCCAATCCGGCGGCAAGAAGGTATCGCTTGCCGATCTGATCGTGCTCGGCGGCGCCGCTGCCGTCGAAAAGGCCGCCAAGGCGGCGGGCCACGAGATCGAAGTTCCGTTCGCTCCCGGGCGTACGGACGCCATGCAAGAACAGACGGATGTCGAGGCCTTTGCGGTTCTCGAGCCGATCGCCGACGGCTTCCGCAATTACCAGCGGACGCAGTACGCGGTATCGCCGGAAGAGCTGCTGATCGACCGGGCGCAGCTCCTGACGCTGACCGCGCCGGAGATGACCGTGCTCGTCGGGGGCTTGCGCGTTCTCGGCGCAAACCACGGCCAGACCGCCCACGGCGTCTTCACCGATCGTCCGGAAACGCTCACCAACGACTTCTTCGTCAACCTGCTCGACATGGGCACGGCCTGGACGGCGACATCGGATGCCAAGGACGTCTTCGAGGGCCGCGACCGCAAAACCGGCGACGTCAAGCGGACGGCGACCCGCATCGACCTCGTCTTCGGTTCGAACTCGCAACTGCGGGCCATTGCCGAAGTCTACGGACAAGCGGATGCCAAGGCAAAGTTCGTACGCGACTTCGTCGCCGCCTGGAACAAGGTGATGAACGCCGACCGTTTCGACCTCGTCTGACGGCTCGATCCGGCAACAGTACAAGCTCGGGCCCCGGCATCGCGCCGGGGCTCGTCTTCCCGACGGCTCGGCGAAATCACCGGAGGTTGCAGAACCGACGCGGCAATTGTGACGATGCGGGCACACGTAAAACGTTCGCGTTCACGCAACGCCCTCAACCGAACCCCGACAGAATCGGGCCGTCGCCCTTCCCTCGCCTTGCACCGGAGTGGGCCCAGCAAATCATTGCTTTTGTGACAAGTTCTCTCTGATCCCGCCTCTCGCGGGTATTTGCGTTATCTTTGCAAGCCCTCGCTTAAATCAACCAATGGTTGCGTGACTTGGGGCGGATAACATGTTCTGATTTCAATGCACTGCCCAGGCGACTGAAGTCATCGCCAGCTGTTTCGTTCAGGGGAAACGTTGCATGCGTCGTTCGAGAATTCTTGCGCTTTCACTTTCAACAGCAATGCTTGTCGCCGTCGGGTTATCCGCGCAAACGGCGTTCGCGCAACAGGCGCCGGCCGTGGTCGTGGCGCCGGCCACCATCATGGACCTGCGCGAAAGCGTGGATCTGACCGGTAAGGTGACCGCGATCCAGAAGGTCGATATCCGGGCTCGCGTCTCGGGGTTCCTCGAAGCGGTCAACTTCACCGAAGGGCAGAAAGTCACGGCCGGGACGGAACTCTACCAGGTCGAAGACGGCGCCTACCGCGCCGCCGTGCAGGAAATCCAGGGGCAGATCGAAGCAGCCGAAGCCGCCAAGCAACTCGCGGTCCTCGAGCGCGATCGCGCCGATCAGCTCTTGACCACCAAGACCATCTCCCAGGCCAAGGTCGACCAGGCCAACGCCGAGGTCCAGAAGGCCGATGGCGACCTCACGCGCCTCAAGGGCAGCAAGGACAGCGCCGACCTCAACCTCTCCTATACCAAGATCGTGGCACCCTTCGACGGCATCGTCGGCCTGACGGCCGCCGACGTCGGCGCCCTTGTCGGCCCCGACAGCGGCCCGCTGGTGACCCTCACCCGGCTCGACCCGATCTACGTGCAGTTTCCGGTTGCCACCGCGCTCTACCTCACCTACCGCGAGCGGGTGCTGAAGGGCGAGATCAGCGGCGGCGCCAATGTCGGGCTCAGCCTGCCGAATGGAACGGAATACAAGCAGAAGGGCACGATCAACTTCATCGCCAGCAACGTCCAGCAAGGCACCGACACGGTGATCGTGCGCGCCGAATTCCCCAACCCGGACAGCATCCTGCTCGACGGCGCGCTGGTGCGCGTCATCCTCGAACAGTCTGACAAGCAGGACGTTCTGGCCGTGCCGCAGCAGGCGATCCAGCGCGACCAGCAGGGCGCCTTCGTTCTCGTGGTCGACGCCAGCTCCAAGGTCGAGCTTCGCCGTGTCGACGTGGCACGCAACACCCGCGGTCAGGCGGTGATCAGCAAGGGCCTCAAGGAAGGCGAGAACGTGATTACCGAAGGCGCCGGCAAGGTGCGGCCCGGCATCACCGTCGATGCTGCAACGGCTGCGGGTGGCTGACCGATGATTTCAGAGATCTTCATCGATCGCCCGCGCTTCGCCACGGTCATCTCCATCGTGCTGACGCTGGCAGGTTTGCTTGCGCTCACCCGCCTGCCGGTCGCCCAGTTTCCCGACATCGTGCCGCCGCAGGTCAGCGTCACGGCAAGTTATCCCGGCGCCGGCGCCGACGTGGTCGAGACCACCGTCGCCCAGCCGATCGAGAGCAAAGTCGTCGGCGTCGATGACATGCTCTACATGAAGTCGACCAGCGGCGCTGACGGCTCCTACACGCTGACCGTCACCTTCGCTGTCGGCACCGATCCCGATATCGCCACCGTCAACGTGCAGAACCGCGTATCGCTTGCCGAAGCCGGATTGCCGTCCGAGGTCAAGCAGAGCGGCGTCAGCGTGCGCAAGAAGTCGTCTGCGCTGATGCAGGTGATCACCATCTATGGTGCTGACGAGAAACAGAATTTCGACAACCTGTTTCTGTCGAACTACGCGACCATCAACGTGCTCGACACGGTCAAGCGCGTGCCCGGCGTCGGCGACGCCCAGCTTTTCGGCGCCCAGGACTATGCGATGCGCGTCGTGCTCGACATCGACCGGATGACGAGCCTCGACCTGACGCCGACCGACGTGATCAACGCGCTGAAGGCCCAGAACGTCCAGGCCGCCATCGGCCGCATCGGCGCCCAGCCGATGACCGACGACCCGCTGTTCCAGCTGAACCTGCAGACGCAGGGCCGTCTTACCGATCCCAAGCAGTTCGAGGATGTGGTGCTGCGCGCAAGGCCGGACGGCTCCTATGTGCGCATCCGCGACGTCGCGCGGGTCGACCTCGGCGCATCCAGCTCGGACTCCAGCGCCCGCTTCAACGGCAAGCCGGTCGCCATGATCGGCACCTACCAGGCGCCGGGCGCCAATGCGCTGGCCGCCGCCGAAGGCGTGCAACAGGCGATGGAGAGGCTGTCGAAATCCTTCCCGCCGGGGGTCACCTACGCGATCTCCTACGACACCTCGCAATTCGTCGAGGCCAGCGTCGACAACGTCGAGGAAACGTTGCTGGAGGCCTTCGTCCTCGTCATTCTCGTCGTCTTCCTGTTCCTCGGAAACTGGCGGGCGACGCTGATCCCGCTCGTTGCCGTTCCGGTCGCGCTCATTGGCACCTTTGCCGTCCTGCTTGCCATGGGCTTCTCGCTCAATACCGTGTCGCTGCTCGCCATGGTGCTGGCGATCGGCATCGTCGTCGACGATGCGATCGTGGTCGTCGAGAACGTCGAGCGGGTGATGGAGGAGAATCCGGGCCTGTCGGCGGCGGAAGCCGCCCGGCGCGCCATGGGCGAAATCACCGGCGCCATCGTCGCCATTACGCTGGTGCTGCTTTCGGTCTTCGTACCGGTCGCCTTCATCCCGGGCCTGAGCGGCCAGCTCTTCCAGCAGTTCGCCGTCGCCGTCTCGGTGTCGATGGTGATCTCGGCAATCAACGCGCTGACGCTGAGCCCCGCACTCTGCGGCGTGCTTCTGAAGCCGCATCACGGGCCCAAGCGCGGCATCCTCGGCTATATCTCGCGCACGATCGACAAGGGGCGCGACGGATATGCTTTCGTCGCCGGCCACATCGCTCGACGCGCGATCATCGGCCTTGTTCTCCTCGCCGCCGCCTTCGTCGCCACCGGCCTGCTCTTCAAGGTCGTTCCGACCGGATTCCTGCCGGCGGAAGACCAGGGTGCGTTCTTCACCGAAATCCGCCTGCCGGAAGGTGCGTCCTACAACCGGACCGATGAGGTGGTGAAACAGGTCGAGACGATGCTTGGCGGCATCGAAGGCGTTGCCAACGTCATCACCGTCACCGGCTATTCCTTCCTTGACGGCCTTTCCAAGTCGAACTCGGCCTTCGCGATCGTCACGATGAAGCCTTTCGCAGAACGTCTGAGCCCGTCTGCAGGCGTCGAAGCGGCGATCCGCACGACCATGGGCAAGGCCCAGGCGATCCGCGGCGCGCAGATCTTCGCCTTCAACCTGCCGCCGATCATGGGTCTCGGTACAGGCTCGGGCTTCGAGTACCAGTTGCTCGACCTGCAGGGCCGCTCGGTCGCAGACCTTGCAGCCACGGCTGGCGGACTGATCATCGCCGCCAACCAGAACCCGGCGCTGGGGCCGACCTTCACCACCTACTCGGCAAGCTCGCCGCAACTCTACCTCGACATCGATCGCGACCGGCTGCAGTCGCTCGGCGTCTCGGTGAGCGACCTCTTCACCACGCTGCAGGGCACGCTCGGTAGTTACTACGTCAACGACTTCAACCTGTTCGGCCGCACCTGGAAGGTGACGCTGCAGGCGGCACAGGCCGACCGCGACGCGGTGGACGACATCCAGCGCCTGCACGTACGCAACGTCAACGGCGACATGGTGCCGGTCGCCTCGGTCGCCAAGGTCGACTACATCGTCGGCCCGCAGTCGATCGTGCGCTACAACAACTATCGCTCGATCACGCTGAACGGCCAACCTTCTGCCGGGCATTCGTCCGGCGAGGCGCTCGCGGCGATGGAGGCACTGTCGGCCTCGACGCTCCCGCCCGGCTACAGCTACGAATGGACCGGAACGGCATTGCAGGAACTTGAGGCCGCCGGCAAGACGACGGCGATCCTGGCGATGGCCGTGCTCTTTGCCTATCTCTTCCTGGTGGCACTCTATGAAAGCTGGACGATCCCTGTACCGGTGCTCTTGTCGGTCGCCTTCGGCGTCTCGGGCGCACTGCTGTCGGTGCTCGTCGCCGGCCTCTCCTTCGACATCTACGCCCAGATCGGCCTCGTCGTGCTGATCGCGCTTGCCTCCAAGAACGCGATCCTGATCGTCGAGTTCGCCAAGGCACACCGGGAGGCCGGGGCCAGCATCATCGACGCGGCAATCGAAGGTGCTCGCGCCCGTTTCCGCGCCGTCATGATGACGAGCTTCGCCTTCATCCTCGGCCTGGTTCCGCTGGTGATTGCCAAGGGCGCAGGAGAACTCAGCCGGCGTGCGGTCGGCACCGGCGTCGCCGGCGGCATGCTCGCCGCCGCGGTCGTCGGCATCTTCGTCATCCCGGCGCTCTACGTCGCCTTCCAGTGGCTGCGCGAGCGCGGCCACAAGCTCGTGGGCATTTCCAGGCATCCGGCGGTCGAAGGTGAAGCGGCGGAAGGCAAGGCCGAGACGCCGGCCGGTCACTAAGGCCGGCCTGGCCCAAAGGCTGGGGGACGGGCCTCGCCGGTCCCGCGAGCTTCATCGAGACAGTGCCGGACGGCGACGCCTTTTCGGGAGGCGTTAAACAGAGGTTGCCGACAGGCGGATGCCTTGCTCGGCGAAGTAGGCTTCGAGGGCTTCCGGCCGTGCTCCCTCCGTCACCAGCGCCACGTAGGTGTCCGGGCGCACCAGATAGGCTGCATCCCGCGCCAAGCCCGCGCCCGCCTGTTGCGGCCCCCAAGGGAAGACGTGAAGCGGCACGTGCTTTGCCGCACACCATGTCCGGATGTCGCCGCCTGCTTCGCCGTAGACATGCACCTGCCACGCGATGGCTGCCAACGAAGCATAGTTGTCGAGGCCATTGACGCGTACCCAGGGCAACCGATCACCGCCTTGCACCCGACCGTGCGCGGTGCGGCTTAAGGGGCTGCCGCGATAGTTGAGCTGCGTCTGCGACAGGATGCGGAACAGGAACTCCCTGACACCGCCGACGCGGTAAGCGATGCCCGCCAAAGCGGGGGCGACCTGAACGCGCAGGAAATCCGCAACGCTGCCGTCCGCCGTCACGAAGGTGAAGAGCCGGTCGGTGGTTTCGACGAGCTGCCGGGCAAACTTGATCCGCTCGGCGTCAAAACTGTCGAGCAGGCTGTCGGGCGCATGCCCTTTCAGCACCGCTGCAAGCTTCCAGGCCAGATTGACCGCATCGCCGATGCCGGTGTTCATGCCCTGGCCACCGACCGGACTGTGCACATGCGCCGCATCCCCCAGCAGGAACACACGCCCGCGTCTGAAGCGATCGGCGACGCGGTGGTGCACGCGGTAGGTGGAGAACCAGTTGACCTTGTCGACGGTGAGGCGAAGGCTCTCGATGGCGCGATGGCTCACATCGGCGAAGGTGAGTTCGTCTCCATCTTCCCGCGTCTCCCGCACGAGACCGATGAGGCGGCCCCGCCCCTCGGCATAGGCGAGCAAGGCGACGAAATCGCCGGTCTCGAGCGAAATATGGGCTTCACCATTCGCCGTCGCGCCGCTGACGTCAACGTCGGCGACGTAAAATGTCTGGTCGTAGGTGCCGCCTGCAAAATCGACCTCCAGCCTGTGCCGGACCGGCGAGCGCGCGCCGTCGCAACCGGCCAGATACTGCGCCGTGCAGACTTCCGAGCCGCCATCGGGCAAGCGCAGCCGCGCGCTCACCCCGGCGGCATCATGCTCGAAGTCGACAAGCTCGGTCTGTCGCTCGACTTTCACGCCCAAGGCCTCCAGCCGGGCCTCGAGCAGCCGCTCGTGATGGTCCTGCGGATAGACAAGAACGAAGGGATAGGGGGTCAAATTCCCGCCCGTCGGGCTGAAGGATATCCGCGCCTTGATCCTGCCCTTCGCCCAGAGGTTGACCGAGGGGTTGCGGTGTCCCGCTTCGACCACGGTATCGGCCAGATCGAGTTGCCGATAAAGCTCGATCGTTCGCGCATGCACCACCATCGCCCGCGACGTCGGGCCGGGACCAACGTTCTTGTCGATGATGCGGACCTTCACGCCCTGGGCGGTCAGCCAGAGAGCCAGCACCAGGCCGGTCGGTCCTGCGCCGACGATTAGCACATCCTGTTTCACCCTCTCCTCCCCGCTCGCACTGCCGGCGGCCCGGTCGCATCGGGAACTGGGTTTCTCCGCCAGTAACAGCAGCCTACGCGCAGGTGACGGCAGATGCCAAGCAGTGCCGAGGGACCCGCCTGGAGCCTTGCCCGACGGACGCAGCCTTGGATCAGCTGCGCGCCCTCAAATTGGCGATCAACTGCTGCTGGCCGACACGGATCACCTGCTCCATCGCAAGGCGCGCACCTTCCTCGTTGCGCAGGCGGATCTGCTCGACGATGCGGATATGCACGACGGCGACGCGGTCGATCTCGGCGCCGTCGGCGGCCGCGTTGCTCAGCTGAAAGACGCCCATCAGCGCCGCCTCGATCAGGCTGCCGACCGTCTGCATGAACGGATTGAGCGAGGCGTCGAGCAGGCGGAGATGGAATTCGAGATCTGCGCGCGCCAGCGTCTGCGCGCTATGGCCGGCATCGCCCATGGCGACGGCCAAGCGCATCATCTGGGAAATGTCGGCATCCGTGGCGCGGCGTGCCGCCAGTGCGGCTGCGTAGGGTTCGAGCGCCAGGCGGACTTCACTCACATGGCGAAGAAACGCCTCGTCGACGCCCGCCCGAAAATGCCAGGAGAGCACGTCGCCATCAAACAGGTTCCAGTTTGCCTGCGGCATGACGCGCGTGCCGATGCGGGCCCGGGCGACGATCAGCCCCTTGGCGGCGAGCGTCTTCATCGCCTCGCGCAGGACCGTGCGCGAAACGTTGAAACGCGCCGCCAGCTCGACATCGCCCGGCAGGATGTCTCCGACTGCGAATTCTCCTGCGACCACCGCCTGGCCGAGCTCCTCGACCACGAGCCGGTGGCTCGTGCGCTTGCGCGGCTGATGGAAGGACGGCCACATCGCCCTCTGCCTCACGCCCGCTGCTGGCGCTGGCGCGAAACGAAGATGATGCCCTTCTGAAGCAGGATGAAAGCAAAGAGCAGAAGCCCGATCAGGATCTTCGTCCACCAGCTCGACAGCGACCCGTCGAAGGTGATGTAGGTCTGGATCAGCCCTTGAATGAGGATGCCCACCAGCGTGCCGGCAACGAAGCCTGAGCCTCCGGTCAGAAGGGTGCCGCCGATAACGACGGCGGTGATGGCGTCCAGCTCGACGCCGACGGCGGCAAGGGAATAGCCGGCCGAGGTGTAGAGCGAAAAGACGATGCCGGACAATCCCGCCAGCAGGCCCGAAAGGGCATAGATGCGGATTGTCGTCGCTGCGACCGGCACGCCCATCAGCCGCGCCGTCGCTGTGCCGCCGCCGAGCGCATAGACATTGGTGCCGAAGCGTGTGCGGTGTGCGATCAGAATACCGATCGCAAAGACGAGCAGCATCAGCCCGCCGATCAGCGTGATACGGCCGCCACCCGGCAGCTTGAAATAGAGCCCCTTCAAGGTCGCGTAGAAAGGATGCTTGATCGGAATGCTATCGATCGACAGCACGAAGGCCATGCCGCGCGCGAGAAACATGCCGGCAAGCGTGACGATGAAGGGCGGCATCTCCAGATAGTGGATGATCGCCCCCATCGCCGCGCCAAAGAGCGTCGCGATCGCCAGGACCATTGCGAAGGCCAAGAGCGGGTGGATACTCGTGTGTTCCAGCACCACGGCGAGAAACACGCCGGTAAAGGCGATGACCGAGCCGATCGAAAGATCGATGCCGCCGGAGATGATGACGAAGGTCATGCCGACGGCGGCGATGCCGAGAAAGGCATTGTCGGTCAAAAGGTTGCCGATGACACGCGTCGACAGGATGTTCGGATACTGCGCCACGCAGAGCGCGTAGCCGAGCAAGAAGATCACAAGCGTCGCGGTGAGCGGAAGATATTTCGGCTTCATTTTGCGGCTCGCTCGCTCGGGTTTCTCGCACCGCGCGCCGGCACGAGGAAGGCAAAGGCGGTGCGAAACCGCGGCGACTGAAGCACCAGGATGAAGACGATGATCGCAGCCTTGATGATCAGGTTGAACTCCGGCGGGAAGCCGGAGAGAAGAATGCCGGTGTTGATCGCCTGGATGATAATGGCGCCGAGCACAGATGCGGCGATGCTGAAGCGGCCGCCAAGCAGCGACGTGCCGCCGACCACGACCGCGAGAATGGCGTCGAGCTCCAGCCACAGGCCGGCATTGTTGGCATCCGCACCGCGGATATCCGCGGCGGCGATGATGCCGGCGATGGCGGCGCAGAGCCCGGAAAGGACATAGGCGGCGATCAGGAGCACCGGCGTCAGCACGCCGGACAGGGTGCTCGCCTGACGATTGACGCCGATCGCCTCGATCAGCATGCCGAGTGCGGTGCGCCGGACGAGCACCGCGATCAATATTCCGAAAACCAGCCAGATCACCACCGGCATCGGCAGGCCGGCAAAGGAACCGCTGCCGATGAAGATCAGGCCAGGATCGTTGAAGGTTAGGATCGCACCCTCGGTGATGAGCTGGGCGATGCCGCGTCCGGCAACCATCAGGACCAGCGTCGCGATGATCGGCTGGATGTCGAGTACCGCCACCAGCACCCCGTTCCAGAGACCGCAGAGAATGCCGACCGCCAGCGTGATCAATAGCGTTGCGGGAAGCGAATGCCCCGAGGTGATCGCCGCGGCCGCGGTTGCCCCACAGATCGCCATGACAGCGCCGACGGAGAGATCGATGCCCTTGGTGGCGATGACGACGGTCATGCCGATCGCCAGGAGCACCACGGGCGCGCCGCGGTTGAGGATATCGATGAGGCTGCCATAGAGACGGCCGTTCTGGATCTGCAGGTTGAGGAAGCCGGGAAACACCAGCGATACTGCCACGACGATAACGGCAAGCGCGATCAGTTGCGGCAGCAACCGGTTGAAATAGAGCCTGAGGAACGACGTCACGACGTCCTCCTTTCATTGGTTGCGGCGATCGCCTCGACGATCTCATCGGCAGTGATGCGGCTGCCGTCGAGTTCGGCGACATGGGCGCGATCCCGAAGCACGATGACCCTCGTGCTGTAGGCGACCAATTCCTCGATCTCCGAGGAGACGACGATCAAGGACAAGCCCTTTTCGCGCAGCGCCTCGATCAGCTTGACGATTTCCGCATGGGCGCCGACATCGATGCCGCGCGTCGGCTCATCGAGGATCAGGAATTCCGGTTCGGTCGCGAGCCAGCGCGCGAGGATCGCCTTCTGCTGGTTGCCGCCGGATAAGAGCTTGATCGGCTTCTCCCGATCGGCCGTGCGGATATCGAGCGCGCGAATATAGTGATCCGCCAGACGGTTCTGCTCGGCTCGCGAGATCGGTCGGGTCCAGCCGCGACGGGCCTGCAGGGCGAGCACGATGTTTTCGCGCACCGAGAGATCGCCGATGATGCCTGAAGTCTTGCGATCCTCCGGGCAGAAACCGAAACGGTGGCGGATGGCGGCGCGCGGCGACGAAAGGTCGACCGCACGACCGTCGATTTCGGCCTCGCCGCTATCGGCGCGATAGGCGCCGAAGAGGAGCTCCGCGGTCTCCGTCCGTCCGGAGCCGAGCAGGCCGGCCATGCCGACCACTTCGCCGGCGCGAACGTCGAGATCGAAGGGACGGACACGACCCTTGCAGCCATAGTTGCGAAAGCGATAGCGCAACGGCCCTTGCTGGGCCTCCGCGCGCGGCGCATGGATTTCCGCCGCCAATTCGCGGCCGATCATCATCGCGATCAGTTCGCGGCGATCGAGGCCGGCGGTTTCGCGCGTTCCGACAAGCTGCCCGTTCCGGAGCACGGTGATCCGGTCGGAAATCTCATAGACCTGTTCGAGAAAATGGGTGACGAAGACGATGCCGAGGCCGCGCGCCTTGAGGCGCCTGACAATGCGAAACAGCATCGCCACCTCATGCGCATCGAGGCTCGCCGTCGGCTCATCGAGGATCAGCACCTTGCCGGAGAGATCGACGGCCCGGGCAATCGCGACGACCTGCTGGATGGCGACCGAATAGCTGGCGAGATCGCGAGTAACGTCGATGTCGAGTTCGTAATCGGCAAGCAGATCTCGCGCGCGCCGGTTCATGGCACGGGTGTCGACCATGCCGAAACGGCGGGGCTGGCGCCCGAGGAAGAGGTTCTCCGCAACCGTCAGGTTCGGCAGCAGGTTGACCTCCTGATAAACCGTGCCGATGCCGAGTGCCTGGGCCTCGAAGGTGTCGCGCGGATCGACCTCGGTATCATCGAGCAGAATGGCGCCGCCGTCGCGTCGGTAGGCGCCGGTCAGGCATTTGATCAGGGTGGACTTGCCGGCACCGTTTTCGCCAAGCAGCGCATGAACCTCACCGCGCCTGAGGTAAAAATCGACCTTGTCGAGAGCTCTGGTCCCCGGAAAGGTCTTTTCGATCCGGATCGCCTGGAGAATGTGGTCACTGGTCTGCATCGATACCGTCTCCGCGATGCTGGTATCTGCCGGCGAAGAGCGCAGCGCCTGGCTGCGGCAAGCTGCGCTCTTCGGCCGGAAATTCGGACAAGAGCGTGGCCCGCGCGAGAAGCAGCGCGGGCCACGGCCGACGTCAGTAGCCGAGGCCCTTCTTTTCCTCGTAGACCTTCAGCGGCTCGTCGGCTTGCGTGTAGAGCTTCGATTCCGTCTGGATCCATTTCGGCGGCGCCGTGCCATCCTTCTGGAAGGCGGCAAGCGCGTCGAAGGCGGGACCGGCCATGTTCGGCGTCAGCTCGACCGTGGCATTGGCTTCGCCGGCGGCCATCGCCTGGAAGATATCCGGAACGGCATCGATCGACACGACAAGGATATCCTTGCCAGGCTTCAGGCCGGCTTCCTTGATCGCCTGGATGGCACCGACGGCCATGTCGTCGTTGTGGGCGTAGAGCGCGCAGATGTTCTTGCCGCCGTCCTCGGCCTTGAGGAAGCTCTCCATGACTTCCTTGCCCTTGGTGCGGGTGAAGTCGCCTGTCTGGCTGCGGACGATCTTCAGGTTGTCGTGGCCGGAAAGCGCTTGTTCGAAGCCCTTCTTGCGGTCGATCGCCGGCGACGAACCGGTCGTACCCTGAAGCTCGACGACGTTGCAGGGCTTGCCCGCGGTCGCATCGACCAGCCACTTGCCGGCCACATTGCCCTCATGCACGAGGTCGGACGTGACCGCCGTCAGGTAGAGATCCTTCGACGAATCGACCGTGCGATCGAGCAGGATGACCGGGATTTCCGCGTCCTTGGCTTCCTGCAGCACTTCGTCCCAACCGGTGGCGACGACCGGGGCGACGAGGATGGCGTTCACCCCTTGCGCGATGAAGGAGCGGATCGCCTTGATCTGGTTTTCCTGCTTCTGCTGTGCGTCAGCAAATTTGAGATCGATGCCGCGCTGCTCGGCCTGCTGCTTGGTCAGCGTCGTCTCGGCGGCGCGCCAGCCGGACTCCGAGCCGATCTGCGAAAAGCCGACAACGAGGTCCGCGGCCGAAGCGCTGCCGAACGTGCAGGCAGCAAGGATCGTTGCACTCGCAAGTGCCTTGGCGATTTTCATGATTTCCTCCCAAAGAAAGCTGCCTCCACGCAGCCTATGAGAAAAAATCATATAATATTACTTTTGTAAACGGGCACATTTCGCCTGTGGCACGCCACCCGGTCGAATTTTTACGAGAGGTCAGCGTGAAGGGGCGCGGGGCCTGCTGAGGCGCCGGCACCCAGCCGGGATTTTCAGAAGGCCGACTGGCTGCTGCGCGCTAGGCTTTCGCAGCCAGCAAGGTCCCGGTGGCGCTCGCGAGCATGACGAGGACCACGCCGAAGATTTGGTTGAGGGAGAGCGCCTGCCCGAGCACGAGGAAGCCGGCACCGGCACCGATCGCCGGCTCGAGGCTCATCAGGATACCGAAGGCCGACGGCTGCATGCGCCGCAGCGCCATGAATTCGAGCGCGTAGGGCAGCAGCGGCACCAGGATGGCAAGCCCGGCCGTCATCAAAAGCATGTCGAAGGAGAAGCCGGCTTGTACCTGAGACAGGCCGAACGGCGTCGCAAACAACGCGGCAAAGAGCAGCGAAACGGCAAGCCCCTCCAATCCCTTGAAGCGTTGGCCGGCCTGCTTCATCAGGATGATATAGCCGCCCCAGCCGATAGCCGCACCGAAGGCGAACAGAAGCCCGCGCGTATCCGCAACCCAGGAGGAACCGTCCCAGGAGAGGCAGAGCACGCCGGCGGCAGCGATTAGTGGGCAGAGCAGGCGCCAGCCACGACCGCCGAAAACGGCCGCAACGGTCAGGGGACCGAGAAACTCGATCGCCACCGCAAGGCCGAGCGGGATGCGCGCGATCGCCGCGAAGAAACAGAGCGTCATCACCGCCATCGTCGCGCCGAGCGAAAGCCCGGAAATCCACTGCGCTCGGGTGTAGCGGAAAAAAGGCGGGCGGACGAGAACAAGCAGGAAGGCGGCCGCCCAGGAGAGCCGCAGCCAGGTCGCGCCGAAGGCGCCGACGCTTTCCATGGCCGGTTTGGAGAGTGCGGCGCCAAACTGCACGCTCGACATCGAGAGCAGACAAAAGACGATGGCGATCGTGACGCGCCCGTTGGCGTCAGCCGCCGCACCCGGTTCGCTCCACGCGCTATCCGCTGTCGTCTCCGTTTCCGCCATGTCCGTTCTCCTCTTGGGCTTGAACAGACATAGCAATCCCGGCACAATAAGGAACGCTAATAATTGTGATGCCTTCATAAGGGATCGTTATATGCATGATCTGGATATCGCCCTGTTGCGCGCCTTCGTCGTGACGGCCGAATGCGGCAGCGTCAGCGGTGCGGCGCAGCGGCTGGCAAGAACGCAAGCGGCCGTCAGTATGCAGTTGCGCAGACTGGAGGACGATCTCGGCGCCAAGCTCCTGAACCGCAATGCAAGGGGCATGGACCTGACCGAAGCCGGACATGTGCTGCTGCCCTATGCGCAGAAGATGCTGGGCCTGAGCGCCGGCGCCCGGCGCGCGCTTGCCGGACAGGCGCTCCAGGGACCCATCCGCTTCGGCATGATCGAGGACATTGCGGTGGGCTCACTGCCGAGGGCGCTGCAGCGCTTCGCCGAATGCCATCCGAACGTGGCGCTCGAACTGACGGTGACCGAAAGCACCGTGTTGTCGGAAAAGCTGTCGCAGGGCGAGCTCGATGTCGCGATCGGCGACCCCGCGCTGATCCGCGGAGAGCCGATCCTTACCTGGCGACTGCCACTCCGGTGGGTTGCCGCACGCGGTTTCGAGGTGCCGCCGGAAGGGCCGCTGCCGCTCATCACCTTCGACGGGGTCTGCACTTGGCGGCAGAAGATGATCGAAGCGCTGAAAGGCGGGGATCGTCCCTGGCGCACGGTGCTGACAAGCGCCAGTCTGTCCTCCATCCAATCGATGATCGAGGCGGGGCTTGGCATCGCCGTTCTCCTGGATCTCAACATCCGCCCCAACACGATGCGGGTTCTCGGCGCCGAAGAGGGCCTGCCGCCCGCCCCGGTGATCGAGCTTGGGCTTTTCGCCGCCGACGATCAGGGCCTGGCGTCCCGCCCGGTCGCGGCACTTTGGGCGTTTCTTTCCGACGAACTGCAGGCGCAGGCCCTGGCAACCGGCCGCGCCGCGTGACCGCGCGCGGCCGCGCCCCTTTCCATGAACGAAATAAGACGCCCAGAGATTGAAAAAGCCGAGGCAAAATTTTACTAAATAAAAATTGCGCCGCGCCCGAAAGGAAGGCCGCGGCGGCGGGCAGGACATTGGATATGGTCACAATCAAGGAAATCGCTTCGGCTGTCGGGGTCTCCTCGGCGACGGTCTCTCGGGTGCTGAACTACGATCCGACCCTTTCGATCTCGACCAAGAAGCGACAGGCGATCATCGAAACGGCCGAGGCGCTGAACTATGCGACACCGCGCAACCGCGGCCGCGGTGCCGGGCCGATGCAGGGCCTGAAATTCGCGCTGGTGCATTTCCTTCAGCCCGCCCAGGAACTGATCGATCCCTATTATGTCGGCGTCCGGCTCGGCATCGAGAACCGCTGTCAGGCGCTGAAGATCGAGGTGGTCAAGGTCTTCCACAACGGCAACCTGCCGGAGGCGGCGATCCTGCAGGGGGCGAACGGCGTCGTCGCCGTCGGCCACCACTACGGCGAAGAGGTGCATTGGCTGCGGCGGCATAGCCGCCATCTGGTCTTTGCGGATTTCGCCCCCGACGATGATGTCGACGACAGTGTGATGAGCGACGTCTCGATCGCGATGAACCGCCTGCTCGACGGCGTTTACGGCATGGGATACCGCCGCATCGGCTTTCTCGGCTGGATCGACGCTTTCAGAGACAAGGACGACATCCATTCGGAACGCCGCTGCCGTGCCTTCATTCAATGGATGACGAAGGCCGGCCTTTACGACCCCGAACTCTGTATGGTCGAAAAGCTGACGCCCGACAGCGGCTATACTCTCGCCAAGGCGATGCTTTCGAAGCCCAATCCGCCCAAGATCCTTGTCACCTGCAACGACAACATGGCGATCGGCGCCTACCGCGCCATTCACGAGATGGGCCTGCGGATTCCCGACGATGTCGCTGTGGCGAGTTTCAACGACATTCCTGTCGCCCAGTTTCTCGGGCCACCGCTTTCGACGGTGAAGATCCCGGCCGAAGTGATCGGCGAGACGGCCGTCGACCTTCTGGTCGAGCGGCTGACCGGACGCGACGTCGCGAAGAAGGTGATCCTCGGAACCGAGATGGTATGGCGCGGCAGCACGGCTGCCGCCGGCGCGTAAAACGGTCGGTAAAAAACGCGTGGTAAAAATTTACTGAAATATTGCCTTCTCCAGAATTTTGCGAAATACTCCGCGACGAGACCAGGAGGAACGTCTCGGGGAACGAATTTCGAGGGAGGAGAAACTATGGACATGCGTACCTATCTGCCGCGCTTTGCCGCCATCGCGCTTGCAGGCGCCAGCCTCTTGGCCGTCACGGCCGCCGAGGCCAAGGAAATCACCATCTGGTGCTGGGATCCGAACTTCAACGTCGCGATCATGAAGGAGGCCGGCGCGCGCTACACCAAGACGCACCCGGACGTGACCTTCAACATCGTCGATTTCGCCAAGGCCGACGTCGAGCAGAAGCTGCAGACCGGCCTTTCGTCCGGCACTGCGGACGCCCTGCCTGACATCGTTCTGATCGAAGACTACGGCGCGCAGAAATATCTGCAGTCCTTCCCCGGCGCCTTCGCGCCGCTCTCCGGCACCGTCGATTATTCCGGCTTCGCTCCCTACAAGGTCGAGCTGATGACACTGGATGGCCAGGTCTACGGCATGCCGTTCGATTCCGGCGTCACCGGGCTCTACTATCGCAAGGACTATTTGGAACAGGCCGGCTTCAAGCCGGAGGACATGCAAGGCATCACCTGGGATCGCTTCATCGAGATCGGAAAGCAGGTCGAGGCCAAGACCGGCAAGAAGATGATGGGTCTCGACCCGACCGACGCGGGCCTCGTGCGCATCATCATGCAATCGGCCGGGCAATGGTATTTCGACAAGGAAGGCAAGGCCAACATCACCGGCAACGCGGCCCTGAAGGCGTCGCTGGAAACGATCAACAAGATCATGGCCGCCAACATCTACAAGCCGGCCGCCGGCTGGTCCGATTGGGTCGGCACCTTCACCTCGGGCGATGTCGCCACCGTCATCACCGGCGTGTGGATCACCGGCACCGTCAAGGCGCAGCCGGACCAGTCCGGCAAGTGGGGCGTAGCGCCGATCCCGGCGCTTTCGATCGACGGCGCAACGCATGCCTCCAACCTCGGCGGCTCGAGTTGGTACGTGCTTGAAGGCTCGGCCGAAAAGGCCGAAGCGATCGACTTCCTGAACGAGGTCTACGCCAAGGACGTCGATTTCTACCAGACGATCCTGACCGATCGCGGCGCTGTCGGCTCGCTGCTCGCTGCCCGTAGCGGGGCCGCCTATGGCGAGGCCGATGCCTTCTTCGGCGGCGAAAAGGTCTGGCAGAATTTCTCCGACTGGCTCGCGAAAGTGCCCTCGGTCAACTACGGCGTCTTCACGAACGAGGCGGACACCGCCGTCACCGCGCAGCTGCCGGCCCTGAACCAGGGCACGCCGGTTGACGAGGTGCTGAAGGCAATCGACGCCGAAGTCAGCGCCCAGATCCAGTAATCGCTCCCGTGACTGACCGCATCCGGCCGTGGCAAAAGCCACGGCCGACGGCTCCTTTTACCCATGAGGATGATGATGGCTCTCGCACGCCGCGGCGGCATCGGCCGATACTACAACGTCAATGGCTGGCTGTTCGTCGCGCCGGCGCTCGGGCTGATCGCGCTTTTCATGATCTACCCGATCCTCTGGTCGCTCTGGATGTCATTCCAGTCCGGCCGCGGCATGATGCTGAAATTCGCCGGCTTTTCGAACATCGTCCGCCTCTGGAATGATCCGGTCTTCATCAAGGCACTCACCAACACGCTGACCTATTTCGTCGTGCAGGTGCCGATCATGATCCTTCTGGCGCTGATCCTGGCGTCACTGCTCAACAACCCCAAACTCGTTGGCCGCGGCTTCTTCCGCACCGCCATCTTCCTGCCCTGCGTCACCTCGCTCGTTGCCTATTCGGTGCTGTTCAAGGGCATGTTCGCGCTCGACGGCATCGTCAATTCCACGCTCGAGGCGATCGGCCTCATCGCCTCGCCAATCCCGTGGCTGACACATCCCTTCTGGGCCAAAACCCTCGTCATCATCGCGATCACCTGGCGCTGGACCGGCTACAACATGATCTTCTACCTCGCGGCGATGCAGAACATCGACAAGTCGATCTATGAGGTCGCCCGGATCGATGGCGTGCCCGCCTGGGCACGCTTCACCCACATCACCATCCCGCTGTTGAAACCCGTCATCCTGTTCACGACGATCATTTCGACGATCGGCACGATCCAGCTCTTCGACGAGGTCTATAACCTGACCGAAGGCAAGGGTGGCCCGTCGAACGCGACGCTGACGCTCTCGCTCTACATCTACAACCTGACCTTCCGCTTCATGCCGAATTTCGGCTACGCGGCGACGGTCTCCTATGTGATCGTCGTGCTCGTCGCCCTGCTCGCCTGCCTCCAGTTCTTCGCGGCACGGGAGCGCGACCGATGAGCAACGGAACCACACGTATCGCCGGCACCATCGTCACCTACGGCTTCGTCGGGCTGATGGCCTTTCTCTCGATCTTTCCCTTCGTCTGGATGCTTCTCGGCGCAACCAATTCGTCGATCGACATCATCAAGGGCAGGATGATGCCGGGCAGCGCGCTTGCCACCAACATCGCGACCTTCTTCACCCAGGTGAACGCTCCGCTGGTCTTCTGGAATTCGGCCAAGATCGCCATTCTGGCGACGGTGCTGACGCTCGCCGTCTCGTCGCTTGCCGGCTACGGCTTCGAGATGTTCCGCTCGCGCCACCGCGATCGGATCTACAGCGCCATGCTGATCACGATGATGATCCCGTTTGCCGCGCTGATGATCCCGCTCTTCATCATGATGGGCAAGGCGGGGCTGATCAACACCCACCTTGCCGTCGTTCTGCCGACGATCGGCTCGGCCTTCATCGTCTTCTATTTCCGCCAGACCACCAAGGCCTTCCCGTCCGAACTGCGCGACGCGGCCAAGGTCGACGGCCTCAAGGAATGGCAGATCTTCCTGTTCATCTACGTGCCGGTGATGCGCTCGACCTATGCGGCCGCCTTCATCATCGTCTTCATGACGGCGTGGAACAACTATCTCTGGCCGCTGATCGTGCTGCAGTCGAACGAGCAGAAGACGATCACGCTGGTCATCTCCTCCCTCGCGTCTGCCTACTACCCCGACTACGGCGTCGTCATGGTCGGCACCATTCTCGCGACGCTTCCCACCCTCGCGGTCTTCTTCTTCATGCAACGCCAATTCGTCCAGGGAATGCTGGGCTCAGTCAAATAGGAATGATCATGCGTTCTGTTACCTCTTTCAACGACACCTGGATTTTCTCCGAAGGCTTCGATGCGGCAAGCGCCGGGCGCCTGCAGGTGGGCAAGCCGGTCAGCCTGCCGCACAATGCGGTGGAATTGCCGTTCAACTATTTCGACGAGACCTCCTATCACCGCGCCTTCACCTACCAGAAGGTGCTCGCCTGGCGTCGGGAGTTTCACGGCCGCGAAGTCTCGCTCGTCTTCGACGCCGCCATGGCCGACGCCGCCCTCTACCTCAACGGCGAAGAGATCATCGCCCACAAGGACGGTTACACGCCATTCGAAGCGCGCCTGACGGACAAGCTGCGGGAGGGCGACAACCTGATCACCGTCAAGATCGACGGCAGTGAGAATCCTGAGATCCCACCCTTCGGCGGTCGCATCGATTACCTCACCTATGCCGGCATCTATCGCGACGTCTGGCTGAAGGTCACCGATACCGTTTCGATCGCCAATCTCAAGATCGAGACCCGCGATGCGCTGAGCGAAACCAAGTCCGTCTCGATCCGTTGCGACCTCGCCAATCCGCAAGGACTCGCTTTCACGGGCACAATTACCGCGCTGCTCAAGGACGCGAACGGCAAAGTGCTGGCGGAGGTTGCCGGCGAAAGCCGCGGCGAGAGCGTCACGCTTGAGCTCAAGGGGCTGAAGGGGCTTTCGCTCTGGGAGATCGACAGCCCCGTTCTCTATGAAGTCGAGGCGCAACTGCGAAGCGACCGTGGCAGCGACCGGCTGTCGTCGCGCTTCGGCTTCCGCACGGCCGAATTCACCACCGAGGGGTTCAAGCTCAACGGCCGACCACTCAAGATCCGCGGCCTCAACCGCCACCAGGCCTTCCCCTATGTCGGCTACGCCATGGGCCGCACGGCACAAGAACGCGACGCGGAACTCCTGAAGAACACGCTGCATTGCAATCTCGTTCGCACCTCGCACTATCCGCAGTCAAAATGGTTCCTCGACCATTGCGACCGCATCGGCCTGCTGGTGTTCGAGGAAATCCCCGGCTGGCAGCACATCGGCGGCGAGGCGTGGAAGCAGGAAGCGATCGAGAATGTCCGCCGCATGATCGAGCGCGACTGGAACCATCCGTCGATCATCATTTGGGGCGTGCGCATCAACGAATCCCAGGACTCGCATGATTTCTACGCCGAGACCAACCGGCTGGCGCGCGAACTCGACCCGACGCGGCAGACCGGCGGCGTGCGCTACATTACCGACAGCGAGTACCTCGAAGACGTCTACACCATGAACGACTTCATCCTCGGCAACGAGGAGCTGCCGGGCGCGAACCGCCCACGCACGGCGCTGCGGCCGCAGCAGGAATGCACCGGCCTCACCCGCAAGGTCCCCTATATGATCACCGAATTCGGCGGTCACATGTTTCCGACGAAGATCTACGACCAGGAGCAGCGCCAAGCCGAGCATGTGCGCCGGCATCTGGAAGTGCTGAACGCGGCCTATGGCGACCCGAGCATTTCCGGCGCCGTCGGCTGGTGCATGTTCGACTACAACACCCACAAGGACTTCGGCTCCGGCGACCGGATCTGCTATCACGGTGTCATGGACATGTTCCGCCAGCCGAAATTCGCGGCCTATGTCTATGCCAGCCAAAGCGAACCGTCGGAGGGCGTGGTGATGAAGCCGGTCACCTTCTGGGCACGCGGCGAGCGCAACATCGGTGGCGTTCTGCCGCTGATCGTGCTCACCAATTGCGACGAAGTCGAGCTGAAATACGGCTCGCTCGTCAAGCGCGTCGGCCCGGATCGCGAAAACTTCCCGCATCTGCCCCATCCGCCCGTCGTCATCGACCATCGCCACTTCACCAAGGACGAACTCGGCGTCTGGGGCATGAAGTGGGAAGACGCCGCCTTCACCGGTTTCATCGACGGCGAGCCTGTCGCCAACCTGCGCATGGTCGCCGATCCGGTGCCGACGACGCTCGAGGTGGTCGCCGACAGCACGACCCTCCGGGCCGAAGGGCGCGACAGCGTGCGGGTGATCGTGCGCGCGCTCGATCAGGCTGGCAACGTGCTGCCGTTCCTCAACGATGCGGTCGATGTCACAGTCACCGGCCCTGCCCGCCTAGTCGGGCCTGAGCGCCTGGTTTTCCAGGGCGGTTCGACCGGCTTCTGGCTGGAAACGACGGGGGCTGCCGGCGGCATCGCAGTCGTGGTGACTTCGACACGGCTCGGCACCGTGAGACTGGAGCTTTCGGCAGTGTCGGACGAGGCGGCGGCTGCATGAGCGAACTCCAACTTAAAGACGTCAGAAAGTCCTATGGCACCTTCGAGGTCATCAAGGGCGTCGACCTCGACATCAAGACCGGTGAGTTCGTCGTCTTCGTCGGGCCATCCGGCTGCGGCAAGTCGACCCTGCTTAGAATGATTGCCGGGCTCGAGGAGATCACGTCGGGCGATCTCACGATCGACGGCGAACGCATGAACGATGTCGATCCGTCGAAACGCGGCATCGCCATGGTGTTCCAGTCCTATGCGCTCTATCCGCATATGACGGTCCGGGAGAACATGGGCTTCGCGCTGCGTTTTGCCGGCGTGCCGAAGGCCGAGATCGCGCAGCGCGTCGGCGAAGCCGCGAACATCCTGGAACTCGGGCCGCTGCTCGACCGCAAGCCGAAACAGCTTTCGGGCGGCCAGCGCCAGCGCGTGGCGATCGGCCGGGCGATCGTGCGGCACCCGAAGATCTTCCTCTTCGACGAGCCGTTGTCGAACCTCGATGCGGAACTGCGGGTGCACATGCGCATCGAAATCGCCAGGCTGCACAAGAAGCTTCAGACCACGATCGTCTACGTCACCCACGATCAGGTCGAGGCGATGACGCTTGCCGACAAGATCGTCGTCATGCGCGGCGGCGTGGTCGAGCAGGTCGGCTCGCCGCTCGACCTCTACGACGACCCCGCCAATCTCTTCGTCGCCGGCTTCATCGGTTCGCCGAAGATGAATTTTTTGAAGGGGATCGTCGAAACGGGCGCCGGCGGGGAAAAGCATGTCCGCCTGCCGGATTTCGGCAATGCGACGCTGCCAATTGCGGTCAAGGACGCGACGCCCGGCAGCACCGTCACCATCGGCATTCGCCCGGAGCATTTCGGCGACAGTGGCTCGGCGAGCCTCGATCTGACGATCGACATGTTGGAGCATCTGGGCGGCGAGACCTTTGCCTATGCCCGGCACGGCGACGGCGAACTGATCATCATCGAAACGAAAAACGGCCGCGGCCTGAAGTCCGGCGACAGCATCGCCGCCCGCTTCGAACCCACGGCCGCTCTGGTGTTCGACGCAGACGGCAGGCGCCTGCGCTAGAAAATATCCACCATGGCAGAACGGCGCCACCTAGGAAGGTGGCGCCGTTCGTTGTTGTTACGGGAACATGCCCTTCGGCGTCTCACCCTTCAGGAAGGGCTCGATGAAGGCGTAGAGCAGGTCCGTCTGATTGATGACCGCCGTGTGCGACGTTGCCGGCAGGATGGCGAGACGCGAAGCCGAAAGCGGCTTGCCCATGTCGCCCATCGCGCCGCCACCGAGCAGGCGGAACATCGCAACGTTGTGATCGAGCGTCGCCACATCGGCGTCGCCGGCAATGATCAGAACCGGTGCCTTCAGCGCCTTGACGTCCGCCTCCCAGGCCATGGGCTCCTTTTCGAGCTGGATGAGCTTGCGGGCCAGTTCCGGGAAACCGTCCGGATTGGCTGCGAGCTTGCGATAATCCTCGGCAAAGGGCAGGCCGACGATCATCTCCACGGTCATCTGCGGGATCACGGCCTTGAATTCCGGCTGCCAGCCCTCAGCATCATAGGCGACGGATGCGGCCGCAAGCTTGTTCACCTTTTCCGGGTGGCGGATCGCCAGCTGGAGGGCGGCGGCCGCACCCATCGAGTAGCCGAAGACATCCGCCTTTTCGAGCTTCACCGCATCCATGAAGGCGGCGACGTCGTCGGCGAGGTTCGGATAGGTGATCGGCCGGTCGATATCGGTGGTGCGGCCATGACCCTGCAACTCGACCGCATAGACCTTGTGGGTCTCGGCCAGCTTCGGGATGATCGCCCCCATCGACGGAATGTTCATATAGGCGCCGTGCAGAACGACGAGCGGCTCGCCCTCGCCCGAGACCTCGTAGTACATCTTCATGCCGTTGACATCGACGCGATTGCCCACCGGCTCGGCCACGGCAAATGCAGTGCCGGAGAGCAGCAGGACGCCTGCAATCAAAGCGGTGCGAAACATTCTCAATCTCCTTGTTGTGTGGCCGGCCCAACACCGGCGTCGAGATTAAGACGCACGGCGGATGCACTTCCCGACACCGCGGATCGAGAAACTCGCGCTTTCGTTGTTTTCCTATCCGCCGCGATGCCCGCCGGCGTTGCGCGATGCACTAAATTAGCCGTCTATCGCCGCCTGGCGGGCAGCTATCGACGGTGCAGCACATAGGCCTTGAGAAGCTCCGCGTGGTTGTGGATCTCGTCCTTCACGCTGTAGAGCAAGGTCACGGGACCGGCGGTGATCCGCTGGCGCAACTGGTCGACGGCCGCCTGGTTGCCCTCCAGTTCGGCCAAATAGCGCTCGCTGAAATCGGCCCAGTTCCCCTGGTCGCCATGAAACCAGCGGCGCAGCTCGGTCGACGGGGCGATTTCCTTCAGCCACAGGTCAACGGCCGCTTCCGCCTTGGTCATTCCGCGTGGCCAGAGGCGATCGACGAGAATGCGCGTGCCGTCGCTATCGGCCTTCGGTTCGTAAACCCGTTTCGTATGAACCTGCATGATCGCCCTCGATGCGCGTTACCCCGCCTTTTGGACCATAGCGGAGAACCGTTGTCCAATCGCGCAAAGGGGCAACGGCGCCTGCCGCCTACACGCCGCGCCGGTTACCCCAGAGCAGGACATGCAGTTGCGGCAGCACGCGCGCTTCGAACCAACGGTCCTCCGTGACCTTGCCGACGAGCCACAGCATGCGATCGATGATACCGTCGATGTCCACCTGCGCGTCGTCGTCATCAGGCGGTGGCGGGGTATGGTTGCCGGGTTGCAGATAGAGCGGCAGATGCGGGTAGCGCGCCGCCGCGTCCCGGGCATAGGCATAGTCGCGTTCGTCGAAGACGACGATCTTCAACGCCACCTGCGGCCCATCCGCTGCCATGCGAAGACAGTCGTCGAACGCATGCCAATCCGTCTCCATGCCGCTCGACGGCGGCTTCGGACTCAAGACCAGTACGTCGAGATCGGCAAACCAGTCCTTGGCGAGGCTGCCCTGCGTCTCCAGCGCGAAGCGGTACCCCTCCTCGCGTCCACGTGCGATCAGGGGCGCCAGCGGCTGGATCGCCGGGTTTCCGCCGGAAAGCGAGACCGTCAGCGGCTTGCCGCCGGAAAGCTTGACGACCTCCTGCCAGATCTGCTCGACACCCATCGGCAGCCATTGCTCACGGTATTCGCTATCGACCGCGTGCAGCGTGTCGCACCAGCTGCAGCGATAATCGCAGCCGCCGGTGCGCACGAACACGGTCGGCAGCCCGATCAGGATGCCCTCGCCCTGGATCGTCGGCCCGAAGATTTCGCTGACACGAATGCGCGCTTCTGCCGGCCCGCTCATGGCCGGTATTCCGCCCAGGTCTTCGGCGTCTCGCTGACACGCACGGCCGACGTTTCCGGCAGCCTTGCCTTGCACCAGTCGTAGAAATGCTTCGCCAGGCATTCGGCCGTCACCCGGTCGTGGCCGAGAACGTCGTTCAGATGGCGATGGTCGAAGCTCTCGTCGATGTAGCGCTTCAGCGGCGAAAGCTCGTGATAGTCGCGCACGAAGCCGTGTTCGTTGAGCTCGGCGCCGGCAAGTTCGACTTCGACGACGTAGTTGTGACCGTGCAGCCGCGCACATTGATGGTCAGCCGGCAGGCTCTTCAGTTGGTGCGAGGCGGAGAAATGGAATTCCTTGGTGATCCGGAACATCACTTCACCTCCTCGGCCGCGAAGGCCGACGTCGCCGCCACCCAGAAATCCGGATCCTCGTAGTCGGTCGGGTCGGCGACCCCCGCCAGATCGAAGGCCTCGCGCCGCTCGACGCAGGTGCCGCAGCGGCCGCAATGGCGCAAGCCGCCCTTGTAACAGGACCAGGTCTCGGCAAAGGGCGTTCCGTGGCTCGCACCGTCGGTGACGATGTCCGCCTTGGAGATCGTCACATAGGGCGCGTAGAGCCTGACCTCGGCGTAGCCGTCGAGTGCGTGGTTCTGCATCGCCTGAAACGCGTCGATGAAGCCGGGGCGGCAGTCGGGATAGATGAAATGGTCGCCGCCATGCACGGCGACCGCCACCGCATCCGCTTTCTGTGCCGCCGCCAGCCCGAAGGCTATGGCGAGCATGATGGCGTTGCGGTTCGGAACCACCGTCGCCTTCATCGTTTCCTCGGCGTAGTGGCCGTCGGGCACGTCGACATCGTCCGTCAATGCCGATCCGGTGAGATGGGCGCCGATCGCGCTGATGTCGATGACCTGATGCGGAACGCCGAGCCGCTTGGCACAGGCGGCGGCAAAGTCCAGCTCCTTGCGGTGTCGCTGGCCGTAATCGAAGGAGAGCAGGCCAATGAGTTCGTGTTCGGCTGCGACCTTGTGGGCAAGCGATACCGAGTCCAATCCGCCGGAGCAGATGACGATTGTCTTCATGATAGGTGTCCTTGTTTTGACCGGGTAGGCTGCGACCGGATTACGGCGCGCCTTCTAGGGCAAAGCAGGACCGATGGGAAGCGTTATGTTGGCCCCCGGAGCAACGCAGCCTCTTCCCGCGCGCCACACGCGCGACCTCCGCATTCTCAAACTGAACCCGAAACGCACGCGTCCCACCCTTAAATGCAAGGGTGGGACACGCAAGCATCAGGTTTGGGGGATCTTTCGATGGCTACTGCTGCAAACCCGGATAGGCCCATACGCCCGAAACCCGCATCAGATCGCGGTAAATGACCAACCGCTCGTCAGCCCCGACCTTTGCGGCTTCATCCTGGGTTGGCGCGTCCAGTGCATTAAGCGGCACCACCGCCGTCGGAAGATCGCGCTGCATCAAGGCATCCTCCATGACAGTACGCGCACGGCGCATGTGGCTCGAACTGGTCACCAGGATTACCGTGTCGGCCTGATGCCGCACCAGAAGATTGGCGGCATTGATCACGTTGCCGATCGTATCTTTCGACTTGTCCTCAATCATGATGCGATCGCGGCTGATCCCCTTGTCGACCAGCCACTTGGACATGACGTCACCTTCCGTAACGCCATTTTTCGGCACGCCGCCACTCACCATGACGAGCGCTGTCGGATTGGCCTCGGCGGCCTTCAACGTCACCTCGAGACGGTCGAGCAGGGTTTGCTGCGCCTTGCCGTCATCGGCAAGCGCATAACCCAGTGCGACGATCACGACTTTGCCTGGCACGGTCGGGACGTCGAAGTTCGGCTTTTCAGCCATGATCTGTTCTGCCCGAACGAACCGCTTGCGGTACTCTTCCGCCCGTTCGCGATCGAGACCGGCCAGGGCCTGGTGGGCAAGCGCCGCGCTGGTCTCATCGCCACGAATACGGGCAATGGCCTCCAGCCAGCTTTGCGCATCGAAAGCGGTCGGGTCCTTGCCAAGGATGCCCTGGAAGGTCGCCTGGGCGTCGTCGAGCTTCTTCTGGATGATCTGGGTCGCCGCAACGGCATACTGGAAGTCCAACCGTTCAGGCGCGAGCGTCGCCGCTTCCTTGAAGGCTTCCTCCACGACATCATATTTGCCATGGAGCGTAATGCCCTTGAAGACCTCGGCTTCCGCTTTTTTGACGTCGCCGCCCGACCAGTAATACTGCATGCCGGTGTCGACCAGCTGTTTGATACGGGCAGCGTTGGCCTGGTCGAAGGCGCCGGCCGGAAAGGCTGAAATGAGACACGCAGTCGCTGTCAACAGTCCGAGGAGGCGACGCCTTGCGCTGCGCGCCTTTACCGAACGCGGGGTGCCCGATGCAGTCACGGTCGACCCCGAGGGGGCAAAAATGGAACTCGGCTTCATTTAAATCTCCCAGTTTTCCGGTTGCCCGCCGGCTTTCTCGCCCTCGGGCCGATAGCGTTTCCGTATTCACTTGCGATTTGGCCATCTCCTTGCGGCCAATATTAGAAATACCAAAACATGACCACCTGTCCAGCTCGCGGCAGCGCAACCAGCCGGAATGGCGCGCAAAGCCGCAACAATTCGTGTTACATTTCTTACAGATAGCGAATACAAGTTGCGCGCGCGTTCCGAAACAGTCGCTGATTGGCGTTATATTGGTATTATCCAATTGCGCAGCAGGCGCGCACAGCGAGCGGGCGCAATCGCTGAATGACCAAGGTGTCATGGCGGGCCGGTAGTAAGTGCAAAGCCTGCTTCAACGACCTCGCTGCTGACGGGCAGTCGAGAACCTACCCCGCCGCTCGGAAAGTCTCAGCGCACTCTTTGCGCGCCGCTGTCGAAGGCACCATAGCGGGGGGCCGATGCGCCGACCCGTTTGACGGTTCGAAGAGATCTGACGTTTGAAGTCACGCAAATCCGAAGAGGATGGCTCCTCGCGGTTTTCAGATTTGCTCGCGGCCCGACGCTGCGGCGCCGGGCCGCGAGCCTTCTCTGCTCATCGTCATGCATGCGCATGCGGATGCTGACGTTCGTCCCAGACGGCCCAGATCGCGAGCACGGTCACCAGCGCCCCGAGGACGACATGCGTCCACATGGGGTTGGGACTGGTCGAGAAACCGAGCAGCCAGGGTGAAGCGATCAGCCAGAGCCCGACGATGAGGCTTGCCCATTCTTCCCATTCCGCAAACATGGCAAGCGTCGCGATCGCCAAAACGCCGAGCACGACGCCGGCGCCCCAGGCGTTCCAGGCCGGAACGCTCTCGACAACGAAACCCATGATCCAGGGGGAGACGAACAGGCAGATTGCAAGAACCAGATTGATCCAGTCCTGTGCTTTCTTTCCTTCCATCAGTGCCATGACAACCTCCACGAATGAAGCTTGGCCAAAGCGTACGATCGCGTGCGGTCGCACGCTCTGAAAACATAATAAATTCAACCGGAACCGCTTTCAAATCTTTTTCGCGTGAGCACATGGTGGTGGCATGCCCAAAATCGAGCGGCGAACCGGCGATCCGCCGCCCTTAGTCGGTGCCTAGGCACGGTTTGTGCGCCGTTTCGCGCGGGCTCTAGTAGCCGCGCGCAGCGCCCGCGCCGATGCGGCTGTCGACCGCGCCATTGTAGCGGGCGCCACCTCCAGCCTTGATGTCAGAGAGGCTTTCGCCGCCAACGAGAATGCCGGTCGCCTGCCCCCAGATCGTCCAGCTTTCGTCGATCTGAACGTTATGCCCCATGGCTGACAGCAGCTTGCGGGTATCGGGCGAGAGCGCATAGGGCTCCATGAACACCTTGTCCGGCAGCCACTGGTGGTGAATGCGCGGTGCGTCGACCGCCTCCTGGATGTTCATGCCGTGGTCGATGACGTTGAGGATCGCTTCGAGCGTGATGGTGATGATGCGCGCGCCGCCGGGGCTGCCGATCACCATGAACGGTTTGCCGTCCTTGGAAATGATCGTCGGGCTCATCGACGACAGCGGCGTCTTGCCGGGCGCGATCGCGTTCGCCTCGCCCTGCACCAGCCCGTAGAGATTGGGCACACCGGGTTTGGCGGTGAAGTCATCCATCTCGTTGTTGAGCAGAATGCCGGTTCCGGGCGCCACCACGCCGGTCCCGAAGGAGCCGTTCAGCGTGTAGGTGACGGCGACGGCATTGCCCTCGTCGTCGATGATCGAATAGTGCGTCGTCTCCTTGCTTTCGCCGAAGCCCTTGGGGATCAGCGTCGCCGAAACGCCGGCGCGAAACGGGTCGATCTTGCCGCGGATTTCCTCGGCGTAGGCCTTGTCGGTGAGCTTGCTGACGGGGTTCTCGACGAAGTCCGGATCGCCGAGCGCCGTGTTGCGGTCGACATAGGCGTGGCGCATGGCCTCGATCATCACATGCACGGTCTCGGCGGCGCCATAGCCCATGTAGGAAATCGGATAACCTTCGAGCACGTTGAGGATTTCGCAGATGATCACGCCGCCTGAGGACGGAGGTGGCGAGGAGACGATGTCATAGCCGCGATAGTTGCACTTGACCGGCTCCAGTTCGCGCACGGCGTAACGCTCGAAATCCGCTTTCGCAAGAATGCCGCCCTTCTCCGCGCTCGCCTTGACGATCTGGTCGGCAATCGCACCCTTGTAGAAGGCGTCGGTGCCCTTCTCGGCAATGCTCGAAAGCGAAGCGGCAAGGTCGGCCTGGATCAGCTTCTCGCCGGCGACGAACGGCTTTCCGTCCTTGAGGAAGATGGCGGCGGCAGCCGGATCCTTGGCAAGCCTGTCCGTCTCGCCCTCGAAGGAATCGATATCGCCCTGCTCCAGCACGAAGCCGTCCTTGGCAAGCGCGATCGCCGGTGCGATCAATTCGGAAAGCGGTTTGGTGCCATAGCGACTGCGCGCCGTTTCGAAGCCCATGACCGGCCCCGGCACGCCGACGGCGAGATAGCCCTCGGTGCTCAGCCCATCGACGACGTCGCCCTTGGCGTCGAGATACATGGTCTTGGTCGCAGCTTGCGGCGCGCGTTCGCGGAAGTCGAGGAACGTCGTCTTGCCGTCCTTGAAGCGGATCGTCATGAAACCGCCGCCACCGATATTGCCGGCGGTCGGATAGGTGACGGCAAGCGCATAGCCGACAGCAACGGCCGCATCCACGGCATTGCCGCCGCTTTTCAGCACGGCAACACCGACATCGGACGCCAGGTGCTGGGCGGAGACCACCATGCCGTGCTCCGCCTTCACGGGCTCGGGTGAGGCCGCCTGCACCGCCCAGGGCGTCAGGCTCGATGCAATGAGCAACGTAATCGACAGGGTCTTCAAGCGGGAACTCGGCATGCGTCTCTCCCTCGCAGGCTCGCGGCGCATTGCCAAAATTCAATGACCGTGGCCTCGCCGCGTCGAGCGCGGTGGCAACGATCGTTCGGGTAGGGGCAAGCACCTGATGTGGGCGGCTATGAAGTGCGGGAAGTATAGTCACGCTCAATCGACGATGGCAAATCACAGGTGACCGCGGCCGGCGCCCGAGCGCCGCCCGTCGGTCCGCGTCCGCTTCCCCCGCCTTCGAGACGGGGAAGCGTCGCGCAAGCGTCAGGCTGCATCCGCAAGGATCAGATCGGCGCCCTTTTCCGCGACCATCATCGTCGGCGCGTTGATGTTGCCGGCGGTGATGTTGGGGAAAATCGAGGCATCGACGACGCGCAGGCCGGGCACGCCGTGGACCTTCAGGCGGCTGTCGACGACCGAACTCGCCTGGTCCGGCCCCATCGCGCAGGTGCCGCAGAGGTGGTAGATCGAGCCCGAGTTTTCACGGAAATAGTCCATCAGCGCTTCGTCGCTTTCGACGCGCGGCGTCGGCGAAATTTCTTCCGCGGTCAGCGAGGAGAGCGCCGAGGCAGATGCGATGCGCCGGACGAGCCGGCTGCCCTGCAGCACCTCGTCGATGTCGCGATCGGTCGTCAGATAGTTCGGTCGGATCAACGGTTTCGCCGAGGGGTCGCCGGACGCAATCGAGATGCTGCCGCGGCTGGTCGGCCGGCAGGAGTTGAAGCAGATCAGGTAGCCGGGATAGGGCTCCGGCTTCAGCCCGGCCTTCGGGTCCTTCGGGATCCGGTAGGAGAGCGGGTTGAAGTAGAGCTGGATGTTCGGCCGCTCTTCGTCGGGCCGGCCGCGGAAGAAGCCGCCCGCCTGGTTGACGCTCATCGAGAAAGGCCCCTTGCCGGTCAAGAGATATTGCAGGCCGAGACGCATCTGGCCGAACAGACTGCCGAACTCGTCGTTGAGCGTCGGGATCGTTGCGCGATAATAGAAGCTGGCGCAGAGGTGATCCTGCAGGTTCTGGCCGACCGCCGGCAAATGCCGCCGCGTTTCCACGCCCGCTGACGACAGCGCCTTGCCGTCACCGATGCCTGAGACTTGCAGCAGTTGCGGGCTACCGACCGCGCCGGCGGCCAGAATGACCTCGCGCCCCGCCGTGAAGCGCCGGCGCGTCCCATTCTGGATGATATCGACGCCGGTCACGCGTCCATCTTCACCGAAGACCAACCGCTCGGCCTGCGCGTAGCGTTCGATCGTCAGATTAGGACGCTTGAGGGCGGGCCTAAGATATTCGGCGCTCGAATGCGAGCGGCGGCCGTTGTTGGTGTTGACGTCGTAGACGCCGGCGCCCTCGATCGAGGCACCGTTGAAATCCTCGTTCAAGGGCAGTTGCAGCGAACCGCAGCTTTCGAGAAAGGCATCGGTGATCGGATGCGTCATGCCGCGCATCGGCGTGATGTGGATCGGGCCTTCGCCGCCGTGCCACTCGGACGATCCGCGCGCATGGGTTTCGAGCTTGCGAAAATAGGGAAGCACGTCGTCGTAGCCCCAGCCCGTGTTGCCGGCGCTCTTCCAGTCGTCGAAGTCGTCGCGCGCACCGCGCACATAGATCATCGCGTTGATCGATCCGGAGCCGCCCTGGACCTTGCCGCGCGGCACATAGATGCTGCGGTCCTGAAGCGCGGCCTCGGGCTCGCTCGAATACATCCAATTGACCGCGGGATTGTAGTAGCTGCGGGCATAGCCGACCGGGATCTTGAACCAGAAGGAATTGTCGTTGCCGCCGGCCTCGATCAAAAGCACCCTGTGGCGACCGTTTTCGCTGAGCCGGCTCGCAAGAATGCAGCCGGCCGACCCGGCGCCGACGATGATGTAGTCGTAGATCATCTGCATGTCCTATCGTCGGAGTTATCCGCGTGCCGGCGCGAAGGCCTTCACGTCCGCCGGCCGGCTGTCCATCTGCAGGTGCAGGCGCTCGCCGGTGTACGGCGTGTGCTTTTCGACGACGTCCATGTTGAGCTCGATGCCAAGGCCAGGCTCGCGCGACGGGATGATGTAGCCATCCTCGACGGCGAGCTTGGTCTTGAGCACATCCGCATGAAATCCGCTGAAATCGAGGATCGCCTCATGGATGAGGAAGTTCGGCGTCGCGGCGGAAAGCTGGATACTGGCCGCAGCCCCGACCGGGCCGTTATAGAGATGCGGGGCGATCTGGGCGTAATAGGCTTCTGCCATGCCAGCGATCTTCTTGGCCTCGAGAAGCCCGCCGACGCGCGCCACGTTCATCTGCAGGATCGAGGCAGCCTTCAGTTCGAGCACGCGCTGGAATTCGTATTTGGTCGTCAGGCGCTCGCCGGTCGAAATCGGGATCGAGGTCGCGCGCGCCACCTCTGCCATCGCCGCTTCCTGTCCGGGAGGAACCGGTTCTTCGAACCAGAGCGGGTCGTATTTTTCGAGACGCCGCGCCAGCCGAATGGCCGAAGACGGCACCATCTGACCGTGCGTGCCGAAGAGCAGGTCGGCGCTGCTTCCGACCGCATCACGGATCTTGCGGCAGAATTCCTCCGAGCGGTCCATCACGCCGAGCGAAAGCTGGTGGCCCGAATAGTTGGTGTAGGGACCGGCCGGGTCGAACTTGACGGCGGTAAAGCCCATCTCGACCATTTCGACGGCACATTCGGCGGCGAGATCCGGATCGTTGAAGTCGAACTCTCCGGCCGCGTTCTTCGGGTAGAGATAGGTATAGGCGCGGAGCTTCTCGTGCACCGTGCCGCCCAAGAGGTCTGCGACCGGCCGGCCGGCGGCCTTGCCGATGATATCCCAGCACGCAATCTCAAGGCCCGAGACGATGCCCATCATCGTCGGGTCCGGGCGCTGGGTGAAACCGCTCGAATAGGCCGAACGCCAGAAGCGCTCGATCTGGTGGGGATCATGACCGAGCAGATGCCGCTCGAAGACGTCTTCGATCAGCGGCGTCAGCGCCTTCGGATGGAACGAGGTCGCATAGATCTCGCCGATGCCCTCGATGCCGCAGGCGGTCGTGAGACGCACGAAGATCCAGTACATTCCGCCCACATGCGGCGGCGGGACGGCGACGGCATAGGTCTTGAGAGACGCGATCTTCATGGGGGTCATCCCTTTTTCTTGAGGCGGGCCATCAGCGCCAGGGTGGCGATAGCGCCGAGGACGCAGATGGCGGCGATGTAGCCGAAATAGAACTGGTAGCCGGCGATGCCCGGATAGCGGTCCGACAGATATCCGTTGACCAGCGGCAGGTAGGTGTCGGGCGCGTAGCCGACGAGCGAGATGATGCCGATCGCAAGGCCGGTGATGTTTGTCGGCACCTGGCAATCGTCGAGGATCGCCCAATAGAGGCCGCGGATCGTGTAGGTGATGAGGCCGACGAGCAGCACCAGCCCGACGAAGAGGGCCGTGGAGCCGACGCCCGGCAGGGCGATCATCGCCACGAGGCTGGCGGCTGCGACGATGAAGCTCAGGAGCAGGATGCCGGTCTTTCCGAAGCGGTCACCGAGCAAGCCGCCGCCGATACCGCCGACCGGGCGCAGCCACAGCTTGATCGTGACGATCAGGCCGGCCATGGCGGCTGAAATGCCGAAGCCGCCTTCCTGCAGATAGGCCGAGAAGCTGTAGGTCGCGAGGAACACGTGATAGCCGCAGAAGATGATGGCGGCGACGAGCCAGACCTCGGGGATGCGGAGCAGCGTCTTGATGTCGGCGAGCAGGTTGCCCTCGCGCTTGCGCGGGCTCTTGTCGACAGCGACGGGCTGCGACACGGCGAAATAGGCGATGCCGACGACGATGCAGAAGACGGCATAGAGCAGCACGACATCACGGAAACCCATCGCAAGCCCGGCACCGCGCGTTTCCGTCGTGAAGACGAAGAGCGCGATGGCGACGCTCGCCAGCAGCGCCTCGACCAGGCCACGGCCGCCGTCGAGAATGCCGAAGAAGCGTCCCTGCTCATTGGCGCCGGCGATCAGGTTCACCTGCTTCAGCGTCGCCGCCCAGAACGTCAGGCCCGTCGTGACGCCGAAACCGCAATAGATGACGAGCAGCGATGAGTAGCCGGGCAGCGTCGCGTACCAGAGGCCGAGCAGACCGGTGCCGACCATGGAGATGAGAATGAGGATGCGCGGCTGGACGCGGTCGGCGAGCCAACCGCTCGGCAGGTAGCCGACGAGGAAGCTGGTGCCGAGGATGGAATAGAGGACGCCAAGCTCGGTGTTCGAGAGCTTCAGCACCTCCAGCATCGTCGTCTGGTAGGATTGGCGCAGATAGAGGATCGGATAGATCGCACCGGCGGCGATCACGATCAGCGCCAGTTGCAGGTAACGGCTGCGGGCCGACACGGACGGCGCAGCGATTTCTGTTTCGGAAATTGTGCTCAAGGGTCGTCTCCTCCCCGACCGATGGCGGGAGCGTGCCATCGGCCCGGTCTTGATGTTGATGTCCGAACAATTCCGGTTCCCGTCCGGAATCGTGTTATTTCAAATGTTCAGTGTTTCAGGACGACGAGGCGCGTCTGGGTGAATTCCAGCATGCCGTGCTTGCCGTCGTCGCCGCCGAGGCCCGAGCGTTTCCAGCCGGCGTGGAAGCCTTGATAGGGATCCGCCGGGAAGCGGTTGACGTAGAGCTCGCCCGCCTCGATCGCGTCGCTGGCCCGCATGACGGTGCGATAGTTCTCGGTGAAGAGCACCGAGCTCAGGCCGAACTGATGATCGTTCGCCAGCGCCAGCGCTTCCTCGAAGGTGGAATAGCGGATCACCGCAAGCACCGGACCGAAGACTTCCTCGCGCACGATCTCCATTTCCTGGCGGCAGCCGGAAATCAGCGTCGGCGGATAGAAGTAGCCTGGTCCGTCCGGCAGATAGCCACCGGTCTCGATCGTTCCACCTTCCGCCTTCGCCTGTTCGACCATTTCATGCACGCGCTTTTGCGCGGCGGCATTGGCGAGCGGCCCCATGCGGGTCGCATCCTCGGCGCGGTCGCCGAAGGCGCGGGCGGCAAACCCTTCGCGCAGCTTGGCGAGCAGCATGTCATGCACGCTTTCGTGGACATAGAGCCGCTCGGCGCTGGTGCAGACCTGGCCGCAATGGGCGGTCTTGGCGGCGACGATCGCCTGCGCCACAGCATCGAGATCCGCATCCGGCTCGACGATGACAGGCGTCTTGCCGCCGAGTTCGAGCGAGGGCTTGGCGATGTTTTCCTTGCAATAATCGAGCACGATGCGGCCGGCCGAAACGCTGCCGGTCAGCGTGATCATGCCGACGCCGGGATGGCTGCAGAGCGTTTTCGCAACGTCATGCGACATGGTGAGGATATTGACGAGACCCTCCGGCAGGCCGGCCTCCACGATCGCTTCGGCAAAGGCGAAGGCGGACGTCGGCGTGTTGTTGCTCGGGCGCACGACGACGGCGTTTCCCGCGATCAGCGCCGGGGCGATTTTGCGCACAAGCGTGTAGATCGGATAGTTGAACGGGATCAGACCGGCAACGACACCGATCGGAACACGCTTCAAGAGCAGCGTTTCGCCGGGATTGTCGCTCTCGATCACTTCGCCCTCGATGCGGCGTGCCCATTCGGCGTGGTATCGCATCAGTTCCGCGCCGTAGATGACCTCGGCGGTCGCGTCGGCGAGGCTCTTGCCCGACTCCTTTGCCAAGGCCGCCCCAATGTTTTCGGCTCGGTTCTCCAATACGGTCGCCAGGCGACGAAGCGCGTCGCCGCGCTGGATAGCCGGCAGAGCCGCCCAGGCGCGCTGCGCCTTCACGGCTGCCTCGACCGCCGTTGTTGCCTCCTCATCCGTGGCTGCCGGCACCGACGTGAAGACCTGGCCGGTTGCCGGATTGCGGACGTCGATAGTCATCGCAGACGTGCTTTCGATGAAACGACCGCCGGAAAAGTTGCGATAGGGGCTCATGGCATCTCGGATGTGTTGGCCGCGGCTCCGGGCGCCAAAAGCGCGCGGGACAAGCGGACTGCGCGGGAGAGAGCACAACGAGCGACGGCCCGTCTCTCTCCCCGACCGAGACCGTCACGAAACTGTTGCGACGATAGGGCCGGAGGCACAAGCGAGTAATTTTCGGTGAGAGCATTCCAAAATGGAATGCTCGGCTCAGGCCGCGCGGTCGGCCGAAACTTCCGTAAGCAGCCAGGCACGGAAAGCATCGACCTTGCCGTCATTTCCGGCCCGGGGCCGCGTCACGAACCAGTAGGACTCATGCCCCTCGACTTCGACATCGAAGAGTTGCACGAGCTGCCCAGTTTCCAACTGAACCCGCACCATCGAACGATCGGCAACGGTGACGCCCAGGCCCGCGCAGGCCGCCTCGATCGCAAGGTCGAGCAGGTCGAACTCCAGCCCGCCGCGCGTATCGACATCCTGGAACCCGGCCGCATCCAGCCAATGGCGCCAGGTCAGATAACGCCGGTCGGGCGAGGCCAATACATGCAGGAAGGTAAAGCGCTGAAGATCCGCCGGACCCTCGACTTTCACGCCTTCGAGCAGCGATGGCGCACAGACGACGACATGCCGCTCGGTCATCAGGATGCTGGCATCCAGCATCGGCCACTCGCCGTCGCCGAAGCGGATCGCGCAATCGAGAAGGCCGCGCTCGGCAAGCGTGTCCGTGGCCTCCGTGCTGAGGCTGATATCGACGTCGGGCAAAGCTGCGCGCAGCCGGGCAAGACGCGGCAACAGCCAGCGCTTGGCAAACGTCGGCGGAACGTTGATCCGCAAGCGGTTCTGGTTGCTCTTCTCGGTAATGCTGCGCAGCGACACCTCGATGCTGTGAAACGCCTCCTGGATCGTCGCCAGCAGTTCGGCACCAGCCGGCGTCAGTTCGAGATGGTGGTGGCGGCGGATCAGCAGGTCCTCGCCGAGCTCGTCCTCGAGGTTGCGAACCTGGCGGCTGACCGCGCTTTGCGTCAGGTTCAGCCGCTCGGCCGCCCGCGTGAAGCTGCGGGTCTGCCCGACCACTTCGAAGACCTTCATCGCCGACAATCCAGGAAGTCTTCGCATCGATAACGTGGCCTCGGGAAACTACTATATCTCCGCGGATTGCCGCGGATCGATGCTTACTCTTGCGTGCCGTGCTCTAGCGCACAAGCACGAAAATCCAAACCGCACCTACTGACCACAGGCATGCGTCCGGTTGCCTCGCAACGACAAACGGCGGCTCTCGCCGCCGTTTACCTATCCAATCCATCGTCTGGCCAAGCCCAGACGAAAACTGGAAACTCAATCGCGCCTACTCCGCGGCATAAAAGCCGTAGAGTACCGGCATCAGCCCGACCAGGGCCTCGAAACGCTTGAACGACTTGCGCTCCGGCTTGGTCCAGCCGGTTTCGGCGAGCGCCGAAAGCCGGGGGAAGACGAGCCGATCGAAGACGGCGCGGTCGGTCATCGGTTCGGACCAGATGCAGCACTGCACGCCGAGCAGGTGTTTCTTCTGCGCATCCGTCCAGCCCTCCACGGGGTCGAAGGTGTAGAGCTTTTCCGGATCCGACCAGCCGGCCCAGCTACCGCCCGGTTCCGACCAGGCCGGGCTGTTGGCCATGTCGAGATAGTAGACCTGGCCGGGGCAGACGACGATGTCATAGCCTTCCTCGGCGAGTGCTGCCGATGCCTCGACCGTGCGCCAGCCGAAGAGCAGCGATTTCGCCTTGTCGATGACATTGCCGTGGGCCGCCTCCTGCCACCCACCGGTGACGCATTCGCGGCTTGCCAGGAATTTCTGGACGCGGGCCAGGAACTCGCCCTGCAGCACCGCCGCACCCGAGCCGTCGATCTCGTCAGCGCCGTGGGTGTTGGTGACGACGTTCAGCCGCTTGGCATGGGTTTCAGCGACCTCGTCGCCGGCGAGCGCGCGCAGCCGTGCCAGTGCTTCCGGCGAACCGGACCAGGCGCCGAGCGGCACCTCGTCGGCACCGACATGGATGGCGCGCATCGGGAAGAGTTCGATCAACTCGTCGAAGATGATCTCCAGCACGCGATAGGTCTCTTCACGTGCCGGGTTGAGGCAATTGTCCGGGAAGCCCTGGACCGAATGATAGCTGCCCTTCTCCTCGGGGTCGCGCAGCTCCGGGATCGCCTGCAGCATGGCATAGGAATGTCCGGGAATGTCGATTTCCGGCATCACCTCGATGCCGAGGCTTGCAGCCAGCGCCACGATCTGGCGGACCGCCGCCTTGGTGTAATAGCCGCCGGTCGGTTCAGGACCGGAGCCGAGCAGCGGCGGGATCTTGCGGCCGTGGCCACGCCAGGCGCCGATTTCGGTCAGCGCCGGATAGGCATCGATCTCGATGCGCCAGGCCTCGTCGTCGGTCAGGTGCCAGTGGAAACGATTGAGCTTGTTCCAGGCCATCAGCCGCAGGAAGCGCTCGACTTCCGCTGTGCTGTAGAACTGCCGGGCGACGTCGAGATGGGTGCCGCGCCAGGCGAGCGCCGGCTCATCCTTGATCTCGCCGCCCGTCGGAAACACGAAGGTGCCGGGATGCGACCGCGCCCCGCGCAGGACCTGACCGAGCGTGATCAGTCCGTAGAGGATGCCCGTCTCGCTACCACCCGAAACGGCAACGCCGGCGGGCGAGAAGCGGATCTTGTAGGCCTCCGGACCAAGGTCTGCTGCCTTGGACAATTCGACCGGGAAACCGCCCTCCGCCACCGGCCGGACAATACCCTCGACCGGAAACAGGCTGGCCGTGAGATCGGCAAAGGCCTTGGCCGCGGCTGACGCTTCACTGCCTTCGGCCTTCAGGTCAAGGCCCGGAGGCGCCAGCAACTGACCGGAGACCACAACAGCCTGCGGCCAGGGCACGATCGAGACCGGCACCGGCGCCACCTTCGGCACCGGATAGACGGCGGCGCCACGTTTCAGCTCGGCATTATCGCCATGCGCCCGCGAGGCAAGCACCGCAACCGGCGCATTCGTGCCGTCGGACAGAACCAGGAAGGCGGCGTTGGCGCCATCGGTCCAGTGGCGGGGCTCGAAGCTCATGCCGTGGGCCTTGAGGGTCCAGGTCGCGCCGGGCTTCAGCTCAAACCCTTCGGGTGGCGCGAATTCGGCATAGTTGGAGAGCCGGACGAGAAGCTGCCCGCCCTCGACCTCGGCGGCAGGATCGATGCGCGCGGGGCCGGAGACGCCGAGTCGAAAACCCTTGATCGTCCGGTCCGAATTGTTGGTGAGCGTCAGCGCATAGACCGACCTGTCGGCAGTGCCGACCGGCACCCAGAGCGTTTCCAGAAGATAGTCAGATTTGGCGGCAAACGTCATCAAATGGCTCCATGAATGATTGGTCTCTGCGTTCGGCCGGAAGGCCAGCGCGTTTCTTGGCGAAGGCGTGTCCTCGGTTCACATAGCTCCCGTCGGCGTTTGGCCAAGGGCACGGACGAAGTGATTCACGGTAACTTCTTCCACGTCGTCGGAGGCCGGACGGCTCTTTCGCCGCACCTCTTCGGCATGGGCGAGGAAGCGGGCGCTTTGCCCCGGCACGAACGGGCGATCGGGATCTGGAACCGCGGACAGAAGCAGTTGCGTATAGGGATGGCGGGGATTGCCGATGACGGCACTGGTCTCGCCCCACTCGACCATTTGGCCTGCAAACATCACGACGACTTCCTCGGCAATGTGCGCGGCCGTGGCGATATCGTGGGTGATGTAAAGCATGGCGAGGTTGCGCTCGCGCTTGATGCGCGCAAGCAGTTCCAGGATGTCGAGCCGGATCGAAACGTCGAGCATCGACGTCGGTTCATCGGCGACGAGCACGTCCGGCCCGACGGCAAGCGCGCGGGCAATGTTGACGCGTTGGCGCTGGCCACCGGACAGTTCGTGCGGAAATTTTCGCGCGGTCACATCGGGATCAAGGCCGACATCGGAGAGCAGGCGCGCGACCGCCGCCCGTGCTTCGGCCCCGGTCTTCGCATGACCGTGCAGCAGGAGCGGCCGCGCAAGATGGTGGTAGATGGAGAACACCGGATTGAGTGAGGCGAACGGATCCTGAAACACCATCTGGATCGCCCGGCGACGCAACTTCTCCTCGGCACGGTCGCCGGCCTCGGTGACGTCGGCGCCGCGAAACGCCATCCCCCCCGATGTCGGCGCATCGAGCCGCGCGACGATGCGGGCACAGGTGGTCTTGCCGCAACCGGATTCGCCGACCAGCGCCAGCGCCCGGCCGGGTTTCAAGGCGAGCGAAATCCCCCGCAATGCCTCGACGGTGCCAAAGCTGCGCCTGATATCCTTGAGGCGTACGATCGCGTCGTCTTCACCGGCCATGGTCGTCGCTAGCGGCATCACGTTCATTCGACGACCCCCAGGCTGCGGACGGATGACGGCAGTTGCGGGATCGCGCCCCAGAGTTTCCGCGTGTAGTCGTGCTCCGGCGTCCGGCTGATCTGCTGCGTGTCGCCGACCTCGACAAGTTGCCCTTTCAGCATAACACCGATGCGGTGGCAGAGCTGCGCCATCAGGTGCAGGTCATGGGTGATGAACAGCACCGAGAAGCCGAGGCTGCGCTGCAGGTCGACGATCTGCTCCAGGATCTCTCGCTGCACCACCACGTCGAGCGCCGTCGTCGGCTCGTCCATGATGATCAGCTCCGGCTTCAGCGCCAGGCAGATGGCGATGACGATGCGCTGGCGCATGCCGCCGCTGAACTGGTGCGGATAGTCGTCGAGGCGACCCACCGGAATGCCGACGAGGCGAAACATCTCCTCTGCCCTGGCGCGTGCCTGAAGCCGCGTCGCGCCGGTGTGCCGGCGCAGCACGTCGAAGAACTGCGCCTCAACCCGCATCAGCGGATTGAGCGAGTTCATGGCGCTCTGGAACACCATGCCGATCCGCCGCCAGCGCACATTTTGAAGGGCAGCTTCCGGCATCTTCAAAAGGTCCTGCCCGTCGAGCAGGATTTCGCCGCCGGCGACCCAGGCCGGCGGTTTGGACAGCCGGGTGATCGCATAGGCAATGGTGCTCTTGCCGCAGCCGGATTCGCCGGCAAGGCCGAAGAGTTCGCCGCGGCGGACCTCGAAGGAGACGTCGTTGACGGCACGGAACGCGCCGTCGTCGAGCAGATAATCGACGTTTAGGTTGCGGATTTCCAGAAGTGCATCGCTCATCGGGCCGCCTCCAGCTCGCGACGGCGCAGTCGCGTCAGCCGCAGCCAGCGGCTGAGCGCCGGCCCGGAGCGAAGCTGCGGGTTGGCGATCTCGTCGAAGGTGAAGTTGATGAGTGCAAGACCAAGGCCGACGAGCGCGATCCCGGCGGCCGGGACGGCAATGTCCCACCAGGCGCCGACGATGATCGCCGAGGAGTTCTGGGCGTTGTAGAGCATGGTGCCCCATGTGACGCGCAGCGGATCGCCGAAGCCGAGATATTCGAGCGTCGTCTGGGCGACGATTGCATAGATGATGCTGCCGACGACGTTGATGCCGATCAGCGGCACCAGATTGGGCAGGATCTCGACGAAGATGACCCGCCAGTGCGGCTCGCCGACCATGCGTGCCGCCACCACAAATTCACGCTGCCGGAGCGCCATGGTCTGCGACCGGGTCATGCGCGCACCCCAGGGCCAGGAGGTGAGCGCGATGATCGCCATGATCGCCATCGGCCCGACCGTGCCCGCAAAGGATGCGAGCAGGATCAACAGCGGAATATTCGGGATGACAAGGACCGCATTGGTTGCAAGGTCCAGCGTCGCATCGGTGCGGCCGCCGAAGTAACCGGCGACGAGGCCGACGATGGTGCCGAGCGCGGTGATCGCAAGTCCGGTGGCGAAACCGACGGCAAGCGACGGCCTGGCGCCCCAGACAAATTGCGAGAAGACGTCACGGCCCATCTTCGTCGTGCCGAAGACATGCTCGGCGGTTGGCGGCTGATGCGAACGGCCGACGCGTTCGCTCGGATCACCCGGTGCCAGAACCGGCGCAAACAGCGCCATCAGGCAGAGCGTGAGAATGATGACAAGGCCGGCGACGGCTTTCTTCTGCCGCCAGAACAAGGAGACGCCCGCATTCATGCCCTGCCCTCCCTGATGCGCGGATCGACCACGCCGTAGATGATATCGACGAGGAGATTGGCGCCGAGTGTGGCGATCGTCATCAAGAGAAGCTGCCCCTGGATCACAGGATAATCGCGGGCGACGCTCGCGGTATAGAGCGTCAGGCCGAGGCCCGGATAGTTGAAGACGATTTCGGTGACGATCGAGCCGCCGAAGACGGCGCCCAGCATTAGCGCCAGATTGGTCAGCACCGGCAGCATGGCGTTGCGCGCCGCATAGCCGAACATCACGGCCGCTTCCGACAATCCCTTGGCCCGGCCCATGGTGACATAGTCCTCGCCGAGCACCGAGATCATGCTGGAACGCATGGTCGTCTGGAACTCGCCGATCAGATAGGGCGAGAGCGTCAGCACCGGCATGATCGCATGCAGGAAGACGCTGCCGAAAAAGGTGAAGTTCAGCCCCGGATCAAGGTTCGGATCATAGGCGTAGCCAACCGGCAGCAGCCGGAGCGTCACGCCGAAGGTGAAGAGAGTCGCGAGCGCGATGATGACAGGCGGAACGGCGATCATCACCACCGAGAAGGGCGAGACGAAACTGTCGAAACGCCCGCCGCGACGCCAGGCGGCAATCGCGCCGAGCAGCACGCCGACGCAAAGCGAGAAGACGATGGCGGTCACCACAAGGAATGCCGTCCACCCAGCCGAACGGCCGAGCACTTCGAGCACGGTTTGCGGATAATATTTGACCGAGACGCCGAGATCGAAATGGGCGAGCCCGACGACATAGTCGACGAACTGCTGCCAGATCGGTTGCTCGATCGCACCGAAGCGCGCCTTGATCGCCTCGACGGCCGCGGGCGTTGCCCGCGGTCCGAGTTGGGCGATCATGCTGTCGACGGGGGACCCCGGCATCAGCCGGGGAACCGCGAAATTCATGACGATCGCGAAGAGGAACGCCACGCAGTAGACGGTAAGCCGTCGACGGGAAAGTCGCATCGCTGAAACCCGCTTTCACTTATTGTACGGGCTTCAGGCGAAGCAGATGCACCAGCCGCATCCGGTTGTTGTCGTGATCCTCGGGGTTCATGACCGGCTCGTCCTTCGTCACCCAGCCGGTGAAGCGCTTGGTCGAAAACTGGTACCAGGTCGGACCGTTGAAGACGGGGACGACGGGCAGATTGTCGGCGACGATCACCTGCACCTGGTCGAACAGCTTCTTGCGCTCCTCATCCGTTGCGGCGCGGCGGTAATCATCGAAAACCTTGTCGAGGTCCGGGTTGGAATAGCGCGAGGGCGCGCTGGTGATACGCCCGCCGAAGCCGGTCGACAGCGACTGGAAGTAGCCGCGGAAAGGCGTCGGCCCGTCGGCGCGCGAATTCATCACCGCCTCGAAACTGCCGTCGAGGATCTGTTTCTGCCACTGCTCGTATTCGGGCGTGGCAACGGAAGCGTTGACGCCGATCTTGCGCAGACCTTCCGCCGCGATCTGCACCGCGTCGATCCAATCGGTCCAGCCGTTCGGCACGATGATCGGGAAGGCGATGGGCTTGCCGCTCGGCGTGGTGCGGAAGCCTTCGCCGTCCTTCTTGTAGCCGGCATCGTCGAGCAGCTTGTTGGCCTTGTCGATGTCATAGGCGAGCCACTCGTCCTGCGCGCCCTCGGCGGCCTTGTTGCGCCAGCTGTCGAAGCGCGGCGGCAGGCCGCTCGCATGGGTGTTGACGACCGGGTAGCCGAACCCGGCGATATCGACCATCGCGGTGCGGTCCATGGCAAGGCTGAAGGCGCGACGGAAGGTCATGTCGTTGAAGGCCTCGGCATTGCCGGGGTTCGACGACTTGAAGTTCATCTGGAAGGCAACTGTTTCGGCCGGCGGCTGCCAGTAGCCGTTATGCTCGGCATCGAGGCCGACATAGGTCTTGTCGATCTGCGGCAGGAACGAACCGAACCAGTCGATCGCGCCTTCCGGCAGGAGCGCCAGCATCTGGTCGTTGCCGGAGATCTGCGGCAGCTTCAGGCAATCGACCTTCAGCGTCGCGGCGTCCCAGTAGTTGGGGTTGCGGCACTGCTCGTAGACCTGCGGCGTGAAGCGGCGGATCTCGGTCATCGGGCCGGAGCCGACGGGCGTCTCGTTCTTGAAGGCCAGCGGATCCTTCACGTCCTTCCAGATGTGCTCGGGCACAACCGGGAAATCGGCAAGCGACTCCGGAAAATGCGTGTCCACGTCCTTGAGATTGATCTTCACCTCGGTCGGCGACGGCGCCTCTACGGAAGCGACGGTCTCACCGACGCCGACGGTATCGACGGCCGGGTTCTTGAGCATCATCTCGAGCGTGAATTTCATGTCGGCCGAGGTCAGCGGCTTGCCGTCCGACCACTTCACGCCGTCGCGCAGCGTGTAGGTGATCGACTTCAGGTCGTCGGCAAACTTGTAGGCCGTCGCCAACCGAAAGACCGGCTTGCCGCCGTCGTAATCGTTGAAGATCACCAGCGGCTCGTAGACGAAATCCATGGTGCTCTGGCGGCGCCCGCCGAGGTCGAACGGGTTGAAATTCTGCACCCAGCTCGTCTGCTCTTCGATGTGCATGGTGAGCACGGATTCAGCGCGCGCCTCTGCGGCGCCGATCATCATCAGCACGGTCGCGAGCGTCCCAAAACGCCATGCCGTACCGCTCCTCCCGACCCCCGACGCATTGCGCAAAGGCCGCATTTCCTCGACTGCCGTCATGACGAATTCCCCCTCAGGCTTCGTTGATCGAACTATTAAGTCAAGTAATTTGACTTAACGATAAGTCCGCCAAAGTCGCGCTGTCAATCGGGGTATTTTCGCCGAGACTAAAGTTATGGTGCGAACCGCCAAGTGGTATTTCGAACGAGAATACCAATTCCGAAAAAGCGGCGTTTAGCGGTTTGTTCAGGCCGCTAATTTGGTCGCAGACGCATCCAGACCGGGATCACGAAAAGCGAGAATCACTGCGCGGACCGACGAAGTTTGGTGGCTGCCGGAGCCGCCATGCCGGGCTCGCAGCGGCCGGCGCTAGGAGACAGTGCGCGTGCGACCGAAGGCACGCAGCAAGAGGTTCACGGAAACCGCGACCTTGTCGATATCAGGAATGTCCTGCGAGTAGCGCCCCGTATAGAGCTTGACGATCATCCGGTCGCGTTCCTTGCCGTCGAGGTCGTAGTAAAGGTGAAGATAGAAGCGCCGCTTGTCGCCGATACGCGATATGTCGCCGCGCCGCTGCGTCACTTGCCTCAGATCAGCCTGCAGCGGCTCGAAACCGTCGAGCCTGAGGGTCACCTGCGCAGACTCGAAGCGCACCTCCGGCGGAACCGCGACCACCGCCTTGTCGAGCGAGAGGCTGACCACGCGCCCCGGCGTCCCGTCGACATTGGCGGGCTCGTCGAGCTTGAAAGCCTGGAAAAGTCGACGCGGCTTTTCGAAACAGATCAGCGACGCGATGACGAGGACGACGATGTTGATCCCCGACCAGACGGCTCCGATCGCCGAGAACGCCCCTTGGACCTGCGCCGTTTCCGGCACAAGGTTGATCAGAAGTCCGAGCGCCGTGACGGCGATGAAAGCGGCAATCCAGGTAAACGTGTAGGCGTCGAAGCTGTTCGCCTCGTTGCCGGTGCCTTTCGGGGTTACCTTGAACGGCTTGCCGAAGGGCCGCACGAGGCTGGAGAGAACCGTCGGCAGCATGCGGAACGTCGCGAAGGTCCCGACCGCGCTGGAGACGACGGGCAGATAACGTGTCGGCGTGATCCAGAGCATCAGGAGGAAATAGGCCGCGAGCACCGGAAGCTGATTTGAGACATAGTCGGCAACGCCCGTGAAGCGCAGCGGCAAGGCGCCGAACCAGAGATAGGCGATCGGCACGAGCAGGACGATCAGGCGCACCACGTATTGCACCAGCCAGGACATGGGGAGAAACATGATCCGCTGGAACAACGACAGGCCCGGTCCACGCAAGGGACCGTTGTGGAGGTAAAGCGTCTGGATGCCACCCTGGCACCAGCGTTCCCGCTGGACGAAATAGCCCGTCAGGTTCTCGGCCGCCAATCCCATTGACAGCCGTTCGTTGAGGTAGCGGGTCTTGTAGCCCTTGTTGAGCATCGACAGCGTCGTCAACAGGTCTTCCGTGATCGACTCCGTCGGGAAGCCTCCGATCGCATCGACAGCCTTGCGGCGGGCGATCGAGCACGAACCGCAGCAGAAGCTGACATCCCAGACGTCACGGCTGGGCGCGATCTCGTCGAAGAACAGGCGCTGTTCGTCCGGCCAGATGTTCTCCAGGCCCAGGTTGGATTGGACCGGATCGACGTTGAAGAAGTGCTGCGGGGTCTGGACGATCCCGATCCCCTCGTCCGAAAAGAACGGCAAGGTGCGCTTGAGAAAATGGCGATAGGGGACAAAGTCAGCGTCGAAGATGGCGATGAAATCGCCCGCACTCGCGCGCAGCCCATTGTTCATGTTCCCGGCTTTCGCGTGCGCATTGTCCGTCCGTGTCAGGTGGACCGCGCCCCGCTCCGCGCAGAAGGTCTTCAGCCAATCACGCCGGCCGTCGTCGAGGACATAGACCTTGAACTTGTCCTTGGGATAGTCGAGCGCCAAAGCCCCGACAATCGTGCGCTCCAGGACATCGAGCGGCTCGTTGTAGGTCGGAATGAATACATCGACCGTCGGCAGATCCTGCGCCTCGCGCGCGAAGAACGTCTTTCCCAAACGGTCCGCCTCGAGACTGCGATCGACGTATCGGCTCATCAGAATGAGGAAGAGAACGACCTCCGTGAAGGCAAGGAGCTCGATGATGAAGACGATCCAAACCCACCAGACGTTGGCGCCATCGGCGGGATAGGGAAGGACAGTTTCGAAGAGGCGCCAGACCATGTAGCGCAAAGCGACCGCCCCGACGACCGCGCAGGTGATGGTGCGCGCCCAGCTTTGGTGCCGAGACCAGTTCGATGGCCCAAGCAGGAAGAAGGCGATCACCAGTAATGTGGGCGCGAGCGCTAGAAGAGGTTGAACCACAGCCCTTTGATCCACTGTGTCAGTTGCAGATTGTGCCGGGAGATGCGGACCTGGGCGGACCGCCCCACCTGGCAAAAATTGCCGAAATCGGTATTGAGAGCAGAGGGGAGGAGTTGAACGCGGATTCTCGCATCGCGCTCCTCGGCCTCCGGCTCCTTGGCGGCGAGATTGTCTTTCTCAACGACGGCGGAAGAGCCTTTGACGGCCTGCACCTTTCCCTTGAAGACTTCGCTCCGGCCGAGAAGCCGGACTTCCGCTTCGCGGCCCGGATAGATCTCGTCGTAATCGACTTCGGGAACGAGAATATCGACGAACAGTTCGCGGCAGTCGAGGATACGCAGCAGTTCGTTGTTCAGGATGACATTGGAGCCGTTGACGACGTTGCGGGTCCACACCACGCCGCTGAACGGCGACGCGATTTCTGCCAGTTCGAGACTGCGAACGCGCTTCTCCTCTTCCTCCAGTTGTCGTTCGGTCTGGTCGGCGCGCGTGCGGTTTTCGACGATGCGGGTGTTGATGTCGTTTATGCGAACGATCACCTCGTCCTGACGCTGACGTGAATAGGGCACGTCGTTTTGACCATCGCCAACGATGAATATCCCCTCCCGCAGGGCCATCAGGCGTTGTTCGAGAAGATCGAGCGACAAATTGCTGATCTCGACCTCGCCGCCCGTGGCCGCGCCGGCGGCGGTTGCCGCCTCGACCATCTTGCGGGTGAAGATCCCCTTGGATTCCAGCTCCTGCCGTCTGTCGAGGTCTACCCGTGCAACGACGTCCTGGGCACGCGACACCTCCACCCGCTTCTGCAGGATGCGAAGTTCTCGTTCCAGACTGGCAATGGTGGCGCTCTTGAATTTCTCGAGCCGATGGGCAAGCTGGTTGCGCAAGGCGACGAGTTCGTCCCGTTCACGCTCCAGCGCCGAGACGCGATCGGCAGCCGTCTTTCCTTCCGCCTGCAGGGAAGCAAGGATCGCCCGATTGACGCGTTCGTTGCGTATGGTCAGAAGCGTCTCGTCTTCGGCAACCGGCGTGCCGATGCGTGGCGGCGCCTGTCCTATTTCGCCATCGATCGGCGCATTGATGACCGCAAAGCGTGCATTTACAGTGCCGTCGAGGCTGGTAAAGCCCGTGAGGCCAGGCAGGAGCACGGCGATTGCAAGCGTGAGCAGCAGGACGCCGACGGTTATGCGTGTGATGCGATGGTTCAGGAGCATGCCTGCTGTTCCCACTCTCGAAATGCCAGGGCGGCAGACATCGGCGCGTCAATCCCGCGCGCAACTGCGGCTCCGGTCGCGTAAGCAAGATTGTGCGCAAAGGCGCGGAGGACAACCCTTAGAAATTGGTGCTTTTGGCATTCGGTTAACCAGTTGAGAACGATCAGCGCCCCCTGACACAACAGGGCGACTTCTCGATCCGGAACGATCATGCCGCGCAAATGCTTCGGGTTAATGTGAGAGTGGTCTTCAGGCGGCCGATCTGGACGGCAAAGCAACCTGACAGATCATGGCGAGGAAGATGACCAAGCAGCCCAGGATCTGGGAAAGGCCTAAGGGCGTCCCGAGAAACGCCAGCGCGAAGACGAGAACCCATACCGGCTCGCAGCACATGATCACCGATGCCCGCGCCGCCGAGATCAGCTGCTGGCCGCGAAACTGCAGGACGAAACGCAGGCAGGTCGAGACCAGGATGCTTGCCAGGAACCAGCCCCAGGTCTCGATCGAAGGGACTGCCCCGGGCATCTCTTCGACGAGCAGCGAAACGGCGAGGATGAGCACCCCTGCGACCACCAGCTGGATCGCGGCTACGGCCACCGCGCCGACCTCGGCGGAATTGCGTTTGACCAGCGCGATGCTCGCCGCCCAAAGCAGGGCCGAGACGACAAAATAGAGGTGAGCCGCCTCGACGCGGGCGCCGGGGCCAAGAAACAGCAGGCCCATCCCGGCAAGCGCGACGGCGATCGAGATCCAGAGCGCTCGACCGACCGGCCAGCCGAAGAACAGCGAGCCGAAAACCGGTACCAGCAGGTTGCCGGTCGAGGAGATGAAGGCGGCAACGCCGGGGTTCGTCGTCTGTTTCAGGCCGAAGATCCAGGCCATCATGGCGACGGCAAAGGCGAGCGCGCCGGGAAGCAGCAGGCGCACCGCCCTGCCGAGTTCGGCAACGGTCGCGAACCGCGCCAGGAGACCGATCAGCAGGCCGGCGATGACGAAGCGGCTGCCGAGGAAGAGCAGCGGCGGCAGCTCGGCTAGCGTATGGATCGAAAACAGCCATCCGGCCCCCGCCACGAAGGCCGCGATTGCGATCTGCAGGTCGGCAATCGGCTGGGAAGGGTGCTGGGCGGAACGATCAGAAGACATTTGGACACGAGAAAAGCTGGCAGGCCCGTAACGAGCGGCCTGCCGGCTTCTCTATCGCTTAAAACCGGGATCTACCAGTGATTGTTTGAGGCGAAAGGCCGTCTATTGGTTCGCCTTGGCGTAGTCCTTCATGTTCCCGGGCGTCACCAGTTCGAACGGAACCCAGATCTGCCGTTCCGTCTTTTCCTCCCGCGCCAGGGCCACGGCGGCATCCATCGCGGTTGCGCCCTGCGCGATTGCGTTCTGGAAGACGGTAACGTCGAGATCGCCGGCAGCCATCGCGGCAAGCCCGTCCGGCGTCGCATCGATGCCGCCGACCACCACCTTCGACATATCGGTGCCTGCCGCCTTCATCGCCTGGATCGCGCCGATCGCCATCTCGTCATTGTTGGCGATGACGGCATCGAATTCCCGTCCGGTCGAGAGCCAGTTGGTCATGATGTTGCTGGCCTCGAGGCGATCCCAGTTGGCGCTCTGCTCCTCGATCACGCTCATGCCCTTGCAGCCGTCGGTGGCTATGACGTCGTGGATATCCTTCGTGCGGGTCAGCGACGAATGGTTGTTGAGCGGGCCCATCAGCACGTAGACGGCACCCTTGCCGCCAAGCAGCCGGCACACTTCCTTCGTTTCCAGCGTGCCGGAGTCCACCTCGTTCGATCCGACAAAAGCCGCCGTTTCGGGAAGCGCATCGACATCGGCCGGCGGATGGTTGGCATAGACGATCGGAATGCCGGCAGCACTCGCCATCTTTGTCAGCGCCGGCGTGCCGTCACCATCGACGGCGACCACGACGATCGCATCAACGCCGGAGGAAATGAAATTCTGCACCTGGTCCAGCTGCTTGCTCGGATCGTTCTGGGCGTCCTCGACCTGGACCGACACGCCATCGAGCTTGGCTGCCCGGTCTTCCATGCCCTGACGCAGGATGGTCAGGAACGCGCTGTCGGAACGGGCAATGGTGATGCCGATGTTCTCGGCGTGGGCGGTGCCAGCCAGCAGAACCGACATGGCGGCAAACAGCAACTTCCTCATTCGAAACCTCCCAGGGGACCAGACGACTTATGAACGCTAAACGGAATGCATGATCCATTAAATGTCAATAATGAAACACACATTTCATTATGCGCAACGATGGAATGATCGAAACCCCTGCGAAACCCGGGATTTTCAGCGTGCGTAATCCTGATAAAATAAACCTATACGTGCACCGTCTTGGCACACGCACCGCGGTCGCCGGGGAGATTTCGACTGCGCCCTCGGGAAACGAGGGAGCCGCTTTCGGCTGTCGTCTCACCGGACATATCGGCGGCGCGCGGCGCATGCATCCGTGACTTTCACCCACCCAACCCAAGCTGTCGGCAGGAGATCCCGATGACCGTACAGGAAGCAATTCTCAACTTCGGCTATGATCCCACGATCAAGGAAGACGGCCCGCTGCTCCGGCCGCCGATACCGGCATCGCTGCCGAGCGCGGCAACCGTCAACGCGCTTTATCTGCCGCCGCCCAAGGCGCAGGGCACACCGAGCCATGTCGGCAGTCCCGGCAGTTGCGCCGCCTGGGCCACGACCTACGGACTTGCCAGCTATTGGGCGGCCGTCTCGACCGGCGAGGCGCCGTTGCAACCCGTGCGGCAGGCAAGCCCCGCCCATATCTACATCGAGGTGATGAAGAGCTACGGGAAGACGGGCTGCGCGGGATCACAGCTGGCCTCCTATCTCAACCTGCTCAAAGGGGGCGGCACCCCGAACTGGAAAACGGCTCCCTATTTTCCGAATTGTCCCGAGCTCTGGTCGCGCTACGATCCCGGCGCCCTTGCCGACGCCAGCTTCCAGATACCCGGCTGGGCGACGGTCGAGACCAGCGATCTCGACGCGATCAAGGCCGTCATCGTCGCGGGCGGCGCGCTTTGCTACGGCACGTCCCTGAACAAGGGCTTCATGCAATATGAAGGGCCAGGTGCGTTGAGAGGCCCGCTCGAAAAGTTGCCGAACACCGGCCATTGCATGTTGATCATCGGCTATGACGACGAGCAGCAGGCCATTCTCATCCAGAACAGCTTCGGAGAGAAATGGGGCTGCGAATGGAACGGACGTCACGGCTATATCTGGATGGGTTACGAGCTGTTCCAATACCTCGCCCAGGGCCAGGCGATGTACATCACCGCCTGACGTCGGACGGCTTGCCCGCCGCCCGATCTGCCATCTTCGAAAGGTGCCGTGGCGCTACTCTGCCGCCACGGCGGCGGGATAGGCTACGGTCTTTGCGTCCTCGGCCTCGAGGCTTTCCGCCGTCTCAGGCTCGGCGGAACCCTTCTTCGGTTCGCGACCGAAGAAGAGGGCATAGCCGGCCGGAAGAACCAGGATCGTCAGCACGGTCGCAACCAGAATGCCGCCCATCATGGCGTAGGCGAGCGGTCCCCAGAAGACACCGCGCGAGATCGGGATCAGCGCCAGCACCGCCGTCAAGGCCGTGAGCGTGATCGGCCGGAAGCGCCGCACGGCCGACCCGACGATCGCCTCGGCACGGTCCATGCCCGCCGCGATATCCTGGTCGATCTGGTCGACGAGGATGATCGAGTTGCGCATGATGATGCCGAGCAGCGCGATGACCCCGAGGATCGCGACGAAGCCGAAGGGCGCGCCGCTGATCAGAAGGGCGGCCGCCGCACCGATGATGCCGAGCGGACCGGTCGCGAGAACCAGCATCGCCTTGCCGAAATGCTGCAGCTGGATCATCAACAGGATGACGATGACGCCGAGCATGATCGGCGCCTTGGCGGCGATCGAGGCCTGGCTTTCGGCCGAATCCTCGGCGCCGCCCTGGATTGCGATCGAGTAGCCGGCAGGCAGGCTGTCGCGCAGCGGCTGCATCTCGCCGAACATCTTCATCGCCACGTCGTTCGGCTGCACGCCATCCGGCAGCGTGCCGCGCACCGAGATCGTCGGCAGCCGGTCGCGCCGCCATTCGATGCCCTGTTCGAGTACCGGCACGACCTTGGCCACCTGCGAGAGCGGTACGAAGCCACCGAAGTCGGTCGGGATGTAGATGGAGTCGACCGAGCTCAACAGCTTGCGGCTGTCCGCCGGCTCGCGGGCGACGATCGCCACTGTCTCCTCGCCGTCGCGGAAGTTGTCGAGCGGCGCACCGGTGACGCTCGCCTGCAGCATCTGGCGGATGCGCTGCGAGGTCACACCAAGCGCGCGGGCGCGGTCCTGGTCGATCACCAGTTTCATGCCCGGCACCGGCTCCAGCCAGTCGTCATGCACGGCGCCAAGCTGCGGGTTCTCGTGGAACTTCGCCTTGACGCGGTCGGCGATACGCCTCACCTCTTCTCGGTCCGGTCCCATGATGCGCATCTGCACCGGCCAGCCGGTCGGGGGGCCCAGGAACAGGCGATCGACCTTGGCGCGGATCGACGGGAAATCGGCGGCTAGAATTCCGCGCATCTTGGCGATCAGCCGTTCGCGCGCCGGCTCGTCCTTGGCCATCACGAGAAGCTGGGCGAAGTTCGGGTTGCGCAGCTGCTGGTCGAGCGGCAGGAAGAAGCGCGGCGCACCCTCGCCGATATAGGTGGCGATGAAGCGCTTGTCCTCGTCGTCCATCATACGGGCTTCGAGTGCCTTGGCCTGTTTCTCGACTTCCTTGATGCTGGTGCCTTCGGGCAGCCAGAGGTCGACGAGGATTTCCGGCCGCGACGACTGCGGGAAGAAGTTCTTCGGAATGAACTGGAATGCCCAGAGGCTGACGAAGAAGATGACGAGCGTCGTCGACAGCACGATGATGCGATGGCGCACGGCCCACGTCACCGTCGTGCGAAGATGGCGATAGAAGCGCGTGTCGAAGACGTCGTGATGGTTGCCCGCGTGGCTGCGCTGCTTCAGGAGCATGTTGCCGAGCCAGGGCGTGAAATAGACGGCGACGAACCAGGAAACGACGAGCGCGATGCCGACCACGTAGAACAGCGAGCGCACATATTCCCCGGCGGTCGAGGCGGCAAAACCAACGGGAATGAAGCCGGCCGTGGTGATCAGCGTGCCCGTCAGCATCGGGAAGGCGGTGGAGGTATAGGCGAAGCTCGCCGCTTCGACCTTCACCAAGCCCTCTTCCAGTTTTCGCTCCATCATCTCGACCACAATCATGGCGTCGTCGACCAGGAGCCCGAGCGCAATGATCAGGGCGCCGAGCGAGATGCGCTGCAGGTCGATGCCGAGCTCGTACATGATGGCGAAGGTCGCGGCCAGAACCAGCGGGATGGTGATCGCGATCACCAGGCCCGAACGCCAGCCGATCGACAGGAACGACACGACCAGCACGATCGCCAGCGCCTCGCCGAGCGCCTTCATGAATTCGCCGACCGCTTCTTTCACCACTTCGGGCTGGTTGGAGACCTGGTCGACCTTGACGCCATAGGGCAGCGACGCCTCGAAGCGCTCATAGGTCGCCTCCACCGCGTTGCCGACATCGGTCACCTTGAAGCCCTTGGCCATGACGACGCCGATCTGCACGCTGTCTTGGCCATTGAAGCGGAACTTGCGCGAATAGGGATCCTCGAGACCGGAGCTGACCGTGGCGATGTCACCAAGCCGGGTGATCTGGCCGCCGGCGCGAAGCCTCAGGTTCTTCAGGTCCTCCACCTTGTCGAGACTGCCTTCGACCGAGATGCGCACCGAGCGCGTGCCGGTATCGACCGCACCCGCCGGATCGATGTTGTTCTGACCGGCAATCGTGCTGCGCAGATCGTTGAGCGTCAGCCCGCGCTCGGCCAGCGCATTGGACGAGACGTCGATATAGATCTTCTCCGGCTGGTCGCCGATGATGACGGCCTTCTCGACGCCGGGCGTCGTCAAAAGCATGTCGCGCGCCTGGATGGCGAATTTCTTCAGCTCCGGATAGCTGTAGCCTTCGCCGCTCAGCGAATGCAGCGTGATGAAGGTGTCGCCGAATTCGTCGTTGAAATAGGGACCGAGCAAGCCTTCGGGCAGCTCGTTGGAGATGTCGCCGACCTTCTTGCGGACCTGATAGAAGGCGTCCGCCACCTGCTGCGCGTTGGTGTCGCCTTCGACCTGCAACGTGATGATCGCGCTGCCGGCACGCGTATAGGAGCGCACGAAATCGAGATGCGGCGTTTCCTGCAGCTTGCGCTCGATCTTGTTGACGACCTGGTCCTGCATCTCCTCGATCGAGGCGCCCGGCCAGAAGGCCTGCACGACCATGACGCGGAAGGTGAAGTCCGGGTCTTCCTTCTGCCCCATGCGCATCAGGCCGAAGACGCCGGCAAGGATGATGAGGCCGAACAGGAAACGCGCCATGCTTGGATGCGCGATCGCCCAGCGGGAAAGGTTGAAGGGCCGCTTTTCGTCGGAAGAGGAGGTGGTCATCGGCTCGGTTCCGCGGTTTTCGGGTGTCAGCGCAGGAGTGGGACTTCGGCCTGGGCCGAAGCGGAGTGCTGCATTGTCGCGTTCGAGATCGTCACCTTGAGATCGTCGGCCATGAACTGCGTCCCGGCGGCAACGACAAGGTCGCCGACCGCAAGGCCGTCGGTGACGCGCACGCCGTCGGTGGTGAAGTCGGAAAGCGTGACGGGGCGGCTACGGACGGTTTCCGTACCGCGATCGACAACCCAGACGATGGTGTAGCCGTCCTTCTGGGCAAGCGCGCTCAAGGGAACCGAGACATAAGGCTTGCCGCTGCCGGCCGAAGCCTCGACGGTGGCGGTCATGCCGAGCAGCACCCGCGGATCGTTCGGCAGGCTCACCCGCACGGAAAAGGTCCGCGACTGCTGGTCGGCGCTACCCGCCACCTCGCGCACCGTGCCATCCAGCGACAGGTCGGTGTCGGACCAGAGCCCGACCTTCACCGGAAGACCGGTCTTGAAGTTGGCGATCTCCGTCTCGGGCACGGCGACCTGCACTTCCTTTTCGCCCTCGACGGCGACGGTGGCGACAGGCGTGCCCGAGCCGACGACCTGGCCGACATCGGCATTGATCGTGGTGACGATGCCCGGCCGGTCGGAGACAAGGTTCGTATAGGTCACCTGGTTTTCCGCCTGCGACAGCGCCGACTTCGCGGCGTCGCGCGTCGCCACGGCCTGGTTGTAGCTCAGCACCGACTGATCGAACTGGGCCTGCGAGGCAAACTTCCGGGCGAGCAGCTGCTCGGCGCGGTCGCGCACCAGCTTGACCGTCTCGACCTGGCGCTCGGCCGCTTCCAGATTGGCCGAGGCACTGCGCACGGCGAGCTCGTAGTCGGTAGCGTCGATACGGGCGAGCAGATCGCCGACCTTGACCCGGTCGCCGACATTGACGACCCGCTCGACGATCTTGCCGCTGACGCGGAAGCCGAGGTTCATTTCGGTCCGCGCCCGCACGGAGCCGGAATAGCTGAGCTGGCGGGCCGTGTCGGCCTCGGCGATCTCGACGACCTTGACCGGGCGCACGACCGCAGTGGCTTCGGTCTTTTCCTGCGAGCAGCCGGCAAGGGTCGCCGTGAGCGTCGTAAGGAGTGCAGCAGTGGCAAAGAATGAAATACGGCGGCGAAATTCTAAGGGCTTAAACATGTTCGCACTCCCAAAACAGGCTGGCGCAGGCAGAAGCCGCGCCGTAAATATTTCTGCTAAACTTTCAATGCGTTAATCGCGAACTCGACCAGCTCTTCGGGGCTTGCACGGTTCGATTTGCTCAGACACTGGGCGACCATTTGCGGGTGACAGAGCGTGACAGTCGCAGCCCCGAAACAGCGGGACGCGGCATCGGCGTCCTGGTCGCGGAACTCGCCCGCGGCAATCCCTTCGCGGATGACGTCGGCGAGCAGCGCGTCGATCCGGTCGATATGCTTGTCGATGACGTGCCATTCACGCTCGATGGCAACGATCACCATCTCGTGCACCTTGGTATCGTCGAGCATGAGTTCCACCGTCATGCGGTGCTGGGCATGGACGTAGCGGCGCAGGCGCTCGCTGGCGGTGAGCGGCAATTGGCAGATTTCCTGCGCCTGCTGGTAGCTGGCGGCGAGCATCCGCGCGCAAAGCGCCTGGTGGATCTCGGCCTTCGACGCAAAGAAGCGGTAGATGTTTGCCGGCGACATGCCGAGCTCGCGGGCGATGTCGGCCACGTTGGTCTTGCTGTAGCCGAAATGCCGGAACAGGCCCTCCGCCGCATCGAGGATGCGCGTGATGTTGTCCTGCCGTGTCTGGTCGACGACGATATCGTTGCTCACCGGATCGCTGGCCTTTCGATTTACGACTGACGAATTTTGTATTTCGTCAGTCGTAAATCGAAACGAGGTGTGCGTCAATGGCACAGGCCGGGCAACGCGATCACGTTTGAAGACCAGAATGGCGGCCGCCGGACCGCCGGAAGCCTCCGCGATGCGAGACCGCGATTGATGCAACCCCGGCTGCCGTTGACTCGACACGCTATGGTGGTTACTGGCGACTTAACCGCCGCTTTTTCGGATTTCTCTCAAAGGGTTCAGCCATCAATGGCCACAGGTCTCATCGCCCTCCTCGACGATATCACCGCGATCGCCAAGATGGCTGCCGCCTCGCTCGACGACGTCGCCGCCCAGACGGTGAAGGCCAGCACCAAGGCCGCGGGCGTGGTGATCGACGATGCGGCGGTGACGCCACGCTATGTCGTCGGCCTGACACCGGAGCGGGAGCTGCCGATCATCGCGCGGATCGCCTACGGCTCGCTCAAGAACAAGCTGCTCTTCCTTCTGCCCGGTGCCCTTCTGCTCGGCTACTTCGCCCCCTGGGCGATCACGCCGCTGCTCATGGTCGGTGGCATCTATCTCTGCTACGAGGGCGCCGAGAAGCTTTATGGCGCGCTCTTCCCCCATGCCGCCCATGCGCATGAGGAAACCGTGCTCGGCGCAACCAGCGATCCGGCAGCACTTGAAAACGAGAAGGTTGCCGGCGCCATCCGCACCGACTTCATTCTCTCCGCCGAGATCATGGCGCTGACGCTCTCGACCGTTGCCGACGCCAGCATCTACATGCAGGGCGCGGTTCTGGCCGGCGTCGGCATCCTCATCACGCTTGCCGTCTACGGAGCGGTCGCCCTGATCGTGAAGGCCGACGACGCCGGCGTCGCGCTTGCCAAGAACCCCGTCTCGCTCCTGCGTCCGCTCGGCCGCGGGCTCGTGCTCGGCATGCCGGTCTTCCTCAAGCTGCTCGCCGCCATCGGCACGGCCGCCATGCTCTGGGTCGGCGGCAGCATCCTCGTGCACGGAATGGCGCAGATGGGCCAGGCCGGTCCGGAACATTTGATCCACGACATCTCCGAGCACGTCGCCCTGGCGCTTCAGGTCGCTCCCGGCCTCGTCGGCTGGCTCGCAACCTCGGCGCAGCAGGCCCTGCTCGCCATCGTCGTCGGCGCCGCGACCATCGTCGTCATGGGCAACGTCGTCGCGCCGATCTGGAGCCGGCTGCGACCAGTGCGGGATCAACGCGGCTGAAATCATCGGCTTGATAGCGCTCTCCCCGCCTGAAGGGCCCAACGCATGGCTAAAGACAACAGCGGCTACCGCCCCGCAGGAACGCACCTGCTGCTCGATTTCTGGGGGGCGACCGGGCTCGCTGACGCCATCGGCATCGACCAGGCCCTGCGGGAGGCTGCCGATGCCTGCGGCGCGACCCTGCTCGACGTGCGCTTGCACGAGTTCGGCGGCGAGGGCGGCGTGACGGGCGTCGCCTTGCTCGCGGAATCGCATATCAGCATCCACACCTGGCCGGAGACCGGATACGCCGCACTCGACGTTTTCGTGTGCGGCGGCTGCGATCCAAGGGAAGCCATCGCGCCGCTCAAGCGACGTTTCAACCCGACGGATATCAAGATCACCGCGGTCGCCAGAGGTTCCGAGCCACTTCTTTCAGCCGAGAGTTGCATCGCATCTTGAACGACGACGCGAAGCCGCATAAGCCTCTCCCGGCATTTTCACAGCCTACGATCTAACGGGCCTTCCATGGACTTCAGGAACTTCGTTTTCGACGATGTCGCGCGGGCGCCGGCATTCGTCCTTCTCTATCTCGTTCTGTTCCTGCTTTCGAAATGGCTGAAGGGCATGCTCCGGCCCTATGACATCGATCACGAGCTGGCTTCGAAGGACAACCAGGCGATCGCGATCGCGACCAGCGGCTACTATCTCGCGACAGCCGTCATCTATTGCGCTGCACTCGTCGGCCCCTCAAACGGTTTGACGCAGGACCTGCTTTCCGTCGGCGGCTATGCATTGCTCGGCCTTGTCATGCTGAACCTCAGCGGCTGGATCGTCGATGCAGCGATCCTGCGAAGGTTCAGCGACACCGAACAGCTCGTCCACGAGAAGAACACGGGCGTCGGAGCGGTCCATTTCGGCGTCTACTTTGCCACCGGCCTGATTGCGGCGGGCGCGATATCGGGCGAAGGCGGTGGCGTTGTATCCGCCGTCGTCTTCTTCGTGCTCGGGCAGGTTTCCCTGTTCGTCTTCGCCTTTGTCTACGAGAAGCTTTCGCCCTACGACATCCACGACGAACTGCTGCGCAAGAATTCCGCAGCAGGCATCGCCTTTTGCGGCCACGTGATCGCACTCGCGATCATCGTGATGAACGCTTCGGCCGGCAACTTCAGCGACTGGAAGAGCGACCTGCTGCAATTCGCGACCGCGAACCTGATCGCCTTCATCTTCCTGCCGGTCATCCGCGTGGCGATCGACCGGTCGATCATCCCTGGCCAGTCGCTGGCGCGGGAAATCCGCGACGATGGCAATATCGGCGCCGGGATCCTCGAGGCGTCCAGCGCCATCGCGTTCGCCACCGTTCTCGCATTTCTGTTGTAGGCGGGCGCAAGCGTGGCAGATGCGTATCGCAAGCAAACCACCGGCAGCGGGCCGACCATCGCGGCCGGGCTCGATTACGGCCGGATCGCATCGGTTTACATATGCTTCGGCCTATTGAGCCTGTTCACCGCCTGGGTCTTCAGCTGGGAATCGCAGAAGATCTTCACCGGCCCGGCAAGGATGGCGGCGAGCTCGCCGGCGGCGGTCGAAGCGGACGAGGCAGGCGAACGCGTGCCGACGCAGAATTATGAGCTGATCGGCCCCTTCATGGTCACGCGCGCCAACCAGGTCTTCCGGGTTCAAGTGACGGCCGACGTCCAGGTGAACAGGTGGTCTTTCGTCGAAGTGGAACTGCTCGATGCCGAAAAGGACTACATGCTGTCCTTCGGCCAGGAGCTTTGGCACGAAATCGGAGCCGACAGCGATGGCCCTTGGGAAGAGGCCAACGAAATCTATGAAATGAAGCTCACGATTCCGCAGCCGGGCGCATACTACCTGAACGTCAAGGCACAGGGCCCCGTGCGCGCGAACGTCATCAGGGTGGCTATCAGCCGAAGCTATGGCAGCAGCATCCCACACCTGATCTTCGGCGTCCTCACGCTCACGATCGGTCTCCTGGTCAACGAAATCGTCAACCGGACGATTATTCGGCTGGCAACGAGGTTCCGCTCATGACGAACGAGACCAGACGCGTGGTATATGTCACGGCGACGATCCTGGGCGCGATCTACATCGCCCTCTTCTATTTCGCGCTCGACGGCTATGGCTATTCCGGCCACGGCGGTTCTAGTTCCGGCTCATCGCGCTGGTACTGGGGCGGCCCTGAAACCTACCACGAGCCAAGCAATCGCGCCGGCAGCCTCGACGGAACCAACCGGCTGGGCGGCGGTCCGGAAAGCGGCAAGTGACCGAGATCCCGGAAAATGCGCCCGATGAACGATCGACAGGCAGCTCCAGGCGCTCGCTGACGCTCGTCTTCTGCGCTTTCGTCTCCGGGCTGTGCTCGATCATCTACGAATTGTTGATCGCCACCACGGCCTCCTATTTCCTCGGCGACAGCGTGAAGTTCTTCTCGCTGACCATCGGCATCTACATGGCTTCGATGGGGGTCGGGACCTATCTGTCGAAGTATATCGAGCGGGATCTGCTGGTCCGCTTCGTCCAGATCGAACTGGCACTCGCCTTCCTTGGCGGCGTGAGCATTCCGGTTCTCTATTTCGCCTATGCCTGGACGAGCTTCTTCATCCATTTCTACCTGATCTTCACCGTCACCATCGGCGTGCTGATCGGTCTGGAGATCCCGTTCCTCACCCGGCTGATGGAGCGCTACAACCAGCTCAAGGTGAACATCGCCAACATCCTCTCGTTCGATTATTTCGGCGCGCTGATCGCCACCATCTCCTTCCCCTTCTTCCTGCTGCCGTTCTTCGGGGTCTACCAATCGTCGCTGCTCTTCGGCTTCGCCAACATGTCCATCGGCTTTGCGGTGCTCCGGGTCTTTGGTGACGAGATCGGCGAAAGGTCGCGGCCGCTCATGCGGCTGACGCTTGTCCTGACGGTGCTGCTCGCCGCACTGATCGCACTCTCGCACTACTTCCTCGAACGCTGGGACCAGAGCCTCTACGAAGATCGCATCGTCCATAGCGACCAATCGCGCTACCAGCGCATCGTCCTGACCAAGGATCGGGACGATGTGCGGCTCTATCTCGACGGCAATCTTCAGTTTTCATCGATCGACGAATATCGCTACCACGAGGCGCTCGTTCACATTCCGCTCTCGCTGGCGACGCGGCCGGCCGGCCGCGTGCTTCTGCTCGGCGCCGGCGACGGCCTCGCCGCGAGAGAGCTGTTGAAATATCCCTATGTCCGCGAAGTCGTGCTGGTCGATCTCGACCCGGAGATGATCGACCTCGCCCGGAGCAACCCGCATATTCTGGCGCTCAACGGCGACGCGCTCGCATCAGACAAGGTCAGGGTCGTTCTCGCCGACGCCTTCGGCTTCCTGCAGGAAAATCGCGCGCCCTTCGATTTCATCATCGCCGACCTGCCGGACCCCAACAACAGCGGGCTCGCCAGGCTCTACAGCAAACAATTCTACCGATTGGTGCGCAACAATCTCGTCCCCGGTGGGCTGCTCGTGACCCAGGCGACGAGCCCCTATTTCGCGCCAAGGGCCTTTGCGAGCATTGCCAAAACTGTGGAGGCTGCAGGCTTCGCCAATCTCTACCCCTACCACGCCAACGTTCCCTCGTTCGGCGATTGGGGGTTCGTGCTGGCGAGTGACACCGCTCTCGATCCAGCGCGACCGGCGCTCAAGGTGGCAACGCGCTATCTCGACGAAGCAAACTTCGCCAAACACTTCCTGTTCGAGAAGGACGTGATCGCAGACGGGGTCGAGGTCAACACGCTCGATCGCCCCGCCTTGCTCGATTATTACCTCGCCGGCTGGCGGAACTATCGATAGCGCTGCGGAAAGCAGCGCTATCGCCACAACGACGGGCGCTAGCGCTTGTACTTCACGCCCGGCAGAACGCAGAGCATTTCATAAAGCAGGTTCGCCGCGGTGATCGCGGTCGTGCCCGTCGTATCGAAGGGCGGGCTAACCTCAACGAGATCGGCGCCGACGAGGTTGAGGCCGCGGCAACCGCGGATGATCTCGATCGCCTGGATAATCGTCAGGCCGCCGATCTCCGGCGTGCCGGTGCCCGGCGCATAGGCCGGATCAAGGCTGTCGATGTCGAAGGTCAGGTAGGTCTTGTGGTTGCCTATCTTCGCGCGGATACCTTCGATCAGCGGCACCAGCGACTTGTGCCAGCATTCCTCGGCCGGGACGACCGTGAAGCCCTTGTCGCGCGACCAGTCGAAATCATCCGACGCATAGCCGGTGCCGCGCAGGCCGATCTGGAAGACGAGATTGGGATTGAGGCAGCCGTCCTCATAGGCACGACGGAACGGCGTTCCATGCGCGATCTTTTCGCCGAACATCGTGTCGTTGATATCCGCATGCGCGTCGACGTGGATGAGGGCGACCGGCCCATGCTTTTCCGCGATCGCCTTCAGGATCGGGTAGCTGATCGTGTGATCGCCGCCGAGCGTCAGCGGAATGCAATCGTGCTTCAGGATCTCGCCGATGCCGCGGGTGATGATCTCCATGTTGGCCGGCAGGTTGAAGGTGTTGATGGCGATGTCACCGATATCGGCAACCTGCAGGCTCTCGAAGGGTGCTGCACCCGTCGCCATATTGTAGGGGCGGATCATCACGGATTCCGCGCGGATCTGGCGCGGACCGTAGCGGGTGCCGGAGCGGTTGGACGCGCCGATATCCATGGGGATGCCGACGAAGCAGGCATCGAGGCCTTCCGCCGACGTCGCCGTCGGGAGGCGCATCATCGTGCCGGGGCCACCGAACCGGGGCATGTCGTTGCCGCCGAGCGGCTGGTTGAATTTTTCGTCCATGGAAGTTCTCCCTTTCTGTCGCCGGAACCCTAGCAGCCATTGGCACCGGAGAAATGCCCTTCGATCGAACGTTACTTCGATCGCGGTCAAACAAACATGCCCGATGCAGCGAAGGCAGGCGTCGATTGCCGTTTACGCCGCCGCCACGTCTCCCGCACCTAGCCAAAGGGAGTGTTGCCCTCCAAGGACCCGCCAATCACTTTGGCGAAAACAAAAATACCGTGTCCTTGGGAGGAACCATGCAAAACTTAACCCGCACCGCCCTGCGCTCCATGTTTGCGGCGTCGCTCGTCGCCCTTGCGGCCTCAACGGCGGCCCACGCGCAGGACAAGCTGTTCATCTACAATTTCTCCGACTACTTCGCCGAAGACACCGTTTCGAACTTCCAGGCGAAGACCGGCGTCGAAACGCGGGTCGACTTTTACGATTCCCTCGAAGTGCTCGAGACCCGGATGCTTGCTGGCGGCAGCGGCTTCGATGTCGCCTTCCCGAGTGCCACGGTCGGCGAGCGTCTCATCCAGTCCGGCGCGCTGAAGCCGATCGATCCTGCAAGCCTGAAGAATTACGGCAATCTCGACAAGGACCTCCTCAAGCTTGTCGCCGAGCACGACCCCGAGAACAAATACCTCGTGCCCTATATGTGGCTGACGACGGGGGTCGCCTATAACGCCAAGCTCGTCGCCGAGCGCCTGCCCGATGCGCCCACCAACAGCCTCGACATATTCTTCAAGCCCGAGGTCGCGGCAAAATTCCAGGACTGCGGCATCGGCATCGTCGACGCGCCGAACGAGGTGATCCCGATCGCGCTCAACTATCTCGGCCTTGATCCCTATTCGACCAAGCCGGATGACCTCGACAAGGCGAAGGAGCTCTTGCTCAAGCTTCGTCCCTACATCCGCCATATGCAGAGCGGCCAGCTCGTCGCCGATATGGCATCGGGCCAACTGTGCCTGGCGCTGATGTGGAGTGGCGACGCCGGCATTGCCGCTGCCCGCGCCGAAGAGGCGGAGACCGGCGTTGCGGTCGACTATTCGATCCCGAAGGAAGGCACGATCATCTCCTTCGACACGATGGCGATCCCGGCCGACGCGCCGGATCCTCAACAGGCGCTCGCCTTCATCGACTATATTCTTGAGCCGAAGACGGTCGCCGCGATCAGCAACCATGTCTTCTACGCCAACGCCAATGCGGCGGCGACGGCAGAGGTCGACGCCGGCATCCGCGACAACCCGAACATCTATCCGCCTGCCGAAGTCCGCTCCAAGCTCTTCGTCGACAAGTCGCTGCCACCGCGCCAGACGCGCGAGCGCACCCGCGTCTGGTCCGCATTCCGGGCCGGCCAATAGGCGAACCGTCAACAGCAGGACCAGATCCCGTGCCATCCTATATTTCGATCGAGAACCTGGCGAAGTCCTATGGCGTCGTCACGGCCGTCAACAACATCAACTTGGGCATCGAGAAGGGCGAGTTCTTCTCGCTTCTCGGGCCCTCGGGCTGCGGAAAATCGACGCTGCTCAGGATGATCGCCGGCTTCGAGACGCCGACCTCGGGCGCGATCAGGCTGGAAGGGGCCGATGTCACCGACGTGCCGGCGCACAAGCGCCCGACCAACATGATGTTCCAGTCCTATGCGCTGTTTCCGCATCTGACCGTTGGCAAGAACATCGCATTCGGATTGCAACAGGACGGGCTCGACAAGAGCGAAATCCGGAAGCGGATCGACGAGGTGGCTGAAAAGCTGCAACTGACGGCACTTCTCGATCGCAAGCCGGTGCAGCTTTCCGGCGGCCAGCGCCAGCGCGTGGCGCTTGCCCGCGCGCTGGTCAAGCGGCCAAAGGTGCTGCTGCTCGACGAACCCTTGGGCGCGCTCGACAAGAACCTGCGCACGGAAACCCAGCTCGAACTCGTGCGCCTGCAGCGCGAGCTCGGTCTCACCTTCATCATCGTCACCCACGACCAGCACGAGGCGATGACCGTCTCCACCCGCATCGCCATCATGAAGCAGGGACAGGTGCTACAGGTCGGCTCACCTTCCGAAGTCTATGAGGCGCCGCGGTCGCGCTACGTCGCGAAGTTCCTTGGCGAAACCAATGTCTTTGCCGGTGGACGCACGGAGCGGAGCGGCGATGAATTGCGGATCGACAGCGATGAGGCCGGCGGCGGCGTCCGCGCCGCCTTCACCGACCGGGTGGCGCTCGACCGGCCGTTCTGGGTTTCGGTCCGACCCGAACGGGTGGAACTTGCGACTTCGGGCAGCGGCCTTGAAGGCACCGTGGAGCAGCTCACCTACACGGGCGTCGAGCGGCACTATCGCCTGCGGCTGAAGTCAGGCGCGACACTCGACGCGCGTCGGGTCAACCTTGGCACTGAGAGCGATCTCGCGGTCGGCGATCAGGTGTTTGCAAGCTGGCCGCCGCAGGCAAGCCGGCTGCTGGCCGAATAGGAGAGCACCATGACTTCCGTTTCGGCATCGCCCGCAAAGGCGAACTGGGGCAAGCGCCTGCTGATCGCCATTCCCTATGCCTGGCTTCTCGTGTTGTTCCTGGCACCCTTCGCACTGGTCGCCGGCATCAGCCTCTCGACCGTGCGGCTCGGCATGCCGCCCTTCGAGCCGCTGACCGCCTGGGACGGATCGATCCTCAATCTCAGGCTCAACTTCGAGAACTTCCTCTACGTTCTCACCGACGACACCTATCTGCTCGCCTATCTAACGAGCCTGAAGATCGCGGCGATTTCGACGGCCGCCATGCTGTTCATCGCTTATCCGCTCGCCTATGGCATCGCCTCCTGCTCGCCCTCCTCCAGATCGCTGCTGGTTTTCCTGGTAATCGTGCCGTTCTGGAGCTCGATGCTGATCCGCGTCTATTCCTGGATGAGCATCCTCAGGAACGACGGCCTGTTGAACATGCTGTTGTTGAAGATCGGCCTCATCAGCGAGCCGCTGCGCATCCTCAACACCGAGACGGCGATCTATATCGGCATCGTCTACACCTACCTGCCCTTTATGGTGCTGCCGATCTATTCGACCTTGAGCAGCGCCGACCGCACCCTGATCGAGGCGGCGCGCGATCTCGGCTGCTCACGCATTTCCGCCTTCTGGCGGGTCACCTTCCCCTTGAGCCTGCCCGGCGTGCTCGCCGGCTGCGCGCTGGTCTTCATCCCCGTCGTCGGCGAATTCGTGATCCCGGATTTGCTCGGCGGTGCCGACACGCAGATGATCGGCCGCGCCATCTGGCTGGAATTCTTCAACAACCGCGACTGGCCGATGGCGGCTGCCGTGACGATCGTGCTGCTCGCCCTGCTGGTCGTGCCGATCGTCTATTTCCAATCGCGCCAATCGCGCGAACAAGGCTGAGGAGCAAGCGATGACCAAACCAAGCTGGTTCAATCGGCTGTCGATCCTGTTCGGCCTCGCCTTCCTGTATCTGCCGATCGTCGTTCTTGTCGTCTACAGCTTCAACGGTTCGAAGCTCGTAACGGTCTGGGGCGGTTTCTCCACCCAATGGTATGCGACCGTTCTCAACAATCCCTCGATCATCGAGGGCGCAAAGGTCAGCTTCCTGGTCGCCGCGATCTCTGCCACCGCCGCCACCCTTCTCGGCACGCTTGCCGCCGTCGTCATGGTGCGGCTGCGTCGCTTCCGTGGGCGGGCACTCCTCAACGGCATGCTGCTTGCGCCGATGGTGATGCCCGAGGTGGTGATGGCCGTCTCGATGCTTCTGATGTTCGTGACGCTCGGGATCGACCGCGGGCCGCTGACGATCACGCTGGCGCATACGACCTTCACGCTCTGCTTTGCGACCGTCGTCTTGCAATCGCGGCTGGTCGAACTCGACCCGTCGCTCGAAGAGGCCGCCCGTGACCTCGGTTGCCCACCGGCGAAAGCCTTCGTCAGCGTCGCCTTACCGAACATGATCCCGGCGCTCGTCTCCGCCTGGCTTTTGTCCTTCACCTTGTCGCTGGACGACCTGGTGATATCGAGCTTCACCACCGGGCCGGGCGCCTCGACCCTGCCGATGAAGATCTATTCGCAGATCAAGTTCGGCGTGACGCCGGAGATCAACGCGATCTCGACGATCATCCTCGGCATAGTCGTGCTGGGATTGGTGGCAGCCCAACTCGTCTCGCGGCGCTCCGAACAACGGGTAAGCGCCGCTACTTGAGGTATCTCCGGGGAAGAGGGTCTTCTCCGGAATTGCCGACGCAATGCGAGGGTCAGTGCGGCCTCAGCGCGACACCCGGCGAAAGATAGGTGGCCAGCGGATCCTCAAACGCGTTGCTCGCCGAAGACACGGCGTCGATGAACAGCGAGAACAGCGCCGTCTGCGACGTGATGTCGAGCTTGGCGTAGAGGTTGCGGCGATGCAGCTTGACGGTTGCCGGCGAGATGCCGAGCTTTTCGGCGGCCCCCTTGACCGAGTAGCCGCGAAGGATCATCTGCGCCACCTGGCACTCGCGGTCGGTCAGCAGGCTGCGACCAAAGTTCCTGACCGCCTGCGCCAGCGCGCTTTGCAGCGGCGAGCCGTCGTCGCCCAGACTTTCGGGCCTCAGATCGCGATAGTGCCGAAGCACGGCCATGCTGATGAGCGGGGCGGCACTCTGCAGGAAATCCTGGTCTTCGCCACTGAAAGCCGCATGCGCATGGCGCCGCGCCAGAGAGATTGCGATCTTCGTGTCGGCATCGATACCGATGAAGACGTTGAATTCGTCGTGCAGGCCCGAATGCCGGTAGTAGTCGCGATAATACTGCGACCGGTCGAAGGACGGATCGATCTGCCGCAGGCGGTAAAGCCCGTCATCGCCGTTGTCGAGCGCCAGCCGGTAGAACGGGTCCATCCGGTACGGCCCCTGCAGATAGGCACGGATATCCGACAGCCCCCTGTCCGTGCGCCAGTCGTTGTAAAGGATCTTCGGGGCGGCGTCGCGTCGATAGAGGAGCATCAGGCCGGCATCGATCGCGATGTGCCGCTTGAGCGAATGTGTCAGCCGGTCCTGGAAATCCGAGCGGCCCACCCCCTCCATCAGCGACAGCGCCAGATCGCCCACGCCAGACACCCGCTGCGTCGGCGCGCAGACTTTGATGATCGTATTATCGTTCATGTTGTTCTCCTCCAAGCACAGACTAGGTGAAGGTTCGGTCGGTCGCAAGTAACGGATTTTCACTACGGGATTTCCAAAACTATCTTTTAGCGAACCAAAACAACGTCCTAAGTGGCGGACACCCGGCGGTGCGGGGCCTTGCGGCGCGGGACAGACAGCGTGCCGAGGCCCGAACCTAGCCCTTTGGCGTATTCCGAGCTGCGATCCCGGCGCCTAGAAAAATGATGCAAGCCGCACAGTAGATCCGCGGCCAGCAAGGCGGCACGGGACTGCCGAGACGGCATATTGCTCTCGGCCATCTGGTCGTTCCGCAGAAGAATGAAGCAACGAAACCCTGGCGCGTGGCCGATCGACTTGGCGCTCGTCTTTCTGAACTGGAGTGAACATGTCGAAGGTCATCAAACTCGGGCGCGATGGTGTCGGCCTCAACGCGCTCGAAAAATGCAGCGTCGTGCCGCCGGAGGCGATCCTCTCGGGCTTTGCGGACGAACTCGGCGACGTGCATTTCGAAAGCCCCGACAAGGCCGTCGTCATCGGCACATGGCAGTCGACGCCCTACGCAGAAATGCTCTCCTATCCCGATGGCAACGAATACAGCGTCATCCTCTCGGGCAAGGTTGCGATCACCAACCCGGACGGATCGGTCGAGACCTTTTCAGCCGGCGAAAGCTACATCCTGCCGGCCGGTGTCGAGGTTCGTTTCGAGGTGATCGAAACGATGCGCAAGGTCTACGTCCTCTACACCGCCCCTGCAGCGAAGTGATGTGAGGCGTCCCCATGACCAAGGTGAGAAGCAAAGCTCTTGCAGATGTGACGATGACGCCCTTCTGGCTCGACCGGCCAGATGCGCCTGAGCCGCGAGAGCGCCTGTCGCGACATCTGAAAGCCGACCTGCTCGTCGTCGGCGGCGGTTTTACCGGATTGTGGGGCGCCATCCAGGCAAAGCAGCGCCAGCCCGAGATCGAGGTTGTGCTGATCGAGAAAGGCTCGGTCGCCAACGGCGCTTCGGGCCGGCCGGGCGGCGTGGTTTCTACCTCCGTCATGCACGGGCTTTCGAACGCCGTGCGCATTTTCCCGAAGGACATCGCGGCGCTCGAGAAGCTCGGCCAGGAGAACATGCACGGCTTCCTTGCGACGCTTGAGGAGCATGCGATCGACTGTCATGCCGAGTGGGGCGGGGAGTTGACCGTCGCGGTCGACGATGCTCATATCGAGGCGCTGCACGAGGAGCACGAACTTCACCTCAAATACGGTCATCAGGCAGCCTTCCTCGATCAGAGCGCCGTCCGCGCCGAAATCAATTCACCGCGCTACAAGGCCGGCGTCTGGTCGAAGCATATCTGCGGCACGGTCCACCCTGCCCTGCTCGCCTTCGGGCTGAAGCGGGTCGCGCTCACGCTCGGTGTCCGGATGTTCGAAAACACCGAACTGACCGGTCTCGAAGACCTCGGGGACCGGATGAAGGCGCACACGCCTTCGGGCAGCGTAACCGCGCCGAAAGTGCTGCTCGCCACCAATGCCTTTGCCTCGGGCCACAGGAAGATCAAAAACAGGGTCGTCGCCGTGCGCGACCGGGTGCTTGCGACGGATCCCCTGTCGGCAGACCAGATGGCATCCATCGGCTGGAGCCATCGCCAGGGCGTCTACGACACGCGCACCCAGATGAACTACATGCGGCTCACCAAAGACAACCGCATCATCTTCGGCGGGCGCCTCGCCTATGCCTTTGCCGGCGATCCGTTTCCATCGGTCGACCGGGAGCTCGATACCTATGAGCCGCTCGCCGCCGCCTTCTTCGATACCTTCCCGCAGCTCGAAGGCCTGCGCTTCACCCATGCCTGGAGCGGTCCGATCGATCTCAGCACCCGCATGGCCGTGCACTTCCAGCGCTACCATGACGAGAAGGTCGTCTACGCCGGCGGCTATTCCGGCTTCGGCGTTTCGGCCTCGCGTTTCGGCGCACGCATCGCGCTCGACATTCTCGACGGCTCGAAGACCCCGGAGAGCCGGCTGGATTTCGCCACCAGCCTTCCGAACACGATCCCGCCCGAGCCGTTCCGCTGGCTCGGCGCACAGATCACCATGTATGCGCTCGACACCGCCGACAAGTCCGGCGGCTGGCGCAGGCCGTGGCTGAAGATGGTCTCGGCCATGGGCTTCCCGCTCAGTTGAGCATGTGTTTTCCGGCGCTTTCGACGGGCAAGCGGAGCCGAAACCTTCGGCTCCGTCACCGGCCGATGGCGGCGTCGCATCCGGCCCGGGCGCAGCGGTGGTAGTAAATCGTTAACCATGATTAGATAGCCAAAGCTACCCATTCCGCTGGCTGATTCGCGAGCGTTCGTAGCACCGGCGGCACCCATGCGACAAACACCGCTCGCGGTTCTTTCCAAACGCCTCGGCCTTTTCACGGCACTAGCTTCCCTTGCCTTCTCGACGCCGGCACTTGCCCAGTCCGTTTGGACCGGGGGAGCCGACAATGAATTCGGCAACGGCGCGAACTGGGCGCCGGCCCTGCCCGGTGCTAACGACGCAGCGGAGGTCAACGCCGGTTCTCCGCAGGTCAACGACAGCCGCACGATCCGCCAGCTCGGCGTCGACGGCGGCAATGTCACCATCTCCAACACCGGCGCGCTGACCGTCACCAACGGCAGCACGATCAATTCGGGAAGCGTCAGCATCAATGCAGGCGGCGCGCTCACCTCCGATGTCGAACTGAACGGCGGCAGCCTGTCGATCGACGGGGTCCTCAACGGACGGCTGACGCTGAACAACGGCAACGTGTCGGTGAACGGAACCCTGGACAGCGCCAGCGTCGGCAGCGCCACGTCGCTCTCCAACAACGGCCAGGTCGGTGACGTCAACGTCTCGGCCGGGGGTACTTTCGTGAACAACACCGGCGCCGTCGCCGGCGCGACGGTGAATGCCGGTACCGCCTCCAACGCCGGAACCATGGGCTCGCTCACCAACACCCAAGGGAATTTCACCAACAACACCGGCGGCACCATCACCGGGAAAACGACGGTGTCGGGCGGAACCGTCACCAACAACTTCGTCGTCACCGATGCGGATGTCGCGGCCGCCGCAGCCTTCGTCAACAACAATGGCGCAACGGCGGGCGCGATTACCAACGCCGGCACGGTCTCGAACGCCGGCACCATCGCGTCGGTGCGCAACGACGCCGGAAGCTTCACCAACAATTTCGGCGGCAAAGTAACCGGCGAGACGACGGTCTCTGGCGGCGCCGTTACCAACAATGCGACACTCGGTACGGTGACCGTCGGTACGAACGGCACCTTCACAAACACCTCGGGGGCGAACGCCGGAGCCGTCACCAACAGCGGGTCCGCATCGAATGCCGGCACGATCGCCGGACTGACCAACACGGCCGGAAACTTCGCCAACAATGCCGGCGGCACCATCACCGGGAAGACGACGGTTGCAGGCGGCACCGTGACGAACAACTTCGTCGTCACCGACGCCGACGTCGCGGCCGCCGCCGCCTTCGTCAACAATAGCGGCGCCGTCGCCGGCAACGTCGCCAACGCCGGCACCCTGTCGAATGCCGGCACCATCGCGTCCGTGCGCAACGATGGCGGATCCTTCATCAACAACGGCAACGGCACGGTGACCGGAAAGACAACCGTTGCCGGCGGCAGCGTTGTCAACAATGCAGCGCTCGCAGACGTCGAGATCGGCGCCAACGGCACGTTCACCAACAACAGCGGCGCGACAGCCGGGGCCGTCTCCAACGCCGGCACCGGGTCGAACGACGGAACCATCGCCTCGCTCGCAAACAGCGGCGGCCTGTTCCAAAACACCGGCACGGTCAGCGGCGCGGCAAGCATCACCGGCGGCACGCTCGTCAATCAGGGCACGATCGCCGGGACGGTCCAAATCTTCGACGGCGGTCTCTTGTCCGGCAGCGGCATCGTCGGCGGCCTGACGGTCAATGCCGGCGGCGTGGTCTCGCCAGGCCCGGGCATCGCGGTTGCCACCGTCACCGGCGACCTGACGTTCCGTTCGGGCTCGATCTATCAGGTGGATGTGGATGCGGCGGGGCAATCCGACCGCCTGGCCGTTTCAGGCGCGCTTTCGCTTGAGGGCGGCAGGCTCGCGGTCCTCGCAGGCATCGGCGTCTATGACCCGTCGACGAGTTACACCATCGTTTCCGCCGGCACGGTCAGCGGCCGATTCGACGCGGTGACCAGTAATCTTGCCTTCCTGTCGCCGACGCTGACCTATGGCGCCACCGGCATCGATCTGACGCTCGACCGCAACGACGTTGCCTTCGCCGACCTTGCAGAAACCGCCAACGGGCGCGCAACGGCAAGCGCCGTCGAAGCGTTGGGCGTCACGAACCCGCTCACGCTGGCCGTGCTCTCGCTGGACGATGCAACGGCCGCAAGCGCCTTTTCCCAGCTGAGCGGAGAGGTCCACGCCTCGGTCAAGAGCGCGCTGATGTGGGACAGCCGCTTTCCGCGGGACGCCATTCTGGAGCGCGCGAGCTCCGCCGTCTCGACCCTTCAGGAAACCGAGGACGCCATCTTCTGGACGTCGGGTTTTGCAGGCACGGGCCATTTGTCCGGTGACGGCAACGCCGCCGCTATCGATAGCCGTACGGCAGGTGTTCTCGTCGGCGCCGATATGGCGGTTTCCGACGATTGGCGCCTCGGCGGGATCCTCGGCTATAGCCATCTCACCGTTCAACCACAGGCGCGCGTCGACGCCTACCATGCCGGCCTCTACGGATATGGGAACATCGGGGCGCTGAACCTTGCAGGCGGCGCGATCTATAGCCACAACGAAGTCTCGTCGGAGCGCGACCTCGCCTTCGGCTCGTTCGCCGATCACCTGACCGCCGATTACGACAGCACCGTTGCACAGGTTTTCGCCGACCTTTCCTTCACGCTCAGTGCAGACGACATCAGGCTACAGCCGTTCGCAAACCTGGCCTATGTCTATCTCGATACGGATGCGTTCCAGGAAAACGGTGGTTCGGCAGCGCTATCGGCAGAGGGCGCCACGGACGACGCCATGCTCACGACCATCGGCCTGCGCTGGTGGGCGGATCTGCCGGTAGACCAGATGCCGGTTTCCGCCTCCGGCATGCTCGGATGGCGCCATGCGGAAGGCGACCTTTCACCGTCCGCACGCCTTGCCTTTGCCGGTGGCAGCCCGTTTACCATCGCGGGCGTTCCCATCGCGCGCGATGCGCTGGTGGTGGAAGCGGGCATTTCCGCCCGGCTCTCCAAATCAGCCCGGTTGGCAATCACCTATCTCGGCGAATTCGGCGACGGCGCGCGGTCGAGCGCCGGCCGCGCAAACCTGATCGTCGATTTCTAAATCGCATGTCTACCAAGGCCGGCAACGACCGATCTCGGCCGCTTCACGGCTGGACCTTGGCCACCGACCCGGCTCCGGCAAAGAGGTCCGGGTAGGAGCGTTCCAGCGTTCCGGCGATCGCAGCGGCGAAGCGTTCGTTGGCGATCCGGTTCGGGTGTGCATCCGACGGCGACACCCACAGCGTTTCGGGAACGAGATCCTCGACCGACGGGCGAAGATCGAGGAAGGGAACGCCCTCGCTTTCGGCGATCTTTTCGACCGCGCCGGTGACTTCCGGGAACGGATACTGCTTGACTTCGTGCAATTCGGGATAGTTGACGATCACGAGCTTGATGCCGCGCTCGCGGCAGAAGCTGATCAGCCGCCGCATCGCATCCTGCCCTTCCGTCCAGCCGGGCTGATCGGCTTCATAGAGGCCCCGGTAATAGGCCTTCCAGTCCGCCCGCCCGAGGAAGATGCGCGAGATCTTGTCGACCGCCGAGGCGAGCACGACATAGGCCTGCGAATATTCGCCCCAGCCGACCTGGTGACGACGCGGCGTCGGCTCGGCATCGTTGATGAAATAGTTGAGCACGACCACATCCGGCTTGAGCTCGATACCCTTGGTCATGAAGTAGGCAACTTCCATCTGGGTGTTGTAGTTGCCGACACCGGTGTTGATCACCTCGTATTTCGGCGCCCCCTGGCTGCCGCCGTTGAGGACCGCTTCCAGCAACCTGGACGGCGTGTCTTCCTCTTTGACGCCCCAGCCGAAGGTCAGCGAATCCCCGAGCATCATCACGCGTGTCGTCCCGGCGGTCACCGGGCCGATTTCGCGGTTGCGCAGACCGACGGAGTTGATGCTGACCGGCACACCCATGAACACGCCGCTCGAATTGGGAATGTGCTCGTGGCCGATCGCCGGCTCGGCGCTGACCCGTTTCAGGTCGCGGGCGTATTTCCACATCTCGAGGTCGAAATCCATGCCGTTGTCAAAGACGGTGCGCGCCATGCCTTCGATCATGAGACCGCAGAGCGCCAGGCTGAAAGCGGTCGCGAGAACAGCAAGCAGGGCACGTTTGAGAATGGAGGACTTCCGGACGCTGTTTTGTTCCATTTGAACGACACGTGTTGCATTGGAATTCATCGGATCTTCCTTTCAGGTCCGCCGATTACTGTCCGACCTGAGAAAACTTCAGGCAATCAGGCTCCACCGGAGCGGTTTTTACGAAGGGGTGCTCGCCGACCGTCAGCCCCTTGCCGCCGCTCCAATCATTGACCAGCCACTGGTCGATCGCTTCCGCGACAAGGAAATGTCCGAGCGGAGAAAGGTGCTTGTCGCCGATGCCGTAGGTTTTCATCGGATCGTTGGCAGAGAGCTTTTCGGTCGGATCGACCACGTACACGCCGGGCGTCGCAGCGGCGAACGCCTTGATCATTTCACGTTGTTTTTCCGGCTGCAGGCCGTCGTCGCGGCCAGCCAGTTCCGCCCAACCCGGCAGGATGACGACGAGCAGCTCGGCGCCGTTGGCGCGGGCGTCGTCGGCAAGCCGGACGAACAGGCGCCGCGTCAGCTCGATCGCTTGGCCGATGTCGCGGCGCGACGCCCGGTCGCCGACATAGGGTCTGAGCAGCGTCGAATAGAACCAGTTGTAGAGCTTGCTGTTCTGCCACAGGTACAGATGCGCCTGCAAAGCGAGGCTGGGCTTCTTCGTTCCGCTGCCGGCCGGCTCGACGGTGATGTCGACGGACGACGGCGTCAGCACCGCGCGCTCGGCATTGTCCTCGAGGTCGGTGCTGAGCGAGAGGCCGACGACGACGAGTTTATGAGGGATGCTGTGGCCCTTGTCCTCGTAGACCCGGATCTCGTTCGGCTGGCCGTAGCCGCCGGTGCCGTAGTTCTTGAGAAGCAGCTGCGGGTGCCATGCGTTCAGCAGCGAGCTGAAGGTTTCGCTTTCCTTGACGAGCGAGCCGCGCACCATGGAATCCCCAAGCACGAACACCGGAGACCCCGTTCCCGTCGCATTGTCGCGGAAACCGTCGCTGTTGATCTGGACGCGGTTCCAGGGGTCGAGCGGGCTGAAGCGCTCGAAATAGCTGTTGCCCGGTATTTCGGTATAGCCATAGAGCGCATGCGACTGATGCCGCGCCCGTGGCACGCCGCAATAGACATATTCGCCCTCGCCGACCGGAAGCTGCAGGCTCGGCACCATACGCAGCAGCATCTCGCAAAGCAGAATGGCGACGAGGCCCGAAACGAGAATGATCAGCCCATCCATGATGCCGCCGAAATTGCGCGAACGGCGCATACGCTTCAGGGTGCCGCTCGACGAGGGCTTGTTCTGATCGATGAAATCCGCAGGCGTCGCCGTCGGATTGTTGTTGTTGAGCGCATCCTGACGTTCGGCTTTTCGGGACATGTCAGCTGACACCTTGATTGTGCGATCTGTGTTGAAACATTTCGGATGGTTGCCGCATCGCCCGCTTCAGGCGCTTCCGGCCTCGCGCCAATAGGACCGTGCCAGGCTGGCGAGATAGGTGGTCGTACGCCTCGCCGTCTTTGCGACCGAGGGACGCTTCGGTTCGCCGGAGCTTGCATGTTCGCCCGATTTTGCGAGCCGGATGCGCTTGGATGCATCCGGCCGCAGGAGCTCGATCGGTCGAAGCAATCCGGGCAAAGTCCCGTACCCCGTCAACTGGTCGCGAAACAGGCTGGTCGCGGCATAGACGACATCCGCCGTCTCGACCGCTTCCCGCACGCGAACATCATCCGAAATCTTGACGTAAAGCACGCCGGGAATGAAAAGAGGCAACGTCGGTACCACGGGATCCAGGATCCGGTTGACCGCGGCCGGCGTCACCTCGTTTAAAACGAAGACGGTAAGCCGCTTCTGGCTCAAACGATAACCCTTTATGATTATCTCGACCGGAAGCCGACCGTCTGTTTCAGCTATTTCAATAACACTTTGAACATGCATAGTGGCTCTCCGGAACAGAGAAGAACACCGTCAATATTTTCAGAATACGAGAACATGAATCTATTCGTTATATAGCGACATTAGCTTCGGAGGTTTCACTTCGCTGCCGGAGACGCCTTACAATTCCGAACTCTATCTCAGGATTTTCGTTCTGAATATATCCAGATGGATATACTCCGGCCCTGTTTCTTACAGTTCGCTTGCGGCAAAAAACGCCGATCGCGACGTGTCGTCGCCGTGGTTCGATCGATTTTGAAGGAGGAGGGTCAGCGCAAAGGCAGGCGGCACGCAAGCGCGGCCGGCGCCGTCACGAAGGGCTTTTCGGGAGCCGGTTCGCCAGATTGGCCAGCTCGACGCGCGTCGAGATGCCCAGCTTGCTGTAGATGCTGTGGAGATGCAGCTTGACCGTGCCCGGCGATATGCCGAGCCGGGCGCCGATCTCCTTGCTTCGGATCCCCGAGGCCGCCAGCCGCGAGACCTCGATCTCGCGCTGCGTCAACAGGTCGACGCCCCTGGTCTCAACGGCTTCCTGCGCGCGTATCCGCTCGATCGCGGACTTCAGCGCCTGGTCCTGGAAATAGGTCTTGCCGCTGGCCACGACATTCATGCAGTCGATCAGGGTGTCCGGAGCCTGTTCCTTGAGGACGATGCCGTTCACCCCGAGCCGGATCGCTTCGGCAACCTGGTCGTCGCCGATATCAGCCGTCAGGATGACGATCGCGATCTGCTGTCCGTGAGTGCTGCGCACCTGGCGTATGAACTCGAGTCCGTCCATATGCGGCATGCGAAGGTCGGCGACGACGATATCGGCGCCCCGCTCGGACAGGACCTGCAGCGCATCGGTTGCACGCTCGCAGGTCGCCACCACCTCCCAGCCGGGCACGGTTTCGATCAGCCGGCGCAGCCCGTCGAGCACGATCAGATGATCGTCGACGACGACCGCGCGCAACGCTATTGCGGCATTGGCAGCATGACGACCACTCGAGTCCATTCCGCTATCCTTTCGATCGCAAGCTTTCCGCCACGCGCTGCCGCCCGTTCGCGCAGGCTCCGCGGTCCAATTTTTTCCCGTTCCAGCTCGGCATGGTCGAGGCGCTCACCATAACCAAAGCCGACCCCGTCGTCGTCGATCGTCAGCACGATCGATCCGTTGTCGATCCTGACCATGATCCTGACCTTCTGCGCGCCGCCGTGCCTGACCGCGTTGGCGGTCGCCTCGGAGGTCATGCGCGCCAGCTCGTAGGTCAGCGCCAGCGGCAGGTCGATGCCGGAGGGCGGGTCGAAGGCGATCGAGACGTCGATCTGCCATTGCTGTCGCAGCCGCGCGGCAACCGCTTCCAGTTGTCGCTCGAGCTGCATTTCGCCGGTAGCCTGGAGATTGCCGCCCGGCTCGAGCGCGCGAATGAAACCGCGAAGCTCCCGCTGTTCTTCCAGCAGCATCGCCTGGATGGCCTCGAGGCGTTCGGCAATCACCTCCGGCCCCGCATCCTTGAGCTTGCGCAGCGACTGAAGCTGCAGTGCCGTGCCCGCAAGTGCCTGAAGCACGCCGTCGTGCAGGTCGCGGCCGATGCGGATGCGCTCGTCGACGGCCGCCTCGTCGCTCAGGCGCCTGACCAGGATCGCCTGTTCGAACAGCGCCTTGATCCTGTCGGCGATGATTTCGGCGATCGCCACGTCATCGAGCGTGAGCGCCGGCGGCTCCAGAACGAAGAGACGCGCCTGCAGGTCGTCGACCTGAAAGTAGGTCGAGACCGCAGCGTTGATGTTGAAAGCCTCCACAAGCGCCGGCGAGATCGGCGGGTCTGGATCGGACCATTGATGAAACCGCCCCTCGCCCACATGCACGAGAAGCCGGCCACGGGCGGCCTCGGTGATCAGCAGGCTGCTTTGCAGCAATTTTTCATCCGTCCAGGTGCCGAAGGCATCGGGCGGCATCTGCATGACCTCAAGCTCGCCTTCGTTCCACAGGGCGGCATAGGTCCAGGGCTCCTCCGCATCCGTCCACAACAGGAGAGCCCGCGGCACCAGCATGACATGGGCGGCATAATCGAGCGCCGCGCGCGCCGGCCACTCGCGGCCACGCGGCTGGCTCGGTGTTCGCTGCACCAGCCGAAGCAGCTCGGCCCGGACCGCCTCCTGGTGGGCGCCGAGCCAGACGAGCAGCGTGGCCGCAACGAAGATGAAGAGAATGCGCGAGGCGTTCGTCGTCGTATCGGCATCCGGATCGAGCATATCGCCGGCATCGAAGTAGCCGAGATAGAGCAACGCCGCGAGGCAGACGAGACCGGTGTAGAGCGCCCCGCGCCAACGCCAGTGCAGCGTCGCGGACAGCAATGTGAACGGCATCAGCATGAAGAACGGGCTCGCCGGACCGTCGGTCATCGACATGAAGATCGCAAAGGCGGCGACATCGATGATGTGACGCACCAGCGTGCCGCGCACCCGCGAAATCTCCGTGCGCCAGACGAGGAAGGCGGCGGCGACCGCATAAAAGAGATAGCCGATCAGCAGGAAGTAGATGGGCTCTGGCGGCAGCGGCACGTGGACGGAATCGAGCCATGCGATCCAGACGCTGCCGAGCGCCAGCAGGATGCGCCCGACGGCGATCACCTTGTCGGAGCGGGCCCGGAAAGTGTTCGTCCAGACCTTGCGGCCGGAGGCTTGGTCCAGATCCATCGGCGCGCCGGTATGCGGCGGCGCGGCCGTCGCCGGGCTCACGCGGCGGGCGCTGAAACGGTTTGACGGCTCTAGCCTCATGCCAAGTCTCCGCTCTGCGCCGCCCCTTGGAAAACAACCCTGCGCGTGACGAGCGAGAATAAATCAAATCGCGGCCACCGACCCACACCGTCCGCATCTTCGACGACAAGGACGGCACGGCCCTGGAAGCCGCTGCAATCTGCATATTCAAGTGTCGCCAGCATACGCTCGTCTCTTCCAGCGCTCAAATGCATTTGCCACCAGTATAGCCAAGGTTACGCACGCGCGCCCGGACCACACGAACCTTGCACTGCTGCTGGCATACCCTGGAACAGGGCCGACCAGCGGGCATCAACCCGAGTATCGGAAGATCGCACCAAGAATCGAAAGCCCGATATGAGCCTCTATATCCATTGGCATATTGACCTACCCCAGTATTTGCCGCTCATATTCTCCCAATATAAATGACTAAAAAGTTTTTCATTCGTCGGCACAATGAAAATTGTGCGTTTTTTAGCTAACCGCTTTGAGGTGGATAGCAATGAGCATTTCTCACGGACCACTGCACGAGAGGCCCCCGGAAGGACCGTCGAACAGAAGTTTCGGCTATACCGTCGGTGGCATCCTTACCCTGATTGCGCTCGTAAAATGGTGGCGGGCTTCCGAGATTACGACCGTAACGGCTGTGCTCGCCCTGATCGGCGTGGTTCTGGTCGTCCTGGCCCTGATCGCGCCCTCCACCCTGACACGCGCCAACCATCTCTGGATGCGGCTCGGCCTTGTACTGTTCAAGATCGTCAATCCGGTCGTGATGTTCCTGATTTACGTCACGACCTTCGTGCCGATCGGCTTTTATCTCAGGCTGCGCGGCAATGACGCGCTGACCGAACAGTTCGACAAGAACGCCAAGACCTACTGGATCGACAAGCCGCAGGCCGAAGCAGCCCAGGCAACGATGAAGAACCAGTTCTGAATTTTGAAGAACCTATCCCTTATTGTATCGGACAGAGGACACGAAAATGGACCTTGCTAGGGAACTCCTGTCTTACATGGGCAACCGGAAGAAGTACTGGTTGCTGCCGATCCTGGTCATGACGACCATCTTCGGAACCCTGGTGGTACTGACGCAGGGAACGGCCGTTGCCCCCTTCATCTATACGCTGTTCTAGGGCGGCACCATCGTGCGTATCCTCGGTATCTCGGCCTTTTACCACGATAGCGCGGCCGCGCTCGTCGAAGACGGGCGCATCGTAGCCGCGGCACAGGAAGAACGCTTCACGCGCCGGAAACACGACCCCGACTTTCCGGCGCGGGCAATAGAGTACTGCTTGTCGGAAGCAGGCTGCACCATGAACGACATCGACCATGTCGTCTTCTACGAGAAGCCGTTCCTGAAGTTCGAGCGGCTTGTCGAGACCTATCTTGCGACAGTGCCGCACGGCTTCAGTTCGTTTCGCGTGGCGATGCCGGTCTGGATCAAGGAAAAGCTCTTCCAGAAGAAGATGCTGCGCAAGGATCTCGGCAAGCTTGTCGGCAAGAAGGAATGGGAAGGCTCGCTGCTTTTCACCGAGCACCACCAGTCCCATGCGGCGAGCGCTTTCTTTCCTTCGCCCTTCGCCTCCGCTGCGGTCCTCACCATGGACGGCGTCGGCGAGTGGTGCACCACGTCGCTTGCCCATGGCCATGACAATCGCCTCGACTTCCTGAAGGAGCTGCATTTCCCGCACTCCCTCGGCCTGCTCTATTCGGCCTTCACCTATTATACGGGTTTCAAGGTCAATTCGGGCGAGTACAAGGTGATGGGGCTTGCGCCCTACGGGCGTCCGCGTTTCGCGCAGACGATCCTCGACAACCTGATCGATCTCAAGGACGACGGTTCCTTCCGTCTGGATCAGCACTATTTCGGCTATTGCACGGGCCTGAGGATGACCTCACCGGCCTTTAACGACCTCTTCGGAGGCGAACCCCGCAAGCCGGAATCGCCGCTGACCCAGCGTGAGATGGACCTGGCGGCTTCCGTTCAGGTCGTGACCGAAGAGGCGGTCATGCGGCTCGCCCGCTATGCCCGGCGCCAGACAGGCGAAAAGAACCTCTGCCTTGCCGGCGGCGTCGCGCTCAACTGCGTGGCGAACGGCAAGTTGCTGAAGGCCGGGATCTTCGACGACATCTGGATCCAGCCTGCCGCCGGCGATGCGGGCGGCGCGCTGGGGGCGGCTCTCTCCGTCTGGCACGAATATCTCGGAAGCACGCGCGTCGTGAAGGACGGCGATGCCATGTCGGGCGGCTATCTCGGGCCAGCCTTCGCGCAAGGCGAAGTCGAGCAGCGGCTTGCCAATGCCGGGGCGAACTTCGAGGTCCTTTCGGACGAGGAGATCACCTCCTCCACCGTCTCGGCACTGACCGAGGAAAAGGCGGTCGGCTGGATGCAGGGGCGGATGGAATTCGGCCCGCGCGCACTCGGCGGTCGGTCGATCCTCGGCGACGCCCGTTCGCCGACGATGCAGAAGATGCTCAATCTCAAGGTCAAGTACCGCGAGAGCTTCCGCCCCTTCGCTCCGTCGATCCGGCGCGAGGATGTGTCGGACTGGTTCGACATCGACACGGACAGCCCTTACATGCTGCTTGTCGGCGACGTCTTGGAAAGCCGCCGCCTGCACGCCAATCATCCGCAGGAGAACCTGTTCGGCATCGATCTGCTCAACGTGCCGCGCTCGGAAATACCGGCGGTGACCCATGTCGATTACTCCGCCCGTATCCAGACGGTGCACCGCGAGACCAACCCCCGTTACTGGGAGCTGTTGACCCGCTTCAAGGCGCGCACCGGCTGCCCGGTGCTCGTCAACACCAGCTTCAACGTGCGTGGCGAGCCGATCGTCTGCAATCCGGAAGACGCCTATCGCTGCTTCATGGGAACGGAGATCGAGCGCCTCGTCGTCGGCAATTGCATGCTGAAGAAGGAGGACCAGCCGGCGCACCTGAAGCAGGACTACAAAGAGAACTTCGAGCTCGACTAGAACGGCCGCGCAACGTGTTCCTTCAGCGCGCCGGGCCGCAGCAGCGACCCGGCGTTCTAGCGTCCTGCACGCAGGCGCGAGGCGCTCCGGCCGGAGGGCGCGACGCCGAACTCGCTCGTCAGCAGCTTGACGAAAAACGGCACCAGCCCCGACTTCGCGCGCGCCTTGTCGAAGGCCGCCTGGAACGGCGCCCTGTAGCTGAAGAGATCCGGACGGATCGGCCGCAGCAGCCCTTCGCTGACATAGCGGTTGGCAAAGTGATCGGGCAGATAGCCGAGATAGCGCCCGGAAAGGATCAGCCGCGCTTCCGCCTCCATGTCGCTGACCGTCGCGCGCGGGTTGGCGATCGAGAAGATCTTGAGGTCGCGGGCATTCCAATAGGAGCGGCCGATCAGATTGTGGGACCGGATGTCGTCGATTTCGATCGTGCTGTCGTCGCGGGAAAACAGCGGATGTTCGGCCCCGCAGTAGAAGCGCTGCGTCTCCTCGTAGAGATCGACATATTCGAGCCCCAGCGTCGTGCGCGGGAAGCTGGCGATCGCGATGTGAAGCTCGCCCGTTATCACGTCGCGCAGCAACTCATGCGGCGGCCGGGTGACGATCGAAAGCGCCACCTCCGGCGCCTCGTCCGTCATCCGGGCAAAGACGCGGGTCAGGCGGGAGGCCGGGTCCGACAGGGTGTTGTCGATGAGGCCGACGGAAAGCGTGCCGTTCAGCCGGTGCTGCAGGCCCTTCATGCGGGTATCGAACTGGTCGATCGTGCCGAACAGGCGCTTGGCCTCCTCGTAGACGGCACGCCCTTCCTCGGTAAGGCGGAAGCCAGACCGGCCACGCTGGCAGAGGATCAGGCCGAGGCGGCTTTCCAGCGCCGAGATATGATTTGAGATCGTCGAGAGCGACAGGTTGAGCTCTCCCTGGGCGGCGGCAAAACCACCCGCCTCCACGATCGTCACGAAGATCCGCAGCAGCCGCACATCCAACGAGTCCAATGCCATTCGATCGCGCCCTTAGCTTGCGAAACTCCAAAGTGAAGCGCAATTATTATGAATTTTCAGGCACTAAGCTAGTGCATCATGGACCCAGCAAAAAATCGGCCGGCGCAGGGAGCGCCGGCCGTGCGTGATCTGGATCGATGGGACGTCGCCACAAAAGGCTGCCGATCGACGTGTCCTCGCACGGCGACCGGTAGGCGACCGACGCTTTCGCTCCCGATCAGGGCCGGCGATAGACCTCGTTTCCGGCGAGATAGGTCGCCTCCACCTTGCGTTCGCGGATGGAGCGGTCGAGCGGATCTGCGAGGGTGCCGTCGATCACGACGAAATCCGCCCACTTGCCGACGCTGATCGAGCCGATCTGAGCCCCCCAGGGCGTCATGTCGGCACCGGCCTGGGTGAGACCGTGCAGGGCCTGGTCGAAGGTGACGGCCTGCTCGGGATGCCAGGGACCGTCACCCAAGCCAAATGGGCTTTCGCGGAAGACGGCGTCGTTGATCTGGGTGAGCGGGCTCAGCGGCGATGTCGGCCAATCCGAACCGAACACCAGCGGCACGCCGGCATCGAGCATCGAATGCCAGACATAGGCCCGCGGCTCGCGATCGGTACCGATGCGTTCGGTGATGTACTTGCCGATCGTGCCGGTCGCATGGTTCGGCTGCATCGAGGCGACGACGCCGAGATCCTTGAAGCGCTGGATGTCCTTGGTCTCGACCACCTCGATATGCTCGATGCGGTTCGGCTGCGGCCGCGGCACCGAGGCTTCGGCAAAGGCGTCGAGAACGAGGCTGACGCCGCCGTCGCCGATCGCGTGCACCGCGGTCGGGAAGCCGTTTTCGTTCGAGGCCTTGATTGCCGCCGCCAGCTGCTCCTTGGTCTCGAAAGGCTTGCCCTTCCAGCCGTGCTGGTCGGAATAGTCCTCGTGCATGTAAGCGGTGCGGGTCGAGAGCACCCCGTCGATCACCGACTTGGTGTAGCCGAGCTTCAGCATCGGCCCCTTCACCTCCTGCTCGCCGGAATCGGCGGCTACCTTGTCGACCTCGTCGCGGTCCTTGACCGCTGCGGCAATCTTCTTCGGATCACCCTCGAAGAAGCCGTACCAGACGCGAAGCGGCATCTTCTTTTCAGAGAGGATCGCGGCATAGTCGTGCACGGCGGCGAGATCCGACATGTCGTTGACGCCGGTGATCCCGAGGCTGTTGGCAAACTTCATCGTCTCAAGCAGCGCTGCGCGCCGTTCCGTGTCGGTCGCCACCGGACGATGCTTCTCGACGAGATCGCCGGCCTTTTCGAGCAGGATGCCACTCGGCTCGCCCTTGTCGTTCAAGAGCACCTGCCCGCCCTCTTCGACTTCCGACTTCGCGGTAACGCCGCCCACTTCCAGCGCCTTGGAATTGACCCAGACGGAATGGAAATCGATATCGCGCAGGACCACCACCCGGTCCGGCACCACGGCGTCGAGGTCTTCCTTCGTCGGCAGCTTGCCCTCGCCGAGCGTGTAGTCCCAGCCGCCGCCCATCAGCCAGACGCCCTTCGGCAAGCGCTGATCGGCTTCCTTGATCTTTTCGAGCCAGGTCTTCTTGTCCGGGATGTAGGAGAGGTCGACGCCGGTCACCATGTCCATGCCGGACGTGAGATGGGTATGGCCGTCGATGAAGCCCGGGGTCACGGTCTTGCCGCCGGCGTCGATCATCTTGGTCTTAGCGTCGGCCAGCGCCTTGATCTCGTCGTTGCTGCCGATTGCGGTGAACTTGCCGTTCTCGATCGCGAAGGCCTGTGCCTTCGGCTTGCCCTGGTCGACCGTGCGCACGTCGCCGTTGAGCACGATCAGATCGGGTGCGGCCCAAACCGGCTGCGCCGTGCCGACCAGGATCGCCAGAGCGGACGTTGCACCCAAGGCGCGGGTTACTGCTGCCAATGTCATGAAATCCTCCTCCCGCGGCTGCATCCCTCCACCCCCGGCGAGCCGCGCGGCGCCGGCGTTGAAGGGATGATGCTGCAAGTGGGGAGGATAACGATATACTCCCTCGGGCTAGGTTCGAGCGATGCCGCGCTACAACGGCGCGGGTCTGAGGTGAAAACGCGCGCCGATACAGCCAGGCGGACAACGTTCACGATCCGGCAGCGCACAGTACCATTTCCCGGCGCGAAGGCGAGGCCCGCGCCGCTCATAAAAAACAAGAGGTTAGGGAAGCTTCCGGCTGGCGCCCTGGCTTCCCCGGAGGCTGGCCGATCGGCGCAGCCTCAGCTGAAGAGCGCCTTCAGGCGCGGCCAAAGACCAATGGCCGCGCGAACCCGCCGGGCGGCATAGGCGGCCCGAACGGAGCTGCCGAAATTGCAGTCGCAGACGATGTCGTGCAGTTGGTGGTCCGATATTTCGAAGAAGCGTTTTGCTTCACCGTAGCTGTCGTCTGCGAGCCCCGCGAGGCGCAGTTGCGTATCCTCGAAGGCGACGGTCATAGGCGAACCGTTGACCTGCATGGCCTGGCGCGCGGCAGCGGTCGCGCGTTCAGTACCGGAAAGCGTGCCCAGCCGGCGATCGGGATTGCTTTCCAAGAGTTCGGCCCAACGCTGAAGCCGTTCCGTTCTCGTCATCGCGGGATCGGAACGAATTTCGGCGAGCGCTTGCAACTGTTCGATGGTTTGATGCTTCATCGTCGTCTCTCCTAGTGCGAAGATGCGACCGCGATACGCGCCCCTCCATACCGGGGTCGCCGTTCCTCAAACTCGCCGGAGGGAACCCCGGTTCCCTGTCGTGAGAAAAAAAGAGGACCTGCGATTACCGCCGCGCGAACGGCGCCAGGAGACCCAACTTCCGCTGGCGGAAATGCGCAAAATACCGCCTCGAACAGCTGCCTTCATCGCTCCAGTCACACCCTATTTCGGTTGCCGCTCACGCGGCGTATGCTTTCTCGGGAACGTTGTTGCCCGATCCGCATCAAACGGTGGTTTGGAGGTGGATGATGAACGATGCCCTGCTGACAAGACGCACCACGGTGGAAGCGGACCATTTGACAGATGAAGCTCTCGTCGAGCGTGCGCTTGCGAGGGACCCGGAAGCCTTCCGGATCATCATGACGAGGCACAACCAGCGGCTTTTTCGCATCGCCCGCGCCGTCGTGCGCAACGACAGCATCGCCGAGGATGTGGTGCAGGAAGCCTATCTGCGCGCCTTCGAACACCTCGAGACGTTTCGCGGCGACGCCAGCCTCGCCACCTGGCTGCATCGCGTCGTGCTGAACGAGGCGCTCGGGCGCCTGCGCCGGTCGGCGACGCGACGGGAGGTTCCGCTCGCGACGGACATTGCAGGCGCCGAGATCGTACCCTTTCCCAATGCTGCGAACGCCGACGATCCGGAACGCAGCCTTGCGCAGCGGCAGATCCTGCGGCTGGTGGAAGAGGCCGCCGACGCGCTGCCGGAACCCTTCCGCCTGGTGTTTACCGCCCGGGTGATCGAGGCGATGAGCGTCGAAGAGACCGCAGCCCTGCTCGGCATCAACCCGAAGACGGTCAGGAGCCGCCTGCACCGGGCCCGCCAGCTTCTGCGCCAGCAGATCCATCGCCAGGTCGGCCCCGTGCTTTTGAATGCCTTCCCCTTTGCCGGACGCCGCTGCGCCCGGTTGACGGAGGCGGTCATGAACCGGCTCGGACTTTCAGGCTGACATTTCCGGGAACCTTTGAAGGCGGCGCGCATCCAATGGGCGTGATCCATCAAGACCGGCGGCGATCGCCGCCGGAGAGGAGTTCCCGATGTATGCCCGCCTCACCTCAGCCCTCGCCGTCGCCTGCCTCATCAGTGGCGCGACCCTTGCAGCCGGGACGAAGGTCACCGACCCCCAGATCGCCCATATCGCCTATACCGCAGGCGTCATCGATATCGAGGCCGCCAAGCAGGCCCTGAAAATCTCCAAGGACAAGGAAGTCATCAGCTTCGCCAACGACATGCTGCGCGACCATGAGGCCGTCAACAAGCAGGCCCTCGATCTCGTCAAGAAACTCAAGGTGACGCCCGAGGACAACGATACCAGCCGCGCGCTGACGAAAGCGGCGACGCAAGAGCGCGAAAAGCTGGCGAAGCTCAGCGGCGCCGACTTCGACAAGGCCTATGTCACCAACGAGGTAGCCTACCACAAGCAGGTCAATGGCGCCCTTGAAACCCTGCTCATTCCCTCCGCGAAGAATGCCGAGCTCAAGGACCTGCTGGAAACCGGCCTCAAGCTGTTCCAGGGTCATCAGCAACATGCCGAGCATGTCGCCGAGTTGATGAAGTAGGCAGCGCCATGATCCGAAAGCGAAGCCTTGGCGCGCTGTGCGGCCTGACCCTCATGCTGACTGCGCCATCGGCGTGGGCGGAGACCATCCGGGTGACCATCGAAAAGCTTGTCTTTTCACCCGCCGAAATCAGCGCCGCCGTCGGCGACGTGATCGAGTGGGACAACAGGGACGTTATGGCGCACACGGCAACGGCCAAGGGTGATTTCGACATCGTGATACCACCGAAAAAGACCGCGACGCTCACCGTCACCAAGGCCGGAACCTTCGATTACATCTGCCGCTTTCACCCGAACATGAAAGCACGACTCAAGGTGCAATGAACGACTTGAGGACGGCAGCGCGTGGCCATCCTCCCGCGCTGCCGTTCACGGCGAAGTCACCGGACGCCGTCTGTATCCGGAACCCGAATTGTGCCATGGAAGCGGCTGGTTCCATCGAGGAGGCGGCACGGCCATGAAGAAGATCGGTTTTCTTTCCTTCGGACACTGGACGCCCTCGCCCCAGTCGCAGACGCGATCGGCCGGCGACGCCCTGCTGCAGTCGATCGATCTCGCCGTTGCGGCCGAAGAACTCGGCGCAGACGGCGCCTATTTCCGCGTCCATCACTTCGCCCGCCAGCTCGCCTCGCCGTTCCCGCTTCTGGCGGCGGTCGGCGCAAAGACCAACCGGATCGAGATCGGCACGGCCGTCATCGACATGCGCTACGAGAACCCGCTCTACATGGCCGAGGATGCGGGTGCGGCCGATCTTATCGCCGGTGGACGGCTGCAGCTCGGCATCAGCCGCGGCTCGCCGGAGCAAGTGATCGATGGTTGGCGCCACTTTGGCTACCAGCCGGGCGAAAGCGAAACTGAGAGCGACATGGCAAGACGGCACGCGGAAGTGCTGCTCGACGTCCTGCGCGGAGAAGGTTTCGCCGAACCCAATCCGCGACCGATGTTTCCCAACCCTCCCGGCCTGCTGCGCCTCGAGCCGCATTCGGATGGCTTGAGAGAGCGCATCTGGTGGGGCGCAAGCTCCAACGCCACGGCCGTCTGGGCCGCAAAGCTCGGCATGAACCTGCAAAGCTCGACGCTGAAGGACGACGAAACAGGCCTGCCATTCCACGTCCAGCAGGCCGACCAGATCCGCGCCTACCGGGAAGCCTGGAAGGCGGCGGGCCACACGCGCGCGCCGCGCGTCTCGGTCAGCCGCAGCATCTTTGCGTTGGTGGACGATCGCGACCGGATGTACTTCGGCGGCGGAAACAAGCAGGAAGACCAGATCGGCTTCATCGACGACAAGACGCGAGCGATCTTCGGGCGCAGCTACGCTGCAGCACCCGACGTTCTGGTCGAGCAATTGGCGAAGGACGAGGCGATTGCCGAGGCCGACACGCTGCTGCTTACGGTCCCGAACCAGCTTGGCGTCGAATACAACGCCCATGTGATCGAGGCGATCCTCAAGCATGTCGCGCCGGCGCTTGGTTGGCGCTAACGCCAGCCGACGCGTCTCAAACGCCGGGCATCTGAAATCGGGCAGCCGGCCGGAGGGGGCAGCCGGCCGGAGGTAGGTAGCGCGGCTCTAGAGCCGCGCCCCTTCGCTCAGTCGCCGGTTCAGGGAACTTGCGGCGGATGCGCGACGCCGAGGTAATAGTCGCCCTGTCCGCCGCTCTGATACTCGCCCGTGTAGCGCTGGCGGGCATCACCTAATGTACGGGCCGGCGGGCGATAGACATAACCCGGCGCCGGGTCGACATACGGATCGACATAAATGCTGCCGGTCGGCATCGGATCGACATAGACCTGCGGCTGTACAGGCTCGACATAGACCGGGCCGGGCGCGGGCTCGACATAGTAGGGTTGCCCGTAGAGCACCCGGTTCTGGGTGCCCGGCGGATTGTGCGGATCGATGCCGGTGTAGAAGCCGTTGGCGAGCGCCGGTGCTGCCGCGCCAAGGGCGAAGACGATTGCGGCGAATGACATTCCCTTCGAAAGCTTCATGGCGTTGCTCCTGTCTCGGCTTGGCATCCGGCATTCACCGGGCAGCGTCGCCCCCGGTGAATGCCGCTTCCCCAAGATAACGCCCAGCCGCTGCAACCGTTCCGCAAGCAACCTCAATGCAGTCCGAAGATGCCGAGCAGTTCCTCGCGCTGGCGCACGAAGGCGCTGGCGCTGCGGTCGCGCGGCCGCGGCAGGTCGATCTCGATCAGCCGCGGTTCGCCGCCCTTTTCGCGTGGCAGGATGAGGATGCGGTCGGCGAGGTAGATCGCCTCCTCGAGATCGTGCGTGACGAGCACGGTCGTCACGTCCTCGTCGCGCCAGATCCGCGCCAGCTCCTGCTGCATGCTGATCTTGGTCATGGCGTCGAGCGCGCCCAGCGGCTCGTCGAGCAGCAGGATTTCCGGCTGGACGGCGAGCGCCCGGGCAATGCCGACGCGCTGCGCCATGCCGCCCGACAATTGCCGCGGAAAGGCGCCTTCGAACTGTTGCAGGCCGACCAGCTGGACGTAGCGCCGCGCCCGCTCCCGCGCCTGTCCCCGGGAAAGCCCACGCGTCTCCAACCCGAAGCCGACATTGTCGAGCACGGTCAGCCAGGGCAAAAGCCGCGGCTCCTGGAAGATCACCGCACGGTCGGTGCCCACGCCTCTGGTCAGCTTGCCGTCGATCAGCACCTCGCCGGCATCCGGATCCTCGAGACCCGCCAGCACCCGAAGCAGGGTCGTCTTGCCCGAGCCGCTGGCGCCGACGATGGCAAGCGTCTCGCCGGAGCGGATATGGAGGTTGATATCCCGAAGCACGGGCAATGGCGCGCCGTTCAGGCGGTAGGACTTGGAGAGGTGACGGATCGTCACCTCTCCGCGGCGAAGGTTCTGGGCAACACTCATGGAACGTCCTCAGTTGCTGGCCGTGGCGCCGTCGACGGCAAAGAGCACGTCCTTTGGCGCCAGCTGGCCCTGCTTGAGTTTGCCTTCGCGCACCAGCACGTCGATCCAGAATTGCAGGTCACGCTCGACCGGCAGGCCACCGGCCCGCACCCCATAGCCGCGGAAGTACTGGGCGATCTCAGGATTTTCGCCGCGAGCTTTCAGGGCCTTCGCCAGGATCTCCTTCGTTTCCTGCGGATGTTCGCGGGCATAGTCGAGCGCGCGGGCCGACTGCAGCACGAAGGTCTTTGCCGCCTCCGGATGCTCCTTCACGAAGTCGCGTCGCAGCACGACGAAGCCGCCGGCGATCTCGCCGAGCACGTCGGTGTCGTCGAAGATGGCGCGCAGGCCGCCGTTCTTGCGGGCTGCACCCTCGAAGGTCGTCTGCCAATAGCCGAAGGCGGAGATATCCACCTGGCCGGAGCGCAGGACCTGCTCCAGCTGCGGGCCGGGAACGACGACCTGGTTGGCGGCATCTGTCGGCAGGCCGACGGAATGCAGCGCCTCGCGGATCGTATAGTCGAGGTGAGCACCGAGCGTGTTCACCGCAATGCTCTTGCCGGCGATGTCCTTGATGCTTTTGATCGGGCTGTCTTCCAGCACGTAGAAGATCGACTGTACCTCGTCATTGATGCCGTTGGAGGGATAGGCGGCAACGAAGTCGTTGCCGCTGATGATCGAGTTCAGCACGGCCGAGGTCGCTGCGCTGCCGATCTCGACATCGCCGGATGCCAGTGCGATCAGCGATGCCGGACCGCCGGTAGCGTAGCCGACACTCTCGACCGTGATGCCGGTGCCGTCGAAATAGCCGAGTTCCTGCGCGAGTTCATGGGCCGACAGGCCGCCCTGACTGGCGAGATAACGCAGCGTGACGGCGTCGGCGGCGGCTGCCGGCGCCGCAAGGCCAAGCGTGACGGCTGCCGAGAGAAGGAGATTGCGGGGATGGAAGGTCATCTTGATATCCTTTCGAAGGAGAACTGGTAGAGGCGGTCAGACGCTCGGCGCAGACCAGCGGCAGAGATTGCGCTGGATGAGAACAAGCAGCGCGTTGGCGGCGAGACCGAGCAGGGCAAGCAGCAGGATCGACGCAAACATCAGCGGGATCTGGAAGTTGTACTGCGCGTTCATCACCTGGAAGCCGATGCCCTTGTTCGCTCCGATCATTTCGGCAGCGATCAGAAGCAGCAGCGCGGTGGTCGCCGAGAGCCTGAGGCCGACGAAGATCGCAGGCACCGAGGCCGGCAGAACCACGCGACGGAAGACCGCGAGCGAGCCGGCGCCGTAGGTGCGGGCCATCTCGATCAGCTTCCTGTCGACCTCCTTGACCCCGCCGATCGTCGACAACAGGATCGGAAACAGCGTCGCCCAGAAGATCACGAAGACCTTCGACGTTTCGCCGAGACCGAGCAGCAGGATGAAGACCGGGTAGAGCGCCAGGGCCGAGGTCTGGCGGAAAAGCTGCAGGACGGGGTCAAGCGCCTGCTCGACGAGCCGGACCTGGCCCATGAACAGCCCGAGCGGAATACCGACGGCGACGGCAGCGGCAAAGGCAATGCCCGACCGCTGCAGGCTGATGGCGATATCGTCGAGCAGCGCGCCGCCGGCGATGCCGTCCCAAAGAGCAGCCAGGATCACGTCGAGCGGAGGAAACACCGCCGCGTTGACCCAGCCGACGGTGCTTGCAACCTGCCAGAAGGCCAGAAACGCAAGCACGAGACCGTAGCGGGCAACGATCGCGCCGAGCAGGCGGCGCCAGCGCGGCACGCTGTTCGGCCGGGACTGCACGGGCGGCGTGGAACTCTTGGTAGCGGCCTCACGACGCGCCGTTGCAAAGCCTGCTGCAAGCGAGGGGTTGATGGTTTCATAGGACATGGCAACACCTCACTCCGCTGCCTGAACGGCCGACCGGGCGGCAGTCCAGCGGTTGACGGGTACGGGCAGGCCGAGGTTTTCGCGCAGCGTCTTGCCCTCGTAGGCGGTGCGAAACAGGCCGCGACGCTGCAGTTCCGGGATCACCAGCTCGACGAAGTCGTCGAGCGCCGTCGGGAACCATGGCGGCAGGATGTTGAAGCCGTCGGCGGCTTCGTTCTCGAACCATTCCTGCAGGGTATCGGCGATCTGCCCGGCCGTTCCGACGATCGTGTAGTGGCCGCGCGCCGACGCGATCCATTGGTAGAGCTGGCGAATGGTGAAGTTGTTTTCGTCGGCGATCTGGCGGATCAGCGCCTGGCGACTCTTCATGCCCTCGGTCGGCGGCGCCGGCGGCAGCGGCCCGTCGAGGTCGTATCCGCGCAGATCGAGCGTCCCGCCGGTCAGGCCGTTGAGCAGGCCAATGCCGTCCTCCTCGACGATAAGCGAGGTCAGCCGTTCGTATTTCTCCCGCGCCTCGGCTTCAGTCCGGCCGACGAAGGGCGAGACACCGGGCATGACCAGGATGTGGTCCGGGTTGCGGCCGAGGCCGCGGGCGCGGGCCTTGATATCGCGATAGAATTCCTGCGCCGTTTTAATGTGCTGGTGCGCCGTGAAGATCACCTCCGCGGTGGCGGCGGCAAGGCCGCGGCCATCCTCGGACTGGCCGGCCTGCACGATGACGGGATGTCCCTGCGGCGAGCGCGAGATGTTGAGCGGGCCGCGGACCTTGAAATGCTCGCCGCGGTGATCCGTGTCGTGCAGCTTCGCCGGATCGAAGAAGACGCCCGTTTGCTTGTCGCGGATGAAGGTATCGTCCTCGAAACTGTCCCAGAGCTTCCTGACGACATCGACATGCTCGGCCGCGCGCCGGTAGCGCTCGGCATGCGGAAGCTGGGTGTCGCGGTTGAAATTCTGCGCCGTCGGATCGCCCGTCGTCGTCACCACGTTCCAGCCGGCACGCCCGCCGGAGATCAGGTCGAGCGAGGCGAACTTGCGCGCTGTGGTATAGGGCTCCTCATAGGTCGTCGACGACGTCGCGATGAAGCCGAGATGGGTGGTGAGCGGCGCCAGCGCTGAAAACAGGGTCACGGGCTCGAAACCGGCAACACGGGCGTTGCCGCCCTCTCGTGCGCCACCGAAGCCGATCGCCAGACCGTCGGCAAGAAAGTAGGCGTCGAACAGACCGCGTTCGGCGGTCAGCGCCAGCTGCTTGTGAAACTCGAAACTGGTCGCCCCGTCGGCGGGCTGATCGGGGTGGCGCCAGGCCGCGATATGCTGCCCGCCGCCGGGAAGAAAGGCTCCAAGCCGGATCTTGCGTGTCATCTCAATCCTCTCCTGTTCTCGCTTTAAACTCGAGGAGATCGCCCTGCCGAGGGCGAAGCGCACAAGGCGCTCCGCGACACGCGGCGAACTCCGGCCACGACAGACAGGCTACATTATACACTATTTTTATAGAGAAAGGAGATTTCAACGAGACGCGGCGGGATTGAAATGTTTTTCGTCAGTTCGCCCGGTTTGGAGATCGATGACCGCTTCGCCGTCCCTGGAGGCAAACCGGCCGGAGCGAGCGTGCGCGGTTGATCGGGGAAAATATTCCACTTGGAATAGTTTTCGAGCCAAAGGGTTTCTTATCTCGACCAGAATACTCGACTATTTTTCGGGCACTTGCGGCGGCCATTGCCTAAAAATGTGGCCGCCGCCATACAATGAGAGTGAAAGACGTGTCCCAAGCAACCACCCAATCCTCACCAAAGCCGATCTATGCCTCCTTCGGCTTCCAGGTCCTGGCGGCCATGGTCATCGGCCTGCTGCTCGGCCTCATCGCCCGCAACATGGGCGTCGATGCCAGCGGCAATGCCAACTGGCTGACGGTCACCCTGCAGACGATCGGCTCGATCTTCGTCCAGCTTCTGCGCGCGCTCGTGCCGCCGCTCGTCTTCACCGCCATCGTCGCGTCGATCGCCAATCTGGCGACGCTGCAGAATGCCGCCAAGCTCGTATGGCAGACGCTACTCTGGTTCGCGATCACTTCGCTCATCGCCGTGGTCATCGCGATTGCTCTCGGCCTGATCATTCAGCCGGGCGTGGGTTCAGCCGTTTCGCAGGAAGCTGCCAAGGCGCCCTCCTATTCCGGCTCGTGGCTCGATTTCCTCAAGGGCCTCGTGCCCGCCAACATGCTCGGGCTTGAAGCCAGCACCAAGGTCACTGACACGGGTGCCACCACCTCGCTCAATTTCAACGTGCTGCAGATCCTCGTCGTTTCGATCGCCGTCGGCGCCGCTGCACTGAAGGTGGGCGACGCCGCCAAGCCGTTCCTAGCCTTCAACCAGTCGCTGCTTGCGATCGTGCGCAAGGTCCTCTGGTGGGTCATCCGGCTTACGCCGATCGGCACGATCGGCCTGCTCGGCCGCGCCGTCGCCCAATACGGCTGGGAAACGCTGGCGCAGCTCGGCTGGTACACCGCTGCCGTCTATATCGGCCTTGCGATCGTGCTCTTCGTCGTCTACCCGGCGCTGCTCGTCGGTCACGGCCTGAAGCCCTCGCGCTTCTTTGCCGGCGCCTGGCCGGCGATCCAGCTCGCCTTCGTTTCGCGCTCCTCGGTCGGCACTCTGCCCGTCACGGAAACGGTGACCGAAAAGAGCCTCGGCGTGCCGCGCGAATATGCCGCCTTCGCCGTGCCGCTCGGCGCCACCACCAAGATGGACGGCTGCGCCGCGATCTATCCGGCAATCTCGGCGATCTTCATCGCGCAGTTCTTCGGCCTGCCGCTCGGCATCCAGGAATATGTGCTGATCGTCTTCGTCTCGGTGCTTGGCTCCGCCGCCACCGCCGGCCTCACCGGCGCGACCGTCATGCTGACGCTGACGCTTTCGACGCTCGGCCTGCCGCTCGAAGGCGTCGGCCTGCTGCTTGCCATCGACCCGATCCTCGACATGGGCCGCACGGCGGTCAACGTCGCCGGCCAGGCGCTGGTGCCGACGATCGTCGCCAAGCGCGAAGGCATTCTCGACGAGACCGTCTACAACGGCGACAAGGTGCTCGACGACCTGGAACCGCTTGGCGTCGCTGCGCGCGCGGCCTGACGGCATGAAACGACGCATGCGGGCCGCAAGGCCCGCATGCCGTGTTATACTTCAGCCATTCCGCCTGTTGAGGGATCGGCGATGTCGTCGACCAATTTTCATCTCGTCACCGAATGGACGATCGCCTTCCCGCTCGAAGACGTGTGGCGTGAACTGAGCACGCCGGAGCGCTGGCCCGATTGGTGGCCGTCGGTGAAACAGGTGACGTTGCTGCAACCGGGTGACGAGCGCGGTGTCGGCGCCGTCAGGCGCATGCGCTGGTCGACGGCGCTGCCCTACGAACTGGTCTTCGACATGGAAACCACCAAGGTCGAACCGCCCCTCTTGATCGAAGGCCGGGCCTTGGGCGAACTCGACGGCATCGGCCGCTGGACGCTAGAAGTCGAAGGCGGCGCTTGCCGAGTTCGCTATGACTGGATCGTGGCGGTCACGAAGCCGTGGATGGTTCGGCTTTCCTTCATCCTCAGGCCCGTCTTCCGCTGGAACCACGGGGTGGTGATGGAGCGTGGACGCCGAGGTCTCTTAGACCGGCTGGCCTAAAGCAACGGCGGGCACATTCCGGAAAGGCGCGGAGGCAGACGGCTATTGCCCCAAGGCGCGCGCCTCTTGCCTGATGATTTCGCCCAGGCGCTTGGCGCCCGGTCCCGCCGCATCCGGATCCGGGTAGACCAGATACAAGGCGCCCCAGCGCTCCGAGCCATCCTTCAGCGGCAGCGGCTTCAACTGGCCGGCAGCAAGCTCTTCGCGGATCCAGTCTTCCGGATACCACGCAAAACCCATGCCCATGCAGGCGGCGCGAATGGAGGTTGCCTTGTGGCTGACGGTCAGCCGCCTTTCGGTCACGTTCCAGACGCTCGGGCGCTGCCGCTGCAGCCCGCTGTCGCGGATCACCAGATGGCGATGGCCCTTCAAATCCTCGACGCCGATTTCCCGGCCCAGTTGATGCAGCGGGTGGAAGGGGGCGGCGGCGGCAATCGCCCGGTAGCGCAGGAGCACTTCGCCCGTATGGCCTGCCGGCAGGTTGTCGGCGCAGATCGCCAGGTCGACGGCACCCGACAGCAGCAGCTCGTCCGTTCCGCCCATGACGCTTTCATGCAGTTCGATGCGGGTTTCCGGCGCCTCCTCACCGAAGCGTTCGATGCAGCTCAGCAGCAGCCAGGTCGGAAACAGCCCCTCCACCGCCAAGCTCAGCATCTGCTCCTGACCCTTGGCAAGGTTTTCAGCCGCCCGCTCCAGCCGCGTCGCTTCGTCGACCAGTGACCTGCCGCGCCGGTAGAGAATGCGCCCCTCCGTGGTCAGCAGCGCCTTGCGGCCCTCGATCTCGAAGACGGCGACGCCGAGCCTCTCTTCGATCTGGCGCACCGCGTAGCTGACGGTCGATTGCGACTTGTTCAGCGCCTGTGCCGCCTGGGCGAAGCCGCCGGCGTCGACCACCGCGATGAAGGTCCGCCACTGATCCAGGGATATGCGTAGCATTGATCGAATCACTAGATAGATAGGCGCCAATATTCGAACTTTTTTATCGTCCTGACAGATGTTTGTATAGGTCCAACGAACACAGACAAACGAGGCCGACATGAACATTCTTCTCGTCACAGCCAATCCCGAAGGCCCGTCCTTCGCCAAGTCCCTGGCCGACGGCTATGTCGCCGGCATCCGCGAAACGAAGGCCGCAACCATCGAACTGGCCGATCTTGCCGCCGAAGGTTTCGACCCGCGCATGACCCGCAAGGACCTGGCTTTTTATCGCGAACGCGGACCGCTGCCGGAGGACGTCAGGCGCGAACAGCAACGCATCGAACGCGCCGACCTCCTGCTCTTGGCCTTTCCGATCTATTGGTGGTCGCTGCCGGCCGTAACGAAAGGCTGGATCGATCGCGTCTTCACCAAAGGCTGGGCCTTCGGCAGCGACGATCGTTTCGCCGGTCCGCTTTCGGCAAAGCACGTTCGCCTGATCGCCACCGGCGCCGGCAGCCACCGGCTTTACCAGAAGCACGGCTATGAAAGTGCGATGGCCGCCCAGATCGCCCATGGCATCTTCAACTTCAGCGGCGTCGCCAATGTCGAGACGCACCTGTTCCTGGACGCGGAGAGCAACGAGCGCGCCGCGCGCCTGCGCAATCTTTCGACGGCCCACGATCTCGGCCGCGCCTATGCCGAAGGCCAGCGGCAGCCCTCACCTCAACTGCACCTGATGCCGGCGACGGCCTGAAGCCGACGGGTCGGCAACCCCCAAGATCTCATCTTCGATCAATCACCACCGAACCGAACGCCGCCACCGGCGGCGCGCGAACGAACCCACGCGTCCCTCTCAACCGAACGCAACACGACAAAGGAAAAAGCCATGTCTACCGTCACGCGCGAAATCCACCTGAAGACCCGCCCGACCGGACTTCCGGGCCCAGAAAATTTCGAGATCGCCAGCCGGCGCCTCGACGAGCCGAAGCCGGACCAACTGCTGGTCCGCAACACCTGGATATCAGTCGATCCCTATATGCGGGGCCGCATGGACGAGCGGAAAAGCTATATTCCGCCTTTCCAGCTTGACGCGGCCATGGATGGCGCAGCCGTCGGCGTGGTCGAACACTCCACCGACCCGGCCTTCTCCGTCGGCGACGCCGTCGTGCATTTCGCCGGCTGGAGGGACTACGCGGTCATCGACGCGGCGACGGCCCGCAAGCTCGATCCGGATCTTCCGGCCCAGGCCTATCTCGGCGCGCTCGGCTTTCCCGGCCTCACCGCCTATGTGGGGCTGGCACGGATCGCCAATGCCAGGCCAGGCGAGACCATCTTCGTTTCGGCCGCCAGCGGCGCCGTCGGCAGCATCGTCGCCCAGATCGCCAAGCTCAGCGGCCTGCGGGTGATCGCCTCGGTCGGCTCGTCGGATAAGGCCGATTGGCTCAGAAACGAGATCGGCGTCGATGCGGTCATCAACTATCGCGAAACATCCGATCTGACCGAAGCGCTCGCGACCGCCGCACCCGGCGGCATCGACATCTACTTCGACAATGTCGGCGGAGACCATCTCGAAGCGGCGCTCGCACTTGCCAACGATCACGCCCGCTTCGTGCTTTGCGGCATGATCACCGGCTACAACGCCGGCGGCGCGGCCGGTCCGCGCAACATCTTCCAGGCAATCGAGAAACGCATCCGCCTTCAAGGGCTGATCGTTTCCGATCATGTCGATCTCATCCCGGAGTTCGATCGCAAGATGAGCGCCTGGATCAAGGAACGGAGGATCCAGCTGCGCGAGACCATCGTCGACGGCCTGGAAAATGCGCCTGACGCCTTCATCGGCCTCTTCAAGGGCGCCAACACCGGCAAGATGCTCGTGCGCCTCTAGCTGAAAACGGGCGCATCGGCGAACCGGATCACGCCGCCCCAGACCAAACCTATGCCCCGCCCTGTCGCGCGGCATAGGTGCGTCACATGAGGGAACGCGGCGACGCGCGTCTCAGATGTGCTGGACATGAAGATGAGAGACGAAAGCACCGCCCGCCGTCGGACATTGCAGAACCATCGAAAATCGTGCCCTTGATATATCCTATCCAGGGGGATAGGATATTAACATGACCGAGCACAGACACGACACCCATCCTGATATCGTCAAGCGGCTGAAACGCGCCGAGGGACACCTGAAGAGCGTCATCGCCATGATCGAAGGCGGCCGCTCCTGCCTCGACATCGCCCAGCAGCTCCACGCGGTCGAAAAGGCGATCAGCCAGGCGAAGCGAACCCTGATCCAGGACCATCTGGACCATTGCCTCGAAGACACGATCGGGGCGCTCCCACGCGAGCAGCGCCACTCCATCGACGAGTTCAAGGCGATCACGAAATACCTCTGAGCAGCAAACCCGCTGCCGCAACCCGCCACCAAGCGAGGCCCCATCGTCATGCTGCAGATCCTCGCAAACCGCACCTATCGCCATCTGTTCCTGGCGCAGGTGATCGCGCTGATCGGAACCGGCCTCGCAACCGTCGCGCTCGGGCTTCTCGCCTATGATCTGGCCGGGGCCGAAGCGGGCGCGGTGCTCGGGACGGCGCTTGCGATCAAGATGATCGCCTATGTCGGCGTGGCGCCGATCGCCGCCGCCTTCGCCGAACGGCTTCCACGCCGTGCCATGCTCGTAAGCCTCGACCTGATACGCGCCGCCGTGGCGCTGTTCCTGCCGTTCGTGACCGAGATCTGGCAGGTCTATGTGCTGATCTTCGTGCTGCAGTCGGCCTCGGCCGCCTTTACCCCCACCTTCCAGGCGACCATTCCGGACGTGCTGCCGGATGAAAAGGAATACACCCGCGCCCTGTCGCTCTCGCGGCTTGCCTATGATCTCGAAAGCGTCGCAAGCCCGATGCTCGCTGCGGCACTTCTTACCGTCGTCAGTTTCCACGACCTGTTCGCCGGCACGGTATTCGGCTTCCTCGCCTCGGCCGCCTTCGTGGTGTCGGTCGCGCTGCCAAGCCCGAAGGCGGCGGAACGGCGCGGCATCTACGACCGCACCACGCGGGGCCTGCGCATTTATCTCGCCACACCGCGGCTCAGGGGCCTGCTCGCGCTCAACCTCGCAGTCTCGGCGGCCGGGTCGATGGTCATCGTCAACACGGTGGTGCTGGTCCAGGCCGGCTTTGGTCTCACCCAGACCGACACGGCGATCGCGCTTGCCGCCTTTGGCTGCGGCTCGATGATTGCCGCGCTGATGCTGCCACGCCTGCTCGACCGGACACCCGACCGCTTCGCGATGTTTTCCGGGGCGACGATCCTCGTCGCCGGCCTGTTCATCGGTCCGCTCGTTCCAAGTTTCGCTGCGCTGCTGCCGCTTTGGCTCGCCATCGGTCTCGGTTACTCGCTGACCCAGACGCCGTCCGGCCGGCTGCTCCGCCGCTCCGCCCAGCCCGAAGACCGGCCGGCGCTCTTTGCCGCCCAGTTCGCCCTTTCACATGCCTGCTGGCTGATCACCTATCCGCTGGCCGGTTGGCTCGGCGCTACCGCCGGTCTCGAAGTGACCTTCGTCGCGCTTGGCCTCATCGCCATCGGCGCCATCACTGCGGCCGCCCGGCTCTGGCCGGCGCCCGACCCGGACGAAATCGAGCACGTGCATCACGCGATGGCGGACGATCATCCCCATCTCGCCGGCGCGACGCGCGTCGGCAGCGGCCACCGCCACACCCATGTCTTCGTGATCGACAGCCATCACCCCGGCTGGCCGGCCCAGCAGTAGGCAACGGCGGCTACCTGGAAGCGGTGCTATTCCCGGCAAAAGTCAGGATCGCCGCATCGGCGATCTCGGCGAAACGGGCGCTCGGCCCTTCGGCGCCGCTGCTCTGCTGCGCGGCGCGCGCGCCATCGATCAGCAGCAGCAATGTGTCGCCGAGCAGTTCCGCATTGGCGATGCCGGCGCGGCGGCAGAGTTCGACGACGCGGTCGCGCTGCGCATCCTTGAAGAGCCGGATCACCTCGCGTCCGGGGTGGCCCTCATCGGTCAGCTGCACGGCGGCACTCATCATTTCACATTGGCACTTGTCCTCGCCGAGATGTTCGGCGATCCGCCGGACCCAGGCCCTGAGCTGACCGAGACCGTCACCTGGGTGCTGGTCTTCCAGTTCGCGCCAGAAGCCATCCATCTCCATGCCCGCATGGCGCAGGCATTCGACGATCAGATCGTCCTTCGAACTGAAGTGGCGGTAGAGCGTCATCTTGTTGCTGTCGGCAGCGTCGGCGATCGCATCGACGCCGGTGCCGCGAATGCCGCGGCGGCGGAAGAGATCGCGCGCAGCCTCGACGATGCGATCGCGCGGCGAACGACGGGATGGTTTGCACAAATCCGTTGTCATCGCAGTGGCCCGGCGTGAACGGCGCGGAAAATCTTGCCCCTTGACGCCCTGTCATTGGTCGATAACATGCGACGATGTTACCGACCAGTAACATTTTCGCCAGCGTGGCATATCGTGGCTCAGCCACTTGCCGCGAAAAGCTCTTCCGGAAACGGCGGCGGTAACTAGCAGAAAAATTTTTACGCGCAGTGTCGGTGGGCGCGGTCGTCAGGCGTCTTTTAGCCAGAGCGCACACCGCAGAGACTTTTAAAATTCGATAACGCTCGTGATTTGGTCGTCGTGATTAGGGCCGGACCGGCCCATCATGATCTCGTGCTGGAGCCTTACGATGCGCATGCTGGATGGGCTGAAGGCTGGGGAGACCGTCGCTGACCGCAAGGTCAGCGCGGCGCGCACATGCATGCCGAGTTTCTGCCCCGCTGCCTGCCGCGATGGTGGCGCTCCCAAAGGATCGGCCCCATGATCGACTTCTTCATCCACCGGCCGATCTTCGCGTCGGCGATCGCCATCATCATGACGCTGGCCGGCGGCATCTGCTATTTCCTGCTGCCGATCTCGCAGTTTCCCGACGTCACGCCACCGCAGATCGTCGTTGCCGCAAACTATCCGGGCGCCAGCGCCCAGGTGGTCGCCGACACCGTGACGACGCCGCTCGAACAGCAGATCAACGGCGTGCCCGGCATGCTCTACATGACCTCGACCAGCTCGAACGACGGCTCGTCGCGCATCATCATTTCCTTCGAGGTCGGCTATCCGATCGACGTCGCCGCGCTCGACGTGCAGAACCGCGTCTCGCAGGCTGCCTCCTCGCTTCCGGCCCTCGTCAACCAGACGGGCGTGACCATCGCCAAGCAGATCCCGAACTTCACCGTGCTTGTCAGCCTGGATTCGCCTGACAATTCGGTCGATTTCGCCGCGGTCAGCAACTACGCCTATCTGCAGATCCTCGATCCACTCAAACGCCTGCCGGGCGTTGGCGACGTCCAGCTGTTCGGCGAGCGCCGCTATTCGATGCGCGTGTGGCTCGATCCCGACCGCATGGCCAATCTCGGCATTACCGCCGTCGACGTCCAGAACGTCATTGCCGAGCAAAACATCCAGGTCGCCGGGGGCAAGATCGGGCAATCGCCGGCGCCGGCCGGCACGCCCTTCGAGATGCAGATCAACGCGCTTGGACGCTTGAGCGACCCGTCGCAGTTCGGCGACATCGTGCTGCGCGCCGACCAGACGACCGGGGCGACGACGCGGCTGCGCGACGTAGCGCGCATCGAACTCGGCGCGCTGCTCTATTCCTCGTCGGTCACTTTCAATGGCAAGGAAAGCGTCGTGCTTGCCGTCTTCCAGGCGCCGGGCTCCAACGCGCTCGACCTGCAAGCGCGCGTGCAGGCGAAGATGGACGAGCTGTCGCAGCGCTTCCCCGCGGGCATCGCCTACCACATGTTCTACGACACCACGCGCTTCGTCTCGGCAGCGATGAAGGATGTGGTGTTCACGCTGCTCGAGGCGCTCGCACTCGTCGTCTTCGTCGTCTTCATCTTCCTGCAAAATCTGCGCACGACGATCATCCCGACGATCGCCATACCGGTTTCGCTGATCGCGACCCTGGTCGTGATGTATCTCTTCGGCTTCTCGCTCAACATGCTGAGCCTGCTCGGCATGGTGCTCGCCATCGGGCTTGTGGTCGACGATGCAATCGTCGTCGTCGAGAATGTCGAACGCCAATTGGAGGCCGGGCTGCCGCCTCTCGAGGCCACCAAAAAGGCGATGCAGGAGGTGACGGGCCCGATCATCGCGACGACCGCGGTGCTGCTTGCCGTCTTCATCCCTGTCGCCTTCATCCCTGGCGTCGCGGGCAGCCTCTACAACCAGTTCGCGCTGACGGTCGCGATCTCCGTCGCCTTCTCCGCCTTCAATTCTCTGACCCTCAGTCCGGCGCTGAGCGCCGCGTTCCTGCGCTATCGCGGCGAACCGCGTTTTGCGGTCTTCCGCTGGTTCAACAGCGGCTTTCATGCGCTGTCGCACGGTTATGCGCGCAGCGTCGCCGGGCTCGTGCGCTGGCGCTGGGCGCTGTTTGCCGTGTTCCTCGCTGCGATCGCCTCGACCTACGCGTTATGGCAGCGCATCCCTTCGACCTTCCTGCCGGTCGAGGACCAGGGCTATTTCTTCGTCGTCATCCAGCTGCCCGACGGCGCCTCGCTCGAACGCACAGAGGCCGTCGCGCGGCGTTCGGAAGAGATCCTGCGCGGCACCGCCGGCGTCGATTTCGTCGGCTCTGTCGTCGGCTTCAACTTCCTGTCCTTTGCCGCCCAGTCGAACTCGGCCGTGCAGTTCGCCGTGCTGAAGCCATGGGACGAGCGGCCGCCCGAACAGGGCGCCTCGGCGCTGCGCGAAGCGGTCATGCCACAACTTCTGCAGATTCCGGATGCGCTGGTGCTCGCCTTCGACCCGCCATCGATCCAGGGGCTGGGCGCCACCGGTGGCTTCGAGTTCCAGGTGGAGGACCTTGCAGGCCGCAGCGCCGAGGCGCTGAACGAAGCGACGCAGGCGCTGATCGCAGAGGCGCGCAAGCAGCCGGAAATCAATCCTTACCAGCTGTTCACCACCTTCAGCACCTCGAGCCCGCAATTCGACTATGACCTCGACCGCGACAAGGCAAAGCTGCTGGGCCTGAGCCTGCCGGATATCTTCAGCACGCTGCAGATCTATTTCGGCTCGCTCTATGTCAACGACTTCAACATCTTCGGCCGCACCTTCCGCGTGACGCTGCAGGCAGACCAGGGTGCGCGGGCCTCGGCGACGGACCTGTCGCGCCTGTATGTCCGCAACACGGAAGGCGAAATGGTGCCGCTCAACACGCTCGGAACGTTCAAGCCGACGGTCGGCCCGGAGACCATCACCCACTACAACAACTACCCCTCGGCGCTGATCAACGGCGCAGCAGCGCCCGGCTTCAGCTCGAGCCAGGCTGTGGCGGCGATGGAGCGGGTGGCAAAAACGACGCTGCCCAGGGACTACACATTCGAATGGACCGGCATTACCTATCAGGAGATCCGGGCAGGCTCGATCGCCGCGCTCGTCTTTGCGCTCGCCCTCGTCTTCTGCTTCCTGATCCTGGCCGCCCAGTATGAAAGCTGGTCGATGCCTTTCATGGTGCTGCTTTCGGTGCCGCTCGCGCTTCTGGGCGCGCTCTCGGCGCTGTGGCTGCGCGGTATGCAGATCGACGTCTATTCGCAGATCGGTTTCGTGATGCTGGTCGGACTTGCCGCCAAGAACGCCATCCTGATCGTCGAGTTCGCTAGACGGCGGCGCGAGGAAGGGCTCGACGTGGTCGCGGCCGCTGCGGAAGCGGCGCGGCTGCGACTGCGGCCGATCCTGATGACGGCCTTTGCCTTCATCCTCGGCGTGCTGCCGCTGATGTATGCCAGAGGCGCTGGCGCTGCCAGCCGCCAGTCGATCGGCACCACCGTCTTCGGCGGCATGCTGGCGGCAACGATCCTCACACTCATTTTCGTCCCGGTCTTCTACGCGGTCATCGAAAAATGGCGCGAGGGCACGTCCTCGCAACCGATAGGCCAGCGCCAAGAGCCGGAGGCGGCGGAATAGGTATTGGAGCCTGACATGCGTGGTTCGAGACTGGTCCTTGCCGCAGTGGTCGTGGTCGCTGCCCTTGCTGCGGCCTATCACTACAAGAACGGCGGCTTCGAGCTGAAGGGCGGCGACGCCGGCGCGGCGGTGGGGCCGCCGCAGCAGGCCATGCCCGTTCCCGTCGCCTCGGTCGTCAAGAAAACCATTCCCATCTATCTCGATTATTCGGCGCGCACCGAAGCGATCCGCAACGTGACGCTGCGCGCCAAGATCACGGGCTATATCGAAGCGCAAGCTGCACCCGACGGCTCGGACGTGAAGGAAGGCGACCTGCTCTACCGGATCGACGCGCGCGACTATGGCGCAGCGCTCGATCAGGCGAAGGCCCAGGTCGAGCGGGACGAGGCGTCTCTCGCCTATTTGCGCTCCAACCTCAACCGCGGCAACGAACTGGCCACGACGGGTTACCTCGACAAGGACAGCTTCGATCAGCGCCAGAGTGCTGTGCACCAGGCCGAAGCGGCACTGGAGATGTCGCGGGCGGCGGTGCGCACCGCCGAGATCAATTTCGACTACACCGAAATCCGCGCGCCTTTTGCTGGCCGTCTCGGCCGCGACCAGGCGCCGGAGGGAACGCTCGTCAGCAACACCGCGGGAACGCCCCTCAACAACCTCGTGCAGCTTTCGCCGATCTACGTCTCCTTCAACCCGAGCGAAACGGAGCTCGCCGACATCCAGAAGGCACGGGCAAAGGGCAAGGTGGAGGCGGAAGTGCTTCTGCCCGACGACAAGGAACCGCGCTATCGCGGCGAGCTCAGCTTCATCAACAACACCGTCGAGGGCAACACCGGAACGGTGGTGGCGCGTGTGACCATCGACAACACGGATCTCTCCTTGCTGCCCGGCCAATATGTTCGCGTCCGGCTGAAGATCCGCGACGAAACGAACGTGCTGATGGTGCCGGAAACGGCGCTCGGCTCGAGCCAGCTCGGCAAGTACATCTATGTCGTCGGCAAGGGGGAAACCGTCGAGCAGCGGCTCGTCACTCTCGGGCCGACGAGCGGCGATCTCATCGGCCTGACGTCAGGGGTTTCGGAGGGCGACCAGGTGATCGCCGGAAACCTGCAGAAGATTTTCCCGGGCGCACCGGTCAAACCGATGCCGGCCGAACAGGCGCAGAAGTAGGCCAAGTACCGGCCCGGGCTATGTCTTTTTCAGGATCGGGAAGACCATTCCGAACGTGATGACAGCGATGGCGAGGACCTGAAGCAGCGTCGGGACTTCACCGAGAACGACGACCCCCGCCGCGGTCGTCGTCACCGGGACGCACGGCATGAACAGCGACGCAGGCTGCGGGCCCAATTGACGAATGACATAGGTGTAGAGAACGCTCGCGAGCGCGCCGGCGAGGAAGCCCTGGATCACAAACTGCGTGGCAATCTCGGCGAACGGGGCGGTGGCAAATCCGCTCGGCGCCAGGATGTGCAACAAGGGCAATGGCAGGCAGGAGAAGAAGACGACAGCGATCGTCGCCGTGACGGCATCGACCGACCATAGCCGCACCAGCACCGCATAGGCCGCGAACATGACCCCTGATACGGCAAACAAAAGATCGCCGCGCAGCGTTTCCCCATCCCCAACGCCCGACTGGACGACGAACACCAGAAGGCCGGCAATGACCGTGGCGATACCGGCAAGGCGCACGCCGGAGACCTTGTCCTTGAAGACGACGCGCGAGAACAGGACCGAGAAGAAGACGATTACGGCTGGAGAGAGCGCGGCCGCATGGGCCGCCGGTGCCAGTGCCAGCCCCTGATTGATGATCAGCGGGTAAGGCAGCCCCGTCAACAGCGCCAACACAGCGGCCTTCCGCCAGCCGAGTTGGCTCAGCCTCGGTATGCCGATCCCCAGGAGCACCGGCAGGAACGCAAGGGCAGCGCCCGAGAACCGCAGGCTGACGATGTCGGCTGGCGTCAGATGCGCGCGCAGACTGAATCTTGCGGCGACAAACTGAACGGTGGTGATGGCGACGACCGCCAATCCTGCGAGGATAGCGAGCCGCCGGCGACTGGCACTGTCATCGAACGTCATATCATCAGCGCTTGCAGCCATGGCGATTACCCCTCATTCTCCGCCTGCGATATGCGCATGCTATCGCCGCATTCAGTGCGTCTGAATATGCTGATTGCAGATACTTTGCGTGATATTCACTCTACTGAGGATCGTTCAGCGTGAAGAATGAAATTCCGGGTCTCGACACCATCGACCGAACCCTGCTGAGGTTGCTTCAGGAAGACGGCCGGCGCACCACGCTAGAGCTCGCAGGCCGGGTGGGCCTGTCGCCGACCGGCGCCAGCCAGCGCGTCAAGCGCCTCTTCCGCGAGGGTTATGTGAAGGCCGTGCGCGCGATCCTCGATCCGAAGAAGATCGGCCGGGGCACCGTCGTCTTCATCCAGGTGCGCCTTGACCATACCGCCCCCCATATCTTCGAGCGCTTCTCCGAGGCGGTTGCAAAGGCGCCGGAAGTTCTGGAATGCCACATGGTGATCGGCGGCTTCGATTATCTGGTGAAGGCGCGCATTGCCGACATGTCGCTGTTCCAGGATTTTCTCGAACGGGTCATCCTGCCCCTCCCCGGCGTCCGGGAGACGCACACCTACGCCTCGGTCGGCGACGTCAAGCCGGACGCGCTGCTGCCGATCTGACGCCTTGAGCGACTAGCGAGCTAGCGCGCGCAAGCCGCAAACCCCTTCGTCACAGGGTGCAGTCTTCGCCCGGCACGGCCGCCCTAAAACCCAGGAGCGCGCCGAGCGTCGAGCGTTTTTCGACGAGATCCGCAAGCGTGTACTTGTCGAAGACCGCGACGAAGGCGGCCGTGGCTTCCGAAAGGACGGACGGCAGGCTGCAGGCGGGTGCGATGCGGCAGCCCCGGCAGTCGATCAGATCCGCCAGTTCCTCCGTGTGGCGGAGGAGAGCGCCGAGATTGATTTCGTTTGCAGCCCTTGCAAGCCTGATACCGCCGTTGCGGCCGCGCACGGCCTCCAGAAACCCCGCATTCGCGAGGTCTTGAACCACTTTCATCATATGGTTCTGCGAGACCGAGAAGGTATCGGATATCCCCCGGATGGAGCTGAGCCCCGCCGGCTGTGAGCCCAGATAGATCATCAGGCGCATCGCATAGTCGGTGTATTTCGTGAGCCTCATTGCGGGTCTGCGTCAAAAAGTCCGTTCAAAAAACATGCATTTGATTAGCATCTTTGATCGCGAGCGAATAGATGCATTTCAGATACATCTTTAAGGGTCATTTGCGATGACCGCGCGAACGGCAGTCGGAACTGAGATCAGAATGATCGTCGAAGACTTCTACGGCGAAGCCCGCATCGACAGGATTTCGAGCGCGGGATGCGTTGCCGCGAGGGACTGGGACACAGCCCCCGATCACCGGCCCATCGAAATGCCGGATGCATTTCCAGGATCACCAACCTGCCCTCACTGATACGTCCCACCGAAAGGAAAGATCATGCCGAAACCACTCTCCCCCGAGACTGTCCAGATCGTGAAGGCCAGCGCTCCGGCGCTCGCGGCCCATGGAGCGGACATCACGAAAAGCATGTATGCCCGCCTCTTCCAAGACGATCACATCCGCGCGCTGTTCAACCACGCCAATCAGGGCGAAGGCGGTTCACAGGTGAACGCGCTTGCGGCCGCCATTCTCGCCTACGCGCAGAATATCGATAATCTCGGCGTGCTCGGCCCGGTCGTCGAACGGATCGCCCAAAAGCATATCGGCTACCACATCCTCCCCGAGCACTATCCCTTTGTTGCCACGGCTCTTCTCGCCGCCGTCGAGGATGTGCTCGGAACTGCGGCGACCCCTGAGCTCCTGAACGCATGGGGCGAGGCCTATTGGTTCCTCGCCGACATTCTCAAGGAGCGCGAAGCCACCATCCGCGACGAGCTGATGGCGCGCTCGGGCGGATGGAACGGCTGGAGAGATTTCGTCATCGCCTCAAAAATTCGCGAAAGCGACGTCGTCACCTCGTTTATCCTGAAACCCAAGGACGGCGGTCGCGTTGTGCGCCACAGACCCGGGCAATACCTGACGTTTCGCTTCCAACTGGACAATGGCCTGGAGATCAAGCGCAACTACTCGATCTCCAGCGGCCCAAACGACAGCTTCTACCGCATCTCCGTGAAGCGCGAAGCACAGGGACAAGGCGGATCGCGATATCTCCACGATCAGGCAACCGTCGGCACCGTCTTGAGCGCGACCCCGCCGGCTGGCGACTTTTTCCTCCCCGAAGCGCCGGCGGCACCGGTCGTGTTGCTGTCGGGTGGCGTTGGCCTGACGCCCATGGTCAGCATTCTCGAGACGATCGCCGAGGAACATCCAAACCTCGAGGCGCACTTCGTCCACGGCGCGCTGAACAGCGGCACGCATGCCATGGATCGGCATGTTCGCGAACTCGCCGATGCCCATGGCAAGATCACGATCAGTAGCTTTTACAGCGCGCCTGCGAACGGGGATGCTGTCGGGCTGTCGCACGACTTCGACGGCTTCATCACGGCGGAATGGCTTCGCAACCACACGCCCATCGCCAATGCCGAATTCTATCTCTGTGGCCCCAAACCGTTCCTTCGGGCGCTTGTCCCGGCTCTTGCCCGGGAAGGCGTTTCCAGCGAGCGGGTTCACTACGAATTCTTCGGCCCAGCCGACGAACTCATTGCAGCCTAAGGCACCCTCGGTCGCTTTTCACGGGCTTAATGCCCCCAATGCCGTGGCGCGACCTTCGCGCCGCGGCAAAGCCGATCTTCGCCGAGGATCTGGCAGTCCCGGCTGTGCGTGAGCGCCATCCGAAAGATCGTCCTTGCTTTCGGACCGGCCATGCTGCATTGCAAAAAGAGCCGACACGGCAGGTCAAGCTTGGTCAGAATGCGGTCGTGGCATGCAGCACAGCAGACTAAACGTCCTGGTTATTGACGAGAACCGCATCCGCGCCGCCATCATCGAGGACGGGCTGCGCGACGCGGGCTATGACCAGGTCACCGTCATCGACAACATGCATAGTCTTGCGCGACGCATCGCCGATCTCAATCCCGACGTCATCGTCATCGATCTCGAAAACCCGAACCGCGACATGCTGGAGAGCATGTTCCAGCTTTCGCGCGCGGTCAGGCGCCCTATCGCCATGTTCGTCGACAAGTCCGACGAGGCCTCCATCGAGGCGGCGGTCGAAGCCGGGGTCTCTGCCTACATCGTCGACGGCCTGAAGCAGGAACGGGTGCGCCCCATCCTGAAGATGGCGATCAGCCGCTTCAACGCCTTCTCCCGCCTCAACCGCGAACTCGAGGAGACACGCGGCGAACTGGAAAACCGCAAGGTGATCGATCGCGCCAAGGGGCTGCTGATGCGCTCGCGCGGGCTTTCCGAAGAAGAGGCCTATGCACTGCTGCGGCGGACGGCGATGAACCAGAACCGCAAGATCGTCGAGATCGCCCAAAGCCTCGTCACGGCGGCGAGCCTGCTCGATCCGGGAGGAAAGGAATGACGACGCGCCACGCCATCACCGCCGGTTTCGTGCCGCTGCTCGACAGTGCGCTGCTCGTCGTCGCCCGCGAGATGGGCTTTGCCGAGGAACAGGGGATCGACCTGACCCTTTTGCGCGAACGTTCCTGGGCAAGCATCCGCGACCGGCTTGCGGTTCGCCATGTCGATGTCGCGCATATTCTCGGGCCGATGCCGATCGCCGGCAATCTCGGTCTCAATGTGCCGGCGCCTGAAATGATCGTGCCGATGGCGCTGGGTCTCGGCGGCAATGCGGTGACTGTGTCTCCGGCGCTCTGGCAAAGGATGGCGGAAAACGGCGCGACCACGGATCTCGATGCGCGCGCGAACGGTGCAGCCCTGCGCAAGACGATCGATGCGCAGATGGGCGCGCCGTTGCGCTTTGCAGTCGTGCACCCCTATTCCGGGCACAATTACGAACTGCGCTACTGGCTGGCGGCGAGCGGCATCGATCCGGACCGTGATATCGAGATCGTCGTGCTGCCGCCGCCCGATATGGGCGATGCGCTCGCCGAAGGCGTGATCGACGGCTATTGCGCCGGCGAGCCCTGGAACACCTTCGGCGTGCTTCGCCGCGGCGCGCATCTCGCCACCGTCAAGGCAGCGATCTGGCGGTCCAGCCCGGAAAAGGTCCTTGGCGTCAACGCCCGGTGGGGGCAAGCCAATCCGGAGGCCATGGCCGCCTTGCTCGTGGCGCTTCATCTGGCCTCGCTCTGGTGCGCCCGCCCGGAAAACCACGAGACGCTCGCGACCCTTCTGGCAAGGCCCGCTTATGTGGAGCGCGACGCCGAACTGCTTCTTCCCGCCCTCAAGGGCACCCTGCCGGTCGGCGGTGGCGAGGTCCGGGCCGTCAGCGACTTCTTCGTTCCGAACGCCAAGGCAGCGACCTTCCCCTGGAAGAGCCATGCCCTCTGGTTCTACACCCAGATGGTGCGCTGGCGGCAGATCGAGCATACGGCCGAGCGCCAGCGCATCGCCGCGGAAACCTATCGCCCGGACATCTACCGCGCCGCCCTGAAGCACCTTGGCATCGCCATGCCGTCGGCAAGCGCCAAGGTGGAAGGCGCCTTGACCGTGGAAACCCCGGTTGGCTCGTCGGGCGCCCTGACGCTTGGGCCCGATGGTTTCTTCGACGGCGGACGCTTCGATCCCGACGACCTCGATGCCTATATCGCGGCCCAGTCTGCGGGCTGAATGCGCGACGCCTAATTTATGCGCATTGCACAAAAAATGGCTTCGCACTGCACCAAGGAATGTCACCAACCGGGATGACGTCAGGCCGCCAATTCCACTTTTTCTTTTAGATCAATAGCTTGCCAAAACTGGCACGCTGATTGCTTTTCTTATTGCAGGCCCTCAGGCCAAGAGATCGGCGTCCAACGACGGGCGCCCCACCAGCAAAGCCGCTGATCAGGACTGCGCACACGGGGCAAACCGTGTCGGGCATACCTGGCCAGCGGCTTTTTGTTTTTCACCCCCAAGATGGAGCGGCACGACCTCGTCGGGCCTCGGAGAAGCCATGTCTGAGAACAAGCAGCCATTATCCGCCAGCGAACCCGCCACGGCTTTGTGGATGTCCACTTTTGCCTTCACCATCTGTTTCGCCGTCTGGACGATCTTCGCCATCATCGGCATCCGCATCAAGCAGGACCTCGCGCTGACCGAAGCGCAGTTCGGCCTCTTGGTCGGCACACCCATCCTCACCGGCTCGCTGGTGCGCATCCTGCTCGGCGTCTGGACGGGGCGCTATGGCGGGCGCCTCGTCTACACGCTCACTATGCTGGCCGCAGCCCTTGCGACCTTTCTGCTCACCTACGCCACAACCTATCCGCAGATGCTGCTCGCCGGCCTCGGCATCGGTCTTGCCGGCGGCTCGTTCGCGGTCGGCGTCGCCTATGTCTCGCCCTTCTTCCCGCCGGAAAAGCAGGGTACGGCGCTTGGCATCTTCGGCGCCGGCAATGTCGGCGCGGCGGTGACGAAATTCCTGGCGCCCTTCGTCCTCATCGCCTGGGGCTGGCAGACGGTTGCCGAGATCTGGGCGGCCGCACTCGTCGTCACGGCGCTCGTCTTCTGGTTCACGACCAGCGACGATCCGGCCTTCCGCAGCCGCCGCGAGCGCCAGGCGCCGAAGCGCAGCCTGCTCCAGGAATTCGCCCCGCTGAAGAACGCGCAGGTCTGGCGTTTCTCGCTCTACTATTTCTTCGCCTTCGGCGGTTTCGTCGCCCTCTCGCTCTGGCTGCCGCGTTATCTCGTCGGCGTCTACGGTTTCGATATCGCCGTGGCCGGCATGGTCGCAGCCGCCTACTCCATCCCCGGCAGCGTCTTCCGCGCCTTCGGCGGCATGCTTTCCGACCGCAAGGGCGCGCGCAGCGTCATGTACTGGATGCTCGGCATCTCGGCGGTGGCAACGCTGATCCTGTCGCTGCCCGCCGCCGGCGAAGGCCACAGCTTCGGCATCACGCCTGCCGTCTTCATCGTCACGGTCTTCGTGCTCGGCTTCGTCATGAGCCTCGGCAAGGCCGCCGTCTACAAGCACATCCCGGCCTATTACCCGGACAATGTCGGCGCGGTCGGCGGCATCGTCGGCATGGTCGGCGGGCTCGGCGGCTTCGTGCTGCCGATCGCCTTCGGCCTGCTCAAGGATGCGACCGGCCTTTGGTCGAGCTGCTTCCTGCTTCTCTTCGCCGTCGTCGTCGCATCGCTCCTGTGGATGCATCTCTCGATCCGTCAGATGGAACGCCGTGCGCCCACCCTGCCGACGGCTGCAGCCGCGTAAACAGACAAGGACAGACCATGACAGAGAAACTCGTCATCATCGGCAATGGCATGGCGCCGGGGCGCATGCTGGAGCACCTGCTGGACAAGGCGCCTGACCGCTACGCGGTCACCATTTTCAACGCCGAACCGCGCGTCAACTACGACCGCATCATGCTTTCGCCGGTGCTGTCGGGCGAAAAGGAATACGAAGAGATCATCATCCACGGCGACGGCTGGTACATCAAACACGGCATCACGCTCTACAAGGGCCATCGCATCGTCGCGATCGACCGCGATGCCCGAACCGTGACCTCCGACCATGGCGTGACCGAAAGCTACGACAGGCTGGTGATCGCCACCGGGTCGGTGCCCTTCATCCTGCCGGTGCCCGGCAGGGACTTGCCCGGTGTCATCACCTATCGCGACCTGGATGATGTGCAGGCCACGCTGCTCGCCGCCCAGTCCCGTGAAAAAGCCGTCGTCATCGGCGGCGGCCTGCTCGGCCTTGAGGCGGCCGCCGGTCTTGCCGGTCGCGGCATGGATGTCACCGTTCTTCACGTGATGCCAACGCTGATGGACCGTCAGCTCGATCCGGCCGCCGGCTACCTCCTTGAGAAGGAGCTGGAAGGCCGCGGCATCAAGATCATCTGCAAGGCCAACACCAAGGCGATCGTCGGCAACGGCAGGGTCGAGGGCATCGAACTCGACGACGGCCGCATCATTCCGGCAACGCTCGTCGTCATGGCCGTCGGCATCCGGCCGAGCGTCGGCCTTGCGAAGGAGGCCGGCCTTGCGATCAACCGCGGCATCGTCGTCGACCAGGGCATGCAGACGTCCGATGGCCGCATCTGGGCGCTTGGCGAATGTGCGGAAGTGGGCGGCATGGTCTATGGCCTCGTCGCGCCGCTTTACGAGATGGCCCGTGTCGCGGCCTCCCATCTGGCCGGCGACCGCTCCGCTGCCTTTGTCCATTCAGATACACCGACCAAGCTCAAGGTCACCGGCATCGAACTTTTCTCGCTCGGCGACTTTGCCGATGGCGACGACCGCGAGGAGATCGTGCTGCGCGACGCCACGGCCGGCGTCTACAAGCGGCTGGTGCTGAAGGGAAACCGCATCATCGGCACGGTGCTCTATGGCGAAACCTCCGACGGTGCCTGGTTCAACGACTTGAAGAAGAAGGAGACCGATGTCTCCGAGATGCGCCAGACCCTGATCTTTGGCCAGGCCTACCAGGGGGGCGCTCCGCTGGACCCTATGGCGGCCGTTGCAGCCTTGCCGGATGATGCGGAAATCTGCGGCTGCAACGGCGTGTGCAAGGGCAAGATCGTTTCCACGATTGCCGACAAGGGCCTGACGTCGCTCGACGAGGTGCGCGCCCATACCAAGGCATCGGCCTCCTGCGGCTCCTGTACCGGCCTTGTCGAACAGCTGATGACGCTGACGCTCGGCGAGAGCTACAGTCCGGCCGCCGTCCAGCCGATGTGCGGCTGCACCGATCTCGGACATGACGACGTGCGCCGGCTGATCAAGGCCAAGGGCCTGAAGACCATTCCCGCGGTGATGCAGGAGCTGGAATGGAAAACCTCCTGCGGCTGCGCCAAGTGCCGCCCGGCGCTGAACTACTATCTCGTCTGCGATTTCCCGGATGAATATGCCGACGACTACCAGTCGCGCTTCATCAACGAGCGCGTTCACGCCAACATCCAGAAAGACGGCACCTACTCCGTCGTGCCGCGCATGTGGGGCGGGGTCACCAATTCCGGCGAGCTGCGGGCGATTGCCGACGTGGTCGACAAGTTCGAAATTCCGCTGGTGAAGGTGACCGGCGGCCAGCGCATCGACCTGCTTGGCATCGAAAAGGAAGACCTGCCTGCCGTCTGGGCCGATCTCGGCAAGGCCGGTTTCATCTCGGGCCAGGCCTATGCCAAGGGTCTGCGCACGGTGAAGACTTGCGTCGGCTCGGACTGGTGCCGCTTCGGCACGCAGGATTCCACCGGTCTCGGCATCCGCATCGAAAAGTTCATGTGGGGTTCCTGGACGCCCGCCAAGCTGAAGATGGCGGTCTCCGGCTGTCCGCGCAACTGCGCGGAAGCCACCTGCAAGGACATCGGCGTCATCTGCGTCGATAGCGGTTTCGAGATTCACTTCGCCGGGGCCGCCGGGCTCGACATCAAGGGCACCGAGGTGCTCGGCCTGGTGAAGACCGAGGACGAGGCGCTGGAGCACATCGTAGCGCTGACGCAGATGTACCGCGAGCAGGCCCGCTATCTCGAGCGCATCTACAAATGGGCGAAACGCGTCGGCGTCGGCGAGATCCGTCGCCAGATCATGGACGACACGGACAGGCGCAAGGCCTATTTCGACCGCTTCGTCTTCAGCCAGAAATTTGCCCAGGTCGACCCCTGGTCGGAGCGCGTCTCCGGCAAGGACAAACACGAGTTCCGACCGATGGCGACGGTCGGCTTCCCTCAAGCTGCGGAGTGAGATGATGGACATGACCTGGCACCCAATCGGCGACATCTCGGACATTCCGCTGAGGGGCGCGCGCTGCGTGAAGACGCCTCAGGGCAAGATCGCCGTCTTCCGCACAGCCGAAAACGAGGTCTTCGCCATCGAGGACCATTGCCCGCACAAGGGCGGGCCGCTGTCGCAGGGCATCGTCCACGCGAAGGCGGTGACCTGCCCCTTGCACAATTGGGCGATCTCGCTCGAAACCGGCAAGGCGCTCGGGGCCGACGAAGGCGCGGTGCGCACCATACCGGTGCGCATGGACGGCGGCGCGTTGTTCATCGCGCTCAAGAGCCTGCTGATTGCGGCGGAATGACCATGGAAAAGGAGGTCAAGACCACCTGTCCCTATTGCGGCGTCGGCTGTGGGGTCATCGCGACGGTCGATGACAACGGCGCCGTCGCCGTGCGCGGCGATGCCGACCATCCCGCCAATTTCGGCAGGCTGTGCTCCAAGGGGTCCGCGCTCGCCGAGACCCTCGACCTCGATGGTCGGCTGTTGCATCCGGAGATCGGCGGACGCCGGGCCGGCTGGGACGAAGCCCTCGACCTTGTCGCTACGCGCTTTGCGGAAACGATTGCCGAGCACGGCCCAGATTCGGTCGCCTTCTACGTCTCCGGCCAGTTGCTCACCGAAGACTACTACGTCGCCAACAAGCTGATGAAGGGTTTTGTCGGCTCGGCCAACATCGATACCAATTCGCGCCTTTGCATGTCCTCCTCGGTTGCCGGCCATCGCCGTGCCTTCGGCTCGGATACGGTGCCGGGAACCTATGAGGATCTGGAGCTGGCCGATCTGGTCGTGCTGACCGGATCGAACCTCGCCTGGTGCCATCCCGTCCTTTACCAGCGCCTTGCCGCCGCCAGGGCGAAACGGCCGGGCCTCAAAATCGTTCTCATCGATCCGCGCCGCACCATGACAGCCGATATCGCAGACCTGCATCTCGCGATCCGGCCCGACGCCGATGTGGCGCTCTTCGTCGGGCTGTTCTCGCATCTGGTTTCCAGCAATGCCGTCGACCAGAACTATGTCGCTGCGCATACGGCCGGTTTCGCGGAAACCGTGCTCGCAGCCGGCGGTGTTTCGTTCGACGACGTACTCGAACGGACCGGCCTTCCGGCCATGCAGTTGCGCGAGTTCTACCGGCTGTTTGCGACAACCGAAAAGGTCGTGACCTGCTACAGCCAGGGCGTCAATCAGTCGTCCTCGGGCACCGACAAGGTCAACGCGATCCTCAACTGTCATCTCGCGACCGGCCGCATCGGCCGGCCGGGCATGGGGCCGTTCTCGCTGACGGGGCAGCCGAATGCTATGGGCGGCCGCGAGGTCGGCGGGCTTGCGAACATGCTCGCCGCACACATGGCGATCGAAGATGCCGGTGATCGCGATCGCGTCCAGCGCTTCTGGCATTCGCCGAAGATTGCCGAAAAGCCGGGGCTGAAAGCCGTCGATCTCTTCAAGGCGATGGCAGACGGTCGCATCAAGGCGCTCTGGATCATGGCCACGAACCCTGTCGTCTCGATGCCGGATGCCGATGCCGTCGAGGCGGCGATCCGCGCCTGTCCCTTCGTCGTGGTCTCCGACATCTTGAAAGAGACCGATACTGCCCGCCACGCGCATGTGCTGCTGCCGTCGCTCGGCTGGGGGGAAAAGAGCGGAACGGTCACAAATTCCGAGCGTCGTATCTCCCGCCAGCGGGCGTTCCTCGCCGCACCGGGAGAAGCCCGGGCAGACTGGTGGCAACTGGCCGAAGTCGGCGGCCGCATGGGCCATGCCGCTGCCTTCGCCTACGAAGTGCCCGCCGCGATCTTCCGCGAACATGCCGCGCTCTCCGCCTTCGAAAACGCCGGCAGCCGCGATTTCGACATTGGCGCCTATGCCGATCTTGCGCTCGAAGACTACGACGGCCTGACGCCCTTCCAGTGGCCCCAACCAGAGGGGCAGAAGCGCGCTGAAAGCCGTTTCTTCGCGGCAGGCGAGTTCTATCACGCCGACGGCAGGGGCCGGTTCGTGGCGGTTCGACCGGCAGAGACCGACCGCACCAATGCCGATTACCCATTCACGCTCAACACCGGGCGCATCCGCGACCAGTGGCACACGATGACCCGCACAGGCAAAAGCGCGCGCCTCTCGGCCCATATCGCCGAACCGTTTGCGGAACTGCACCCGCGTGATGCGATGGAGATCGGCGTCGGCAATGCCGGCCTCGTCGAGATCGAAAGCCCGCGGGGCAAAGTGGTCGTGCGTGCGCTCATCACCGAGCGCCAGGCGCGCGGCAGCATCTTTGCACCGATGCACTGGAACGACCAGTTTGCGGCCAAGGCACGCATCGATGTCCTCGTGCCGCCGATCACCGATCGTCTTTCCGGCCAGCCGGCATCGAAGAACGTTGCGGTCGTCGCGCGAAAGTTCAAGGCGACGCACTACGCCTTCGCCGTCTCGCTGGCAAAGCCGGTCGATCCGGATGCCGCCTATTGGGCGCTGGCGAAGGCGGCTGGCGGGTGGCGGTTGGAGCTGGCTTTTACAGAGCCGGTGGACGACTGGGCCTCTTGGTGCCGCCGCGTTCTTGTCATCCCGCAAGGGATGGAGCCGCTCGGCTATGCGGATGCACAGACCGGTGACATCAGGCTCGCCTTCTTCGATGGTCCTCGGCTTCTTGCGGCCTTCTTCCTGGCGCGCGAACCGGTCGCCGTCGCCCGCAACTGGGCAATTGCGCAAATCGGCACTGACCACGCCAATTTGCGCAAGCGCTTCGCGCTCGCCGCCGGCCGTCCAGGGGCGGACAAGCCGGATCCTGGCGCCACCGTCTGCTCCTGCTTCGGTGTTGGCGTCAACCAGATCGTCGCCGCCGTACGCGGCGGTTGCCACAGCGTCGAGGCCGTTGGCGTCACGCTCAATGCCGGAACCAATTGCGGCTCCTGCCGCGCCGAAATCAGGGGGATCATCGATGGATGTCTTGCAGCAGCCGCAGAGTGACGGACCTGCCCGGATGGAAGCGCTCGCCAAGCTGCCCGTCTTCTGGGCGCTGGAGGGCCGGCGTGTCGTGGTGGCCGGTGCAACGGACGGAGCGCTGTGGAAGGCCGAACTGCTGGTCGCCTGCGGCGCGCATGTCGACCTTTACGCTGAAGGGAACGACGAGGCGCTCGCGGCATTTGCCGGCCGTACCCCGCAACACCCCACCGCCAGCGTCACGCTAAACCGCCGGCACTGGGCGCCCGCCGATCTTGACGGTGCCGCGCTCGCCGTCGGCGATTGCGAGGACCAGGCGGAGGCGCAGGCATTCTTCGCCGCCGCCCGCGCGGCGGGCGTTCCGGTCAACGTCATCGACAAGCCGGACTTCTGCGAGTTCCAGTTCGGCTCGATCGTCAACCGCTCACCCGTCATCGTTGCGATCTCGACCGATGGCGCCGCGCCGATCTTGGCCCAGACGATCCGCCGCAAGATCGAGACGCTGCTGCCGAAAAGCCTGAGGGCCTGGGCTCAGCTGGCACAGGCCCTTCGCGGAGCGGTGAACCGCCGGATCCAACCCGGTCCGCAGCGTCGCGCTTTCTGGGAGCGTTTTGCCGACCGGGTGTTTTCGACCATGGATACGCCGGAGGAGGGCGTAGGCGGGGTGCTTCTTGCTGATGCCGAAAGGCTCGCGGGAGCCCCCGCCATCGGTCGCGTGACCTTGGTCGGCGCGGGGCCTGGAGATGCTGAGCTGCTAACGCTGAAGGCCGTGCGTGCACTGCAGGCGGCCGATGTCATCCTCTTCGACGACCTCGTTTCTGCAGATGTGCTCGAACTCGCACGGCGGGAGGCAAAGCGCATGCTCGTCGGAAAGCGCGGCGGCCGCGAAAGCTGCCGGCAGGAAGACATCAACGCCATGATGGTCAAGCTCGCCAAGGCTGGGAAGCGCGTCGTGCGGCTGAAATCCGGCGACCCCATGGTCTTCGGCCGGGCCGGCGAGGAAATCGCCCATCTCGACCGCGAGAACATCCCCGTCGACGTTATCCCCGGCATCACTGCCGCAAGCGCCATGGCCTCCCGTCTCGGTCTGTCGCTGACCCATCGCGACTATGCCCAGTCGCTTCGGCTGGTGACCGGTCATTCCCGCCATGGCGGCCTGCCCGACGATGTCGACTGGGCGGGCATCGCCGATGCGCGCAGCACGACGGTGTTTTACATGGGGGGCCGCACGGCATGTCTGATTGCTGAAAAGCTCATCGGCGAAGGCCGCCCGCCTGAAACACCGGCCGTGATCATGAGCGATGTCAGCCGAGCGACAGAGCGCAGCTGGCGCGGCACGCTCGCGACAATCCCGGAGGGCATCGCGGCGATCGGCTACGACAACCCTGTCCTCATCGCCGCCGGCGACGTGTTTTCAGCCCGGGACAAGCAGGCCCGATCGATCAAGCACACTCTCGCCGGAGCATGCTGATGGCCATCTCCCTGGTATTCCTCGTTCTTGCCATTGGCCTCAGTTGGCCGCGTTTCAGGCTCATCTTCGTGGCTCAATCGAGCGCCGCGCTGGCCGTAGCGCCCCTCACCATGGTTGCGAGTGCCGTGAACCTCTGCTCCATTGGCCTCGCCGTTGCGGAACACGGTCTGCTTCTCGGCGGATTGCTCATCGCCGGCGGCATCTTCCTGGCGAAAATAATGCAAGCCGTGCCATCGACGCCGGGCATCTTGGCCTCGGCCCTATGCCTTGCCGGCTACATCGAAATGACGATTACGGTCGTGGCGTGACAGACTCAATGCTGCCCGCACGAGCAATCACCGGCGTCCGCTGTCGCACCAAGGGATATTCGAAGGCGTCGCCTCGTATCGACGTCCCGAATATCCCAAGGTCGCCACCGTCGGCTGGTTCTAAGCGCGCAGGCAGGTCACGGCCATACCCCAATTGAGGAATGACCGTCCGACGTCGGCCACCGAGGTCAGTGGACGGCCGTTTCCGATCTATCGCCGCTTTCGTCGAATACGACCGTCTCGCCGAGCGGGGTCGCTGCAATTGACCTGATCTCTTGGGCGAGCGACGCCAGCTTGCGGGCAATCTCCTGCAGTTCGGCGGTCGAGCCGGTGGCCTCGCAGGTCTCTTCAACGCTCCGTTCGTCCATGTGCTCTTCCTCTTTCGAGTGGACGCAGGAGCAAAGCATATTTCTAATTCACCATATAAGGCCACAAGCCGTCGCGCGTTCTTCATGGCGGCGCACAGCCATAGGTATAGGCCGGCCGATAAGGCCCATTACACCTACTGTCGCAAACAACCCCATCGGCGGTCTCACAGGTCATCAAAACCTTGGAAGAGTGGCATTCCGACGCTGCAAGAAGGCAAACTCGGCAACGTCAGGGTTTTCATCTGGATGCTAAATTGCTAGTTCTTTCTTTGTTCCTGCCTGTCTCTTGGATGAAAATCGATGCGGGCTGTGACGGAGTGCGACGAAAACGAACGGGAACGCATGAGCGCCGCCTATCTCGAAAAACTCAATGACCGCCAGCGTGAGGCGGTCGAGCACGGTATCGGCTTGCCGGAAGGACAGGTCGGCGGCCCGCTTCTCATCATCGCCGGTGCCGGCTCCGGCAAGACGAATACGCTCGCCCACCGGGTCGCGCATCTCATCGTCAACGGGGCTGATCCGCGTCGCATTCTCTTGATGACCTTTTCTCGACGCGCAGCAGCCGAGATGACCCGCCGGGTCGCGCGCATCTGCCGCCAGGTTCTCGGCGACAACGCTGCTGTCATGACGGACGCGCTCTCCTGGGCCGGCACCTTCCATGGCATCGGCGCCCGGATCCTGCGCATCTATGCCGAACAAATCGGTCTCGGCCCGGATTTTACGATCCACGACCGGGAAGACAGCGCCGATCTGATGAACCTCGTGCGCCACGAGCTCGGCTTCTCGAAGACGGAAAGCCGGTTTCCAACGAAAGGAACGTGCCTTTCGATCTATTCGCGCGTCGTGAACTCCGAAAGCTCGATTGGCGACGTGCTGAAGACGGCCTATCCCTGGGTCACCGGCTGGGACGAACAGCTCAAGGCGTTGTTTGCGGCCTATGTCGATGCCAAACAGGCGCAGAACGTGCTCGATTACGACGATCTCCTGCTCTACTGGGCGCAGATGGTTTCCGATCCGGAGCTTGCCGACGATGTCGGCGGACGCTTCGATCATGTTCTTGTCGACGAGTATCAGGACACCAACAGGCTGCAGGCCTCGATCCTGATGGCGCTCAGACCCGGCGGCCACGGGTTGACGGTCGTTGGCGACGACGCCCAGTCGATCTATTCCTTCAGGGCTGCGACGGTTCGCAACATTCTCGATTTCCCGAACGCCTTTTCGCCCGAGCCCGCCGACGTCATCACCCTCGACCGGAATTACCGCTCGACGCAGCCGATCCTCGCTGCCGCAAACGGCGTGATCGGCCTGGCGCGAGAGCGGTTTACCAAGAACCTCTGGACGGACAGGCAATCGGAGCAGCGCCCGCTGCTCGTCGCCGTCAAGGACGAAGCGGATCAGGCGGCCTATATCGTGGAGCAGGTTCTCGCTGGCCGTGAGATCGGCATCGCCTTGAAGCAGCAGGCGGTTCTATTCCGCTCGTCCAACCACAGTGGAACGCTCGAAGTCGAACTCACCCGGCGCAACATTCCGTTCGTGAAGTTCGGTGGCCTGAAGTTTCTCGACAGCGCCCATGTGAAGGACCTGCTCGCGGTGCTGCGCTTTGCGCAGAACCCGCGTGACCGCGTCGCCGGTTTCCGGTTGCTGCAGATGCTACCCGGTATTGGCCCGCAGACCGCCGGAAAGATCCTCGATGCGATCGCCGCCGATCCGGAACCGCTCGCGGCCCTTGCGGAGATCCCACCTCCCGCCAAGACCGGCGAGAACTGGACCGGCTTCGTCGACCTGGTGTCCGGCCTGCGACGGGCCGAGCCTGGATGGCCGCAGGAGATCGGCGCTGCGCGCGCCTGGTATGAGCCCCATCTCGACCGGATCCATGAAGACGCCGATACCCGCAAGGCCGACCTGCTGCAGCTCGAGCAGATTGCCGGCGGCTACCAGAACCGCGAACGTTTCCTGACCGAGCTGACCCTGGACCCGCCCGATGCCACCAGCGACCAGGCGGGCGTGCCGCTGCTCGACGAGGACTATCTGATCCTGTCGACCATCCATTCGGCGAAGGGTCAGGAATGGCGCTCGGTCTTCATGCTCAACGTCGTCGACGGCTGCATTCCGTCCGATCTCGGGGTGGGCACGACCGCCGAACTCGAAGAGGAACGGCGGCTGCTCTATGTCGGCATGACACGGGCACGCGATCGTCTGTCCCTGGTGACGCCGCAGCGCTTCTTCACCCACGGTCAGAACGCCCAGGGCGACCGACATGTCTACGCCTCGCGAACCCGCTTCATTCCGGCGACATTGCTGCAATTCTTCGAGACGACCAGCTGGCCGAAGATTTCGGCAAGCGCCAGCGAGCGAAGCGCCAAGCAGATCCGCATCGACGTCGGCGCCCGCATGCGCTCCATGTGGAAGTGAGCGAAGGCCGTCGTGGACCGCACGTTCGTGCGATCACCCGCAGACGGCCCGAAGATTGGTTAGCCCGGCATGCTCGGCGGCGCGATAAACTGATAGTACGACCACACCGCAACCAGGACCGCGATCACTGCCAGCCAAATCAACGCCTTCCGCGGCACAGGCCTGGCCGGCTTCGCCTCCTTTTTCGGCTTTGGTCGTTCAAACTTGATGATGTTGTTGTCGTCCATCCGCTCCCACCCGGGTAAATTCATACATGTTGCGGCGCGTTCAGCCGGCGCACCACTCGTGACGCGCCCCGCCTAACGTCCTGATTCGGCATCAACAAGATGTAAAAGCAGGTTCGCGCCAATCCCGTTGAATCAACATGGTATTCCAACGCCGTCGTCAAGCCTTCAGGGCCAGTGGTTTCAATCAAGGGACGTCCGTATCAAGCCGCGCCGTCGCGGCCGAGCCAGGGATCGGGGCCTGGATCGCGTCCCGAGGCCACCTGGCCCAAGCGCTCCAGATAATGCGCCCAGCCTTCCGCATGGCCGGCACATTGTTCGGCGCTGGGCAGGCCCGTTTGCGTGAGGCGCAGCAATGTTCCGGGCGGCTGCTCGATCAGGTCGATCTCGATCAGGCTCGAGCCGGGCGGCACGATGTCGCTGCCTTCCCAGCCGAAGCTGTAGGCAAGCCGATGCACCGGCACGACCTCGCGGAAAGCCCCGCGGGCAAAACGCGCGCCGGTCACGTTCACGAGGTAGAGGCCACCGGGCTCCGCCTTGGTGTCGGCCTCCGTTCCCATCCAGCGCAGGATTTTTTCCGGGTCGGTCAAGAGAGCGAACACTGCGGCGGGGGGCGCCGGGATCTGTGTTTCGCGGCGGACGACGAGGGCTTCTGGCATCGGTCTTCCCTTTGCTGATTGGCCTGCCCGCGGATTGCTAGCCTTCTGCGGGCTGCCGCAATCATAGGCCACCATTGCGGATGGCGCCACCGCTCGCCCCTGTTTTGCGCTCAGCGCGGCGGCGGCACGGGGCTTGTCGGCAAGGGCGGCGGCCCTATCCTCTTCGACATGGATTTGTCCGTCCCCCTTGCCTGGCTCGTGGACGAGGCGAGCGCCTCGCCGGAGCCGGACCGCTTCCTGTCCGACCTCGGCCGCCGGCTCGTCGCCGACGGTTTGCCGCTCGCGGCCGGCGCGCTTACGCTCGCGGTGCCACACCCGATCATCGCCCGCCGCACCTGGCTGTGGCGGGCCGAGAGCGGCGTGGTGATCGAGAGCCTGGGCTTTGCCGGCGCCGTCTCCGACCGGGCGGGTGAAGAGTGGCTGGCCGGGTTCGGACCAATGCTGCGACCATCGACCAAACTGGGAACGGAACACGCGCCCCTCAGTTGGGCCGGGACCCGCCCGTTCGACCGGGAAGAGACGGCGCGGCTTCATGAGGTCGAACGCTTTGCCGTCGCCCCCCTGGCGGTTCTTGCCGAGCGGGCAGCGCTGACCGCCCTGCTCGACGCCTATCTCGGCCGCCGCAGTGCCGCCCGCGTCCGCGCCGGGGCGCTCACCCGCGGCACCGGCGAAACCATTCGGGCGGCCCTGCTCTATGCCGATCTGCGCAACTTCACGGCGCTGTCCGAGACATCGGAACCGGCCGTGGTGATCGCTGCCCTCGACGCCTGGTTCGATCGCCTCGCCGGCGCGATCCATGCCTTTGGTGGCGAGGTGCTGAAATTCATTGGCGACGGCATCCTGGCGATCTTTCCGGTGAGCGGTTCGCCAGGCGAAGCCTGCGATGCGGCGCTGCGCGCGGTCACCGCCGCACGCGCCGGCATGGCGCATCTCGACGAGACACGGCAGGCGGAGGGGCTGCCGCCGCTCTCCTTCGGGGTGGCCCTGCACCTCGGCGACATTCTCTGGGGCAATATCGGCGCCGCCGACAGGCTCGACTTCACCGCGATCGGCCCGGCGGTCAATCTCGTCAGCCGGCTGGAGGGCCTGTGCCGGCCGCTCGGCCGCTCCGTGCTGATTTCGGGTGCCGTCGCTGAAACCACGTCGATGCCGCTGCTGCCGCTCGGCGAGCATTCCTTGCGCGGCATCGCAGCGCCGTGCGCCGTCTTCACCTTGCCGGACGCGTAACGCCGCCCTTGGCGGTCACGCGCCCAGTCGCTCCGCCACCCAGTCGGCGACAAGCGGACGATAGAGCCAGGGGATGTTGTTGCAGACGTGGTTGCCATCCTCGAAGACGTGCAGTTCGGCGCCGCGCGCGCAGATATCCGCGCATTTTACCGCCTCGGAGGGTGGAAAGATCTTGTCGCGTCCGCCGTGAAGGATGAGGGCCGGCATGGTCGGCGGCGGGCAGCGCACCAAGGTGAAGCGGTCGGCCCGTTCGCGAACGTCCGCGCCCCCGAGCGAGAAGCGCATGTTGTCGCGATAGACCTGCGGCAGCGCATCCCAGAACCCGCCGAGATCGAAGAAGCCGTTGATGGAGACGACACCGGCAAGCTTCTGCACGGACGCGGCGGCGCGTAGCGCGAGAAAGCCGCCGAAGGCCATGCCGACGAGCGCGACCTTGCCCGACAGGCGCGGATGCGCCGCCACCAATCGGAGGGCCGCCTCGACGGCCGGGCCGATATCTGGACGCAGGGCGCCCATCGAACGGCCCTCGCCCTGGCCGGGGCCGTCGAGCGACAGGGTCGCAACGCCGCGGGCATGAAAATGCCGCTCGAGGGCCGGAAATTCCTCCTTGGTCGAATCCGAGCCAGGGATGATCAGCGCCAGCGGGTGTGTGCCGTCTCCGGTCGGCACGCGAAGAACGGCCCGAAGTTCGCCGTCCTCAAAGGGCACAGCGACCATCTCGCCGGGCGGATCGAGCAAGGGTGTTGCGAGACGGTAGAGTTCCACCTTTCGCGCGGCCGCCCTCGCCTTTGCCTCAAGGTCCTCGAAAGCCATGAACTGTCCGAAATGATAGAAGAGGCTGGCGCGGGCATAGGCCTCGCCGGCGGTCACGTTGCGGCCGGCAGCAAGAGCCGCAGCGCCGAGTTCCGCGTGACGCTCGCCTTCCTCGCTCCAGGTGGCAAGCCAGTTCTGCCAGACGCCGGCGCGCTCGATGACGGCGCGTGCCGTTGCCGACGGGATCCCGGCCACCTCCATGCGCGGGAGCCAGTGTTCGACGACACTGACCAGTCGGTTCTCATTCTGCGTCATGCATATCCTCCCGCATGATGTCATTGCCTTCGTCTGCGTCAGGCGTTGCTTGCCCGACGGATACCGGTTGAAGGTCCCCAGAGTAGCTCTGCGCCTTCGCGCGATATCGCTGCGCCCCGGTCGACAAGCCCTCGGCCACTTTCGCGTCGAGCGTGCGGACGATCTGGGCGGGCACCCCGAGGACCAGCGAGCCATCCGGGACGACCATGTTCTCCCGCACCAAGGCGCCGGCGCCGATCAGGCATCTCTCTCCGATCTGCGCGCCATTTAGGATCGTTGCCCCCATGCCGACGAGACTGCCCTTGCCGATCCGGCATCCGTGGATGGTGGCGTTGTGCCCGACGGTGACATCCTCGCCGATTTCCACGGGGTAACCCGGATCGGTATGAACGACGCATCCGTCCTGCACGTTACAGCCGCGCCGAAGAATGATCGGCTCGTTGTCGCCGCGCAAGACGGCGTTGAACCAGATGCTGACATCCTCGTCGAGCCGCACGTCGCCGATCACCACGGCACCGGGCGCGACGTAAAATCGTCCGCTGGCGGGAACGCGTGGCGCACGCGCGCCCAGCCGGTAAAGACCCGTTGAAACCATCCAAGATTCTCCGTTCTGCGGCGCTCAGGTCGGCATGGCGAGCAGGATGGACGCCGGCGCATTGGTGCGGTTGACCAGCGCGCGCGCCTCGCCGGGCGCCAGCCGGCAACTGTCGAGAAAGCCAAGCGTGACGCTCTCGCTGCCAGTTTCGACCGTCACTTCGCCGGCAACGACGATGTAGATCTTCTCGACCGCGGCGTCCTTCAGCGACGTATGACCGCCGGGCAGGAGGTGCGACAGGCCGATCCAGATCGTATCGGTAACCGTCGCCTCCTTTCCCTGCAACCGCAGGCAATGCATGCCGTAGTGCTCCGGCGCCTCGTAGGATCTGGCCTCGCCGTAGCGCGTCACCTGCATCGTCGCCTCCTCCTCAGGGCACCAGCAGCACGCGCTCGGGGGTGCCGCGCAGCACCGAGGCATAGGCCTTGGCGGCGTCGGCAAAGCCATAGACGGTCGCCGGATTGATCGGGAACGGCTTCAGCTTGCCCTCTTCGAACTTCGGCTTCAGCTTGTCGAAGATGCGCGCGCCCTCGACCGAGGACAGCGCCAGCGTGTCGATGCCGATATATTTGTGGCGGCCGCGGAAGAAGTTGAAGATATCGAAGGGAACTGCGCGGTCGAAGGTGGAAATGAACACCTGGCGCGCCTGCTTCGCCATCGCGTTGTTGGCGATCTCGAAATAGGGACTGCCGACCGTATTGAAGACGATGTCGGCCCCATGGCCGCCGGTCTTTTCGCGCACGATCGCGGCAACGTCATCCTTGGCGCTGTTCAGCATCTCGACCGGCGCGTTGGTGTGCGCCAGCAGCGGCTGCTCGTTGTATTCGACCGCAAAGACCTTGGCCCCCGCCATGGTCGCAAGCTGGATCACCGCCTGCCCGACCTTGCCGTTGCCGCCGCAGACGAGCACGACATCCGTCGGCTGCACGCCGCCGGCCTCGCGCAGGCCCTCAAAGGCGGTGATGAACGGCACGCCGATCGAGCCCGCTTCCTGCATGGTGAAATTCGCGGGCTTGGCCCGCACCGCCTTCTGGTCGAGCACCATCCACTTGGCGTGGCTGCCGTCCTGGGTGATGCCGAGCTCGCCGCCGCCGCCCCAGATCTCCATGCCGACCATCGACGACGGCCCTTCGCGCACGATGCCGCCGAAATCGCGACCCGGCGTGCGCGGCCAGACGGCGTGCGGCATATGCCCGAGAGACGCCTTCACGTCGCTGGGATTGACCCCTGCCGCGACGATCTCCACCAGCACCTGCCCGGGACCCGGCCGCGGCACCGCGACATCGGCCACGTCGATCTTGAGATTGTCGAGATCGGGGGATTTTTCCGTCACCCTCAGCGCCCGGGCGATCTTGGCGTCCACCTGAATGTTCATTCTATGCCTCCTTGCAGATATCGATGCTTATGCACGCAGTCCGAGGATTTCACGGGCCTGGGAGGGCTCGGCGATCCTTCCGCCGAGCTTCTCGATCAGGTCTCTTGCCCGTTCGACCAGTTCGCCATTGCCTTTGGCGAGCACGCCCTTGGCGATGTAGGAATTGTCCTCCAGCCCCACCCGGACGTGACCGCCGAGCAGATAGGCCTGAACCGCCATCGGGAACGACATTCGACCGACGCCGAAGCCGGTCCAGACGGCGTCACCGGGCAACATGCGGGCAGCGGTCGCCATCACGTCGGTGGTCGAGGGAAAGCCGTACTTGACGCCGGTGACAATCGTGAACATCGCCGGCGACTTCAGCACGCCGGCTTTCAAGAGGTCCTGCGCCAGCTGGATGTGCCCGGTGTCGAAGACCTCGAGCTCCGGCTTGGAACCCGCCTCGTTGATGATGTCGGCCATGATCCTGACGTTGGCCGGCGTGTTGATCACGACCTCCGAGCCGAAGGTCATGGTGTTGAGATCGAGCGTGGCGATATCGGGCTTCAGCGCGACGATGTGCTCGACCCGCTTTTCCGGCCGCATGAGCGTGGTCCGCGGCCCGGCGACCGCCGGGTTTTCGTCGCTCGGGTGGTAGCGGCCGCCCGGACCCGTCGTCACGTTGAGGATCAAGGCCGTGTTCTTCGCCCGAATACGCTCGACGACCTCGCGGTAATATTTGAGCTCCATCGAGGGCTTTGCCGTGACCGGATCACGCACATGGATATGAGCGATCGCCGCACCGGCATCGGCCGCTTCCAGGCAGGAATTGGCGATTTCCTCCGGCGTGACGGGGAGGCCGGGGTGGTTCTCCCGCGTCGTGAGGTTGCCGGTGACGGCGCAGGTGATGATGACGTTCTGCTGCATCACATGCCTCCCACGCCAGGGCGCGACCTGTTCGATCTCTCAGCCATGATGCGCCACCTTCTTGCCGGAGATGGGCGGCAGCGGCAGGACCGATTGGCCCTCCACCAGCTTGAAATGGTAGTTGCAGCTGTAGAAGGGCGCCTCGGCGCCCGGAAATTCCGGGTCCGGGCTGTCGTGGCGGAAGAACTTGCCGACGATCTGCTGCTTCGCGCCGAAGACCACGTCGTTGACCAGGGCTTCGTGACTGTCGGAGAAAATCTGGGTGACGAGCGTCTTGTAGCCCGGCGCCGAAACGATGAAGTGGATGTGGGCCGGTCGCATCGGCGTCCGCTTCTGCGCCCGCAGCAGGTCGCCGACCGGTCCGTCGGTCGGAACCGGGTAGCCTGCCGGCTTTACCGACACGAAGTGAAAGTTGCCGTCGCCATCCGTGGTGAACCGGCCGCGCAGGTTGAAGTCGTCCTGTGTTTCGTCCTGGTTCTCATAGAGCCCGACCGGGGACGCCTGCCAGACGTCGAGCGTCGCCCCTTCGACGGGCCGGCCCGCGGGATCGGTCACCCGCCCCGTGAAGTAGAGCTGCGATCCGGGCGTGTCCGAACGGGCGATGCAGTCGCCGTTCAAGCATTTCGGCGCGCCGCCGCGATAAAACGGCCCCAGAAGTGCCGACAGCGTCTCGCCCTGCATGCCGTCATTGTTGATCAGGTCGATCAGTGTCGAGGCGCCGAGCACGTCGGCGGCAAGCACGGTTTCGTTGTGCGCTTCGTTGGTCGCTTGGCCGACGGCCGTGATCCAGCGCAAGGCGTATTCGAATTCCGCCTCGGTCGGGCGTGCTTCCATCAGGAAGGCATGCAAGTGCCTGACCATGGCGTCCATGATCTGCTTGAGCCGCGGGTCGTCGCCGCGCGACATGGCGGCAAGCACCGTCGGCGTGACGTCGGCTTCCTTGGAAATCAGTTTGGCCTCGGGGCTGATATGGCTGTTCATCCCAGTTCTCCTTTCCGCGTCACAGGCCTGAGCCAGCGACCCGAAGCTCCGGCTTGGCCGTCTTCAGGTGCGGATATTTTTCGGTCAGCAAGGACCCGTAATAGTAAGTTTCAGTGAAGGCGCCGGTTGCGCGGATGGCATCGAGCCAGCCCTGGATCGCGGGCGTCTCCGTCCACATCGAGGACAGCCCGATATCGTCCATCCGCACGATCACCGGCATGATCGCGATGTCCGCCAGCGTCATCTGCTCGCCCATGAGCCAGGGCCCGCCATTGTCGGAAAGCCACGTCGCCATGCGCTGAACGCCGCGCTCAAGGCGGCCAAGCGCCTCGTTCATCTCCTGCTCGGGAAAGCCGGAGCGCCCCATCTTCATCAGGAACTCGCGGCGAAGCGGTTTTGCATCGCAGACCGCGTGGAACTCCTCGGCCGTCATCGCCTGATAGTGCGGCAGGAAGGCGAGGTTATAGGAAGGCACCCGGATCGCCGGTGTCGGCACTTCGTCGATGAAGCGCATCATCGCCCGCATCTTCGCCGTGCCGAAGGCGTCCTCAGGCCGAAGCGCACCTGGAAGAATGTCCTCCAGATACTCCATGATGACGGCGGAATCGGTCACCGCGCGGCCACGGTGCACGAGCGAGGGCACGACGCCGTTCGGGTTGATCGCCAGATACTCCGGCTTGAGCTGGTCGCCGGTGAAGAGATCGAGCTTGTGCTCCTCAAAGGCGAGGCCCTTGGCGTGCAGAACATACCGCACCCTTTGGCTGCACGTCGATTGAGGGGCGTTGTAGAGGATGAAGTCCAGCATCGTCTCCCCCTCAATCCCAGTTGAGGACGCGGGGCAGCTTGCCCTTGCGGGCGAGCGTTCCGATCACGCCGTTCGGGAAGAACATCAGCCCGAGAACCATGACGAAACCGGTCGCCAGGATATTGATCTCGGATGCGCCGAGGGTCGCGACGAAGATCTCGTTGAAGGCGACGATCAGGATTGCGCCGACGACCGGCCCGGCAATCGTGCCCTTGCCGCCGAGAATGCACATCAGCACCAGGTTTGCCGAAACGAGGATGATCAGGAAGATGTTCGGCCGGAGATAGGTGAGATACTCGCCCCAGACCGCACCGGCCATGCCGACGAAGAAGGCGGACAATGCGAAGGCGAGCACCTTGTAGAAGCGGGTGTTGATCCCTGCACTTTCCGCCTTGACCTCGTCCTTGGAGAGCGCGCGCAGACCAAGCCCGAACTTGGAATGCTTGATGCGGTAGGTGGCCCATACGGTGAAGGCAGCCATCAGCACGAAGGCGTAATAATAGGGCAGCTTGGCGGTCTCGACCGGTAGGTCGGTGACCGGCAACGACATGCCGTTGGCGCCGCCGATGAACTCCCAGTGGTCGAACAGGATGCGGGCGATCATCAGGAGCGCGATCGACGAGATGATGAAGCTCGGGCCACGAACCTTCAGCGTGATCAGGCCGACGAGATAGCCGCAGATGGCGGCCGCCAACCCGGCGAGCGGCGCCGTCAAGAGCGTCGAGATGCCGTATCGCGCCAGGAGCACGCCGGAGAAGTAACCGCCGATCGCGAAGAAGACCGCGTGGCCGAGCGAGATGTAGCCGGCGAAGCCGCCGATGATGTTCCAGCCGCTCGCCATGACCGCATAGGAGGCGGTGAACAGCACGAGGTGCAGCAGGTAATTGTAGTTGCCGGTCAGTTGCAGCAGCGGCAGGGCGAGCAGGACACCGAGAACGGCCAGCGGAAACCACGTGGCACGGGTCTGGTCATGCTGGCGCGCGAGCTTCTGGTTGTGAATGCGACGGGCCTCTAGCACCGATCCCGCGTCGGCTTGTTGTAGGTTTACGGCCATTATACCAGCTCCGGTTTTTCGCCGAACAGGCCCTGGGGACGGATCAGCAGGATGACGAAGAGTGCGAGAAAGAAGGTCATGGTCGACCAGGTCGCACCCACCCAGGTGCCGACGAAGGCGGCGATGACCGACAGCAGAAGCGCGGCGACGACGGTGCCGAGCACGCTGCCCATGCCGCCGAGCACGACGACCGACATCAGCATTGCGATCCATTCCCACTGCTTTGCGGGGAAGAAGCTGAAGACGAAGCTCACCAGCGAACCGGCGGCACCCGCAAGGCCGATGCCGATCGCAAAGGCGATCATGCTGATGAGGTTGACGTTGACGCCGAGCAGTTCGGCGGCCTCGCGGTTCTGCGTGGTGGCGCGGATGGCGTAGCCGAGCCGCGAGTAGTTGAGGAACAGCGTCAGCGCGCCGATGATCGCCAGCGAGACGCAGCCGGCATAGAGCTGGCCTTTGGGAATGAACAGGCTGCCGATGAAGAAGGCATCCGTCGCATAATCCGGCGAGGTCACGCGCTGGGTGTTGGTGAAGGCGGCACCGAGGAAGCCCTCGACGATCATCGCCAGCGCGAAGGTCAAAAGCACCGTCATTTCCGAGTAGCGCGCGCTTTTGGCCTGGCTTTCGAACATCAGGCGATAGAGCAGCACGCCGATCGCCGCCATGATCAGCGCTGCGATCGGCAGCGTGGCGATCGGGTCGAGGCCCCAGAGCTTGAAGGCCCAGTAGCTGACATAGGCGCCGCAGATGATCAGCGACGGATGCGCCAGGTTGACGATGCGCATGACGCCGAAGACCAGCGAAAGTCCGGAGCCCATCAGCGCGATTACGCCGCCGAGCGCGAGGCCGAGTATCAGTATCTGAAGAATGTCTGTCATTGTGTCCTCCGCTACGCGACCTTGCGGCCGCCGAGGTAAAGTTCCTGGATGCGCGGGTCCGCCAGAACCGCCTCGGCCGGCCCCTCGAAGAGGGTGCGGCCGAGGTCGAGCACAACGCCCCAGTCGGAATTCTTGAGGCCCATCATGGCGTTCTGCTCGACGAGCAGCACGGTGACGCCCTCCTGAGACATCATCTTCATGATGTCGAACATCTCCTGGACGATCTTCGGCGCGAGCCCGAGAGAGGGCTCGTCGAGCATGACGATGTCGGGCTTGACGATCAGCGTGCGCGCCATCGCTAGCGTCTGCTGCTGGCCACCCGACATGGTGCCGGCGTGCTGGTCGGCGCGCTCGCGCAGCACCGGAAAGCGCTCGAGGATTTCCTCGATGCGACGGTCGCGAAGCTTCGCATCGTCGAGCACGTATCCGCCCATGCGCAGGTTTTCGCGCACCGTCATCTTCGGAAACAGCGCCCGTTCCTGCGGTACGAAACAGATGCCCTTGCGCAGGATCTGGTCGGGGCGCAGGCCGTTCAGCCGCTCGCCCTTGAAGATGACGTCGCCCTTGCGGATCGTCAGCATGCCGCAGATCGCCTTCAGCAGCGTCGATTTGCCGGCGCCGTTCGGGCCGATGATGCAGTGAACCTTGCCGGGCTCGACCGTCAGCCGCGCGCCGTCGAGAATGGCCGGGCCGTCGCCGTAGCCGGCGGTGATATTGGTGACTTGCAGGAGATCGCTCATCAGGCCGCTTCCTCTTCCAGTACGCCGCCCAGATAGGCTTCGAGCACATGCGGATCGCGACGCACCACATCGGGCGTGCCGTCGCAGATCACCCGCCCGTGCGCCATGACGACGACGCGGTGCGAAAGCCGCATGATCAGGTCCATGTTGTGTTCGACAATCAGCACCGTCAGCCCCTTGGCGTTGAGCGCCCGGATGTGGCCGACGATCTCTTCGAGCAGCGTCGGGTTGACGCCGCCGGCCGGCTCGTCGAGCAGGATGATCTTCGGATCGGCCATCAGCAGCGCGGCCAGATCCATGAGCTTCTTCTGGCCGTAGGACAGGTTGTGCCCATCCTCGTAGGCGATGCGGGTGATCCCGAGAAAATCGAGGATCGACATCGCCTTGTCCCGCTCTTCCGCTGTGACCGCCGGCCGGAACAGGTCGGCAAAGCCGTGGCAACGCGCCTGCACGATTACGTTTTCCAGCACCGTCATGTCGCCGAGGTTGCGCGAGATCTGGAAGGTCCGGCTGAGGCCCTTGGCCGTGATCTTGTGCGGGCGCAGATTGTCGATCCGCTCCCCGTCCAGCCAGACTTCGCCCGAGGTCGGGACGACGGTGCGGCTGATGCAATTGAAGGCCGTGGTCTTGCCGGCGCCGTTCGGGCCGATGAGTGCGGTGATCGAGCCTTTCTCGACCTTGAAGCTTGCGCCGTCCACGGCGCGAATTCCGCCGTAGTGCTTGCACAGGTTCTTAACCTCGAGCATCCGCGCGATCTCCTTGTACTAGAAATTGGGTAGTCGATGCCTGTGGATCGGGAGGGCGCCTCGCGGACGAAACACCCTCCCCTGCCTTGCAAAGGGTCAGAAACCAGACTTGGGATAGCGGAAGGGCACGATGCCCTCGAACTGGCCGGTCGGGTAGACGAAGGTCAGCTTGCCGTCCTGCCACTGGGTCATGATGTGCGACTTGTCGACGGGCAGGCCGAGATCGTCCCAGCTGAAATCGCCGAGCACGGTCTGGACAGGCTGTTCCTTGGTGCGGGCGTGCAGCCACTCGCCCATCTTGGCATTGTCCGTGCTGCCGGCGCCGACCATCGCCTGCTCGATGCCCTGGCAGACGGCGAAGGGGATGGCGCTGTCCTCATCCGGCTCGACGCCATATTCGGCTTCGAACGCCTTGACGAAATCGGCGTTGTCGAAGGGCTTTCCGGCAAGCGTGCTCTTGAACGGAACATCCTTGTGCCAGGTGGTGTGGATGACGACGCCATCGGCCGCGTCGTTGCCGACACCCTCGATGAACTCCGTCTGCGCGCCCTGGCTGAGATAGACGAGCTTTGCCGATGCGCCGACGGTCTTGAGTGCGCGCATAAGCTGGACCGCCTCTTCGGCCGAGGCCGTCAGGCCGACGATCATTTCAGCGCCGGAGCGCTTGATCGAATTGGCAAGGTTCAGCCAGTCGTTGAAGCCTTCTTCGGGCCACTTCTCCTCCATCACCACCTCGATGCCGGCTTCCTTGAAGTAACCGGGCGCGAGGTCGGCGATTTCCTTGTCGTTCGCCGGATCGATCACCTTCTGGCCGAGAAGGCCCGTGGCAATCGCATTGGCGAAGAAGTCGTCGGCATGGACGACGGCGACGGTCTTCGGCGCATCCGCCGGATCCTTGATCTCCTTCAGGAGACCGATCACGTCCTTGCCGGTGTACTCGGCGGCGTTGACCTGGAAATAGAAGAGGTTCTTGTAGCCCTGGGCATAGATCCGCAGCGCCCCGCCCGAGGGAACCGGGTGAACCATGTTGTACTTGGACAGAACGTTGCCGACCGGAAAGGTCAGGCGGCTCGAGAAGGTGCCGTAGACGGCATCGACCTTGTCGACATTGATGAAGCGTTCGTACTGGTTGATCGCCGTCGCGGGATCGGAGCGATTGTCACTGACGATCAGCTCCACCTGCTTGCCGAGAATACCGCCCGCTTCATTGATGAGCTTGTTGCAGAGCTCGTAGCCCCGCTTATGTTTCTCGCCGCTGACCGAAAGGCCACCGGTGATCGGCAGCGATGCGCCGATCCTTATTGTTTCCGCAGCGCTCGCAACGGTGCTTGCCGAAAGCACACTGATGGTTGCTGCCGCGATCAGCCGATTGATTCCCATTTTGTCTCCTCCCAGACATTTGCGCGCAATCGTTTGCATTAAAGCGAAAAACAAATCGCCCGGCCACACCGGACGTCACTTGCGCACTGTTCGATCGACAGCAGGCCAGCTCCTCAACTGCCCTGCCGCAAACTGAATATGCAAACGATTGCACATCGGCGATTATGCGCAGCGTTTGCGCTTTGTCAAGCATCTATGCGAACGATTGCAAAACCTCTTGCAAGATTTTAAATGGAGGCGAGAGGTGACACATGCAGAAGAAACGAACCACGCTGAAGGACATTGCGCGCGCGACCGGCGTCCATGTGTCGACCGTATCGCGCGCCCTTGACCCGACCGAGCGGAAGAGCATCACGCCAGAGGTCGTGGCGAAGATCCAGGCGGCAGCCGAACGCCTGGACTATCGTCCCAACCGCATCGCCTTCGGGCTTCGCACCAACCGCACGATGACGGTCGGCGTCGTCATTCCGGATATCACCAATCCGATTTTCCCGCCGATCCTCCGAGGGATCGAAAGCGTTCTCGAACCGCTCGGCTATGCGTCGATCATCGTCAATACCGACAGCGAGCGCGAGCGCGAGGTTCGCCTTCTCGAAGTGTTGCGCGACCGGGGTGTCGACGGTCTCATCCATGCGGCGGTGCTCAGAAGCGACCCCTCGATCGCCAAGGCCGCCCAGGACGGCCTGTCGGTGGTAACGCTGAACCGGCGCGTCGAGAATTCCAACATCCCCTATGTCATCAATGACGAGGACATGGGCATCTGCGAAATGCTGCGTCACTTGACCAAGCTCGGCCATCGGCAGATCGCGCATCTCGCCGGGCCGCAGGATCTGTCGACCGGGCAATTGCGCCTGGCCGCCTTTCGCAATGCCGCCGAGAGAATGTCGATCGACATAGACCCGCAGCTCATCGTCACCGCCATGCGCTTTGACGAGGACGAAGGCGCCCGCTGCACGCGCGAGCTGCTGGCATCCGGACACAATTTCACCGCCGTGCTCTGCGCAAACGACCGCCTTGCGCTTGGCTGCATCGACGTCTTGCGGGAAAACGGCCTCGACTGTCCGTCGGACATTTCCGTCAGCGGCTTCAACGACATGCCGTTCCTGCAACTGGCGCGCCCAAGGCTCACGACCGTCCGCATTCAGCAATATGATGCGGGCATCACCGCTGCGTCGATCCTGCTGCGGCTGATGCACGCCGGCGCGGACGACGACATCCCGCTCGAAACCGTGCTGCCGGTGGAACTGCTGGAGCGCGAAAGCACCGGCCCGGTGGCAGCGCAGAAGCGCTGACAGTCCCCTAGCCGAAAATTCATCAGGGTTCGGCGGCTTCGGCCGCCTCTCGGATCGCTTTCCCCTGCGAACCTGCCTGTGCGGGCGTTCGTCAGTCGCATTCATGCAATCGTTTGCCTATTGTTTCATGCAATCGATTGCCTTAAAGTCGCATCGATCAATCGTCAAATTGCCGGACGGACGCTTCCGCCGGTCGAAAGACATCACGTCAAGAGGGAGGAACTTATGGCGTATCCGCGGTCCTTGGTTGGAAAGACAGTTCTCGTCATCGGCGGAAACGGCGCGATCGGCGCGGCGACAGGGCGGCTGTTTGCAGACGCCGGAGCGACCGTGCTCGTCACGCACATGCCGGGCGAACAGGGGGCCACAAGCGCGGACGCGGTAATTTCTTCGCTTGCGAACGCAGAACGTCATGCCCGATATGCCGTCGACATCACGAATTCCAACGCCCTTGGCGACCTTGCCCGCACCATCGAACAGAAATTCGGCAAGCTCGATGTGCTGGTCAATGCCGCAGGCTTCACCAAGCCCATCGCCCACCGGGATCTCGACGCGCTGACGGACGAGCTGATCGACGATATCTTCAAGGTGAACTGGCGTAGCCAGTTCGCAGCGATCCGCGCCTTCGCGCCGCTTCTGAAGAAGTCCGGCGACGGGCTCGTCGTCTCCATCTCGTCGATCGCCGCCTTCACCGGCGTCGGGTCTAACATCGCCTATTGCGCCGCCAAGGCCGGCATCGACGTGATGACCAAGGCGCTCGCCCGCGTTCTCGCACCGGAGATCCGGGTGCTTGCGATTTCTCCTGGTGTCGTCGACACGCAATTCGTTCCCGGGCGCGGCTCGGACTTCAACGAGAAGGTCGCGGCCTCGACCCCGCTCGGCCGCATCGGCGAAGTCGACGACATCGCCGCCGCCATCCTAGCGAGCGCAACGCTGCTCGGTTTCTCAACCGGCCACATCATCCAGGTAGATGGCGGCCGGGCGCTCTGAGACCGTAGAACTGCGCATTCGCGCGACAGAGTGGTCGCGCGGATGGATCGTTCCTCCTATAGTCCAGGGCACAGCCACGACATCAGATAACGGTTGCGGGAAGGTAAGCATCGAAATGGTCGAACAGGTCATCGACAACAGGCAGGATTCCCGATTTGAACTGCCGATCGGCGACGAGATAGCCGTCGCCTACTATCGACTGGAGGACGGCCGTGTCGTCCTCACGCACACGGAAGTACCGCAGGCCCTGTCGGGACAAGGGATCGGCACGCGGCTTGCTACTGGTGTCTTCGACATCCTGCGCGCGCAAAACGCGCGCGTCATCGCCAAGTGTCCCTTCATGGCCGCCTTTGCCGCCAAACACCCCGAATACGTGGCCCTGCTCGACGGCTGAGCACGGCACAGCCGCCACAGCGGTGGCCGTGGGCGCCTAACTGACTAACGGGCAGAGCCAGGGCACTCAGCTTTGAGGCGCCGCCCCACCCAATCCATCGAGCAAGGCGCGACGGGTGGCGGAAAGCTCTGGCGGCAATCGTTGGCCGAAGGACTGCAGCAAGGCGTCGTGGCTCTGCAGCTCCTTGGCGACTTCGACGGGATCGATCTTCATCAGCGCGTCGAAGGTTTCGCGGTCGCAGTCGAGGCCATCCCAGTCGAGGTCTTCGTAACCCGGCACAAGGCCGATCGACGCGGCGTCTCCGCCGCCGGTGTTCTCCGTCCTCTCAACGATCCATTTGAGCACGCGCATGTTTTGCCGGAAGCCCGGCCAGAGAAATGTGCCGTCCGCGTCTCGCCGGAACCAGTTGACGCGGAAGATCGCCGGTGCGTTCACAAGCCGGTCGCCGAGAGACAGCCAGTGCGCAAAGTAATCGGCCATGTTGTAGCCGCAGAAGGGCAGCATCGCGAAGGGATCGCGCCGGGTGGCGGCCTGGTTTTCGGCCGCCGCTGTCGCTTCAGACCCGAGCGTTGCCGCCCAGTAGACGCCCTCGCGCCAGTTCCTTGCCTCAAAGACGAGCGGAAAGGTGTGGGAGAGCCGCCCGCCAAAGATGAAGGCCGAGATCGGCACCCCGGCGGGGTCCGCGGCCGATGGATCCATGCTCGGGCAGCGGTCGCGCGAAACGGTGAAGCGGGCGTTCGGATGCGCGGCCGGGCGACCGGCCTCAGGCGTCCAGTCGAGCCCGCGCCAATCCACCAGCGCCGGCGGCGCCTCCTCCGTCAACCCCTCCCACCAGACGTCGCCATCGGGCGTGAGCGCGCAATTGGTGAAGATGGTATCGCGCGCGATCGCCGCCATCATGTTGGGATTGGTCTTCTCGTTGGTGCCCGGAGCAACCCCGAAAAAGCCGGCCTCCGGGTTGATGGCCCGCAGCCTGCCGTCCCCATCCGGCCGGATCCAGGCGATGTCGTCGCCGACGGTCTTGACCTTCCAGTCCGCAAAGGCCTCGGGCGGCAGAAGCATGGCGAAATTGGTCTTACCGCAGGCGGACGGAAAGGCGGCGGCGACGTAGGTGCTTCTGCCGGCGGGATCCTCCACGTCCATAATCAGCATGTGCTCGGCAAGCCACCCCTCCTGTCGGCCCTTCAGCGAGGCGGTCCGCAACGCCAGGCACTTCTTGCCAAGAAGCGCATTGCCGCCATAGCCGGAACCGAAGGATGCGATCGAGCCGTCGTCCTGGAAACTCACGATGTATTTGTGTTCCGCGTTGCAGGGCCACGGCACATCGCGATCAGCGGGCGCAAGCGGCGCCCCGACCGAGTGCAGGCAGCGCACGAATTCGCCCGCGCCAAGCGCGCGAAGGACAGGCAGACCGATATGCGCCATCAGCTTCATGCTGACCGCCACATAGGCGGAATCGGTGATCTGGACCCCGATCATCGAGAGGTCGGAGCCGGGTTTTCCCATGGCGAACGGGATCACATACATGGTGCGCCCGCGCATCGATCCTTTGAACAGCCGCGAAAGATCGGCGCGCATGCTGGCCGGATCGGCCCAATTGTTGGTCGGGCCTGCGTCGTCCCGGTCGGCCGTGCACACGAAAGTGCGTTGTTCGAGCCGGGCGACATCGCCAGGATCGGAGCGGCAGAGGAACGAGTTCGGGCGCTTCGTTTCGTTCAACGGGATAAAGGTGCCGGCGGCGACAAGGGTCTTGCAGAGACGTCGATACTCCGCATCGCTGCCGTCGCAGACATGGACCTGATCCGGTTCGCACAGGGTTCGGACATCGTCGATCCACTGGTTGAGTGCGGGGTTGGTTACGGCATTCGGCTCTTGCATGGATACGTCTCTCACTTGGCACCAATGAAGAGGGCGGAAGCGCCCTTACATGTTCGGATAGACCGGGCCTTCGCCGCCTTGGGGCGGCACCCAGTTGATGTTCTGGTTCGGGTCCTTGATGTCGCAGGTCTTGCAGTGCACGCAGTTCTGCGCGTTGATGACGAAGACGTCTTTTCCGTCCTTCTCCACCCACTCGTAGACCCCGGCCGGACAGTAGCGCGTCGACGGGCCGGCATAGACGTCATGCTCGGAGCGCTTCTGCAGATCCATGTCCTTCACCTGGAGATGGACCGGCTGATCCTCCTCGTGGTTGGTGTTCGACAGGAACACCGAGGACAGCCGATCGAAGGTTAAGACACCGTCCGGCTTCGGATAGTCGATCTTCTGGTGCTGGGCGGCCGGCTCGAGTGACTGCGCATCGGTCTTGCCATGCTTCAGCGTGCCGAAGAAGGAGAAGCCGAACAGCTGGTTGGTCCACATGTCGAGACCACCGAGCCCAACGCCGATCGCCGTGCCGAACTTCGACCACAGCGGCTTGACGTTCCTCACCCGCTTCAGATCCTGGCCGATGGCGCTGTCGCGCCAGCCGCGCTCGATCTCGATCGGCTCGTCATTGGCCCGACCCGCTTCGATCGCCGCCGCCAGTTTTTCCGCGGCAAGAATGCCCGAAAGCACCGCGTTGTGGCTGCCCTTGATGCGCGGCACGTTGACGAGGCCGGCCGAACAGCCGATCAGCGCGCCGCCGGGGAAGGAGAGCTTCGGCACCGACTGGTAGCCGCCCTCGGTGATCGCACGCGCGCCATAGGACAGCCGCTTGCCGCCCTCAAACGTGCCGCGGATCGCCGGATGCGTCTTGAAGCGCTGGAACTCCTCGAACGGGAAGAGATAGGGGTTCTTGTAATTGAGGTGCACGACGAAGCCGACGGCGACCATGTTGTCTTCGAGGTGATAGAGGAACGAGCCGCCACCGGTCTTCATGCCGAGCGGCCAGCCGAAGGAGTGCTGCACCAGGCCCGGACGATGGTTTTCCGGCTTCACCTGCCAGAGTTCCTTGAGGCCAATGCCGAACTTCTGGACATCGCTATCCCTGGAGAGATCGAACTTGGCGATCAGCTGCTTGGCGAGCGAGCCGCGCACGCCCTCGCCGATCAGCGTGTATTTGCCCAAGAGCGCCATGCCGCGGGCGAAGTTCGGTCCCGGCTCGCCGTTCCTCTCGATGCCCATGTCGCCAGTGGCCACACCAATGACGGCACCCTCGTCGTTGTAAAGCACTTCGGTTGCGGCAAAGCCCGGATAGATCTCGACGCCGAGTTCTTCCGCCTTTGTCGCCAGCCAGCGACAGACGTTGCCAAGCGAGACGATGTAGTTGCCATGATTGTTCATCAACGGCGGCATCAAAAAGTTCGGCAGGCGGATCGAGCCGGCGGGTCCTAAGAACAGGAAGTGGTCATCCTTCACTTCGGTCTTGAACGGATGGTCGGCGTCCTTACGCCAGTCGGGCAGCAGCCTATCGATGCCGATCGGATCGACGACGGCACCCGACAGAATATGCGCGCCGACCTCGGCGCCCTTTTCGAGCACGACCACCGAAAGCTCCGGATTGACCTGCTTCAGCCGGATCGCCGCCGCAAGACCCGCCGGTCCCGCACCCACGATCACAACGTCGAACTCCATGCTCTCGCGTTCAACCACCTGCATGCAACCCGCCTATCAATTGCCGGCGCGACAGAGAGCGTGCGCCGCGCGGAACGCGACGACCGCCCCTCGCCGGAGACCGTTGGTTCGCACGGCGACGAGCAATAAACGCTGCGTCGTCACCGTGCTGGATGTCTGGTTCAATACCGGCTCAGGGCGAACTCAGTCCTTCGGTGGCCAGGTCGGGATGGTGCCACGGCCCGACGGAAACCGGACGTTCTTCGAGCGCGTGAATTCGCGCAGCGTTTCCGCCGCATTTTCCCGGCCGAAGCCGCTTCCCTTCTGACCGCCGAAGGGCGAGCCGAGGAATGCGCGGCGCATGTAGTTGTTGATGAAGATCATGCCCGCTTCGAGCTTGGCTGCGATCTTACCGGCATGCGCCTCGTCGGTCGTGCAGATCGCCGCCGTCAGGCCGTATTCGCTGTCATTGGCGATGCGGATCGCTTCTTCCTCGGTCGAGAACCGCATGATGCTGGCGATCGGGCCGAACATCTCCTCGCGCGCCGGGGTCATGTCGGGCGTGACGTCGGCCAGAACCGTCGGCGCGACCCAGTAGCCGTCCTTCAAGCGCTGGTCGGTCGGCAGCTTGCCCTGGGTTACCAGGCGGGCTCCCTCCTTCATCGCGATATCGAGGTAGCCGAGAACCTTGTCGCGGTGTTTCGCATCGACCATGGCGCCGATATCGGTCGCCGGATCAAGCCCGTCGCCGACGACCAGCTTCTCGGTCGCCCGTGCGAACCGCTCCAGGAACTCGTCATGGATTCTATCGTGCACCAGGATGCGCGACGTCGATGTGCAGGCTTCGCCCTGATTGTAGAACATGCCTTCGAGCGCGACGCTGATCGCGACGTCGAGATCGGCATCGGGCAGCACGATCAGCGCGTTCTTTCCACCCAGTTCCATCGTGGCATAGGTGAGGTTCTGCGCGGCCGACTGCAGCACGCGCCGGCCTGTCATCGTCGACCCGGTGAAGGTGATGCGCTCGACCAGCGGATGGGAGGCAAGTGCCGGGCCGGAGGCCATGCCGGCGACCGCGTTGAGAACGCCCGGCGGCAGGATCTCGTTGGCGAGTTCGACGAGGCGCAGCACGGTCAAGGGCGCCTGTTCCCCCGGCTTGATGACGACGGTGTTGCCGGCAGCGAGTGCCGGCGCGCACTTCTTGGAAAAGTGGATCGGCGGCCAGTTGAAAGGCAGGATCGCGGCCACCACGCCGTAGGGCTCGTAGTTGATGCGCGCCTCGATCGGTCCCTGATCGAGGATCTCTCCGTGGATCGTATCGGCGAGACCGCCGAAATAGTCGAAGCAGGCATGGCAGAACGACACGTCGAAGCGGAGCGCATCGCGACGGGGCTTGCCCACTTCGCGCGCCTCGATCTCGGCCAGTTCGTCCACGTGCTTGCGGATATGTGCGGCGACCTCCCGCAGGATCTGGCCGCGCTCGCGCGGGGAGCGGTCGCGCCAGGCCTGGAAGGCGCCGCGCGCACTTCTGACGGCCTGGTCGACGTCGGCCTCCGATGCATTGGTCACATGCGCGATCGTCGCGCCGGTCGCCGGCTCCTCGACGCTGAACGTGGTGGCGCTGCCGTCGTCCAGAAATTCACCACCCACGAACAGGCCGGACATCCGCAGTGGCGCCCGCGCCTGATCCTCGACATTCTTAAGCATTGCTACTCCTCCCATGTTGCAATCAACCGCATATGCCGGACCGCATCCCGGTCGGACTTTCCTCTGTCCGTCGGACAATCCCGTTGTCCGACTGGGTTCGTGTGATCCGCCTAGCTCCTGCTCCTTGGCATCAGGCCCGGAGCCTGTGCGCCGAGGCCGCGCCGCGTCGTCGCGGGTACGGCGAGGTCGCTCAGCCGTTTCGCCCGATAGGCCGTCGGCGTCATTCCCACCGACTTTCGAAACGCCCGCAGGAAATACTTCTCGTCGTTGTAGCCGACGGCATAGGCGATCTGGCCGATCGGCTCGTCGGTCAGCACCAGGCGTTCGCGCGCGTCATCGATGCGCATCTCACGGATAAGCGCGTTGAAGCTGGTGCCCGTGTGCTGCCGCAACAGCGCGCAGAGGCGGCTGCGGGAAAGCCTGGCATACGCGGCCGCCTGATCGAGCGTCGGCGAGCGCAGGTAGTTCTCGGCGATGAAATCGGAGATCCGGCGCATGTGTCCGCTGTCCCGGCCGATCGCCGGCAGCACCGGCGACAGTTCGTCGAAACGATCCTCATAGGCCCGGCAAATCCTGCCGAGCATCAGCGTCAGTTCGGCGCGAATGATCTCCCCGGTGCAGATCCGGTCCTCGGCATGTTCCAGGATCATCTCCCGGCAAGCCTCCTCGACGCGTGCCGCCTCGGCTTCGTCGAGGTTGAAGTCGATATGCCCCTGCCAGGCAAACGGCGTGAGTTCAGGCGCGATGCGCACCAGTTCCTGTATCGGATAGGAGCGCGTGATGCCCGGCCGCAGGAAGTCGAGATCGAAGTAGATGACGACGGACCGCGACGCGCTGCTGAACCGCATCTGATGCGGCGTCATCGGTGCGATGAAATAGACCGAGCCCGGCTGCGGCTTGTAGGATTTGAGACCGACCCGCGCCGTCGGCCCCTCGCTCATGAAATAGACGATCTGGAAATAGTCGTGCTTATGGGCTGGATAGAGCCTCTGGGTCTTTTCGACGAGGCGAATGTGGAAACGGGGCGCGTCGGCCCGTTCGAGCGCGTAGGAACGAAAGGGCGCCGACAGGGTGTCGTCACCATCGTGATCCGGATCATCGCCCGGCTGCCCGTCTATCCTTGCCATCCCGTCCTCCCCGTTTGCCTCAGTGCCGACGCCGCTTGCTTCAAGTCGCGAGCGTACCCTTCAATTCGGGAACGGCCTCGAAGAGATCGGCGACGAGACCGTAGTCGGCCACCTGGAAGATCGGCGCTTCCGCGTCCTTGTTGATCGCGACGATCACCTTCGAATCCTTCATCCCCGCCAGATGCTGGATCGCGCCGGAAATGCCGCAAGCGATGTAGAGGTCGGGCGCGACGATCTTGCCGGTCTGGCCGACCTGAAGGTCGTTCGACACATAGCCGGCGTCAACGGCCGCGCGGCTTGCGCCCAGTGCCGCCCCCAGCGTGTCGGCGAGCGGCGCAAGCACCGTCTCGAAATTGTCGGCCGAGCCCATGCCGCGCCCGCCGGACACGACGATACGCGCCGAGGTCAGCTCCGGCCGCTCCGAAACTGCGACAGCATTGGCGACAAACGTCGACCGGGAGGCGCCTGGGGTAACGTCAACGGTCTCGATCGGCCTCGCCTCTCCCTGACCCACGGCTCGGAATGCCGACGCCCGGATCGTGAGGACGCGTTTCGGGTCTTTCGAGCGCACGGTCTGCACGATGTTGCCGGCATAGATCGGACGGCGAAACAGGTCGGGGCCGTCGATCGCGATCACGTCCGAGATCTGCATGACGTCGAGCAGCGCCGCGACGCGCGGCATCACGTTCTTGCCGGTCGAGGTGGATGCCGCGACGATGGCATCGTAGTTTCCAGACAGGGCGACAATCAGCTCGGCAAGCGGCTCGGCAAGCTGGTTGGCAAGGCTTCCCCCCTCCGCGACCAGCACCCTGGAGATGCCTTCGAGACAGGCGGCAGCCGGCCCCACGTCGTGACACCCTTTTCCCGCGACAAGCACATGGATGTCGTTGCCGAGGCAAAGGGCGGCGCTGACCGCCCTTGCCGTTGCCTCGTCCAGTTGCGCATTGCCGTGTTCGGCCAAGACAAGCACGCTCATGCCAGCACTCCCGCTTCCGTTTTCAGTCGTTCGACAAGCTCCGCCACCGATTTCACCTTCATGCCGGCGGCCCGTGTCGGCGGCTCTTCGAGGCGAACGACCTCCAGGCGCTCCTCGATGACCAGTCCGTAGTCCGAGGGCTGCTTTTCTTCCAAAGGCTTCTTCTTGGCCTTCATGATGTTCGGTAGCGACGCGTAGCGTGGTTCGTTGAGGCGCAAATCCGCCGTGACGATCGCCGGTAGCGCAAGCGCAATCGTCTGCGATCCGCCATCGATCTCGCGAATGATGGTGGCGCGGTCGCCGTCGACGGTGAGCTGCGAGGCAAAGGTCGCCTGCGGCCAACCGAGTTTGGCCGCCAGCATCTGTCCGGTCTGGTTGCAATCGTCGTCGACGGCCTGTTTGCCAAGAAGGATCAGGGCCGGCTGTTCTTCACCGGCGACGGCGCTGAGCACCTTGGCAACCGCCAGCGGCTCGGTCGTCGCCTCCGTCCTGACGAGGAGGCCGCGATCGGCCCCCATCGCCAGTGCGGTGCGCAATGTCTCCGTCGCCTTTTCGGGGCCGACAGAAACGACGACCACCTCGGAGGCGATGCCCGCCTCCTTGAGGCGGACCGCCTCTTCGACCGCGATCTCGTCGAACGGGTTCATCGTCATCTTGACCGCGGCGAGGTCGAGACCGCTGCCATCGGACCGTAGCCTCACCTTCACGTTCGGATCGGCAACGCGCTTTATCGCGACCAGTATCTTCATCTTCGTCCTCCCGAGCCCGCCATTCCCTCCGGCAGGCCCTAGTTCTCAGGGCCCGCGTATTTGCCGGCGGTCGCCGGGAACATGGTCTTGATAATCTTCATCCGGCTGACATCGACGGTCGCGTCCATGTGCAGGAAGATCGCCGCGTCGCGGAACAGCTTCTCGATGCCGAACTCCAGCATCGCGCCGTTGCCGCCATGCAGTTCCAGCGCGTGGGTCGCGACCTTCATGATCTCTTCCGAGGCGTAGACCTTGGCCATGTTGCAGAGAACATCCATGTCCGGATGGCCCTCGTCGACGGCCCTCGACGCCCGCTCGATCAGGGCGCGCACCGCCTCGATCCGCGTCGCCATGTCGGCAAGCCGCAGGGCCACGGCCTGGTGCTTGATGAGAATACGCCCACCCTGCACGTAGTTCTGGACATAGTCGGCCGTGCGCTCGAAGCAGGCGACGCCGACGCCGAGGTTCTTGGCCGCCTGGATAATCTTGCCGGCCCGGAAATACTGCCCGGCGCTGCCAAGGGCGGTGTTCTGGACGAGAAGGTGATCGGCCGGCACCTGGCAGTCCTCGAACACCAGTTCGCCGTTGTTCATGAAACGGCAGCCCATGGTCTCGTTGCACTTCGTCACCGTCAGGCCGGGCGTGTCGCGGGGCACGAGGAAACTCGAAGTTCCCTGCAGCATGCCAACGGAGGAGTCCGTATTGGCATAGACGACATAGAGGCTCGCATCGAAGCCGTTCGAGATGAACTGCTTGCGGCCGTTGATCACCCAGTGCCCGTCCTTGAGCACGGCCTTCGTGTGCATCGCCGCCTCGGGCACATTGTAGGGCAGCCAGCGATCGGAAGCGCCGCGCGGCTCGGTCAGGCAATGGGCCAGCAGGAACTGCGGGTCCGCCAGAAGACGCGGGAACCACTTGTCCTGCAGGTGCTTCGGCGCGAATTCGCGCAGGAGGATCGAGACCTTCCAGTTCTGCACCAGCTTGTCGGCAAGGCCGGAGTCGCCGCGAGCGATTTCTTCGGAGATCAGCGCGAAGGTCCTGACCTCCGTCTCGCGCTCCAGGTCGACGCCGCCATAGGCTTCCGGCACGCCGAGCGTGCGGACGCCGATCGTTTCGGCACCCTCCAGGATCGAGCGCGGCAGCCGCTCGCCCGGGCTCATGTCCCATTCGCGCTGCCAGTTCGATCGAATGAAAGGCGTCACCGCGTCGTCGACGAAGGCGCGGCAGCTGTCGCGCATCATTCGCTGTTCCTGGGACAGTGAGCCGTCATCGGCGTGGATCATTTCTCGCTCCCTTGGTTCTGATCTGGCGGGTTCCTCATCCTGCCGACAGATTGGTAGCTTGCCGTTCCCGTGGAGATGAGGTTCGAGTGTGCTCTTTTGGTGGACTATCGTCCAATTCGACGTGGACTTTCTGCGCGCCTGGGAAGCAATTGAGCGTCGGCCTTTGCCTCAACGGCTCCCCATCCCATCGCAGTCTCAATCGGCACGTGCCAAACTCCTTGTCCTATTTTTAAGACACTATGGCTCGAATTCGGTGCCTACCGCCGGTTTGTAGCGTCCGTATCTCTTTTCAGCCCGCTATCTCAGGCGTGGCGATGACGGCTCGGCCACATCCGACGCCGCAGCTGCCGGAGAAAGCAACGCGAACACCCGCGACCTCCGCCAGTTTGTTTCACCGATCCTGTTGAGGAGAGTGCCTTGATCCGCCGGTTTTCGACCTTCTGCCTCGCCGCGGCGCAGCTTGCCGTTTTCACGCAACCGTCCCTGGCAAACGATCGCCCCGACCTCGTGCTCAGAAACGGCACGATCGTCACCATGGACGAGGCCTGGCCGGCGGCGGAAGCGCTTGCCATTGCCAATGGCCGCATCGTGGCGGTCGGCAGCGACGAAGACATCGCAAAGCTGGTGCAGCCTGACACCGAGGTGCTCGACCTTGGCGGCCGCACGGTCATTCCCGGTCTCGTCGACACGCATATCCACGCGATCCGCGGCGGCCAGACCTATCCTTTCGAGACCTACTGGCATGACGAAACGAGCCTTGCGAGTGCGCTCGAAGCCTTGAAGACTGCGGCGCGCGATCGCGCCAGGGACCAGTGGGTCGCGGTCGTCGGCTCCTGGCATCCGGACCAGTTCGCCGAGCGCCGTCCGCCCGAGCTTGCCGACCTCGACAAGGCTCTGCCGGATACCCCGGCCTATGTGCAATATCTCTATGACTACGCGCTCGTGAACACCAAGGGGATCGAGCTGCTCGCGCTCGACAGCGCCGAACCGAAACTGCCGCCCGGCGTCAGGATCGAGCGCAACGGTGAGAGCCGTGCGACGGGCAAGCTCTTCGGCAACATCGGCTCGTTCAACGTGCTCTTCGGACAACTCAGCGCGATTGGGGAGGAAGAGCGCAAGGCGAACCTCAAGGTGTTCTTCTCGCATCTCAATGCGGTCGGGGTTACCGGCTTCATCGACCCCTCCGCAGGGCCGGCGGCCGGCTACGAACCGTTCTTTGCGCTTCGCGACGAAGGCGGTCTGACTCTGAGGGCCGGCTACCGCATTCCGGCGGCCCACCCCGGCAAGGAAGCCGAATGGTTCCGCGAGATCATGTCGTTCCGTCCCGCCGTCCACGACGACGGCACGCTGAGCTTCCTCGGGCTTGGCGAATCCCTGGTTTTTGCGATGAACGACGGCGTGCAGATGGGGCCGGGCTTTGCGCCGCCCAAGGAAGCCCGCGACGAACTCCTGAAAGTCGCACAGTTTGCTGCGGAACGGCGCATCCCCGTCGAGATCCACGCCTATACCGATGATGCCGCGAGCGCGATCCTCGACGTTTTCGAGGAGGTGCACAAGACACATCCGCTCAACGACCTCCGGTGGTCGATCGCGCACCTCAACACCGGATCGGAGCGGACCCTCGACCGGATGCGGAAGATGGGCCTCGCCTACACCGTCCAGATGGGTCCCTATTTCGAGGGAGCGGCGATCGCCGACGCCAACGGCGCCGATATCGCGGCCCTTTCGCCGCCGACACGCCTTGCCATCGACAAGGGGCTGCTGGTGGCAGGCGGCACCGACTCCACGCGCATCGGCGTCGCCGGCGTCTGGCAGGCGATAGAATACCACCTGACGGGGCGTTCGCTGGGAGGCACTGTGCAGAAGGCGAGCGACCAGTTGCTGACGCGCGAAGAGGCGCTCAGGCTTTACACCCGCAATGCCGCATGGATCGGCTTTGCCGAAAAGGATCGCGGCACGCTTTCCGAAGGCAAGCTCGCCGATCTCGCCGTGCTCGACAAGCCTTACATGACGATGCCGGTCGACGAGATCGATACCATCCGATCGGTGTTGACCCTGCTCGGCGGCAAGGTCGTATACGATGCCGGCACCCTCCGGTCCGCCGGGCAATAGCGGGGGACAGAGGGGCAGCCGTCACGGCCTGTTGTCAAGGCAACCCGGCCGCAACATAGCGATCATCGCCGGGAGTAACGCGTCCCGGCGAAAGGCGTTGCAGCCACCGTGTTCGACGCGAGGTATTGGGCCAGACTCGACAGTCGCCGGGTGAGACCAAGAGCCTAAGCGACCACCAGTCCCGCCGGGCCGGCCACCGTTTCCCCGATCACCGCTGCGCCAAAGCCGTGCTTGCCGAAGAGGCCGAGCACCGCCTGCGCGGACGACCGGTCACAGGCGACGAGCAAGCCGCCGCTCGTCTGCGGATCGCAAAGCAGCGCCTTGTCGATCGCGCCCATCTCGCGCACAAAGGTCACGTCCTGCCCGTAGCTTGCCCAGTTCCGCCCGGAGGCGCCGGTGGCGAAACCGGCGGCAGCGAGATCGAAAGCACCCTCCAGAAGGGGAACGGCGGACCAGTCGATCCGGACCTGGCAGTTCGATCCACGCGCCATTTCGAGCGCGTGGCCGGCAAGGCCAAAGCCCGTCACGTCGGTCATGGCATGGACGCCGGGAAGCCGCGCGAGATCGGGCCCGGCCGCGTTGAGGCGGGTGGTGCTATCAAGCATGCGGGCATAGCCGGCTTCATCGAGCGCGCCCTTTTTCAACGCCGCGGAAAAGATGCCGACGCCGAGCGGCTTGCCGAGGATCAGCACGTCACCCGGCTCGGCTCCGCTGTTGCGCTTGAGATGGGCCGGATCGACGAGCCCGATCGCGACGAGACCGTAGATCGGCTCGACGGAATCGATCGTGTGGCCGCCGGCGATCGGAATGCCGGCCGCCCGACAGGCCACCGCCCCGCCGTCGAGGATGGCGCCAATGGTCTCCGTCGACAGCACGTTGACCGGCATGCCGACCAGCGCCAGCGCAAAGATCGGCGTGCCGCCCATGGCATAGATGTCGCTGATGGCATTGGTCGCGGCGATCCGGCCGAAATCGTGGGGATCGTCAACGATGGGCATGAAGAAGTCCGTGGTGGCGACCACCGCCTGACGGTCGTTGAGGCGATAGACCGCCGCATCGTCAGAGGTTTCGATGCCGACCAGCAGCTCCGGCGGCACCGGCAGCTGGACGCGCCCCCGCAAGATTTCCTGCAGCACGCCCGGCGCGATCTTGCAGCCGCAGCCGCCGCCATGGGCAAGCGAGGTCAGGCGAGGCTCGGAGGCGGGCAGGCTGCTCACGATCAGAACTCCCTCGATGCAATGGTATCGATGGCGGCCTTGCCGACCACGGACGCGATCATGACCGATCATTTCCGGCAAGGCCATGACTTTTCGTGACAAAAGCCGATCAAATCGGCCTTGACACGCCGGCTCTGAGGCTCGACCATTCGTTTCAAGACCGATACGCATGGAAGAGGACCTCCAATGAACATCGATCTTTCCCGCCGCAGTTTCCTGAAACTCGCCGGCGCAGGTGCGGCAGCCACCACGATCGGGGCCATGGGCTTTGGTGCGGCCGAGGCGGCAACTGCCGCCCATGTGCGCGCCTTCAAGCTCGCAAGCACCACCGAAACCCGCAACGTCTGCACCTACTGTTCGGTCGCCTGCGGCATCCTGATGTATTCGAAGGGTGACCTTTCCGCCGGCGAGAAGGCGGAACTCATCCATATCGAGGGGGATGCCGATCATCCGACCAACCGCGGAACGCTCTGTCCCAAGGGCGCGGCGCTCAAGGACTTCGTGAAGTCCGAGACCCGCGCCACGAAGCCGCGTCACCGCGCTCCTGGTGCCGACACCTGGCAGGACATCTCCTGGGAAGATGCCTTCGACAAGATCGCCCGCGCGATCAAGGACGACCGCGACAAGAACTTCATCGAGAAGAATGCGGCCGGCGTCACCGTCAACCGCTGGACGACGATGGGCTTCCTGGCGGCCTCGGGCGGCACCAACGAGACGGGATGGCTGACCTACAAGACCGTCCGGTCCATGGGCGTCGTCGGCTTCGACAACCAGGCACGCGTCTGACACGGCCCCACGGTAGCCAGTTTGGCTCCAACATTTGGCCGCGGCGCAATGACGAACGCCTGGACCGACATCAAGAACACCGACCTCGTCATCGTCATGGGTGGCAACGCGGCGGAAGCCCATCCCTGCGGCTTCAAATGGGTGACGGAAGCCAAGCACTATCGCGGCGCCCGGCTGATCGTCGTCGATCCGCGCTTCAACCGCACGGCATCGGTTGCCGACGTCTATGCCCCGATCCGACCCGGCTCCGACATCGCCTTCCTGATGGGCGCGATCCGCTACTGCATCGAAAACGACAAGGTGCAGTGGGACTATGTAAAGAACTACACCAACGCCACCTACCTGGTGAATGAAGGCTTCGGCTGGGTCGATGGCCTCTTCAACGGCTACGACGAGGAGAAACGCGACTACGACCGCACCGCTTGGGACTACCAGCTGAACGAGGACGGCACGGTGAAAACCGATCCGACCCTGTCAGACCCGCGCTGCGTCTGGAACCTCCTGAAGCAGCATGTCGCAGCCTACACGCCGGAGTTTGTCGAAAACATCTGCGGCACGCCCAAGGATCGCTACCTGAAGATCCTGGAGATGATCGGCGCGACCTCCGCCCGCGACAAGGTGATGACCTCGCTCTACGCGCTCGGCTGGACGCAGCATTCGAAAGGCGCCCAGAACATCCGCGGCATGGCGATGCTGCAGCTGATCCTGGGCAATGTCGGCTTGCCGGGCGGCGGGGTAAACGCGCTTCGCGGCCACTCCAATATCCAGGGCCTGACCGACATAGGCCTGCTGTCCAACTCCCTGCCGGGCTACATGAACCTCGCGACCGAGAAGGAGACGGACTACACGACCTACATGTCGACGCGCGGCAACAAGCCGCTCGTTCCCGGCCAGACGAGCTACTGGCAGAACACGCCCAAATTCATGGTCAGCTTCCTGAAGGCCATGTGGGGCAGCGCTGCGACCAAGGAAAACGACTGGGGCTTCGACTGGCTGCCGAAGCTCGATGTGCCCTACTACGACATCCTCCGGATGTTCGACATGATGAGCCGCGGCGAAGTGAACCTCTACTTCTGCCAGGGCTTCAACCCGCTGCTGTCCTTCCCCAACAGGGCAAAGCTGACCGAGGGTCTGTCGAAGCTGAAGCTGCTCGTCACCATCGACCCGCTGCAGACCGAGACGGCGCATTTCTGGGAAAACCACGGCATCTACAACGACGTCGATCCTTCAAAGATCATGACGGAGGTGCTGCAACTCCCCGCGACCTGCTTTGCCGAGGACGAGGGCGCCACCGTCAATTCGGGCCGGTGGCTGCAATGGCATTGGCCGGGTGCGACGCCGCCGGGCGATGCCAAGCACGACACCTGGATCCTTGCAAACATCTTCCTGCGGGTGCGCGACCTCTACCTGAAGGAAGGCGGGGTCTGTCCCGAGCCGATCCTGAACCTCGCCTGGGACTACAAGGACCCGTACGAGCCGGAACCGGCCGAACTTGCCCAGGAGATGAACGGACGGGCGCTGCAAACGCTCTACGATCCGACCGATCCGACGAAGGTGTTGGTCGAGGCCGGCAAGCTTTTGCCCAACTTCGGCGTGATGCGTGACGACGGCTCCACCATGTCGGGCTGCTGGATCTATACCGGCTCCTGGACGGAGGAAGGCAACATGATGGCCCGGCGCGACAACAGCGATCCGGGCGATGTCGGCACCTTCCTCAAATGGACCTTCGCCTGGCCGGCCAATCGACGCATCCTCTACAATCGTGCCTCCTGCGACCTAGAGGGCAAGCCCTGGGATCCGGCGCGCAAACTGATCGAATGGAACGGCGAGCGTTGGGCCGGCTTCGACGTGCCCGACATCGCAGTGACGGCAAAGCCGGAGACCGTGATGCCGTTCATCATGACGGCCGAGGGAACCGCCCGTCTCTTTGCCCGCAAACTGATGCGGGACGGCCCCTTCCCCACGCATATGGAGCCGTTCGAAAGCCCGGTCGAAAATCCGTTCAACGCCAAGCTTCGCGGCAATCCCGTCGCGCGCATCTTCCCAGGCGACCTGCAACAGCTGGGCACGAGCACCGACTTCCCCTTCGTTGCCACGTCCTACCGCCTCACCGAGCACTTCCACTTCTGGACCAAGCACAGCCGCGTCAACGCCGTGCTGCAGCCGGAGTTCTTCGTGGAAATCAGCGAGGAGCTGGCGGCTGAACGCGGCATCACCAAGGGCGGGCGGGTGCGCGTGTGGAGCGCGCGCGGCGAGGTCTGGGCGAAGGCGGTGGTAACGAAGCGTATTCGCCCGCTGATCTGTAACGGCAAGCCGGTCCATGTGGTCGGCATTCCCTTGCACTGGGGCTTCATGGGTGCGGCCCGCAAGGGCTTCGGCCCGAACAGCCTCACGCCCTTCGTCGGCGACGCCAATATCGACACGCCGGAGTTCAAGGCCTTCCTGGTCAATATCGAACCGGCGGCGGAAGAAGGAGCTTCGGCATGAGCGAACGCGCACCGGAACCGGTAACGGCCGCCGCCAACCCGCCGCTGCAGCCGTTGGCGTCGAACCTGTTGCCGAGCGATGTCATCAAGGCGTCGGCAACCAGCGACGTGCCGGCACCCGAACGACAGCTGACCCCCGTCGCCAAGCTGATCGACGTGTCGAAATGCATCGGCTGCAAGGCCTGCCAGTCCGCCTGCATCGAATGGAACGACACGCATCCGGACCTGGAGGAAAATGTCGGCGTCTACGAGAACCCGCACGACCTGACGGCGGATATGTTCACGCTGATGCGGTTCACCGAATACGAGAACCCCGTTACCAACGAGTTCGAATGGCTGATCCGCAAGGACGGCTGCATGCACTGTGCCGATCCGGGCTGCCTCAAGGCCTGCCCGGCGCCGGGCGCCATCGTGCAATATTCCAACGGCATCGTCGATTTCATCTCCGACAACTGCATCGGCTGCGGCTATTGCATCGCCGGCTGTCCCTTCAACATTCCGCGCATCTCCAAAACCGCGCATGTATCGAAGAAATGCACCCTCTGCTCCGACCGTGTCGCTGTCGGCCAGGGACCGGCCTGCGCCAAGGCCTGCCCGACCAAGGCGATCACCTTCGGCACGAAGGAAGACATGGTCGAACTCGCCAACGAACGCGTCGAGGACCTGAAGTCACGCGGCTACGACCATGCCGGCCTCTACGACCCGCAAGGCGTCGGCGGCACGCATGTGATGTATGTGCTGCACCATGCCGATCAGCCGTCGCTCTATTCCGGGCTGCCGGAAGATCCGCAGATTTCGCCGGTGGTGCGCGGCTGGAAGGGTCCGGCGAAGACCGTCGGCCTCGCCGTTGCCGGGCTTGCAGCCGCCGGTGCCGTGCTGCACGGCATCTTCGCCCGGCCGAACGAGGTGACCGCCCATGAGGAAGGGGAGGCTGAGGAACTCGTCGAGGATCGCAACCGCCCGCAAGGCGGCAGGGAGGCGTGATGGCTGACAAACGCATCTATTCGGCCCCCGGCGACAGGATCGAGACGAAGCACCCGGTCACCGTCAATCGATATCGCGGCTATACCCGTCTCAACCATTGGGTCACCGCCGCCTGCATGATCGTGCTTCTGATCTCCGGCCTTTCCTTCTTTCATCCGTCGCTGTTTTTCCTGACCGGCCTTTTCGGCGGCGGGCAGACGACGCGGTGGCTGCATCCGATCGTCGGACTTGTCCTCGTCGCAAGCTTCCTCCTTCTGTTTGCGCAGATGTGGAAGCTCAATCTGCCGCGGCGCGAGGATGTGGAATGGAGCCGCAAGTTCGGCGACCTTCTCCAGGGCAACGAAGAAAGCCTGCCTGAACTCGGCAAGTACAACGCCGGCCAGAAGATGGTTTTCTGGGGCATGTCCGGCCTGATCGTCGTGCTTGTGACGACCGGGATCATGATCTGGGAGCAGTACTTTCCCGATCTCGTTTCCATTCCCGTTCGCCGCATCGCCGTCGCGGTGCATGCGCTGGCGGCGCTTTTCACGATCCTGATCTTCATCGTCCATGTCTATGCCGCGATCTGGACGCGCGGCACGATCCGGGCGATGACCCGCGGCACCGTCACCGGAGGCTGGGCCTTTCGCCATCATCGCAAATGGCTGCGCGAACTGGCTGGACGTCAGGGCTCCGACCCGTCAAAGTGAACATCTCCTACAGCGCCGCGCGTCCTGTCGGGCGCGCAACGGTCGCTGTAGCACCGTGAATGCTGCATGATCCGGCGTCTCCGTCGGATCACCGGAGATGCGATGGCTGAAGACATACAACCCGATCCCTCCCTCATCGGCGGCGTGCCGACACCGCCGCTGGCCTTCCTGCCCGAGCCGGTCAAACTGTTCCAGACGCGAGCACGCCGCTTCGCGTTTCTCGCCGAAAGCAACGCGCTTGCGCCCTACCTCACCTTTCTTGCGGCGCTCTCCAAACTCCAGGCTCGCTTGGCAGTAACCCTTCCGCCCGTAACCGCGCCGACATCGGCGCGCGTCGCCGAGGCTGCGCGCACTGAAATGCCGCCGATCGACCGACTGGCGCTTATCGATGACCCCGACCTTTCGGCGACGCTCGATGCGCTTCTCGACGGTGCTGTCGAGATTTCCATGCCCGACCCCGCGCGCCTGGCGCTCGATGCGGTGCGCGCTGCCGAGGACAGTGACCGGCGCTGGTTGCTTACCAACATCCTGTCGGATCAGGTTCCGGACGACAGTGCCGCTCCCCACCTCTTCGTCGCAACCGCGGTACAGGTGCACATGGCGCGGCTCGCCGCTACGCTCGATCCGGAAGCGCTCGTCCCTGTCGGCCTCGGCGTCTGTCCCGCCTGCGGCGGCCGGCCGGCAACGTCGTCGGTCGTGGGCACGCAGGGCGTCGAGAACGTGCGTTATGCCGCCTGCGCCTGCTGCGCCACGCAATGGAATGAGGTGCGGGTGAAGTGCCTCTGTTGCGGCTCGACCAAGGGCATCAGCTATCGTTCGGTTGAGACCTCGGAGGCGACGGTGAAGGCCGAGACCTGCCGGGAATGCCATTCCTGGGTGAAGATCTTCTACCAGGTGAAAAACCCAAGCCTGGAGCCGATCGCCGACGATGTCGGCAGCCTCGGTCTCGACATCCTGATGAAGGAGACCGCCTTTCGCCGCCGCGGCTTCAACCCCTATCTCGCAGGGTATTGATGCCGGATTTTCGCGTGCTTCCCTCGGTCGACCAGATGCTGACCTCGCCAGAGGGACTGGCGCTGGCGGAAGAACATGGCCGCCTTGCCGTCGTCACCGCCGTCCGCGCCCGGCTCGAGATCGCGCGGGAGAAAATCCGTGCGGGCGAGGATGGGGCAGCGCTTGCGGCCGACCTGCCGCGCCGCGTCGCCGAGGAGTTGGCGATCGCCGCCCGCTCCGCCCTTCGCCCGCTCATCAACCTCACGGGCACGGTGCTGCACACCAATCTCGGCCGCGCCATCCTGGCCGAAGAAGCCGTGCGCGCTGCGAGCGCCGCGATGGCCAACCCGCTGGCGCTGGAGTTCGACCTTGACGGCGGCGGGCGCGGCCAGCGCGACGACCATCTGCGCGGCCTGCTCTGCGAACTCACCGGCGCCGAAGACGCCACCATCGTCAACAACAATGCCGCAGCCGTGCTGATCGCGCTCAATACGCTGGCCGACGGCCGCGAGGCGATCGTCTCGCGCGGCGAACTGATCGAAATCGGCGGCGCCTTCCGCATGCCCGACATCATGGCCCGCGCCGGCGCGAAACTGGTGGAGGTCGGCACCACCAACCGCACCCATCCACGCGACTATGAGGGGGCTATCCGCCCCGAGACCGGCGTCATCCTCAAGGTCCACACGTCCAACTACCGGATCGAGGGTTTTACCGCCGAGGTGCCGGCGCCAAGACTGGCCGAGATTGCCCGCAAGGCTGGTGTGCCGCTCTTGAACGACCTCGGCTCGGGCTCGCTCGTCGATCTCTCCACCTTCGGCCTCCGACGCGAGCCGACGGTGGCGGAAGCGGTCGCCGAGGGCGCGGATCTCGTCACGTTTTCGGGCGACAAGCTGCTCGGCGGGCCGCAGGCGGGCCTCATTGTCGGCCGGCGCGATCTGATTGCCGCGATCAATCGCAATCCGCTGAAACGCGCTGTTCGTCTCGACAAGATCCGCATCGCCGCGCTGGAAGCGACGTTGAAGCTCTATCGCGATCCCGACCGGCTGAAGGCGCGGCTGCCGACGCTGCGCTTCCTCTCCCGGCCGGAAACCGACATCGCCGCACAGGCGGCCCGTCTTGCTCCGGCAATCGATGCGCTGCTCAAGCCGCACGGCTATTCGGCAGCAACCTGCGCCTGCCAGAGCCAGGTCGGCTCCGGCGCGCTGCCAGTCGATACGATCCCGAGCGCCGGACTGCGGCTGACAGGCAGCGGCGGCGACGCGCCGGAACGGCTATCCGCACGACTACGCGCACTCCCCCTGCCCGTAATCGGCCATATCCGCGACGGCGCGCTGATCCTCGACCTGCGCTGCCTCGAGGTGGATGCGGCGCTCATCGAGGCCCTGGCGGCGCTATGATCGTCGGAACGGCAGGGCATATCGACCACGGCAAGACGGCGCTGGTGAAGGCTCTGACCGGCACGGACGCCGACCGCCTTGCCGAGGAGAAAGCCCGCGGCATCACCATAGATCTTGGCTTTGCCTATGCCGACCTCGGCAGCGGCACGGTTACCGGCTTCGTCGATGTTCCCGGTCACGAGCGGCTGATCCACACCATGCTTGCCGGCGCCGGCGGCATCGACTTCGCGCTGCTGGTGGTCGCAGCCGACGACGGCGTCATGCCGCAGACCCGTGAACATCTCGCCATCCTCGACCTGCTCGGTATCACCAGAGGCATCGTCGCGCTCACCAAGGCCGATCTCGCCGGGCCGGAGCGGCGCGCGGAAGTGACCGCGGAGATCCAGGCAACGCTCGCCGGCACCGGTCTCGCGAAGGCGCCGATCCTTGCCGTCTCCGCGCTCACCGGCGAAGGTATCGAAACCCTGCGCGCAGGGCTCGCCGCCGCCGAAGCGGAGACCGCCGCGCGGAGCGATGCCGGCCTGCTGCGCTTTGCCGTCGACCGCAGTTTCACGCTCTCAGGCGCCGGTACCGTGGTGACCGGCATGGTGCTCGGCGGGCGTGCAACGCTCGACGATACGGTCATCGTCAGCCCATCCGGCCTGACGGCCCGCATCCGCGGCATCCATGCGCAGAACCGGAAAGCATCGGAGGGGCTCGCCGGCCAACGCTGTGCGCTGAACCTTGCCGGCGAACGGGTGACGAAGGACGCGATCCGGCGTGGCGACGTCATCCTCGCTCCGGCGCTGCACGCCCCGACGGACCGGATCGACGCGGAGGTCCGCGTGCTTGCCTCGGAGGCCAAGCCGATCGGCACCTGGTTTCCCGTACGCCTGCACAGCCACGCGACGGAAGTCGGCGCGCGGATCGTGCCGCTTGCCGATCCTCTCGATCCCGGGATGGAGGGCCTGGTGCAACTGGTCCTCGACCGTCCGATCGCCGCGACCATCGGCGACCGCTTCATCCTGCGCGACACCTCGGCCAGCCGGACGATCGGCGGCGGCCGCTTTCTCGACCTGCGCCCGCCGGCGCGAAAGCGCGGCACGCCGGAGCGCCAGGCCCTCCTTGCCGCCTCCGGCAACGCGGACCCGGCGGCGGCTCTTTCGGCCCTGTCCGATCTCGCACCGATCGCGCTTGCGGCCTTCCTACGCGACCGTGGCCTGGGCGACGACGCGCTTCCCAGGCTTCTGCTTGCCGCCGGAGCAAAAACCATCGGCGACCATGCGCTATCGTCCGCAGCGATTGACGGCCTGCGGGCGAGCCTGACCGACACACTCGCAGCCTTCCACGCTGAAAACCCCGAGCTTGCCGGCATCGGCCGCGAGCGGCTGCGGCTCCTGCTCAAACCACGCCTGCCGACGGCAAGCTTCCTCGCGTTCCTCAAAGACGAAGCGGCTGCCGGTCGCATCGTGCTCGACGGCGCCTTCCTGCGGCTGCCAAGCCACGCGGTCCGGCTGTCGCCGGCGGACGAAGACCTGTGGCAGCGGATCCATCCGCATCTCGTCGACGACAACCGCTTCCGGCCGCCGCGCGTTCGCGACTTCACAGCCCTTCTCAGTGCGGATGAGCGCGACATAAGGCGCGTACTGAAACTCGCCCAAAGGCTCGGGCAGACCCACGAGATCGCGCATGACCATTTCTTCGCCCGCGCCGTCGTGGAGGAGATGGCAGCCATCGTACTCGAGGTGGCGGCGCAGGCGGACGACGGCTGGTTCACCGCCCCCGCCTTCCGCGACCGGGTGCACAACGGCCGCAAGGTCGCCATCGAGATCCTCGATTTCTACGACCGGCTGGGCCTGACCTTGCGCAGGGGAGACTTGCGTCGCATAAATCCCCATCGCCGCGACCTGTTTGCGCACTGAGGAAGGGAATCGTCTCCGGTGGGACGGCCGGACTTCAAATTCTGTAGACAGTCGCCCCATCGTCTTGCGTTATCTTCAAGGTGAATGTGGTGCGTTTCCGTCGACTGAATATTAGGTTGTAATGCCTCATTTTGTGCGGCACTACCGAAGTGGGCAACAAAGTGGTAGCAGAGTTGTTCGTGTCATGCACAGAGCGAGCCCCTCCGATTCCGTCGGACGGGCGAAGGGGTGGAGGCCATTTATCTGTCCATCTTTGCTCCTGTAGCTTTCCGCTGACGGATAGTTGGAGTTTTATCCTAAGTGGAGCAGCGGAAACGCATTATCACTCGCGAAGAACTGCACGAGCTTGTTTGGTCCGCGCCAATGCAAAAGCTGACGGGCGACATGGCCTCTCGGACCACGGACTGGCGAGCACCTGCGAACAGCACCTTCCCATGCGTGAATATTGAGCGAAGCGTGAAGCCGGCCATCTCAATCGATCTGCGCGGAGCAAGGCGGGACGAAGAAGTCGGCCGCCGGCCCCTTGGTTCATGTGCGGACCGTGAGGGGCAATCTGGCAATGCTTAAAACGTGGCAAGGCGTTTCGGGAAGCCGCAATCATGGCGCCGGCGCTGCGGATACGTTGCAGAAAATGCGGCAGCATGAGCGGTAACGTAATCAAGATCGGAAAGCTGAGGCGGTGAGGCAGAGAAAGTGGATTGCGACGATTGTCCGGTGGGATGCAGTGTTTTGCCGACCCCGGATGAGAGTCCAATTGTCGGGCGCCCTGAGATTCAGGACGATGACTGAACTACATATCGATGTGGACGGGAAGGAGCCGCGGCGCTCGACCGTCTCCTTGCGGCCTCACATCCTACTCGTTGCGAGTTTGTTGAGCGGATAGGTGGATAGAAATATCGAAGCGGTAGTGCTTGACGCAAAATTCACTTGCAAATGCGAGGTTGTGCGTGTCCATAGGCACACGCAAATCCAAATCTGCTCTTTTGAGCCAGCACCGACGAGAAAACCATGCCAGCAGTGATCCCAAATGCCTTCTCCTTCGACCCGTATGTGGGCGGTATTACGGGTGATTGGAAATGGGCGATCCAGAATTTCACGTTCAGCTTTCCGACAAGCGCTGCGTTTTATGGGTTGAATTATGGAAGTGGCGAGCCGGTGAATGGTTTCGCCACCCTTAATTGGTGGCAACAAAGCGCGGCGCGCGCTGCTTTCGAGCAAATATCAGCGATTGCAAACCTAACGTTCACCGAGATTACTGAGAGCGCAACCCAAACCGCCGATCTTCGGCTTGCACAATCCAGCCTTCCCGACACGGCTTGGGCATATTATCCAAACGCCCTGCCCGAAGGCGGCGATGCGTGGTTCGGCACCTGGTCCGGCGACTACACATTTCCCAAAAAGGGCAATTATGCGTACGTGACATTCCTGCACGAGATTGGCCATTCCCTCGGCCTTGATCACGCGCACGAGGGCGCGGTTATGCCGATAGACCGCGCTTCCATGGAATACACGGTGATGAGCTACAGTTCGTATTCTGGCGCGTCGCCAATTGATGGATACACAAACGAGGACGCTGGGTATGCCCAGTCTTTGATGATGTACGACATCGCTGCGCTGCAGCGGATGTATGGTGCGAACTACGGCACGCAGAGCGGCAACACGGTCTATTCCTGGAGCCCGACAACCGGCGAGATGTTCATCAACGGTGTTGGCCAAGGCACTCCCGAGGCCAACCGCATTTTTCTGACCATTTGGGATGGCGGCGGTACCGATACCTATGACTTCTCGAATTACACCAATGGGGTGAAAGTCGATTTGCGACCTGGCGAGTGGAACAAGACATCCGAATCGCAACTGGCAAAGCTTCATTTTGACGGGTTGAAAACAGCGGTCGGCAACATTGCGAATGCCCTGCTCTTCGAAGGCGATACTCGGTCGCTCATCGAAAACGCTGTCGGCGGATCCGGCAACGACTACATTTTCGGCAACGTCAAGGACAACGTTCTTGTTGGCGGGTTCGGCGATGACTTTCTGGCCGGAGAAGACGGTTCGGACACATTGAATGGCCAGGCAGGATGGGACACGGCCTATTTCAACTTCAGTTTCACGGGGGTGAGAGTCGGTTATCACGATGGCGCCATGGTGATTGAACATGGCGGTTCATCGGACCGCCTGATCTCAATCGAGCAAATACAGTTCTGGGGTCGACCGATCGCCCAGTCCGACGACAATATGCTCGTCGACGACGTATTCTACTTCGCTGAAAACAACGATGTCTACTACGCGGGGATGGAGGCCGAGCAACATTTCGCCATGTACGGGTGGAAGGAAGGCCGCGATCCCAACGGCTTCTTCGACACGTCGGCCTACCTAGATACATACAGGGACGTTGCCGCGGCCGGCATGAATCCGCTCGAGCACTATGCACTGTATGGCTGGAAGGAAGGGCGAGACCCGTCGAGCCTCTTCGACACCACGGACTACCTGCGGTTCAACCCGGACGTTGCGGCTGCCGGGGTGAACCCGCTCGCGCACTATCTCACGTATGGGGTTTACGAAAGTCGGAAGATTGATGCCGGTACTGCGCTCGTCGATGACATGTTCTATTTCAAGAACTACAAGGATGTAGCAAACAGCAACTACGATCCAGAGGATCATTTCGCGCAGTTCGGATGGCGTGAGGGACGTGATCCAAATGCCTTCTTTGATACGTCAGACTACCTGGCGACCTATCGCGATGTTGCTGCAGCTGGCATGAACCCTCTCGAACACTATAAGAACTACGGCTGGCATGAAGGGCGTGATCCGTCGAAGATTTTCGACACCACTGGATATCTCGAACTTAACCCAGACGTAGCTGCCGCCGGCGTGAACCCCCTCGAACATTTCTTGAACTATGGTATCCACGAGGGGCGCAGCTATCTCAACGACGGAGTGTTTGGGTAACCCCCAAGGTCACCCGCTCTTCCCAATAGTCACCAACACAATCGGCCTGATGCCTTCGACGAAACTCACGTCGTACGTCATCAGCGCCGTGGGGCACGACAAACATGTGATCGGCGGCAATGACGAGCAGGATGCAGCGATTGAGGATCTTGGGCGGATCGAGAAAAGTGCGATAATCGAGATCCTCTGAAGCCGCAGATCTCCGGTCGATCGGCTGATTGCGAAACTGCCCGCCCTCGACCCGCTGAAGGATCTTCTTGACCACCGTCAGATCCCCGTGACGCCTCCGATGCGCATGCCGAACAGGGTCACGAGAAGATCGCACGATTTGAACAGCCGTGGCGCTAGCCGCCATGCTCGCCTCCGTCGCAGCCGAAGTGGTCATGCGAAGCATCTAAAAGGGAGAAATCAAATGGATGCCTTGGGTGTTGTCGTGCTGATTGCAGGGCTATTCTGTCTAACTGACTGAGGACTTCCTGCACAAACTTGATCAGAAGCGTGAACTTCCTGCCGAGCAAAGCTCCCGTTGGCAGAATCCTTGAATGGCTCGCAGCGCAGCCGGCTTGGCCCATAGCAGCGCTGACGGTCATCGGCGGCTTTGTGACTTGAATATGCCCTCGTTCACTTTGCACTTCGAGGCATCGCGAACCTGCTGAGCGGTGATCGCGCTCGGCGATTTCAAAGGCAGACCAATCTGCTCGATTCGACACGGGCGCTCAATTTCGCACATACATTTCCTAAAGCCTTAGGTAGAAACTGACTGCCAGGGATGCCTGGCCGTTATCGTGCGCACTGCCCCCCGGTAGTAACCGCCGTTACAGCGTGCGTATGGATGCCATCCGGCTTGGTCGGAATCTGATTGGCCGGCTCGGCCCGCCCGTCGCTATACTCGGCAGAAAGCGATGACCCGGAAGGCAGCTCCGAAGAATCGCGTCGTCACGACCTGAGATTGATCCGATAATCCGCACCCGAGCGCTCAACCTCGCTGGGTGGGAATGACGTCAAGGTTCAGGACAGATTGAGCGTATGGAACTGTTCTACAAATCCCAATTCGCGAGGACTTTTTTATCGGCGGCTTCACATCGGCGATGGCCTACCTGGCCGGTTTTTGGTTCGCTGTCAGTTGGGCAGCCCAGACACGCCGCCTGATTGCCGCTATCGCCGTTGGAGTAGGTTTCATCTTTGCTCATCAGCAGCTGTGCGTGCGAGTACCGGCGCGAGACCGCCAGGCCCGACCAGGCCTACCCGATCCGAGGCCACCGACGTATTTCGGTCTCGGCATCTGCGCGGCAGCCTGAAGTGCGACGAGGAAACATCTCCCGCCCGGAGCTGCTGGCTAAGTCAGAAGATTTGCCACCTCGCGCCATGCCGCATCCTCTCTCGCGAACTAGTCAGCCTTGGTCGTGCCCGATAGGGAATGGAGGAACGACTGCATCGCCTCAATCGGCTTCCCGAACCATTGGGGACCGCTTCATCCTGCGCGACACCTCGGCCAGCCGGACCATCGGCGGCGGCTTTCTTGAACCACCCGTCTAATATCTCGGTGCGCTCGGACTTGAGCCGGTTGTTCACCATCTCAGTGCAGCGGCGCGAGCATCGGCGAACCCAAGGCTTGCTGGGGCGGAAGATCGTGCCGCAGCAATCGCACTCCCTTTCCGGGTACGCCTCGCGGTATTTCCTGACGCGGTAGGCGACCGCGCACTCGTTCGAGAATGCAGGCAAATGCCGCCGCGCAGATTGACGAGCTGATCCGCCGAGCGGTAGATGATACTAGCGAAAGCGAAGGGTAGCAATTCGGTAGAAAACCTCTGATCCGAACATTGTCACTTCTTCAGAAATGATAATGAAATCAATGCCTGGAAGGGAATCGTCTCCGGTGGGACGGCCGGACTTCAAATCCGGTTGGGGCAGCGAGCCTGTCCCGGGTGGGTTCGACCCCCACTCCCCTCCGCCAGCACGCGCGGGTTCGAGCTTAGGCTCCCGGATGCGCGGACGTTCAGGGATCGCTTCGGCTTCGATACGCGATTGCGCGGCTCGTTCCGGCCGCGCAGCTGCAAAAGCCGCTCGCCGATGCCGGCTACGCAACCGCGCGCAACGACCGCCTACCGACGCGAAAAGCGCAAGCGGGGCTGGGCTAGTTGCCCAACCCCTGCATGGCGAGATCGACCTGCTCAGCTGTTGGGAGCGCCACGTCGACGACGACGCCATCCTCGTCCGCACCGAGCAGCTCGAGGGTTGCTAGCTGGGTGTCAAGCAGGGAAGCCGGGAAGAAATGTCCCGCCCGATGGGAGAGCCGATCGGCCAGCACGGCGCGGTCGCCGTGCACATGCACGAAGCGGACGCGCGGTGCGCCCGTGCGCAGGATGTCGCGATAGGACCGCTTCAGCGCCGAGCACCCGACCACCGAGGGGCGGCCGGCCGCCTCATCCTTGGCGATCTCTGCCGCCAGCGCCCGCAGCCAGGGTTCGCGATCATTGTCATCAAGCGGAATGCCCGCGGACATCTTGGCAACGTTCTCCGGCGGATGAAAGCTGTCGCCCTCGACGAAGCGCCAGCCGAGCCTTGCGGCCAGAGCCTCGCCGACAGTGGTCTTGCCGCTGCCGGACACGCCCATCACCACGATATGCTGCAGATCTTCGCTCATAGCAGCCACCATCCCACAAGCGCGAAGCCGAAGCCGATCACCCCGAGCAGGGTTTCCATCACCGTCCAGGTCTTGAGCGTCGTCCGTTCATCCATCTGCAGGAAGCGGCCGACGAGCCAGAAGCCGGAATCGTTCACGTGGCTCAGCACCGTCGCGCCGCAGGCAATGGCGATCACGAGGAAGCACAGGTCGAAGGGGCTGAGCCCCGTCGTCGCGGCGACCGTCGGGGCGAGCAGGCCGGCCGTCGTCGTCAATGCCACGGTCGCCGAACCCTGCGCCACGCGCAGGGCCGTGGAGATGAGGAACGCGGCGACGATCAAGGGCATGCCGATCGCCTCGAGGCTGCCGGCAAGCGCCTGACCGATGCCGCTTGCGCGCAGCACGCCGCCGAACATGCCGCCGGCTCCGGTGACGAGAATGATGCCGCAGATCGGGCCCAGCGCCCCGTCCATCAGCTTTTCCATGTCCTTGAGCGTGCGCTCGCCGCTGAGGACCCACATGCCGACAAGCACCGTGATCAGCAGGGCGACGGGCGTCTGCCCGGCCATGCGCAGGATGCTGACCCACAATGCGCCACCGTCGATCATCTTCGCGGCGGCCAGTGTCGAAAGGCCGGTATTGAGGAAGATCAGCACGAGCGGCAGCAGCAGCACCAGCATGACGGTGCCGAAAGACGGGGGTACCTTGTCGCGCGCCGCCTCGCTCGGCGATCCGAGAAGGGTTGGTACCGGCAGTTCGAAGCGCTTGCCCGCCCAGAGGCCGAAGAGGTAGCTGCCGAGATACCACGTGGGCAATGCGACGACGAGACCGACGATCACCAGCAGGCCGATATCCGCCCCCAGCAATTCGCTGGCGGCGACCGGGCCCGGATGGGGCGGGAGAAATGCGTGCATCACCGCGAAAGCGCCCGCCGACGGCAGCGCATAGAGCAGCACCGAACCGCCGAAGCGGCTCGCGACGCTGAAAATGATCGGCAGCATGACCACGAGGCCGGCGTCGAAGAAGATCGGAAAGCCGAAGAGCAGCGAGGCGATGCCGAGCGCCAAAGGCGCGCGCTCAGGCCCGAACTGGCCGATCAGCCGGTCCGCGAGCACCTGTGCGCCACCGGAAACCTCCAGCATCCGCCCGATCATCGCGCCGAAACCGACGAGAAGCGCCACCGAGGCGAGCGTCGAGCCGAACCCCTGCAACAGCGTCGGAACCACGTCCTTGAACGAAATGCCGGTCACCAGCGCGGTCAACAGGCTGACCAAAACCAGGGCGACGAAGGCGTGCAGACGCAACCGGAGGATAAGAAAAAGAAGCAGGCCGACGGCTGCCGCCGCAATCAGCAGCAGCGTCGCGGTTCCATAGACGGGTTCGATCGAAGTCATGTGTCCTCCTTGTTCCGGAAGTGAGGTCAAGGGCCATATAGTCTATGGCCCTTCTCAGCAACCTACCTGAAAGAGGTGGGCACAGGAGATACGACCGCATCAATAAGGGCCCGTAGCCGGGCGGTCGCGATCGCCTTCGACAGGCGATCGCGACACGTTTGAGGCGCGTCGCATTGCCATAGGCACCGTTCGCCACACGCACTCGATCAGACCCCATAGGGCGTGTTAGGTATGCCAACATGGCAGACCTGTCGTGATCAGTTCAACTGAAAGGTAGAATAAATGCGCGCAACAATCCTGTTGGCAATGGTTCTAGCCCTCGCCGGATGCTCCCAGACCGGCGGTGGCGGTGGCGGCTACACCGCTGACTATGAGGCTGGCGACGGCGACTATTATCACGGGATCGTCGCGCCGAGATAAGGCCCGACCTTCCCACACGAAAGGTCAGCTTTCGTGTTCCAGCGGGATGGACGCTCGCTCAAGTCCATCCCGGCAACGCCTCCCAAGCAGAGCGGCAGCTGCCATGGCCACGATCAATCGTTGGTCTGCCAGCTCATCCACCCGAAATCGCAAGTGCCGCGACCATTCCGAACCGGTTTCATCGCCGCGGACCACTCATTCCGTGGAATAGAGATCCTCCTCCCGCGCATTCAGCATTCCCGCGAGCGTGCGCAAGCCGCTGTCGAGCTGGTCCATCGTCGGGGTCGCCAGCGCCAGTCTGACCGCATTGGGCGCATGGCCGGGCATCACCGCGAAGGTGGTGGAGGGCGTCAAGGCGATATCGCGCCTGGCCGCGGCAACGACGAAACTCTGCGAGCGCCAGTGGGGTGGCAGCGTCAGCCAGAGATGGAAGCCGTTCTCGTTCGACTGGATATCGAAGCCGGATAGACGGTCGGCCGCAAGCCTCTGCCGGGCGCGCGCGTCGATGCGCTTCCGCCTGACCAGTTCGGCAACGGTGCCATCCGCCATGATCCGCTGGGCCGCGGCAAAGGTAAGACCGGAGGCCGACCAGCCGCCGGAACGCACCGACGCCATCATGCTTTCCCGCAAGCGCAGGGGCGGGACGATAAAACCGAGCGACAGGCCCGGCGCGACCCGCTTGGACAGGCTGTCGATGACGATGCAGGTTTCGGGCGCGAGTGTCGCAAGCGGCAGGTCGTCCTCGAGAAAGCTGTAGACGCGATCCTCGATGACCGGGAGGTCGAGCGCCTCGACGACCCGGATCAGATCGCTCCGCCGCGCCGCAGACATCGTCGTGCCAAGCGGGTTCTGGACCGCCGGCTGAATGTAGATCGCCGACAGCCGGGCCTCCTGATGCGCCCTTAGCACCGCATCCGGCCGCACGCCGTCGCCGTCCATCGCAAGCGGCACCAGCGTGATGCCCAACCGGACGGCGATGCCCTTGATGAAGGGATAGGTCAGCGCCTCGACGCCGCATCGGCCGCCGGTCGGAACGAGCGCGGCAAGTGCCGCGCCGATCGCCTGTCGACCGTTGCCGGTAAAGACGAGCTGCTCGGGCGTTGCGCACCATCCGTCCCGCGACAGAAAGTCAGCGGCCACACTGCGGGCAACGGCCGTTCCGGTGCTGGTGACCTGCCTCAAGGCGACATCCAGAGCGGCGGGCCTTTCGAGGCCCGCGAGGCTCCTGGCGATCAACGCGGTCTGTTCGGGCAGGATCGGATAGTTGAATTCCAGATCGGTCCGGATGCCACGCGGTTCGCCAAGCGCTTCCGCGCCACGCTTGGTCTCGCCCGAAACGAAGGTGCCGCGACCGACTTCGCCAACGACAAGTCCACGCCGCAGCAGTTCCGAAAAGACACGGCTCGCCGTCGAGGCGGCAATCTTGTGCTCATGGGCAAACCGGCGCTGTGGCGGCAGGCGGTCGCCGGGCTTCAGCGTACCGTTTGCGATCTCAGCAGCGATCGCGTCGGCCAGCCTGATATATTCGGAGTTAGACATTTATTGCTCCGAGTACAATGTTTAGATTGCACCGAGCAGTATCTGCGATCATTCTCCTTTCATCAACCCACTTTCATTGAGAACGCAGGCGCTTCGGCGTCGCGGCGCGTCAACGCGGAGCCACGCCATGGAACTGACCCCTGCGACCGTCCTCGTCGCTTTTGCCGGTGTGTTTCTGATCAGCTTCATGCGTGGCGCATTCGGCGGCGGCTTCGCCATCATCGGCATTCCGCTGCTGTCGACCGTGATGGATCCGGTTACGGCCGGCGGTCTGCTTGCACCGCTGTTCATCGCGATGGACCTCTATGCGCTGCGCTACTGGAAGCCTTCGACCTGGTCGAAGCCGGACCTCGTGCTGCTTGTGCCCGGGCTGGTGATCGGGATCGGCATTGGTTACTTCGTGTTCCGTGCGCTCGACCATCGGGCCATCGCAATTCTGATGGCGGGCATCACGCTCGCCTTTGTCGGGCTCTGGTTCATCCGGGGCGCCGAGGTGACCCCGCATCCGCGTTCGAGACCAAAGGCCGTTGCCGCCGGCTTCACCTCGGGCATCACCACCATGGTTGCCCATTCGGGCGGCCCGCCGCTCGCGATGTACCTGCTGCCGCTCGGTCTCAGCAAGGAAATCTATGCGGGAACCACGAGCCTGTTCTTCACCGTCGGCAACGCCACCAAGCTTGTGCCCTGGCTGCTGCTGTCGCAGCCTTCGGGCGGAACCTGGACCCTGATGGCGCTTTGCCTTCTCACCATTCCGGTCGGCGTGTGGTCGGGCTGGCGGCTCCATGGGGTGTTGGACCAACGCCAGGTCTATCGCGCCTGCTACGGGCTGCTGGTGGTAACCGCGTTGAAACTGCTGTGGGATGGTGTTTCCGGCTACATCGCATGATCGTCGTTACGGGCGTGCGCCGACTGGGGCAATTAGAGCCAGCGCCTGACACGCGCCTTGTAGGCCCGATAGACGTCGCCGAACTTGCGCTCGAGATAGGCCTCCTCGGGCGCCACGACGCCATAGCGGATGACGAGGTAAAAGGGGACCAGCAGGATCAGCAGCCACAGACTGTCGAAGAGAATGGAAAAGCCGATCAGGCCGAGGAACATGCCGGTATAGATCGGGTTGCGGGTGAAGCGGTAGGGACCGGCTTCGACGATCGTCGATGTCGGGCGATGGATCTGGATTTCGGTTCCCGCGCGCCTGAAACTCACCGCCGCCCAGATCAAAAGCGCAAGACCGGCGAGAAAAATGATGCCGCCGGCGAGGGCGTCCGGCACGATCGCGGGCACGAACGGCAACGGGTGGAGCCGGTCGAGCACCAGGCCACCGCCCACCGACATCACCCAGGCGATCGGCGGATGGATCACCGCGCCGGAACGGTCAGGCGCATTTCCCGTCGTCTCGTTCATCAAAACACCTGTTGCCTGGTTTGCGCGTGGTCCGCTCCCGCACCAATGGCGCGGGTTGCCATTTTAGCGGACGCGGGCCATTTGCGAAAACCCTCCAAGACGCTATGTGAACGGAGGATCATCGGCTCTGTTTGGGACCATGATCACGCCATGGCTACAACAGGACGAGACACATGAAAGCACGCGTCAAATGGGTGGAAGACCGGACCTTCGTCGGAGAGTCTGGTAGCGGCCACAAAGTCGTTTTGGGAACCGCCTTCGGAGAGGAAGGTCGCACCCCGGGACCGAGCCCGATGGAATTGGTGCTGATCGGCACCGGCGGCTGCTCGGCCTATGACGTGGTGCACATCCTGGAGAAGGGCCGCGAGCCGGTCGAAGACTGCGTCGTCGAACTCGACGCCGACCGCGCCGATACGGAGCCGCGCGTCTTTACCCGCATCCACATGCACTTCATCGTCAAGGGCCGCGGGCTCGCAGTCAACAAGGTCGAGCGCGCCGTTTCGCTGTCGATCGAGAAATACTGCTCGGCTTCGGCCATGCTCGCCAAGACCGCGACGATCACCCACGATTTCGAAGTGGTCGACACCAGCGCCGGCTGAGCTCCCACCCGGAGCTCGCATCAACGACCAGCGGGCGCGCGGTCGCTATCGTCGCGCCGGCTGAAACAGTTCGACGACATTTCCGGAGGGGTCGATCAAAAGGATCTGCGCTCCTCCGGGACCGGTGACGATGTCGTTGCGGAACATGACGCCGGCGCGGCGCAGCCGCTCGACTTCGGCGTCGAGGTTATCGACGAGGAGTTGGATGCGGTTCCAGCCGCCCGGCCCCGGCTCCTCGCCGTCCGGCATCGGCCTGCCGGCCGAACTCGTCGGCCCGCTCAGCAGCAGCCGCAGCGCGCCGCGCTGTACATCCGCGAAAGCCGGTGCATAGCTCGACAGAAGCGAAAAGCCGAGGTGGGTCGTGTACCAGGCGATCGCCGCCTCGACGTCGTTGACCATGTAGCGGACGTTGACCGTTTCAGACATCTGCCTTTCCTCCGAAGCGAACGTCTGCCGGTAAACAGAAGCCGGCGCCCGCGCCTGGGCAACGCCCCGTCTTCAAAAGAGTGGTCGCCGATCTTCAATCCCGATAGAAGTTGCGCCGCCAGCGGTGGGCGGTCAGTTTTGCCCGCTGCGTATCCAGCAGGCCGGCACCGTCGCCGATGGCGCAGTTGCGCTCGACGTTGCGCACCGAGCGCATGCCGGGAATGACCGTCGATACCGCCGGGTGGCTGAGAACGAAGCGCAGCGCCGTCTCGGCCAGCGCGTCGGGCTTGATTTCCAGGTCTTCGACGATCTTCTGCGTCCGCTCCTCGACCTCGCGCTTGCGCTCGCCGCGAAAGTAGGTCTCGCGGAAGTCGCCCTCGGGAAAGACGGTATCGGCGCGGATCTGGCCGGTGAGACCGCCTTCGTCCAGCGCCACGCGGACGATGACGCCGACATTGTGCTTCAGGCACGCCGGCAGCAGCTTCTCCTCGGGCGCCTGCTCGAAGATGTTGTAGATCACCTGCACGCTGTCGACGACGCCGGTCTCGATCAGCCGGAGCGCATTGTCCGGCTCGTAGTCGTTGATCGAAACGCCGAAGAAGCGGATCTTGCCGTCGCGCTTCAGCCGCTCGACCGCCTCCAGCCAGTCGCCGCGGCCGACCCACTCGTCCGACCAGACATGAAACTGCTGCACGTCGATCGTCTCGACGCCGAGATTGCGCAGGCTCGTCTCGGTGCAGGCGATCACGTGATCGGCCGGGAAAGTCTGCTCGGCAGGCGTGCCGGCATGCGCTGGCCATTGCATGTTCTTCGGCGGGATCTTGGTGGCGACGTGGATCGTCTCCGACCGCTCGCGCAGCAAGGCGCCGATCAGCTTCTCGCTGTGACCCTGACCGTAGCCGAGTGCGGTGTCGATGAAGTTGAGGCCGAGGTCGACCGCGCGGTTGAGGGCGCGCGCGGACTCGTCATCGCTTGCGCCCTGCCACTGGCTCTTGCCGATGCCCCAGGCACCGTAACCGATTTCGGAAATGCGCAGGCCCGTGCGGCCGAGGGTTCTGTAGTGCATGGTGCTCTCGCTGGCATTGGAGGGAGGACGGGACGTCGCCGGTTATCTAGGCCTCGGCGATCGACGGTCAACCTGGAAAATGCCCGGGCCAGCTGCCCTATGCCTTCTAGGCAAGGAACCAGAAGAAGACAGCCGACAGGAAGATGAAGGCGAGCACGAGCCCGATGAACTGCTGCATGCCCTCGCTCGTATTGTCGCCGAGCAAGGCGGCCCAGATCGGCCCGCCGCTGCAGTCTTCGTCGCGCAGGTCGCGAATGGAGGCCAGCGCCTCTCGACCCACCGTCCGGCGGCTATAGTCGTGCGTCGGCGGCTGCCGGTTGCGATGAGAGGCAGGCGATCCCGAAAGATCCGGCGCGACGAGGCCACCATCGCCGGCATCGACCACCGGGGCCGGCCGGCCCTCCGTCGTGGGCTGGTTGCGGGTCGCGTCTCCTACCCGCACGCGCCCCGCGCCATGGTGAAACGCCCAGCGCTGCGGTTTCGACTGCAGATCGGATTTCACGTACCGGATGGACATCACGCACCTCCACAGGCGTAACCGCTAACCGGGCGCTTTGGTTCCGTGGGCGGGCAGGCATTGTTGATCATGGGGGGCGGAGCGTCGCCGATACGTCGCTTGAGGGACGCAATTGCCGGCAGCGTCAGCCGAAAAATAAAAGAGCCCGCCGCGGGAGGAGCGGCAGGCTCTCAAAAATCGATCAGCAGCCTGGGAGGAGGAGTGGCGCTGATCTCGTGAACGATCCATGGGAGGAGGAGATCGTTCACCCGTCGAAGCTCTGCGGGAGGAGATGCATTGCTTCGATGAGGTGAATATACAGGGTTTCTGCCCAAATCGTAGGCGGATTTTGTGCAGGCCAGCTATGCGCTATGCGCGCAGCGCAACACCGGCACATCGGTCCAGGGCCATAGAAAATGCGATCGAACGGCCGGCGGCGTAGATCATACGCGAGCACGTCAGGCGACGCGCAGGCGGGCGGAAACGGGTTTCACGCCGCCCCCACTGCGACACCGCAGGTGCTGCCGCCGGTCGAAACGATCAGTTTTCCATGAAGGCGCGTGCCATGCTGTCGCGGATCGGCTTGGTGAGATAATCGAAGAAGGTCCGCTCCGCCGTCTGGATCAGGATTTCCGCCGGCATGCCGGGGGTCACGACGAAATTGTGAACCCTCGCAAGCTCGCTTGCCGGCAGGTTGACGCGCGCCAGATAGACCTCGCGCGTGCCTTCCTGCGTCTGTACCGGCAATGCGTCCGCCGAGACGTAGAAGACCTGCCCGTTGAGAACCGGCGTCGTGCGCTGGTTGAGCGCGGTCAGCCGCACCGTCGCCTTTTCGCCCACCCGGATATTGTCGACGTCGGTGCGCAGCACCTGTGCCTCGATGATGAGTGGCACGTCGGCCGGCAGGATTTCCATGATCGGCTTGCCGCTCTCGATGACGCCGCCGGAGGTATGGAAATGCATCCGGATGACCGTGCCGGTCACCGGCGCATTGATCGTCGCGCGGCGCAGAACATTGGTGGCACCACGCAGTTGCTCGCGCACCGTGTCCAACTCAGCTTCGGCCTTCTGCAACTCGTCGAGTGCTGCCTCGCGGTAGCTCTCCTCGGTCTGGTTGACCTGCTGCTGCTGTTTCAGGATCTGAGCACCGGTCTCGGAGACTTCGGACATCAGCCGGCCGATCTGCCCCTCGGCATCGGCGATCGCCCGCTGGATGCTCTTGATTTCCGTCTTGCGGATCAGGTCCTTGGCGAGCAGCGTCTTCTTGCCGATATATTCCTCCTCGAGCAATGTCCGTTGCTCACGGACAGACTTCAGTTGTTCCTCGAAACCTTCGGACCGGAACTCGAGGCTCTCGATGTTTCGCTTCAAAAGACCGATGTCGCTGTCGAGCTTGCTTCTCCAGGTTTTAAAGTTGAGCTGCTGGCTCTGGACGATCGGCACGATCTCCGGATCGTCCTTCAGGTTCTCGGTGAGGACCGTCGGCAGCGCCACTTCCTTTAGGCCGTTGGCCTGCGCATTGAGCCGGGCGACGATTGCCTCGAGCCTTGCCCGTCTCAAAAAGAACTGCCGTTCGTTGGCAAGCGCCGCCGTCTCGTCCAGCCGGATCAACGGCTGGTCGGCGGTGACATGGTCGCCCTCGTTGACCAGGATTTCCTTGATGATCCCGCCCTCGAAATGCTGGATCACCTTGTTCTGTCCGGTCGCAACGAAGCTTCCCTGGGCGATGACGGCCGCCGCCAGCGGCGCGGTGAAGGCCCACAGCCCGAAACCGCCGAAGGTGACGACGATCAGCACCATGCCGATCATCGTATGCCGCCAGATCGAACGCGGAACCTCCGCGTACCAGGTCAGATCCTGTACTTTGGCCATATCGCTCATGATCGCCTACGGAAGCTGGTTTTGTTCGAGCGGATTGCCTTCGGTATTCACGCCTCGCGACGCAAGTGCCTTGAGCACGTCCTGGCGCATGCCGAAGAGCGCCACGGTGCCGTTGACGAGCAACAGGACCTTGTCGACGCTGTTGAGCAGTGCGGGCCGCTGGGTGATGGTGACGACGGTGATCTTCTCGCGCTTGGCATGGCTCAGCGCCCGCGTCAGCGCCGCCTCGCCGGCAGTGTCGAGATTGGAATTGGGCTCGTCGAGCACGACCATGCGCGGATTGCCGAAGAAGGCGCGGGCGAGCGCCACGCGCTGCTTCTGGCCGCCCGAAAGCGGCGAGCCGTCGGCCGCCACCACGGTCTCATACCCGTGCGGCAACGTGGCGATCATGTCGTGCACGTCGGCAAGCTTGGCGGCGGCGTAAATGTCGGCGTCCGTGGCATCCTCGCGCATGCGGGCGATGTTGGCCTTGATCGTGCCGGGGAACAGCTGCACGTCCTGCGGCAGGTAGCCGATGCTTTCGCCGAACTGCCGCTGGTCCCAGTTTCTGAGATCCATGAGATCGAGCCGCACGTTGCCCGACGTCGGCAGGATGGAGCCGACGAGCATCTTGCCGAGCGTCGTCTTGCCGGCGCCGGAACTGCCGATGACCGCGAGCGAGTCGCCCGGCTCCAGCGCAAAGGTGATGCCGTTGAGCACCACGCGCTTTGTGCCCTGCGGGACGAAAAGCAGGCGCTCGACATCGAGGCGTCCTTCGGGTCGCGGCAGCTTCAGCCGCTCGAAGTTCAGCGGCGATGTCTGCAACAGCGAGGTGATGCGCCCATAGGCGGCGCGCGCCTGGATCACCTGGTGCCAGCCTTCGATCGCCGCCTCGATCGGGCCGAGCGCACGGCCGGCGATGATCGATGCCGAAATCACCATGCCGCCCGTCAGGTGGCCGTGAAGCGCAAGATTGGCGCCCCAGCCAAGCATCGTTACCTGCGTCAGCAACCGCACCGCCTTGGAAAGAGAGGCAAAGGCGATATTGCGATCCTGCGCCAGAACCTGGGCCTTGAGCGAGCCGGCCATGTCCTTGCCCCAGATGTGCACGGCCTCAGGGATCATCGCCAGCGCATTGATGATCTGCGAATTGCGCGACATGGAATCGAGATGCAGGTTTGCCTTGGTCTGGTAGTTGGTGGCCTCGCCGAAGCCGGCGGCCGTCGCGCGCTGGTTGAGCAGCGTAACGATCAAAAGCAGGACGGCCGAGGTGACGACGATGGCGCCAAGATGCGGATGGATGAGGAAGACCGCCACCAGGAAGAACGGCGCGATCGGTGCATCGAGGAAGGAAAGCAAGGTTCCCGACACCAGGAACGAGCGCAATTGCTGCAGATCGCCGAGCGTCTGGTATTCGCGCCCGTTGCTGTGGAGTGCGGCTCTTGCCGCCGCACTCAGGATCGGCGCACCGAGCTGGGCGGCGACCTCTACCGCCGTTCGCATGAGGATCATGCGGCGAATGCCGTCGAAGACCGTCTGCAGCACCACGGCGCCGACGATCAGCGCCGTCAGCATCATCAAGGTGTCGATCGAGCGGCTGGTCAGCACCCGGTCGGATATCTGGAACAGATAGACCGGTATCGCAAGCACGAGCACGTTTGTGGCGATCGTGAACACCATGACGATCATCAGGTTCTGCCGGATGGCCTTGATGCCGGCCCTGAGGCTGGCGGAGAAATCGACCGGTCCGAGGCGTTTGTGAAAGGCGCCCCCTCCGCCGCCACCGCCGCCGCCCTTGCCGTCGGACGATCCGCCACCCTTGTCGGGCGAACGGGCCTCGACCTTGATCGGTCCGCGATCGGCTTCGATCACCACCATGCCCGACGGCGAATATCTCTCCTTCATCTCCGCCGTCGGCCAGACGACCGGTTTCTCCGCCGGCTTTTCGATGCGCGGTTCCGGCCTCCGTTCCTCCTGCATCGGTCGGCGCTCGCCCGGCCCTTCGTCGCGCGGAGCGGGCTGGATCTCGACGCGCGCCACCGGCTCGGTCTTCGGCGGCCAGGGCCGCTGCATGACGTTGCCTGTCTCCGCGGCGCCTGCCGGTGGCGTTACCGTCTGGGGCGCCTGCGGCGTCACCGCCTCGGCGATCCCCATCGGCGCGGCCGCTGCAGCACGCACCGGCGCGACGCCGGGTACGGTGGTCGCCGCCTGTATCGGCCTTGCAGCGACACCCGAGCCCGCGGGTGAAATGCTCCAATTGCCGTTGTCGCCGGCGTCGGTTGCCGCCACTCTTCTTATCTGGTCCGCCACTCCGTCGATCTCCCTAACGGCACGATTGAGAACGTGTTCTTGATGATTGAGCTTGCGAAGAAACTGCCGCCGCGCGGCATCGGCGCGGGACGTTTCCGACCGTGTTTCCTTTTCCTCCACGCGCGAAGCGGCATCGCCGCCGGTTTCGGCGGGCGCCGGCCGAGACGGATTGGTGCGGTCGGTCATGATTATCCTCCCGCACTCCCATCAGGCGACCATGCTGTGCATGGGGTCTGCGCTGGCCGTGTCGATGCTGTGCTGGTTCGGCGAGATCTGGTCCTGCGGCTGGTGGCCGGAATCCGGCGTGAGCATGTCGTCGCCGAGAAAGATGACCGCCTCGCTGACGAGCGCATCCGGGTTCTGGCTTCCGAGATAGGGATCGTTCCTGACCAGCTCCGCCTGGATGAGCACCTCGTCCGAATAGGCGCCGCCGCCGGCATAGATGGTCTTGCCGGTATCGACATCGACGATCCCGGCATAGTTCAACAGGGCGTTCGAGCCGGTGGAAATGGTCCAGTCCGCATCCGGGCGCGCTTCGAGCGCGTTCATCGCCAGGGTCACCTGATCGCTGTCACCGAGGATGTTGGTCTGCTGGATATAGTTGAGGCTAATGAGATCGCCGGAAATGTAGAGCACCCGCAGGCCATGGAGCCCGGCAAAGGCGGGATCGTGCAGAAAATCGTCGCCCGACGGCTTCTTGCCTTCCGACAGGTCCTGCAGCGCCGACAGGTAACCGTCCGACATCGGATTGACCGGGCCTGCACGACCGGCCTCGACGATGCCGGCATAGTTCCAAAGCAGGTTTCCGCCAGTCGAGACCGACCCGGCCCCGCTGGTGTGGAATCCGCCGACGGCACCAATCAGATCATTGTCGAGCAGAATGTTCGTCTGCTGGATGATGTTGGCGTCGAAGACGCTTCCGCCGACAAAGATCAGGTCGAAGCGGTATCCCAGTTCAAGCAGCGACACCTCGTTGGCGGCGGTGTTGTCGCCGGCGACGATCGAGAGCTTTGAGCCCGAAGCCGAAAGGATCGCCGTGTCCTGGTCCGACATGAAGGTAAACTGCTGCAACCAGTTCACCATCATCAGGTCGCCCTTGACCTCGGTGATGGCCCAGGCCTTGGGGAAGTCCCCGGTTTCCGCATGGGCTGGTTCCTGCGCCGGCTCGACATGCTTGAACATCGCGATGTTGAACGCCTGGGTGGCGGCCTGCTCGGGACTGCCGCCGCTGAGCGCCGAACTGACGAGGTCGCTGTCGTAATAGGCGTTGACCTGCACGATCGCGTTGAGCGCGACATGGTCGCCGGCCACAGCCAGCACGTCCGCCTGAAGCCAGTTGCTGGTGATCACGACGGAGTTGACCAGCGTGTTGCTGCCGGTCTCCAGTTCGACCGAACTGTTGATCGAAACGGTGCCTTCCCCGTACGCGACGCCGCCGCTGACCTCGACCGGCCCGTTGGTAAGTGCAGGCTCGTCCGGTGTCTCGGTGGCCTCGTCCGCGCCCGGCAGATGATCCTTGAGAACCGGCGCTTCCTCGACGATCACGCCATTCACATAGATGCCTTCGAGCGCGCTTGCCTTGGCGACGAAATGGCTGACGGTCATCCCCTCGGCCTCTGCCTCGCCGCTGGCCGCATAGGCATCGAGCCTTTCAGCCGCGTTCGTTACCAAGCTGGCGATCGCATCGCTGGAGCCAGCGACATCGGTGTCGCCGAACAGCGAAATCTGCTGGGCCGCATCGATGAGTTCGGCCATCGTTGCGCTGTTGTCGATCTGCAGGCTGGACGTCAATCCATGCCCGCCGACGCTGACGAAGTCGTTGTCCGAGAGTTCGGCGATCTGGTTGCTGTAGACCACGACCGAACCCGGCGGATTGATGTGCGGCTCGACCACCTGCGCCGCCGATCTCGGCGATCCGCCCTGCAGGAAGGCTTCCGTGCTGGCGCGGCCAAAGGAACCGCCAAAAATAGGATATTCCGGCAAAGACACTCCGGCATAGCCGTCCGGTATCGGCATGAAGATGTCCGGTCCGACCGGTTTGTACGGGACGTCGGGGTTGAAATCGTCGAGATCGTAGGGTGCGTGCACCTTGACCGGCGCGGACGAGAGTTCCTTCGGGTCCTTGTGGACCTCGCGATCCGGATCGAATTTCTCGTGGATTTCACGCAGACGGGCCTCTTCGGCCGAGAGCTCGAAAAGACCGATGAAATGGGCAATGGCCTCGGTGATCTTTGCGGAATACAAGGTCAGGGCCTCCTTCTTGTAACCGGCAGTCCCCTCTGGCATGGCGGGTCATGCCGGACTGCGCGAGAGGCTCCCCGCGCAGTCCAATTCAATGCCGATGTCCGCGGCATGCGGTTCGGCATCACCTCGTGATCAGGTGTTGTCGTCGTCGCCGACCGCAGTGGTCGTGAAGTCCCCACCAACAACCGTCATGTCGATCGTGTTGCCCTGCAGGTTCGCACCAAGCACGATCTGTTGGTTGAAGGCGTTCGTGTCGATGACGGCATCGGCCGACGCCGAGGAGAGCCCTTCGACGAAGCTGTCGTCACCATTGTACGAGCCCCACATGCCGGCGCTGCCACCAGCACCGCCATCGCCGTTCGTTGCGAAGCCGCCAGCACCGCCGTCGCCCGCGGCACCACCGAATGAATGGCCACCATAGGCATCGCCACCGTCGCCGCCGCCTGCCCACGAACCCGTGAGAGCAAGGCCGCCAAGGCCCGCACCACCGGTTGCAGCACCGCCGGTGCCGTCGCCACCATAGCCGTCACCGCTGGCCCCACCGCCGGCATAGGCATCGCCACCGCCGCCGCCGGCGCCACCGACGCCCGCACCGGCGCCGAAGCCGGCACCTGCACCAAGACCGGCACCAAAGCCGTCGCCACCATCACCGGCGTCACCGGCATCGCCGCCATTGGCACCGCTGGTATCGCCAACCGCCACGCTGTTGCCGCCGAGGCTGTCGCCACCGTCGCCACCAAGGTTCAGGATCGGCAGGACGAAGCCACCGGCGTCACCGCCGTCACCGCCGTCCGAGGCGCCTGCCGGGCCGCTCGTGACCGCGCCCGTTTCACCGCCATTGCCGGCACCGTTGCTGCCGCCGTCGCCACCGACACCCGCGCCGACACCAAGGCCGACACCGAGGCCGAGGCCAACACCGAGCCCGGCACCGCCGGCACCGCCGGCACCTGCCGTGGCCGAACCGCCATTTGCGTCACCGCTGCTGCCGTCGGCACCGACGCCAACGCTGGCAGCAATACCGCCAAGCCCGGCACCGCCGGTCGCATCGGCATTGTTGGTGGAATCGCCGCCGTCACCGTCGCCAGCACCCGCGAAGCCGCCGATCGAGTGGCCGCCATCGCCGCCGTCACCGCCGTTGGCATAGGCCTTGCTGCCGCCCTCGCCGCCATCGGCGCCGGCCTTGATGCCATCGCCCGAGCGGGCGTCGCCGGCATTGGCGTTGCCGTTCTGGTTGAGCGTACCGCTGTTGTTGATGTCCGAGGCGCTGTCGTCATCCGACATGATGGCGTTCTGGCTGAACACGTTGGCAACGTTGCTGTTGCCGTTCATCGAGCCGTTCAGGATGTCCTTGAAGCTCGTGTTCGCCATGCCGTGGATCGAGGAGTTGTCGATATCGGCGAAGTCGTCGTCCGACGGCTTGTAGCCGCTCAAGTCAAGATCGACGTCCACATCGACCGTCGTCTTGCTGTCGACGTCGACATGGGTGCTGTTTTCGTTGAGGTTGGCATTGAGATTGGCGTTGCCGTTACCGTTGAGGTTGGCGTTGCCGTTGCCGTTCAGGTTGGCATTGCCGTTACCGTTCAGGTTGCCGTTACCGTTGGCATTGGCGTTGCCGTTGCCATTCAGGTTTCCGTTGCCGTTCAGGTTGCCATTGTAGGACTCGCTGTATTGCGATTGTCCCTGGTCCTGGCCCTGCCCTTGATCCTGGCCCTGTCCCTGGTCTTGCCCCTGGCCCTGGCCTTGTCCCTGTCCCTGAAGCTGGCCCTGCAGCTCCGCCTGCAATTGTCCTTGACCCTGGCCTTGCCCTTGATCCTGGTCTTGATCTTGAGACTGGCTGTCATCCCATGGCCACAGGATATTTTTGTCCTTGCTCATAACGATCACCTCAAGTTGAGGCCGCGACAGCCGAGCCGCATTCTTCTCATACGCGGATTTGGGCCATGCGCGGGCTACATGTTGAACTTAATGAAAATGGTTCCTCCTGGACGCCGCAGCGCCCACATGCCGATATTTCGATTGCTTTCTTCTGGCTGCCTCTCCCCTATTGGGTCGAGAGGACCGGATCAGGTTCCCTAAAGGGCATTTTGCCATTCGATGCAGTGCTAGCCCCATAAGGCCCGATGCGTCCTGCTCGCCGGTTGCGCTGGAGAGTCTGTCGAAAACCGATACACATTGTAAGTTGTCAGTTCGGGCTAACCACCGCGGGCTAGCGGCGACGGCGAAATGTCTTCACCCGTGGGTTAGGTAAAATGTGGCCCTCAACCGTCCGCCGGCGGCAAGCCGACGACAGGGCTGGGCGTTGCGTTTCAGGGTCTGCAGGACGCCTGCCGGAACAAATTTACTCGCCGCCAGAATGGGATATTCTAGCGTTCGTCCATTGACGGACAAAAGCGCTGGCAGGGGCCCATGGCAAGATTTCATGAGATCCTACTTCTGATCGGACAACTCAACTATACGTGGACCAATACGGAGAGTTTGCTCATCTACCTCATCGCCGGCCTCGCCCGGGTCGACAAGGAAACCGCGATCGTCATCTTCCTGACGCTGAACACGACGCGGGCCCGTATCGAACTCGTCGAGCGGCTGACCAAGATGGGAAAGACGCCTGCCGCCCAGCGGCAGGAAATTCTGGCGATTACCCAACAGCTTGGCCGGCAGGCGAAGCTCCGCAACAAGTACAGCCACTGCATCTATTCCTTCGACGAAACCGGCGATCAGGCAAGCACGCAGCTGATGGCGATCTTCGACAGCAAGGACACGATCAAGTACGGCAAGATCGAGCAGATCAACGAGGCAGAGATCGCGCGGATCAACGAGGTGATCGAGCAGCTGCAGGAGGTCAACCGGGAAATCTGGGCGATCGTCGACCGCTACGCCTTCCCGCGCTGATCGACCGCCACGAGCACTGATTGCGGGCCCGTCGCCATCCTGCCGGCTGCAGGCGGTGACGGACGCGCGGCCGCTCCCACACGGCCCGGTTTCCACCCATCCACAATTCAACCGCATTGTCAGGCCATCGCACGAGCGACGGCAACGGGAGCTATGCGGATGGTTGGAAAGCCCGAGGAGAGGCGGTTTACGAGCCTTGAGGCGCGCATCGACGCTGCGGCCCATGGCGTGCTCGACCGGCTTCCGGCAAGCGGCCTCCTTGGCGGCCTGACCGAATTTCTGGTGTTCGGCATCAAGCAGGCCTTCGCCTGCCTTTTCGGCGGCGCCATGCTGGCCCTGATGCTGGCAACGAAATTCTACTGGCCCGAAGGCAGTGGTCTCGCCCGCTACGACTTCCTGTTCCTGAGCGCCATCGCCATCCAGGTCTCGCTGCTCGTCTTCAAGCTCGAGACGATGGCCGAGGCCAAGGTCATTCTGATCTTCCACATCGTCGGCACGCTGATGGAAATCTTCAAGACCTCCGTCGGCTCCTGGATCTATCCGGAACCGAGCTTCTTTCGCATCGGCGGCGTGCCTTTGTTTTCGGGCTTCATGTATGCCGCGGTCGGCTCCTACCTGGCGCGCGTGACCCGTATTCTCGACATGCGCTACAGCAACTACCCGCCGCTCCTTGCCACCCTGCTCTTGGCTTTTGCCATCTACGTCAACTTCTTCAGCCACCACTACATCATCGACCTGCGCTACGCGCTCTTCGGGTTGACCGCGATCCTCTTCCTTCGCACCACGGTGCACTATCGCGTCTTTCGCTTTCGCCACCGCATGCCGCTGCTTCTCGGCTTCCTGCTGGTCGCCCTCTTCATCTGGTTCGCCGAAAACATCGGCACATGGTCGCGGGCCTGGATCTATCCCTCGCAGCATGCCGGCTGGACGCTGGTCTCCGTGCAAAAGCTCGGCGCCTGGTATCTGCTGATGATCCTGTCCTTCGTGCTCGTCACGCTCGTGCACCGTCCGCGTGCGGTTGTCGCTTCGGCCGCCGTGGCCGAGAGGAAGGCCTCCGAGATGAGCGGTTCACCCGCCGCCGAAAAGGGTGTCGTCGCGCGATAGCGCAACCCTAGAGAGAGGCCGGATCGCCCCGGGAGTTGCAAAACGGCGCGCGCTGGAAAACGATACCGAATCAATCGCTTTCGCAACGAGGGGAAACATGCGGCGTTTCTTTCTTTGCCTGCTGGCGTTCGGCGTCCTCGCTGTCGTTTCAGTCATGATCCTGCCCAGCTTCGTTTCGAGCGACTGGATGCGCGCCGAACTGGGGCGGCAACTCTCGAACGCGACCGGCAGCGCGATCGCGCTCAACGGCCCGGTCAGGCTTTCCGTCGTCCCTCACCTGGCGGTGGTGGCCGAAAACGTCTCGCTCGATGCGGACGGCCTGACCGCAGAGATTGGCGAAGTCGCGGGCTCGGTGACGCTTTCCTCGCTCTGGTCCGAGCGCCTGCACGTTAGGGAAGTAAGGCTCGTGCGCCCTGTCGTCGCGCTGCGGCCGAAGGCCGAGGCCGCAGCGGCCACCCAAGACGGGGGGGCCGAGGCGGGACAGGCGAGCACGGGCGAAACACGCGATCCGCTCGCCGCTCTCGTGGCGTTCCTCGAAAAAAGCGCCATCGACAAGATCTCGATCAGCGAGGGAACGCTGCGGCAGGAGGACGCCGCCGGTTCGGTCGAAGTCGTCAAGGATCTCGACCTTACGCTCGCCGTTCCGGATATCGATGGCGAATTGTCGCTCTCGGCCGGCGCCGGCGTCGAGGGCCGGCGCTACGAGGTGACGCTTGCCGTATCGCCATTGCGTCCGTTGCTCGAGCACAAGCCCGCCGAACTCAGCCTCTCTCTGCAGGCCGAGCCTCAGCTCGCGGCCGGGCTCACCGAACTGACCGCCAGCGGCCAGGTGGCGCTGAATGCCAATGGCGGTTACCAGATCCGCGGCGGCAAGCTTACGATCGGCGACGAAGCGCTCGGACTCGACGCGCTGTTCGTGCCGGGCAGCCGCCCGCGGTTCCTCGCCGACCTCAATGCCGAACGGCTGGACCTGAGCGCGTTCCTCGAGGGCGGCGAGACCGCCGCATCCTCCTCGCAGCCCGAGGAACCGGCAGGCCGGACGGACGAGGCCAAGGCGGCAGCGGGCCTGCAGGCGCTGGCCGGCTTTGACGCCGATATCAGCGTCAATGTCGGCGCCCTTGCCGTCGGCGACATTTCCGCATCCGACGTCACGCTGACGGCGACGCTCAAGGACGGACAATTGACCGGGCGGCTCGAGCATCTCGGCATCGACGCCGGTAGCGTTGCCGCCGATCTTGCCGCCGACGTCAGCGCCGCCGAGCCGATTTTCCAGGGCCGCGTCGTCAGCAACGGGCTCGACGTTTCCAAACTCGCGGCTCTGGCCGGCCAAGCGGTGCCGCTGACGGGGACCGTGACGATGGACACGGCCTTCGCGTTCCGCGGACTGAGCGCAAGCTCCGTGCGCAAGACGATCAACGTGACCGGCGGCGCGAGCCTGCGCGACGCGACCATCGTCATTCCCGGCATCGCCGATCCGGCCATGGCCGAGGTGAAGGCAAAGAAGCTCGCCCTCAAGATCGAGGGCCTGGCCAAGCCGATGCGCCTTGCGGGCAGCCTCGTCTGGCGCGGCAAACCGGCCGAGATCGACCTCACGCTGCCGGTCCGCGACCTGCTGATGGATGCCAACGCCCGCGCGGGTGACATCCCGCTGAAGCTCGATGTGCGCACGAAGGAGGCGACGCTTGCGCTGGACGGCAAGGCGGCGCTTGCAGGCAACTACGCCGGCAAGGTGAACTTCGCGGCCGCAGACCTGCAAGCACTTCTTGCCTGGATCGGCCAGGCCGACGCGGGCGGCATTAGGCAATTCGCCTTCAACGGCGACGTGCAGGCAAGCGCTGCCGGCGTCGCGTTCCAGAAGGCCACGCTCTCGGTCAACGGGGTCGAGGGAAGCGGCAACGGCGCGGTCGAACTTGGTACCCCGCTCAAAATTTCAAGCGCGCTCCATTTCAAGGAACTGGATCTCGCGCGGCTCGCCGGCGCACCGTCGGCAGCGCCGCAGGCAAAGGCCAAGGGCAAAGCGGGCGGAGGCCCTGCCCCGGATGCGCCGCTGGACCTGTCCGCACTTCGCACGATCGATGCCTCCATCAAGGTCGATGCCGAGAAGCTCGGCTACGGCCGCGTCGTCGCCGGGCCGGTCGCAACCTCCCTGAGGATCTCCGAGGGCATTGCAAACCTCGACATTCCCGAAAGCCCCTTCTATGGCGGCCAGGTGGCCGCAAGCCTCACCGCCGACGGCTCCGGCATGGAGCCGTCGATCGCGGTCAAGGCCTCGATTTCCGGCGCTTCGGCCGCACCGCTGCTGACCGACCTTGCGAACTTCAAGCACCTTGAAGGCGCGCTGCAGACGACGTTCGACATTGCAGGCGCCGGCGGCACGACGGGCGCGCTCAAGCGAGCGCTCAAGGGCACGGCGCAGGTGCGCTTCTCCGACGGCGCCATTCGCGGGATCGACGTCGCCGACGTCTACAACAATCTCGTCGGCCTGATGTCGTCCGGCTTCAAGCAGAACGACAACAAGGCGACCGGCTTTACCGAACTCGGGGCGTCCTTCGCGATCGAGAACGGCGTTGCCCGCACCGACGACATCAAGCTCGTCGGCCCGCTCGTGCGGATGAGCGGCAAGGGCGAGGCAAACCTGCCGGAGGACCAGTTGAACTTCCGGCTCGATCCACGCGTGGTCGCATCCTTGCAGGGCCAGGGCGCCGATATCGCGACGGAAGGCATCGGCGTGCCCGTCATCATCGAAGGCTCGTTTGCCGCTCCGCGTATCTATCCCGACCTATCGGGCCTTCTGAAAAACCCCGATGCCGCGCTTTCGACCTTGAAGAAGCTCGGATTGCCGACCGGCAAGCTGGGGCTCGACGAACTCCTGTCCGGGGAAGGCAAGGGAGGAAAGCTTCGCGATATCCTCGGTGGCGCGATCGGCAAACAGCCGAAGGATGAAGGCCGAGAACTCTCCATCGAGCAGATCATCGGCGGTGGCAGCGCCGAGCCCGAGGCGGCACCGCCTGTCGAAGGGCAAAATCCGCCCGACACGGCTGCGGAACAGCCATCGCCGGAAACGCCGCAGCCTGAGCAGCAACCCGCCGCAGAAGCCGAGCAACCGGCACAGGACAAGAGCACCTTGGGAAAGCTGTTCAAGCTCCTTCAGTGAGCGGGCGCCTCCGGTGATGGAGCCCGAAGCCTGAAACATGCCCACAAGACCGCACGTGCCGGCTTCCAACTACGGCCGGCGGTGCTAAAGCTGTCTGCGATTGCTGCAAGGACAGAAAGATCATGAGACACGACCCGTTGTTCGAGCGTCTTTGGGACGGCACGGCTCCGATGGAAGAATGGACCGCCGCGGTCTCGCATGGCGCCATCACGCACGTCGCCGACGATATCATCACCGTCCATACGACCTATTTCTGCGGCAGCGTGACGGCCATCCGCACGCGCGAAGGCCTGGTCCTGATCGATACCGCGAAGCCGGAAACGGCAAAGCAGACCCTCGACGTCATACGCTCGTGGGACGACAGCCCCATACACACCGTCATATTCACCCATGGCCATATCGACCATACCAGCGGGATCACGGATATCGACCGGGAAGCGGATGCCCGCGGGCTGGCGCGGCCGCGGATCGTCGCCCACCGCAACGTGAAGCGGCGGATGGAGCGCTACGAAGCCTCGCATGGCTACAACAGCATCGCGCAGAGCCAGCAGTTCAACAATCCGGGCTACGTCTATCCGATCGGCCAGCGGCGACCGGACGTGGTCTTTGACGACACCCTGCCGCTCTCCGTAGGCGGCGAGCGGATCGAACTCTTTCACGGCAGGGGCGAGACGGACGACGCAACATTCGTCTGGCTGCCGGAACGGCGCGTCCTTGCGAGCGGCGATTTCGTCATCTGGGTGTTTCCGAACGCCGGCAATCCGCGCAAGGTGCAGCGTTATGCTGCCGATTGGGCGACGGCACTCCGGCGGATGGAGGCGCTCGCCCCGGCGGTCCTCATTCCCGGTCACGGTCCGGTCGTCTTTGGCGAAGAGCGCGCGGCCGAGATGCTGCGCGACGGGGCAGAGGCGCTCGAGCATCTCGTGCGCGAAACGCTCGCGCTCCTCAACAGGGGCGCGACGCTCGACGAAGTCCTGCATGCGGTAAAGGTGCCGGATGCATATCTGGCCAAGCCCTATCTGGCAGCCAAATACGACGACCCGGAATTCCTCGTCCGCGGCATTTATCACTTCTATGCCGGCTGGTTCGATGGCGACGCGGCCCACCTCAAGCCGCCGCGGACCGCCGATCTCGCATCGGAACTGGCCGCTCTTGCCGGCGGCGTCGAAAAGCTTGCAGAACGGGCCGCGCGCCTATCGGAGGAAGGGCGTTTCCGCCTCGCGGTGCAGCTCATAGAATTCGCCAGTGCAGCCGCACCCGACGACCGGGCCATTCAGGCAACCCGCGCGGCGGTCCTGCGACAGAGCATCGAGAACGAGAAGTCACTGATGGGCAAGGCCTTCCTCGCGGTCTACGAACGCGAGGCCGCGCAGCGCTCCAAAGACTAACGCATGCCGCGCAACGATTTGCGACAACGCCATAAAAGCGAGAGCTTAAAACCTGTCGCGTGAAGCCTCTTTACGCGGCACCCGCTTGAAAGAGTTTACCTAGAAGCCAAAGGACTGCTGTGCGGGTTTTGGCTGTTGCTCTTCGAGGTGGACGCCTTCCAGTTCGAGCATGCGCGTCTTGGTGGTCGACCCGCCGGGCGCCGAAAACCCGCCGATCTTGCCGCCAGCGGCCAGCACCCGGTGGCAGGGGATGATCAACGATACCGGGTTCTTGGCCATGGCCTGGCCGACATCGCGCGCCGCTTCCGGCCCGACGCCCAATTCTTTGGCGAGGGCGCCATAGGTGGTGGTCTGGCCCCAGCGCAGCGCCCGCGCGGCCGCGTAGATACGCAGGAAGAACTCGTCCTGACCTTGCAGGTCCACCGCAAAGCCGGAGAAATCGACCTCCCTGCCTTCGAAGTAACGCTGCACGGCTTCCACCGCCGCCTCTATTTCAGGCGTCGGCTCCGATGCCTCGCCGGAAGGCAGCCGCCGTAGCAACAGCCGTTCGGTCGCATCTCGCGTGCTGGTCGGCAATTGAAAGCGCGTGATGCCGACATCGTTCCAGGCGATGCCGCAGAACCCGGCTGCGGTCTCAAAGATGAAATAACGATGCATCGCCTGGCCCATCGGCCTTGCCTCCACTTGTACGCCTCTCCCTAGAAATCGTGCAGGACGCCGCCGAATTCAACCCGTTTCCTGCCTATGCGACCGCCGTTTTGGCACAGATTGCCCGAAGCCGCGGCACGTCGCCCCGCGCCGTCATTTGCGAAAGCTTTACGCTTGTCGGGCATGGTTTCGCGCGAACATCAGGAGACGATGGTGGACATCCTGCATACCCCGACGATCATGCTCAGTTCGTTCGCGACACTGGTGATCTTCGCCGCTTTCTTCGGACTTGCCTGGCGACAGGAGCGCAAAAGCCTCGAACTGCTTCTGTGGTCCTCTGCCTTCGCCATCGGCGCGCTCGGCTTCGTCCTGTTGACGCTGCGCGGCGACGGCTACAACTTCATCACCATCTCGCTCGGCAATGCGCTCGCGGTGCTAGGGCTGGCGATGATCTGGCTTGGCCTGCGCGCCTTTGACAATCAGCCGCTCAAGATCGCCTCCGCGCTCATCGGACCGATCCTGTGGATCGTCGTCACCTACTCTTCAGACTATGTTCGCGAGAGCGTCACCAGCAGGATCGTGCTCTATTCCATGCTGATCTTCGCCTATTCGGCACTGATCGCGCACGAGATCTTCCGGTCGGAAAATTTCCGCAAGCTCCCCAGCTCCTACATCGTCGCCTTCGTCTTCGCCACCCACGGCCTGCTCTACCTTTCCCGCATTCCGCTGATCCTGATCTGGCCGCTCGCCGGCAACACGGCGGCGGGAACGGCGCAGCCGCTCTGGTACCAGTTGCTGACCTTCGAACTGTTTCTTCACAGCCTCGCCGGAGGCTTTGCGTTCTTCGCGCTGGTCAAGGAACGAACGCAGCAACGCTACAAGCTCGCCTCCGAAACAGACGCACTGACGGGCGTGCCGAACCGCCGCTCGTTCCTTGCGCAGCTGGAGAGCCATCTCGCCACGCAACCGGCCAGGGGAGCGCTGCTCTATCTTGACATCGATCACTTCAAGGCGATCAACGATCGCTTCGGCCATACGGTGGGCGACCAGGTGCTCGTGGAATTTGCCGGGATCCTGTCGAAGGCCGTGCCGCGCAGCGCCGTAATCGCGCGCATCGGCGGGGAAGAATTCGCTGCCTGTCTGCCGCAGGCGGATCGCGCCGACGCGATCGCCATTGCCGACAGCATTCGCACCTCGCTCGAGGCACGCCGGATGAGTACGGCCAAGGGCGTGCTGTCGGCAACGGTCAGCATCGGCATTGCCTTTGCCGATCGGCACGAGGATGTGCACGCGATCATTTCCGCCGCCGACGCCGCGCTTTATGCCGCCAAGGCCGCCGGCAGAAACAGCGTCTGGTCGGAAGATTCGTCAGGCATGCCGCAGTTTGCTGCGGGCTCGATTGCGCCCACGGAAACGGCGGCGACGCTTCTATCGCTAAGCCCATCCAGAAACAGTGCGGCGACGCGCCGGCCCACCGGCTCCTGATATTTCCGCGTCAGTGAAGCGAACCATCGGCCGGTCGCGCCGGTATCGCGCCCCACCGCCTATCCGTTGACGCGCTTTACCAGCGCAAGCGAGGCGGCTGAGACGAGCAAGGCGCCGCCACAGCCTCTTTCCATCCAGCGCCGCATCGACGAGGCGGCAAACTGCGTCGTCTTGAAGCCGACAAGGGCGTAGCCGAACATGACGGCAAACTCGACGACCGTGAACACGGCTGTAAGCGCCAGGAACTGCGGCAATTGCGGCGCGGCCGGGTTGATGAACTGAGGCAGCAGCGCGGAAAAGAACAGGTAGGCCTTCGGGTTGGTGATGGCCACGATCATGCTGTGGCGGCAGATCGCAAGCGCGGATTCCGAACGAACGAGATCGGCGCTTTCCGCGCGCTGTCCTTCGGCTTTTTCGGTTCTGCCGGGCCGAAGCATCTTGTAGCCGAGCCAGGCGAGATAGCCGGCGCCCACATATTTGACGACCGAGAACCAGAACTCCGAGGCGGCAAGGATGGCGCCGAGGCCGGCTGCAACGGCGGCGATCAGGAAGAAGTCGGAAAGGAGCACGCCGACCATGCCGGCAACCGCCTTTTTCATGCCGAAGCGAGACCCGTTGGCCATCGCCAGGATCACATCCGGACCGGGTGTCACGACGGCGATGAAGGTGACGGCCGCAAAGGCAGCCATGGTGTTGATGTCCATGAACGAGCTCCTCCTCTGAGCGGCCTATCTTTGGCCATTCAGATCGAGCGTGTAAAGCACAGCCCCGTTCAACCGCGTATCGGTTTTCACCTGGAAAATTGCGCGTTGCGTGAAGGAACACGCCCGTCGAAGGACAGCTGAACCGCCTTTCCGGATCCTGCGTCGACGGCATGAATGTGCAGATGCGGCTCCGTGCTGTTGCCGGAGTTGCCGACGGCGCCGATGGGATCGCCGGCGAGAACCCGCGCCCCGACCGTGGCGGTGACGCTCCCTTCGCGCAGATGCGCCAGTTCCACCCGCATGCCGTCGCAGGCGACGATCACGTGGTTTCCGGCCGGGTTGTCCCGGTCCGCCTCGGGCGGCGGCAGGTCGGGAAGACCGTCGACGGCCGCAACGACCTCCCCCTCGCAGGGGCTGACGACGGTCTTGCCGAAGATGGCGTAGTCGGCGGGATCCCTGGGCAGCAATCCGAACGCCCGGAAGCCGGCGTCGCCGATCGCCGTGATGTCGAGGGCGTGGCGTTGCGCCGGGTGATCGCTGTGATGATTGAGCACGCCGATGCCGCCGCCCTGCGCGACGACGAAACGGCCGCCGGTCAGCGGAAAGGTCAGCGCGCGCGGATCGTGCCGTGCGCCGATGCCCCAGGAGACATAGGCGAGTGCTGCACCGAAGACGACGAGAGAGGTTACGGTCGGCACCAGGCTGCGCGCCAAGGCGCCACGATCCGGCGACAGCCAGGGCCGGCGCCAATGCCGGGGCAACGAGACCAGAGCCGCCGCGACCGCCAGCGCGGCAAGCGCCGCCCGGGTCCAGAAGCCGGCGATATCCCAGCGGTTGAGAACCCCGATCAAGGCGAGCAGGACGACGGTTTCTGCAAACGCCAGCAACCAGCCAAGCCGCGTCGGCTCATTCAGCCACCACAGTCGCCAGATGAAGGCAAGGGGCAACAGGATGCTGAGAACAAGCAGAAAACCGACGACAACGACCATGACCCCTCCTGTTGCACACGACGACGCTGTTTACACAGGGAAAAAATAGGGATATTTTTTGTCCTTAATAGATGCGGACGGCATCTGCCGGACGAAAAATGATCGTTAGAGCGTATGATCCTTAAGAGCCAAGTCGAATGGGCGTTGCACTGTTGCGCCATTCTCGCCGGCCTGCCCGAGGGCCGCTACCTATCGACCAAGGCGCTGGCCGAATTCCACGGACTTCCGAAGGAGTATCTGTCGAAGGCGCTGCAAAGCCTGTCACAGGCAGGCCTCGTCCACACGACCCTCGGCCCTTCTGGAGGCTACCGGCTGGCAAAAGCGCCAGCGGAACTGACCTTCCTCGAAATCGTCGAGGCGGTCGAAGGCAGGACGCGCACCTTTGTCTGCACCAACATCCGGGCCAACAATCCCTGCCGGGCGCCTGGTTACTGCGAAGAGACGCCCTGCGCTGTGGCGCGCATCATGTGGGAAGCGGATGAAGCCTGGCGCGACAAGCTGCGAAGCGTGCGCCTGTCCGATCTGATCGAGACGCTTTCGAAGGAACTCCCCGCCGATCTCTGGAAGCGAAGCTTCGCCTGGGTGCTAGAGCGCGCCGGATGAGCGGCGCCCTGCCGTGGTTTCAGCCGGCGAGACGTAGAGATACGCCGGCAGCGCGAGCGACAGGCCATCTTGCCGGCATTGCTCATGGACGCGTGCGATTACCTCGTTTCGCGCGGGCGTCCTTTCCGCCGGGCTTCTGACGCGAAACTGCAGTTCGATCTCGATCGCCACGGCGTCGATTGCCTTGAGGGCCACGGCCGGCGGCGGATCGTGCACGATCCGGGTGCATGCCTGCAAGGCGGTCCGCAGAACCTCTTCGGCCCGGCCGGGCGGGCGATCCGCCGCAATGCGGATCGGCAACGAGATCTGATGGGTTTCGTCAGGGCGGCTGAAGTTGGTGAGCCCGACCTTGGCGAGCGCGCTGTTCGGCAGGACGACGACATTGTGGGCGCTGGTGAGCAGGAAGGTGGAGCGCCAGTTGTTTTCGATGACCCGCCCCTCGGTTCCGTCACCGAGCGCCACCCAATCGCCGATGGCGAACGGCCGCCCCAGGGTCAGGGCAATCCCGGAAAAGACGTCGCCGAGCGTGTTCTGAAGCGCAAGCCCGACGATGATGGCGACGACGCCTGACGTGGCGACGAGCGTGCCGATCGGCGCTTTGAAAACGAACCCCAGGATCGACAGCGCCACGCCGAGATAAACGGCAGCGACGATGAGATCCTGTAGAAGGCGGGCTTCCTGTGGCCGCCGGTCAAGAACGATGTAGAGGCGAACGAAGCCGACGAGGGACCAGGCGAGGTGTGTCCACCAAAGCACGCGCGCCGAGGTCGCGAGGAACGCCGCTGCGCCTTGCAGATTCTGGTCGTCGCCGCGATGCGGCATGATCCCGGCAAGTAGGAGAACCGCGGTCATGATGGAGAAGAACAGGATCTGAACGATCAGCCGCGCCATCGGACGGCGGCGACCCTGCAGAAGCCAAACGACGATGCCGGCGGCCCCGAGAAGGTTGATCAGGATCAGTGGCAAGGGCAGGTGCTCGGCGAACATGGCAGGCTCCAGCAATTGGGCCGAAAGAAGGACCGGGCGCACGCTTGGCACCCGGCCCTTGGCATCACGCTATTTCGTCACCGGAAAGGTCAGTTCCTTTTCGGCGGTGTCGACGACGAAGACGGCCAGCAGCTTGGCCGGCGCGGTCTTGCTGCCGTTGGCGCTGACGCCGTGACGGTCACCCGGCATTTCGGAGAAGCTCTCACCGGCCTTGTATTCCTTCACCGGGCCGTCATTGACCTGGCTGAGGATCGAGCCTTCGAGCACGGTCGCATAGATGAACGCCGTGCTCGCATGGGTATGCGCCTCGGACGAGCCGCCAGGCCCGTATTCCACCAGGACACCCTTGATGCTCTTGCCCGGAACGTTCGGCAATTCATGCTCATAGACAAGCGTCACCTTGGCAGCATCACCGGCGACAGCGGTGCCGAACAGGGTTGCGGTAACGGCAAGAGCGGCGAGGAGAGACTTGATCATGTCGAAAATCCTTTCAGATGAGGGAGACGCACGACGCGCACCTCCGGTTCGGTTACTTGCGGGGCGCCGTTGCGAACCACTCTTCGAAGGTGATGCGGCCGAGGCGGGGATGGTTGTCGGAAACAAGCGAGCCGTCCTCGAGTAGAGCGCCGAAATAACGCGCCTCCCGGTCGGGCTCGACCTTGCGATTGTCGCCCGTCGCCTTGAGGTAGCGGGCGACGAGATCGCTGAGGCGCGAGCGTTCGGGACCGGCAATCTCGATCGTGCCGTTGACGGGAGCGGCGAGCGCCACGTCGGTCATGGCATCGGCGACGTCGTTAGACGCGATCGGCTGCACATAGGCCGGCGACAGGCGCACGACGTCGCCGACTGTTCCCGATTGCGCGATCCCGCTCAGGAACTCCATGAACTGGGTCGAGTGCACGATCGTAAAGGGCACGCCACCGGCCTTGATCAGCTTTTCCTGGGCAAGCTTGCCGCGGAAGTAGCCGCTCTCCTGCAGCCGCTCGGTACCGACCACGGAAAGCGCGATATGGTGTTTGACACCGGCAGCCTTTTCGGCGGCAAGTAGGTTGCGGCCGGACGTCTCGAAGAATTCGAGCACCGCCCTGTCCTCGAACGAAGGGGAGTTGGCGAGGTCGACGACGACATCGCAGCCGCTGAGCGCTTCGGCGAGCCCCTCGCCCGTGATCGTATTGACGCCGGTGTTCGGCGAGGCGGCGATCACCTCGTGTCCACGCTTGCGCAGGCGCTCGACCGTCTTTGAACCGATGAGGCCGGTTCCGCCGATGATGACGATTTTCATGGGATCCTCCATCGGCGGCGCCCATCGCGCCGCCTTGCATGACGGTTGCTGAGGCGCGCTCAGTTGAGCCCGGCTTTGTCGAGCCCATAGAGCTTGTCGGCCGAGCCGGGCACGGACTTGAAGGCGACGCTGACGCGGTTCCAGGCGTTGATGGCCATGATGGAGAAGGTCAGATCGGAGATTTCCTTCTCCGAGAGCTGGCCGCGCACGCGCTCGTAGAGTTCGTCCGGTACGCCGCCCTCGGGCAATTTCGTCAGCGCCTCGGTCCAGGCGAGTGCCGCGCGCTCGCGCGGCGCAAACAGGTTCGATTCCCGCCAGATCGCCACGTGGTAGAGGCGCAATTCGCTCTCGCCGTGGATCTTCGCCTCTTTCACATGCATGTCGACGCAGAACGCGCAGCCGTTGATCTGCGAAGCGCGCAGATTGACGAGATCGCGGATGGCCTGCTCGATGACGCTGTCCTTCAGGCTGAGGCTGAAGTCGGAGATTTTCTTGAAAAACTCGGGTGACTGCTGGGCGTAGTTGAGGCGCTGGGTCATGGATTTGCTCCTAATTAAGGACATTTATTATCCTTATGGATACAAGATATCCTTAATTGATGGACAGTAAAGCGTGTCCGGCGTAAACTCGGCGCATAAGGCTTATGTCGAAACGTTTGGGGGAAGCCGGATGGACATCGTTTCTGCGCTCAGAGCCTTCCTGCGGGTGGCAGAGACCGGCTCGTTCTCCGCCGCCGCCAACGACCTCGGCCTGACCCAGCCGGCCGTGTCACGCCAGGTCTCGGCGCTCGAGGAGCATCTGCGCACGCGGCTTCTGCACCGGACGACGAATGCGCTGGCGCTGACCGCCGAGGGCGAGCACATGATCCCGATGGCGCTCAAAGTGGTCGAGGCGGTCGATGCTCTCACCGAAGCCTCCTGCGGCGAGACCGGCCTCGTGGCGGGCCGCGTGCGGCTAACCGTGCCCGCGCCGCTCGGCCTCTATCTGAGCGATCGTCTGGCCACCCTCCTCGCCCGCCATCCGGGCCTGTCGGTCGAGCTGCTGTTTCGCGAGGAGCCCTCGGACCTGGTCGGAGAGGGCATCGATCTGGAAGTGCGCTTGGGCCCGGTGTCGGAGAGCGGCCTGATCTGCCGGCGGATCGGCTGGACCACCGCGTTTCTGGTGGCGGCACCCGACTACCTGGACCGGCGCCCCGCGCCCAAGATGCCCGACGACGTCGGGACGCATGAATGCATCTGCTACAGCCGCGCCGGCGACGGCCGCCAGTGGACGTTTTCCGACGGCTCCGACGACGTTTTCGTGCGCATCGCGCCCCGGCTCGTCGCCAACAGTGCGGTGGCCGTGCATCGCGCGGTGCTCGCCGGCAACGGCCTTGCGATCCTCTCCCATATCCTGGCCCGCCCGGACATCGACGCCGGCCGCCTGGTCAACGTCATGCCGGCTTTCCCGCCGGCGCGCCTGCCGATCAGCGTCGTCTACCCTTCGCGCAGAAACGTGCCGCTGCGCGTGCGCACCGTTCTCGATTTCCTGGTGGAGGTGGTCCGGGAAGACCCGTTGATGGCGTCCGCCTCCTGACCGCGGCTTGGGTCAGCGTTGGCCGGCCGAGGCACGAAGGGGCAGCCCGCCATAGGCCTTGATCTCCTTCAGCACGAAGGTCGTCTGCATCTCCTTGATGCACGGCAGGCGCCGCACGACCTTCATGGCAAAATCCGAATAGGAATCGAGGTCGGCAGAGACGACCTGGAGCAGAAAGTCCGCATCGCCGGCGATGCTGTAGCAGGCAACGACGCTGTCGAGCTTCATCACCTCCTCGGCGAAGGCGTCCGCTTCCGCCTCCGTATGGCTGTCGATCTTCACGCGGATGAAGGCAAGCACCCCAAGGCCGATTGCCCGCCGATTGAGAACGGCCATGTAACCCTGGATGACGCCGTCGTCCTCCAGTTGCCGCACGCGCCGCCAGCAGGGCGAGGTCGACATGCCCACCTCCTCCGAAAGCGCCTGGTTGCTCAGGCGCCCGTCACTTTGCAGTGCGTTCAGAATCTTTACATCGGCGGGCGTCAGGGTCGCGGGCATTTTCCATCTCAGTTCGAGGTGTACTCGGTAGAATCTACCTCATATTTTCTATTTTTCGCAACATCCGAAAGAAACTACCTCGCCACACGGTCTATTCTCCCGTCCGGCAGCCGCCTTGAGATAGAGAGAGGAAACAGACCACGTGCTTCAGGACACCCGCCTCGCCATCATCGTCAATCCCGAACTGGCACCTGGCCATCTCGCCAACACGATCGCGGCGATCTCCATCGGCATCGGCTCGGCGATGCCCGGTCTCGGTAACCAGAAGCTGACGGACAGCAGGCAGAATACCATCGATATCAGCTCCAACCGGCCGGTGCCGATCCTCCAGGCGGATGGCGCGACGATCCGCGCGCTGCTCCTGAAGGCGCTGCCGAAAGACGACGACCGTGTCGTCGTGCCGTTTCCCGCCTTCGCGCGCTCGCTGCACAGCTACGCGGACTACGAGGCGCAATTTCCGGAACGCGACCTTTCGCAGGAGACGATCGACGGCATCGGCCTTGCCGGCGACGGCAAGTGGGTCAAATCGCTGACGGGATCGCTGAAATTGCTGCGATAGGGCAAAGGCCTCGCAACGGCGCGGCGGGTCGGGTCCCGCCCCTGCCCGGCATGTACATTTTTTTCACCTGAACCATACCAATGCGCGGATTGGTGGCGACACATTCGCAACACCGATAGCCATTCGCTCGGAAAGGCAGCGCTTTCCGACTTGCCGGCCTCTTCCCGCCTTGACGGGGCCCGGTCTGCGCGACAAGCTCTGAAAACAATTTTCAGAATATCAGAAATCCTTCACATACCGCATCGGCTCGACGGCTCCCGCCCTTGCCGAGGGTGCATCGCGCGACACGCTATCCGGGGAACAAAACGCATGACCAATCAACGGCTCATCATGCTGATCTTCTTCCTGCAACCGATCGCCTTCGGCGCCTGGCTGCCGCGCATTCCCGACGTGCAGCAAAGGCTCGGCCTCGGCCCGGCGGAACTGGCGATCGCGCTGCTCGGCATGCCCGTCGGCATTCTGCTGACGCTGCCCTTTGCCGGTCGTTTCGTCGCCTGGATCGGCGGCCGTGCAACCATCCTCTACGGCTTCGTCGTCTTTCTGGCGCTCGTCTGGCTGCCGACATGGGCTCCGAACATCGAGGTGCTCTTCGTGGCGCTCGCCATCGTCGGCGCGGCGCTGACGACGCTTGAACTCGGCCTCAACGTCGAGGCCGACGCGATCGAAAAGCACTCCGGGAAGCTGATCATGAGCACCTGCCACGGCTTCTGGAGCCTCGGCATCATGACCGGCAGCCTGGTCGGCGTCGGCTTCGCGGCGCTGCATGTGGCGCCGGAATGGGCGGTGCCGCTGACGGCTGCCGGCATGCTGCCGATCAGCGTCTACTTCGCCCGGAAGCTGCCGCTCCTGAAGACCGGCGAGGCCGCGGCTGCCGAGGCGGCACCATCCAGGCGCAAGCTGCCGGGCTGGGCATTGCTCGGGGTCTGCTTCTTCGTCTTCGGCATCACCATGACCGAGGGCGCCGTCGCCGACTGGTCGGCGGTCTTCCTGCGCGACATCTTCGGCCTTTCCAGCGCCAGCGCCGGTTTCGGCTACTCGATCTTCGCCTTCATGGTGGCGGCCGGGCGCTTTGCCGGCGACCGGCTGAAGGCGAGCTACGGCCCGGTTGCGGTGGCGCGCGCCTGCGGCATCGCCAGCATTACCGGGCTCATTCTTGTGGTGGTGAGCCCCGCTGCCTGGGCAGCGCTTCTCGGCTTTGCCGCCATGGGCTTTGGCGTATCGGTCGGCTTTCCCTTCGCCGTCACCGCCGCCGCCGACCAGAAGGACCGGCCGGCGGCCGCAAGCGTCGCCATTCTGTCCTTCATCGCACTGCTCGGCTTCCTGCTCGGGCCGCCCCTGATCGGCCTGATCGCCGAATACAGCGACATGCGTTTCGGGCTTGGCGTGCTCGTGCCATTCCTCGCCGTCAGCCTGCTTCTGACCGGCCGGCTCAAGCCCGCCGCCCGCATAGACGTGCAAGACGCCCAGCAAGCCGCCAGCCGCGCGTAACGGCTACGGCAAGACGAGAACGCAAAAAGCCCCGGCCATGCCAGGCCGGGGCTTTCGTCATTCTTCGTCTGGCGTGTCTTACTTGCGTGCCGCCATGGTGTTGTAGCTGGTGATGAGGTTGCGGTAGTCCGGGATGTGGTTCGAAAACAGCGTGCCGAGGCCTTCGATGTCGTTGCGCCAGTCGCGGTGCAGTTCACAGGCAACGCCAAACCAGGTCATCAGCTGAACGCCGGCGGCGGTCATGCGCGACCAGGCGGAATCGCGGGTCACCTCGTTGAAGGTGCCGGACGAATCCGTGACCACGAAGACCTCGAAGCCTTCCTCGATCGCCGAAAGCGCCGGGAACGCCACGCAGACCTCGGTCACCACGCCGGCGATCAGCAACTGCTTCTTGCCGGTGGCCTTTACGGCCTTGACGAAGTCCTCGTTGTCCCAGGCGTTGATCTGGCCCGGGCGGGGAATGAAGGGCGCGTCGGGAAACTGTTCCTTCAATTCCGGCACCAGCGGGCCGTTCGGGCCGTCCTCGAAGCTGGTGGTCAGAACCGTCGGCAGCTTGAAGTACTTGGCGAGATCACCAAGCGCCAGCACGTTGTTCTTGAACTTGTCCGGATCGAAGTCGCGCACCAGCGACAACAGGCCGGTCTGATGGTCGACGAGCAGGACGGCAACATCATCCTTGTTGAGGCGTACGTAGGGCTTGGTCATCGGAAGTCCTTTCCTTCGTTTGGTTTTCATCACCGCCAGCGACCGTCGTTGCCGCTTGATCCGCTGTGATTGAACGTAAGCTACTGCAGGACCCTCACCGCAAAAAGATTGTGAATTTCGACGCAGCGTCCTATCAATAGAACGATGCAAGACCTGAACGACCTCTATTATTTTGTCCAAGTCGTGGAGCACGGCGGCTTTGCGGCGGCGGCGCGGGCGACCGGTACGCAGAAATCGCGGCTGAGCCGGCGCATTGCTGTCCTGGAAGACCGGATCGGCGTCCGGCTGATCCAGCGTTCGCCGCGCCGGTTCTTCGTTACCGATGTCGGCCGCGAATATTACCAGCGCTGCGTTGCGGTGTTAATCGAGGCGGAAGCGGCCGATGCCTTTATCGCGCAGCATCAGGGAGAGCCGCAGGGCATCATCCGGGTGAGCTGCCCGACCGCGTTGATCTCGTTCCAGTTCGGCCGGCTCTTTGCCCGGTTCATGACCGCTCATCCCCGGATCGGCCTGCATCTGGAAAGCACCAACCGGCGCGTGGACGTGATCGCCGAAGGCTTCGACGTTTCGATCCGTGTCCGGTTCCCGCCGCTGGAAAAGAGCGAGCTGGTGATGCGCAAGCTTGACGACAGTTCGCAATATCTCGTCGCCAGACCCGGATTTCCGAAGGCGCCGATTGGCGAGCCCGCGCAGCTGACGGGATTGCCGAGCCTTGCCTGGACTTCGGCAACGCACACCTATGAATGGCGGCTGGAAAGCGCCGACGGAGAGCGCGCCGTCGTCCGCCACGAGCCGCGCTTCCTGACAGACGACATGGCGGCGCTACGCGAAGCGGCACTCGACGGCGCGGGCATCGTGCAACTGCCGACGATGATGATCTGGAAGGACCTGGTGGCCGGCACACTGGTGCCGGTTCTGCCGCAGTGGCGCCCCGCGTCCGGCGTCGTGCACGCCGTCTTTCCATCGCGGCGCGGGCTGCTGCCCTCCGTCCGCGCCTTCATCGACTTTCTTGCCCAGGAATGCGCCGCCGATCGCCTGACGATCGACGAGAGCCTGGCATGGCCGGCAACGCCACCCCATATCACCGCCTAGCGCATCCGGCGGTCAAGCGGGCTCACGTCAAAGTGCCGTCCTGGGCGCGCCTTCCACGGACCCATGCGCCGGCCGCATGGGTGCCATTCCTTGCATATCCGGCCGCAACGCACGATCTTAATGGAGAAGCCGCGTTCGACGCCGGCTCCCCTCCTGGACCCACCCAGTCGTAGACTTTTCCCCCGGCTTCGGCCGGCGCGGCCATTTCGGCTTGAACAATAGGGAAGGTAATCATGCAGACAACTGCCAAGACTCCCGACGCCAAGACACTGGATGCCATGACGCTGGATGAACGCTCGAACATGATGGCGCTGGTAGCGGAAGCGCTCGAGGCAACGGCCGAGAAGGCCTACGAGATCGGCGACGACCGGTTCGCGGAAAACTCGATCAGCCTCGCCAACATCATCATCGGTTGTGCGGACGACCTGGTCGTCGGCGACTTGCCAGCCGCCGAACTGCTCTTGCAACAGGGCATCGCACTTCTCAGCCTGTTTCCGGGCGAGCCCCGGGAATTTACCCTGCACTAGCCCGTGCGATCACGGCCGACGGCCAGTCGGCCGTGGTCAGGCGTCCCCGAGCGCGAGATCGACCGCGGCAAGCGCGTGGATCTCGGTCGTGTCGAACACCGGGACCGGGCTATCGGCCTGCGAAATCAACAGCATGATCTCGGTGCAGCCCATGATGATCGCTTCGGCGCCGGCATCCACCAGCCGTGCGATGATGGCGCGGTAAGCGTCACGTGAGCTGTCCTTGACGATACCGGCCACGAGTTCGCGGTAGATGATCTCGTGCACCTTCGCCCGGTCTTCCGCCTCCGGCACCAGCACATCGAGACCGAATTTTTCCGCCAGGCGACCCTTGTAGAAGTCCTGCTCCATGGTGAAGGCCGTTCCGAGCAGGCCGACTTTGCGAAGGCCTGCCGCCTTGATCTTCTCTGCCGTCGGGTCGGCGATATGCAAGAGCGGAATGGAGACGGCGGCCGAAACGTCCGCTGCCATCTTGTGCATGGTGTTGGTGCAGATCATCAGGAAATCGGCTCCGCCGGCCTCAAGACGCCGCGCCGCGGCGATCATCTCTCCCGTCAAAGCCGGCCAGTCGCCGTGATGCTGCAGGCGCTCGATCTCGCCGAAGTCCATCGACCACATCAGCGATTTCGCCGAGTGCACGCCACCGAGGCGCTCGCGAACCGTCTCGTTGATGATCCGGTAGTACTCCGCCGAACTTTCCCAGCTCATGCCGCCGATCAGGCCGATGACCTTCATTTTCCTCTCCCTTTTCAATCCGGTCTCCGGGCTAACAAATCCCGCGCCTTCGCGATAGCTCCCGCCCGTTATGCACCTCCAGGACAAGGGTTGCCGCTTGCCGCTGCCGAAGGTTGTGACACGCCGACGACAGCTGGTTGACATTTGCAGCTTTGTGCCGTTTTATATTCCAAAATAAAGAACGACATAGCATAACTATGGAATATGAGGAGGAGCAAATATGAAATCGACTAAACTCGCATTGCTTATTGGAACCGCATTGGTGGCATCGGCAACCCTCGCCTTTGCACAGGAAAAGGGCGGCGTGATCACCGTCGCAACCGTCGGCGAACCGCCGACCCTTGACCCGATGGCATCGACGGCCGACCTCGTCGGCATCGTCTCGCAACACATTTTCGAAACGCTCTACACCTTCGACAAGGACTGGAAGCCGACGCCGCTGCTCGCCGCCAGCCTGCCGGAGATCAGCGCCGACGGCAAAACCTACACGATCAAGCTGCGTTCGGGCGTCAAGTTCCACGACGGCACCGATCTCGACTCGAAGGACGTCGTCGCCTCGCTCGAGCGCTGGACCAAGGTCGCCTCGCGCGGCAAGCAGACGGCAACGACGATTTCCGGCATCGAAGCGATCGACCCGCTGACGGTAAAGATCTCGCTCGCCACCCCTTACGCACCGCTCGTCTCGCTGCTCGCCTTCAACAACTCCGCGGCAATCGTGCTTCCATCCGAAAAGCAGGCCGAGCCGATGACCGATTTCGTCGGCACCGGCCCGTACCAGCTGAAGGAGCGCAAGGCGGACCAGTACATCCAGCTGACCCGCTACGACGCTTACAAAACGCCGGAAGGCGAGGCCAACGGCTATGGCGGCGCCCGCCACCAATATGCCGACGAAATCCGCTTCGTGCCGGTTCCGGATCCGAACACCCGCGTCGAGGCCGCCGTTTCCGGCCAGTACGACTATGTCGATAGTCTGCCGGTCGAATCCTTCGAACGCGTCAAGGGTTCGAGCGCTTCCGAACCCGTCATGCTCCAGCCCTTCGGCTGGCCGGTCTTTGTCTTGAACTCCGGCAACGGCATGACCAAGAACCTCGACCTGCGCAAGGCGATCCGCGCTTCGCTCAGCATGGAAGACATGATGGCCGCCGCCTTCGGCACCACCGACTTCTATGCGCTCGACGCTGCTCTCTACCCGTCCCAGTTCACCTGGCGGACCGATGCCGGCACCGAAGGCGCCTACAACATCGCCGATGCGGAAAAGGCCGGCGAACTCCTGAAGGCCGCCGGCTACAAGGGCGAGCCGCTGCGCATCCTGACCAGCCGCCAGTACGAGTTCCATTACAAGATGGCGCAGGTCGCCGCCGAGTATCTGAAGCTCGCCGGCTTTACCGTCGATCTGCAGGTGGTCGACTGGGCAACGCTCACCCAGCGCCGCGCCGACCCGACGCTCTGGGACATCTACATCACCCACAGCCCCTTCCTGCCAGAACCGGCCCTCATCGGCATGATGTCGACGAAGGCGCCCGGCAACTGGGATACGCCGGCGCGCGCCAAGGCGGTCGATGCCTTCAACGCCGAATCCGACCCGGCCAAGCGCGTGGCGCTGTGGGCCGACGTGCAGAAGGTGATCTTCGAGGAAGTGCCGTTCATCAAGATCGGCGACTTCAACGCACTCTCGGCCAAGGCAAAGACGCTTGAGGGCGTCTCGCCGGCCCCGTGGCCGTACTTCTGGAACGCTTCGATCAAGAAGTAAGCTCCCCCCTCCCAAGGGACTTCGGCGGATGTTCGGGCAAAAGCCCGGCGTCCGCCTGAAGGGGCGCGTCGCTCCGCCTCCACCTTTCGGCGGGGCGCACAGGAAAGGTTCGAGGCCACCATGTTACGCTACATCTTCCAACGGCTGATGGGCATGATCGTCGTCATGGCGATCGTCGTCACGATCGTCTTCGTCATCGTCCGCGTGACGCCCGGGGACCCGGCCGCCGTCATGCTCGGTCCGGAAGCGACCCAGGAGGACATTTCGGCGCTGCGCACCCGGCTTGGCCTCGACCAGTCGCTCGGCCTGCAATATGTCTACTACATCGGACAGCTGCTGCAGGGCGATCTCGGCCAGTCGATCTTCCTCAACCAGCCGGTCACGTCGGCCTTGGCAGAGCGTGCCGAACCGACCTTCTTCCTCACCTTGTTCTCTATCCTGATCGCATGCGCCATCGCGCTGCCGATCGGCATCTACGCCGCCTACCGGCGCGGTTCCTTCGTCGACCAGGCGGCAACGACGCTCGCCATGTTGGCGGCGAGCATACCGAGCTTCTGGCTCGGCCTGATCCTGATCCAGGTGCTGGCGGTGCGCTTCGGCTGGTTCCCCGTCTCCGGCTATGGCGGCCCCGGTTCCTCCTTCGCGGACCGCATGTACCACCTGGCGCTGCCGGCGATCGCGCTCGGCGTAGTCTCCTCGGCACTGATCCTGCGCTTCACCCGCGCCTCGATGCTCGACGTGCTGGGCGACGATTTCATCCGTACCGCCCGGGCCAAGGGCCTCGGCGAACGCAAGGTGGTGATGAAACACGCGCTGAAAAACGCGCTAATCCCGATCCTGACGATCATCGGCCTCACCGCCGCCGTGCTGATCTCCGGCGCGGTCGTCACCGAAACCGTGTTCGGCCTGCCAGGCGTCGGCAATCTCGTCGTCTCCGCCGTGCTTCGCCGCGACTATCCGGTCATCCAGGGCGCGCTGCTCGTGATTGCAGCCCTTTACGTGCTGATCAATTTCGCGATCGACATGCTCTATCTCCTCGTTGATCCAAGGGTGCGCTACTGATGGCTATCACCGTATCCGCCCCCTCCGAGAGCGAGGGCCGCAAGTTCATCCGCCGGCTGCTAAAGCGCAAGACCGTTGCCTTCGGCCTGATCGTTCTCACCGTCTTCGTGCTGCTCGCCGCCTTCGCGCCGCTGATTGCGCCTTACGCGCCCGGCAAGCTGTCGATCGTCAACCGCCTGCAACCGCCAAGCCTGCAATGGTTCTTCGGCACGGACGAGTTCGGTCGCGACGTCTTTTCCCGCACCATCTATGCGGGACGCCTGTCGCTGTTTGTCGGTGCCGCCGTCGTCACGCTCGCAACCGCGATCGGCGTGGTGCTCGGCCTTCTTGCCGGCTTCTTCCAGAAGCTCGACACGCCGATCGCCCGCGTCATCGACGCGATGATGGCTTTTCCGGACATCCTGCTGGCAATCGCGCTGGTCGCCGCCCTCGGCCCGTCGCTGACGACCGTCATCATCGCGCTTAGCATCGTCTATGCGCCGCGGCTTGCCCGCGTCGTGCGCGCCTCGACGCTGGTCATCCGCGAGCTTCCCTATGTCGAGGCCGCCCGTGCGCTCGGCATCTCGACGCCGCACATCATGACCCGGCACGTGCTGCGCAATCTTCTGTCACCGGTTCTGGTCCAAGGCACCTTCCTATTCGCCCATGCGATGCTCGCCGAAGCCGGGCTCTCCTTCCTCGGCGTCGGTGTCAGCCCGGAAATCCCGACCTGGGGCACGATGATCGCCTCGGGCCGGCAATATATCGGCCAGGCCGATTGGGTGACGCTCTTTCCCGGCATCGCCATCGTGCTTTCGGTGCTGTCGCTCCAGATGGTCGGGGACGGCCTGCGCGACATGCTCGACCCCCGCCTCAGAAAGGACCTGTAAGTCATGGCTAACGAAACCAGCAGCAAGGGCCCGGTCCTGCTCCGGCAGGTGAAGCCCGTCGCCTTCGGCATGGCCGCACCGGCAGAGACCATCGACATCCTCGTCGACGGCGAAGGTCGCATCGCCGCACTCGGCCAGAACCTTCAGGCCCCGGACGGCGCACGCCGCGTCGACGGAAATGGCGCCTGGATCTCGCCCGGCTGGATCGACCTGCACGCCCATGTCTGGCATGGCGGCACCGACATCTCCGTTCGCCCACAGCTTTGCGGCATGGAGCGCGGCGTCACCACGATCGTCGATGCGGGCTCGGCGGGTGAAGCCAATTTCCACGGTTTCCGCGAATACATCATCGAGCCGTCGCGCGAACGCATCAAGGCGTTCCTCAATCTCGGCTCGATCGGCCTTGTCGCCTGCAACCGCGTCAGCGAGCTCTCCGACATCCGCTCGATCGACATCGACCGCATCATCGCCTGCTACCAGGAAAACCGTGAACACATCGTCGGCCTGAAGGTGCGCGCCAGCCATGTGATCACCGGTTCCTGGGGCGTCACGCCGGTGAAGCTCGGCAAGAAGATCGCCAAGATCCTGAAGATCCCGATGATGGTGCATGTCGGCGAACCGCCGGCGCTTTACGACGAAGTACTCGAAATCCTCGGCCCCGGCGACATCGTCACCCATTGCTTCAACGGCAAGGCCGGTTCCAGCATCATCGAGGACGAGGACCTGTTCGAGCTTGCCGAACGCTGCGCCGGCGAAGGCATCCGCCTCGACATCGGCCATGGCGGCGCCTCGTTCTCCTTCCGCGTCGCTGAAGTGGCGATCGCCCGCGGTCTGCTGCCCTTCTCGATCTCGACCGACGTGCATCTGCGCAGCATGAACCAGTCGGTCTGGGACCTCGGCACCACCATGTCGAAGCTGCTCAGCGTCGGCATGCCCTTCGAAAAGGTGGTCGAGGCCGTGACCCAAGCGCCGGCTTCGGTCATCCGGCTGCCGATGGACAATCTGCTTACCGTCGGCGCCCGCGCCGAATTCACCCTCTTCGACCTCGTCGATAGCGAGCTACGGGTCTTCGATTCCCTCGGCACCGAAGCCCATCTCAACCGCCTCTTCGAGCCCCGTTACGCGGTGATGGGCACCGAGGTGGTTGCCGCCAACCGTTACCAACCGCAGCATGTCGAATGCCCCGACCACAGCCACGGCTTCAGCTACCGCTGAGGCAAGGCAACAGAATTCAGAAATGACAGGATATCGCGTGAACAGTCTGGATCAGAAGAAGACCACCTCTGCTGCCGTCTCACCCTATGAGCGGCTGCAAGCCCTCGGCATCGATCTGCCACCCTCGCCACCGCCGATCGCCAACTTCGTCACCCATGTGCAGGAAGGCAATATTCTCTACCTCTCCGGCCAGGGCCCGCGCGAAGTCGACGGCCACCTGCATGCCGGTAAGGTCGGCGCCGAGGTTGACGTCGACAGCGCCTACCAGCACGCGCGACTGACGGGCATAAACCTGCTTGCCGTCATGCATGACGCGCTCGGTGATCTCGGGCGGGTCAAGCGGATCGTCAAGCTGCTCGGCATGGTCAACGCCGTGCCCGATTTCGAAGAGCACCCGCGCGTCATCAACGGCTGCTCGGATCTGCTGATGGATGTTTTTGGAGAGGCCGGCAGCCATGCCCGCTCGGCGGTGGGTTTCGGGTCGCTACCCGGAAACATCACCGTCGAGATCGAGGCGATCGTCGCTCTGCACGACTAACGACAGGAGTTTGGATCAGTGGCTGCGCCAGCCCATCATCTTTTCGATCCGCTCGGCGGAAACCCTGACGTGATCGGCGTAGAACGCCCGGTCGTCGAGGATTTTCTGCTCGGGCAGCACGATCGAGATCGTGGCAGCGCAATTGCCCTTGTCGTCGAGGATCGGGGCGGCGACGCAGGCGACCGCATAGTCGGATTCACCCGCCTGGATCGACAGCCGTGCCGCAAGCGCGCTCCCGGCCTGGTCGGAAAGGGCGGCCGGATCGATGTCGGCGCGGCCGGTCGGCGACGTGCGGGCGCAGCGGCGGAACAACTCCAGCCGTTCATCGGCCGGAAGATGACCGACGAGCAGGCGGCCGGACGCCGTCCAGTTGAGCGGCACGCGGGTGCCGACGCGCGAGGTCACCTGGAAATGGCCGGGACCGTCGGCCATGGCGAGCACCTGCATGTAGTCGCCGTCGCGACCGCAAAGCTGGATCGTCTCGGCGACTTCGCGGCCGAGGTCGTGCATTTCGCGGGTGGCAACGCCGAGGAAATCGAGCGAGCGGGCATAGGCAAGGCCATAGTGATAGAGCCGGTCGCCGAGCCAGACGAGCCCGTCGGCGTCACGGCTGAGCAGATTCTTCTCGACCATGTCGTCGACGATGACGTAAGCGGTCGACAGCGGCGCGCCGACGGCCTTGGCAATGGCGTAGACGCCGCTCGGGGAACCCGTCTCATAAAGGAAATCGAGTACCTGCAAGGCGCGATCCATGCCGCTCACGCGCGAACGGCGCGGCTTGCCGGTCGTTTCGATATCGTCGGTCGGCTCGACGCCGGTCATCGTCTTGTCCACTGCTTCACTCCTGCACCGCTCGAAAGGCGTGCTGCCGGTAAAATCTCGGCTTCCGCTGCCGCGCCGCCGCCGATGGCGGCCGCGTCAGATGGCGGAAAGCCTCACTCATACTTCATTACTATGGTAGATATTCCGCGAAAACGGAATAGTCTACCCGTTTCGACCGCCAGAAAATCGCCTGCCAGAAAAACATATGGAGACCACTATGCCTGACCGTGACATTCGCGAAGCTCTCGGACTTCGCCCCGTTATCAACGTCTCCGGCACGATGACGGGCCTCGGCGCATCGATCGTGGTCCCGGAAGCGATCGCGGCCATGACAGGCATACTGCCGCAGTTCGTCGAGATCAACGACCTGCAGCGCAAGGTGAGCCCGGTAATTTCGCGGCTGACGGGTGCTGAGGCCGGCTTCATCACGGCGTCGTGCTCCGCTGGCATCAGCCTCGCCGTTGCCGGCACCATGACCGGAAGCGATCTTGCCGCCATCGAGCGCCTGCCCGACACGACCGGCCTCAAGAACGAAGTCATCCTGCAGATGGGCCATGTGGTCAGCTACGGCGCGCCCGTCGACCAGGCGATCCGGCTCGCCGGCGCCAAGCCGGTGATCGTCGGCCAGGCCACGTCCGCCTATCGCTACCATATCGAAGGCGCCATCAACGAACGCACCGCCTGCGCCGTCTATGTCGTCTCGCACCACGTCGTGCAGTACGGCCTCGTCGGTCTCAGGGAATTTGCCGAGGTCTGCCATTCCAAGGGCGTGCCGGTCATCGTCGACGCCGCCTCGGAATACGACCTGCGCATCTTCCTCGACGAGGGCGCCGACATCGTGCTCTATTCCGGCCACAAGTTCCTGGGCGGCCCGACCTCGGGCATCGTCGCCGGCAAAAAGGAAATGGTGCGCAACACCTTCCTGCAGAACCTCGGCATCGGCCGCGGCATGAAGGTCGGCAAGGAAAGCATGCTCGGCGTGATGGCGGCGCTTCAGGCCTGGGAAACACGCGACCATGCCGGCATTCGCGAGCGCGAAACCGGTTACCTGAACCTCTGGCGCGAGACGCTCGACGGCCGTCCCGGCATCAAGCCGGTGATCGAGGCCGACCCGACCAACAACCCGCTCGACCGGCTGCGCGTCAACATCGACCCGCAGGAAGCGCATATCACCGCCTGGGATCTCGCCGATGCGCTGGCGCGCGGCGCGCCGCCGATCATCGTGCGCGACCACGAGGCAGAGCACAACTACTTCTACCTCGACCCCTGCAACCTGCATCCGGGCCAGGAGAAGATCGTCGCCAGCCGGCTTGCCGAGGAACTCGACAAGGCGAGAGCCTCGAACGAGATCATCGCCACGTCGCTTGCCGAACGCAACGCACGCCGCTTCGCCGGCCTGCTGCGCTGGCCCGACTGACCCGACGACCAACGACGATACGCAGCATCTGACGGAGGAAACGAGATGACCGAGACCAAAGCCCAGCCGGACCGTTCGACGGCACCCGTTCTCTCCGTCGAAAACCTGACGACATCCTTCCTGGTCGATGGCGCCTGGAAGCCTGTCGTCCGGGATATCTCGTTTTCCGTTGCGCCGGGCGAAACCGTCGCGATCGTCGGCGAGTCCGGCTCAGGCAAGAGCGTCACGTCGCTCTCGATCATGCGGCTCCTGCAGAAGGAGACGAGCCGCGTCGAAGGACGGGTGATGATGGGCGGACGCAACATCCTCGACCTGCCGGAATCTGAGATGCGCCGCGTGCGCGGCAACGACGTCGCGATGATCTTCCAGGAGCCGATGACCAGCCTCAATCCGCTGTTCACCATCGGCGACCAGATCTCCGAGGCCCTTCTCTGCCACAGCCCGATGTCGAAGGCAGAGGCGAAAGCCGAAACCATCCGGCTGCTCGAAAAGGTCCGCATTCCCTCGGCGGCCTCGCGCTTCGACGAATACCCGCACCGCTTCTCCGGCGGCATGCGCCAGCGCGTGATGATCGCGATGGCGCTCGCGAGCCGTCCGAAGCTGCTCATCGCCGACGAGCCGACGACGGCGCTCGACGTCACCATCCAGGGCCAGATCCTCGACCTGATCAAGGTGCTGCAGGAAGAGGAAGGTACCTCGGTGCTCTTCATCACCCACGACATGGGCGTGGTCGCCGAGATCGCCGACCGCACGGTCGTGATGTTCCGCGGCGATGCCGTCGAGACCGGCAACACCGAGGACATCTTCCTTCGGGCGAAACATCCCTATACCCGCGCGTTGCTTTCGGCCGTGCCAATGCTCGGCTCGATGAAGGGCGAAAACCAGCCAATGCGTTTTCCGGTGATCGACGCCGCGACCGGGCTGCCTTCGGCAACGGCGGAAGCCACCGATACGGTGCAGTCCGGTCGCAAGCCGATCCTCGAGGTCAAGAACCTCGTCAAGCGCTTCGACATCCACGCCGGCCTGCTTGGCAAGCTCAAGGGCCGGGTGCATGCGATCGAAAACGTCTCCTTCAGCCTGCAGCCGGGCGAGACGCTGTCGCTCGTCGGCGAATCCGGCTGCGGCAAGTCGACGACCGGCCGCGCCATCATGCGGCTGATCGAGCCGGAAAGCGGCGCGGTGACGCTCGACGGCCAGGACGTGCTCAAGATGGATCGCAAGCAGTTGCGCGAAATGCGCCGCACCATGCAGATGATCTTCCAGGATCCCTTCGCCAGCCTCAATCCGCGCATGACGGTAGGGGCGGCGATTGCCGAACCCTATATCGAGCACAAGCTCGGCACCGCACGACAGGCCCGCGAGAAGGTCGCCGACCTCCTGGAACGCGTCGGCCTGCAGGCCGACATGGCGGCGCGCTATCCGCACGAGTTCTCCGGCGGCCAGCGCCAGCGCGTCTGCATCGCTCGTGCGCTTGCGCTCGACCCGAAGGTGATCGTCGCCGACGAATCCGTCTCCGCGCTCGACGTGTCGATCAAGGCACAGGTCATCAACCTCTTGCTCGACCTGCAGGCAAGCCTCGGCCTTGCCTATCTGTTCATCTCGCACGACATGGCCGTCGTCGAGCGCGTCAGCCACCGCGTCGCCGTCATGCATCTCGGCGAGATCGTCGAGATCGGCTCACGCGCGCAGGTCTTTGAGAACCCGCAGCATCCCTATACGAAGAAACTGATGGCGGCCGTGCCGATCGCCGACCCGACCCGTCGCCATACGCGCCGCAATGTCGCGAGCGACGAGCTGAAGAGCCCCTTGCGCGCGCCCGACTATGTGCCGGCCGAACGGCGCTACCAGCAGGTCGCCGACGATCACTTCGTCCAGGTCTGACGGCGCGCCATACCGACCGAACAGCCGTGGCATCAACCGCGGGCCGACGCGCGTCCCATATCGTGGGCGCGCGATCGCCGTTGCTGTCGGCGCTTCGAGATTGATGCACATCGACGGAAGCGGCCAACTTCCGCGCGCCAGGGCCGTGGCTTGCCAAGCCGTAAACATCTCCGCTCGACGAAGTTTTAGGAAACAGTCACCCACGCGATGTGGCCCGGGCCGAGTTCGACATTCGGTCAAGCCATAGGTCGAATACAGACAGTATCTTCATCCTATAGTTGCGATCCCGTTGCAAAAGACCTATAGCGGCAGCGGGCGGGTTTCAGACTGAGTCGAGGATGAAACAATGTTTCGAGACACCAAGCCCGATCTCCTGCGGCCGATTTCCGAAGTGCTGCGCGCCTATTGGCGCGCCGATCGCTGGATGCTTCTGGCCGTGGCGACGATCGTGCTCGTTTCGAGCGTCTGCAGCGTTGCCGCTCCCTATGTCTTTTCCAGGCTGATCGACACGCTGTCGCAGCAAACCCTCGTTCCCGGTCTACTATGGGGCTTCGTGATCTATGCGACGCTTCTCGGCCTGTCGGCGGCCCTTCAGCACATGGTGCAGTATCTGTCGTTCATGACCGCGGAGAACCTCGGCTTCATCGCCAGCACCCGCTTCTTCGAACGCATCCTCAAGAAGACGACCGCCTTCTTCGTCGAGCACAATCCGGCGCAGATCCAGAACGCCAATGCGCGCGGGCGCAGCGCGCTGATCACACTGGTCGAGCTGGGGCTCGTCGCCTTCATTCCCGGCGCCGTCCAGATCCTGCTGACGCTTGCAACCCTCGGCGCCCTCATCAACGCCGAAGTGGTCGCGATCACGGTGATCTATGGCACGGCAGCGATAACGGTCACGCTGCTTTCCGCCCGCCGCGCCCGCGTCTATCTCGATCGGGCCGTGGAGGCCGGGCAGGAAAACGCCCGCTTCGTCGGCAACGCCATGAATGCCATGGAAACGTTGCGCCATTTCGGCAGCCACGCCTGGATGAGCCACCGCTTCTCGGCCAAGGCGCGCGAGGTGCGTGACAATTGGCGCGCCTACGTGCTGCAGCGCATCGGTTCGATCGCCCTCATCGGTCTTGGGCTGGCGATCCAGTTTGCGGTGACGTTCTGGCTGCTATTACCGCGCTACGAGGCCGGCGCTCTGTCGATCGGCCAGATCGTGTTGTTCAACACGCTGCTCCTCCAGCTCAACATGCCGTTCGAAATGATCGCCCACGCCATCGACGACGTCGCGCGCTCGCGCGCCGACCTGGGGCCGATGGCGAGAATGTGGAGCGCGCCGGAGGAGCGGCAGGTGTCGCACGCATCGGCCTTCACGCCACGCGAAGGGCACGTCGTTTTCGACGATGTCGGCTACGCCTATGACAATGGCCGCGGGCTGAGCGCGGTCAGCTTTGCCGCCAGCCGCGGCGGCATCACCTTTCTCACCGGCGAGACCGGCTCCGGCAAGTCGACGATCTTCAAGCTGGCGCTGAAATCGATGGAGCCGGACAGCGGACGCATCCTTGTCGATGGCATCGATCTTGCGACCATCGACCGGGCCGACTGGTACGGCGCGATTGCCGTCGTGCCGCAGGACGTCGTGCTGCTGAATGAAAGCCTGGAAGACAATATCCTGCTCGGTCGCCCGCGCGACGAGGCCAGATTGCGCGAGGCCGCCGAGAAGGCGGCGATCCTCGCCTTCATCGCGGCGCTGCCCGCCGGCTTCGACACCACCGTCGGCGAACGGGGTCTGAAGCTTTCCGGCGGCGAACGCCAAAGGATCGCCATCGCCCGTGCGCTCTACGGCAGCCCCGCCATCCTGTTTCTCGACGAAGCGAGTTCGGCGCTCGACGAGGCGACCGAGCGCGACATCATGGAACATATCCGGCTGCTTGCCCGCGATGTGACGGTGCTGGCGATCACGCACAGGCGATCGGTGATCACTGAGGCCGACACGGTAATCGCACTCGGCGACACCAAGACCGCCCCGAAAGAAGCCCTCGCACCGTCCGCTGAGCGCGCGTTCTGACCGGCAGGTCAACACCAACTGGTTGCAAGGCGGAGCGATATTCGCCTTTCATTAACGAACACCCTCTAACGTTGCTCATAATTAACCACACAACCTTAAGGTCGCCCGATGTTCGGGGCGGTGGAGGTTTAGAGGAACAGCCGATGATGTCCATCTCCTCCACGAGTTCCGCCGCACTCATCGTCTTGCAGCAGGTGCAGGCGCCTGTGGATCGGGGCAACGACACCAAGCCGAATGCGGTCGACAAGATCGCCGCCATCGTCAACGGCGGTACGGGCGGCGACAGCCCGGAGAGGACCAGAGCGGCGGCCCGGATCAACAGCGGACTGCTGGACGCCCAGCAAGCCAAGGGCGATGCCTCTGCCGCGTTGACCTATCTGGAATCCGGAAAGTTCAAATCGAGCGATCCCAGCGTCAAGCAGACGCTCAAGATGTTGATAAGCGAAGACAGCGAGCGCTTCGCCGCATTGGTCGAGGAAGAAAAGGCAACAAAACCCGGCATCACGAACGACAACGCGATCGCCAATGCGATCTACAGCCTCATCGAGAGCAATCGCGAACAATTCCCGGCCGGCGAATTTGTCATTGGCTTCCGCTTCGCAAACGGCGGATCGAACATCATCAACATGCCGGATGCTAACGGCAACAGCACCCGCGGAGCCCTGTCTGCCCGCCACTCCGCCAACATAGCTGCGCTGATCACCGCGAGCGAGACGGGCACCCCCGAAGGATCCGCCTCCGACGACGGCAAGATGCAGGATGCCGTCCGGTCGCTGCAGGCCAGCATGTCCGATCAAGCCGCGTGGACCAAACGTTGGCGGGACGCATTCGGTTTCTGACGCCGACCCTTCGCTTTTTCGAACCGGGATCAGCGCGGCCGTGTTCCCCAGGGAACATCGCTGAAACGATCCGCCGGTAGGTTGCAGCGCCAACCCGAAACCTGCAGGATCGAACACATGCGCGTCGTAGCCTCCGCCCTTCTTGCCCTGAGCCTCGCATCACCAGCCGGCGCCGCTGACCTCATCGGCTTCTGGGACAAGCCCCAGCATGGCGGCAACAGCTTCAATCGGCTGCCGCCGGACGACGCCTATTTCAAGGCCCTAGCGGGCTACGGCGCCACCTGGGTGCGTCTCTCCTATGACAAATGGAAACCGGCCAAGCGCGACTATCTGATCGGCGATGCCGACAAGTACGCGGGCATTCCGGCCGCCGACCTCAAGACGCTCAAGGAGACGCTCGATCGTGCCGACAAGGCGGGCCTCAAGGTCGTCATCGCGCCGCTGTCGCTGCCTGGCATGCGCTGGGCGCAGAACAACGGCAACCGGTTCGACGGCCGCCTCTGGCAGGACAAAGTCTGGTGGGACCAGGCAGCAGCCTTCTGGCGGGATCTGGCCCGCGAACTGAAGGACCATCCGGCCGTCGCCGCCTACAACATCGTCAACGAGCCGGCGCCCGAAAAGAAGAACGGCCTCGCGGAACATGCCGACAAAAAGTCAATGCAGACATGGTACGGCGACAAGGCGGGCAGCGCCTCGGACCTCAAGGCCTTCTACGAGACGGTGATCGCCGCCATCCGGACGGTCGATCCCGCAACGCCCGTCATGGCGGATGCCGGCTGGTATGCGGCCGCCGACGCCTTTTCCTATTGGCCAACCGCACTCACCGACCAGAAGGTGCTCTACAGCTTCCACATGTACGAGCCCTATGCGGCGACGAGCGCACCGAACATGAAGCGCGACAAGCCCTATGCCTATCCCGGCAAGGTGCCCTTCGGCGATGGTGAAGAGGCGTGGGACAAGGCGCGGGTGGAGGCCTATCTGGCAGAGCCGGTGCGGTGGGCAAAAGACAAGGGCGTGCCGCTCAATCGTCTTGTCGCGGGCGAGTTCGGCTGCATGCGCCTCTGGTCCGGTTGCAAGGCGTATCTTGAGGATGTGCTGACAGCTTTCGACAAGGAGGATCTGCATTGGGCCTTCTACAGCTTCCGCGAGGATGCCTGGGACGGCATGGATTACGAACTGGGATCGAAGAAGGTCGGATGGAAATACTGGCAGCAGATGGAAGCCAACGAGCGCGACACGACGCCACGCAAGGCGACGCCCGAGTTCGCGCCGATCAGCAAACGGCTGCAAAGGGCAGATTGACGCAGGACCGGAAAGGTCGGCACGCGCTTGGAAAAAAGCCCAAAACAGCTAGAAGACGGTGCACTCCCTGCAGAGCGACGCGAATTGCGAGCCCCTGCTGCAACATGAGGCATGCGCGTGCAGATCACCAAGCCGGCTGACGCCGAAAAACGGACCCGAACCATTCGCCTGTCGCGCACGCTGGCGATCGTGATGGCAGCACTGGTCGCCTTGACCGCGGCCGTCATCCTGTCGGTCGTGTGGTTCATGTCGGCCGGAACGACGCGCGATCTGCTGGTGCAGTCAGCGCATCTCGGCCTTGAGGCGGTTCAGATACAGATCGGCAGCCGCTTTTCGCCGGTGGAGGATCAGCTCGCGTTTCTGGCGCGGGAGGTCGGCGCAGGTCGTCTCGATCCAGCGAATAGGCTCGAACTCGAACGCGTCATGACCGGGGCGCTCGCCGGGACCCCACAGGTTCGCGTGCTTTCGTTCGTGCGCCCGAACGGCGAGATCCTCGGCGTGACGCAGGGCCCGAAGGGCGTCTTTTCCTTCGAAGACAAGGTCATGAGCGCCAACGAACGCGCGGAGATCGAGCAAGCGCGGCAGAGCGGCACCGCCCATTGGGGCCCCGTCTACTTCGTGCCCGATCCGGCGATCCGCACGTCGGTTGCCAACCTGCAGCAGCCGGCAAACCAAGGGGGCGAATTTGCCGGCATGTTCCGAGCGACCATCACGGTCGATGCCATGTCCGATTTTCTGCGCCAGATAGCGCTCTCGAACCCCGGGACGACGCCCTTCGTGCTTTATGGCCGCGACCAGGTGCTTGCCCATCCGCTGATGGCCTCTGGCCATCCGCTCTTGTCGGCGGAACACCGGCTGCCGAAGCTCGACGAGCTGGGCGATCCCTTTCTCGCGGCCATGTGGAAGGGGCCGCCGGAGACCTTCGACGACAGCGACATGGAGGTGCGCGCAGTCAAACTTGGAGACGAGGGACGCGTCATCCTGACGCGCGAAATCCACGGCTACGCTCCGGCCTCGCTTATCATCGGCGTCGAGGTTCCGATCGAGTCGGTGGAAAAACCGATCTGGGATCTGCTGAAGGCCGGCATCGCCGGTCTCGCCGTGCTGTTCGTCGCGATCATCATCGCGTGGATTGTCGGGCGGCTGATCGTTCGTCCCGTTACCAGCATGGCACGTGAGGTCCGGGCGGTAGGCATGCTCGATTTCGCCGCACTCCGTCCGCTTCCCGGCAGCCTGTTTACCGAACTCAACGAACAGGCCAAGGCTTACAACACGATGCTGACGGGCCTGCGCTGGCTGGAAACCTACGTGCCGAAGAAACTCGTTCGCCACCTCATCGGCAACGAGGACCTCGCCTCGACCCAACGTGTCGTCACCATCATGTTCACCGACGTGGTCGACTTCACCGGCTCGGCCGAAAAGACCAGTGCCGGCGACGTCGCCGCGCTTCTCAACGCCCATTTCGACCTGCTCGGCAACTGCATCGAAGCCGAGGGCGGCACGATCGACAAATTCATCGGCGACTGCGTGATGGCTTTCTGGGGCGCGCCCGATATCCAGAAAGATCACGCCGACCGCGCCATCCGCGCCGCGCGCGCCATCGCCCTTGCCATCGCCGAGGATAACGCCGCCCGGCAGCGCCGCGGCCTGCCGCCGCTCAGGTTGCGCATCGGCATACACTCCGGACCGGTCGTTGCCGGCAATATCGGAATGACCGGGCGGTCGGCCTACACGATCGTCGGCGACACCGTGAATGCCTGTAACCGGCTGGAGCAACTGGGCAAGGCGATCGCGCCCGGCGAAGAGCTGGTGATGCTGCTGAGTGGAGAGACCTTCGACCTGGTGGCCGAGGATCGCTCCGATCTCATCCCGCTCGGCAAGCATTGCCTTGCCGGGCGGACGGAGCATACGGAAATCTACAGACTTCCTACGGTGTAGCGGCCGGCCAAGGGCCAGGCCGCCGGGCCGATGCCGATTACTGCGTCAGACGCCTGCCGTTCTGCGGGCAGGCGTGCGCGCTTCAACCATGTGGTTGATCTGCTGGCGGTCGCCACGCAGGGTCTCGAAGCAATCGTTCCCGAACCATTCCAACGACGCATCGGCCTGCGGATCGCCTGCGATTTCTGAGAGGAAGCGGTCGTAGTCGACGGCGCCCTCAAACAGCGGCGTCATGCCCCGCCGGCTGCCGGCGGCGGCATAGACATTGGCGGGCTCGAACACGGTCAGGTCGGCGCGGTCGACAATGTTCTTCAGGTGATAGTGCCGGATATGCGGCTTCATCGCCCGGTGCACCGCGACCGGATCGTCGCCACCCTCCCACACATGCAGCGTATCGAAGTTGATCGCAAAGGCGGGGTGGTCGACCTCCTCGATCAGCCGCACGGTCGACGCCGCCGTGTCGGCCAGCGTTTTCGGATGGGTCTCGGCAAGCAGCTGGATGCCATAGCCCGCGGTGATCGCGCAAATGTCCTTCAACCGCGAAACGATCCGCTGCCGCTCGTTGGCGCTGACCTCGGCGCTGCCGCGGTTGCCGGCAAAGGTCCGGATCTTGCGGGTCCGCCACCGGCGCGCCAGCCGGCAAAGCTCGACCGTCTTGGTGCGCAGCGTTTCGGCGTCGCCGTCGAGCGGCAGGTAGTCGCTGATCATCGGCACCGAGAGGCCATAACCATCCAGCCATTCCGCATTGCGGTCCGGGCGCGACGCGAGATTGCGCGCATGTGCGCCCCAGAGCTCGATGCCCTGGAAATCATTGGCTTCAGCCCAGGCGGCGATCTCGTCCAGCGATATCAGGTGATGCCGGAAGGTGATGGTGCAAAGCGAAACTCTCATCGCGCAACTCTCTTCAAGGGGGTGTGGCTTTCTGCGGGGATGGCAAGGTCGCACCAGAGTTCGAAGACCTCGGCGAGCTTGGTTTTCAGTCTCGTTTCGAGCCGGTCCACCTCGTCGAGGCGCTCGAAGACCGGCGCGGCCAGGGCGCGGTCGCCGGTCTGGGCGAGCTTCATGCAGGCGTAGTGCAGGGTCTTCAGCGCCTGAACCAGCGCCTCGATTTCCTCGCACCACCCTTCGAACTCGCCCGACGGCAGCTTCAGCGCCCGCCAGTAGAAGGCGAAGCCGTGCTCATAGGCATATTTCCGGATGGTGATCACCGGCAGCTCGCGCACCGCCGCGCCGAGATCTGCAAGCATGACCCCGTTCTTGCCATCGAGATGCGCGGCAACGATCGCTCTGACGGCATCGACGAGCGGATTGCGGTCCCGGACGAAGCAGGCCTCGAAATAGGCCTTCAGATCTTCGGCGAACGGCGCGCGCGCCTCGGCATTGTCGAAGACGTAACCGCCACCGACGGTCGGCTGCATGATGGCGTGAATGATTTTCTCGCGGGCGATCTCGCCCTCCCAGCGATAGTCGGGATCATGCACGAACCATGTGTCGGGATTAGTCGTCTCCTGCAGCATCAGATAGTGCGGGAAGGGGTTCTGGTTGAACTTGTTCTCGCGTTCCGGCAGGTGGAACATGTCGAGCATGACCATGACCGAACCGGTTTCGCCGCGCTGCTTCAACAGCCCGAGGAGCACCGCGAGGTTGTCGAGCTTGGTGCGCTGCGGATCGTACCACTCGACGACGGAGACGCCGTAAAGTCGCTCGAACCAGCCGCGGAAGAATTCCTGGGTGATATCGGGCGCGTGATAGAGAAGCTCGAAACGCTCGCTGACCGCGAACTTAGCGTCCCAGACGCCGAAATAGAACGGCCGCTGGTCCAGCCCGTTTCGCTTCAGGCCATCCGAAACGCAGCTGACGAAGCAATGGACCTTGATGTCGTAATAGGCCTCGCCGTGCACGCCTTCGTCGGTCGTCCCTCCGGTGAGCGGAAAGGCCGGCACGATGGTCGCGGTGAGCTTGGGCACATAGAGCGCGACGAGATCGGCGACCGTTTCGATCTCCTGTTTCGCGATCGCCTCTTCCGGCACCGACAACCCGTATTCGAGCTCGAGATTGAGGAAGATTTCGAGAATCAGGACGGAGTCGAGATAGAGATCTTCGTTGAGGCGGGCATCGAGGCCGAAGCCATCCATATGTCCATGCGCCATCTTGTCGGTCAGGACGGCCTCGACCGCCGCCAGAACTTCGCTTTCGGTCATGATGCGGCTCCCGCAATCGGTTTGTTGAATTCGCCTGCCAGATGACGCGCCGCGACGTCGCGGCGGCTGATCTTGCCGTTCGCCTGGCGCGGAACCGTGTCGATCTGCAGGATTTCCATCGGCAACTGGTGAGACGCGAGGTGGCGGCTGCACCATTCGCGCACGGCCTGCGGCGCCACCGGCGCCTCGGCGCTGAAGAGCAGCGCGACACGCTCGCCGGCAAAACGGTCGGACTTGCGGAAGGCCACCGCATCGGTAACCGCCGGCATCGCCATGACCGCATCCTCCACGTCCTTCGGATAGACGTTGAGGCCGGAGACGTTGATCATGTCGTCCAGGCGGGAAACGAAGACCAGCATGCCGTCGGCGCGCCGGTAACCGAGGTCACGCGTGTGGATCGGCGCGCCGTCGCCGTTTTTGACGATGATCTCGCCCGTATCCTCAGAACTGTTGCCGGTGGCGGCGATCAGATGTGGCAGGACGAAGCCCATGTCGCCGGCAGACGTCACATCCGGATTGATGGCGATGCAGCCGGATTCCGAGCAGCCATATTGCTGGAACATGAAACGGCTCTTGGCGCGGATATCGGCAAACCACGGATCGGGAAGCAGCGTACCCGAGGTCATCGTCGCGTGGATCTGCTCGCCCGCGGGTATCAGCCGCGCCAGCGTGTGCAGGATCGCCGGCGAGGAATAGAGCAGCGGCCGTTCGGTCTCGCGCAGCACCTTCAGGAGATACTTCGGGTTCGCGGTGTTGACGATGACGGGTGTCTGCCCACGCTTCAGCGCCACCAGGATACCGCAGATCAGCCCGTAGGAATGGGTGGTCGGGCAGGCGATGACCGGCGTCATGTCCTCCGGTTCGCGGAAGGTGCCAACATAGCTTTCGATCTCGGCATCGATTTCAGCCCAGCTGCGCGCCACGCATTTCGGCGCGCCGGTCGTGCCGGAGCTCATCTGCAACAGCGTGCCCTCAGGCGAAAGCTGGCCGGATGGTTCGAGAACTTCGGCCGTCAGGCTGTTGTAGAACAGCCGGTCGCAGCCAGCACCGATCGCGAGCTTGCGCGCGGCCGGATAGGGTGTGCCCGGATGGATCGGCAGCACGCTCGCGCCTGCCTTGCGGATGGCAAAGAACAGCGCCAGCCAGTCGACCGTTTCCGAGAAGCAGACGGCGTAACGGCCGGTGTCTTGCGCACTCAGGCCGATCTCGGCTGCGAGTTCTGCCGATCTGGTGCTGAAATAGGCCTCGTCATAGAGCCTGTCGTCGATACGGATCATGGCTTTCTCCTTCGTTGGAGCGTTCTTGCGGCCAAGGCGTTCGCCACCTCGTGGTGGTATTCCGGCTTGAGCGCGAGCAGCTTCCTCGTCATCAGGGATTCGGTCAGGATGCGGGGGCGGTCGCAGGCAAGCTGCGCCAGCCGCTCCGTCGCGGCGTGCTCGGCCTCGTAGGCGGCAAGCACGGTCTGGACGCGCTGCCAGAAGAGCGTTTCCGGCAGATCGTAGCAGTGGTCGAGAAGGTGGGAGATCTCACTCAGATTGTAGACGAACAGCGTGTCCATCACCAATTCGCGCAGCGAATCCAGATTGTCCGTCCAATAGAACTGGTCGGGCTCGGCCTCCCGGTAAGCTGAATGGAGCGACAGGAAATCCGGCGCTTTTTCCGGCGCGCGCAGGAAGCGCGGCGAAAACTCGATGCTCTCGTGAAAATCTCGAAGGATCAGCCGGACCGGCCAGCCGTCGCGATGGACCAGCAGCATGTTCTGCCCATGCGCTTCGACCGCCAGCCCATGGTGCACCAGGAGGTGCCAGACGGGCAGGACGGCGACTTCGATCAGGCGGTTGATCCAGGGCATCAGACCGAAGCGCTGGATCCAGTCGTCGGAAAAGGCGCGCCCGTCCGCTTCGACCATCATCAGCGCGTTGAAGGGAATGACGGCCTCGCCGGAGCCAAGCGTCGCTTCCGCACTCTCGCGCCAGATGGCCGCAACCTGTCCAGCCAAAGGGCCCACGCTGTCGGCGATGATGCCGGCATATTCCTGCAGGATGGTGAGCGGATAGCGGTCGCGAAAGGCCGGGTCGCCGGCGACCATCCCGGCGATCCAGCGCGAGATCACCGGCGCCGTGCACACCGAATGTGCCTCAAGGATGCGGCGCGATGAGGTGTTGACCATGTTGAGCGGCAGCTTGATGCTCGCGGCCAGCGGCCGGTCCTGGTTCAACAGGGAACGAACCGACTGCGTCGCCGTGTATAGGTCCCCCGCCGGACCAAGGCAAAAGGCTTCACCCGCGGCGATCCAGCCGGCAAGCTCAGTCTCGCGGAGTTCGCGCCATTGCCAGGGATGCAGCGGCAGAAGGCCGAACAGCTCAGGCGAAGCACCGCATTCCTGCCGCTTCGCCCGGAGTTCGGACCAGGTTTCCTCGCCCAGTTCCGTTTCCCAGAAGGCATCCTCATCACCAGGGATCGCGCAGCGAAGATGCTTGCGCGCCACCAGCAACCAGACGAGCTGGAACGCGCGCCCCATTTCGGGTCCATAGGCTGCATGGTCGGCGACCGAAAAGCCGGTGCGTGCCTTGTAGCAGGGATGGTAGGGATGGCCCTCGTCCAGCGCTCCCTCCAACTCGGCAAATGACAAGGCGCGCCGCAGCCGCGCCGGTACCTGACGCTCGTTCCAGGCGCTGAAGGCAATCGTCTGCGTCAGTTCGTTGAGCAGCTTTCCGCGTGTCGGTCCGCTGCCCGGCAGGACGGATACCAACTGCGCCAGCGGCGGCACGACCCAGCCGTCGGCGTCAACGCGCATCTCCACCGATCCGGCAGCCAGCCGTAGCCGGCCAAAGGGACCGATGGCGCCGCGGGAGCGGAACTGCCGGCCGCCGAGCGACCAGTGGAAGATGGTGATATCCCCATCCGTGTGCTCGCTGGCCTCAACGATGCCTTCGAACAGCAGCGCGGCAACGAGCTGGCGGAGCACCCGCTCGTCCGGGCGACCCTTGAGATCAAGAGGCAATGGCATGGTCGGTCCTCGGCGCAGTCAGGACGGCCGGCGCCCGGAGCGGGTTCGGCACGGGGCGATAAAGGGACGTCGCGTTGCTGGATTGCAGTTCGTCGACGTCGTAGAGACGCGTCGTCAGGTTGGCCTTGGAGACGATCGTGGGCAGGTCGAGCACGTGACGGGCGAAGTCGCGCCCGGCGCCACTCATTCGGGTGGCATAGCGCTCGATATGCGCCCGCAGTTCGCGCAGGAGCAGGCCCTCGTCGCAGAGCCCGTCATGGCTCATGCGGCTGATCACCGAGAAGACCTGATTGACGATCAGGTAATAGGCGAAGCGATCGCGGATTTCGCTCTCGGCAAAATAGAGGGACGCGATCCGTTCAGTCTCCGGCACATGCCCGGCAATCAGGCTGCGATACCGCTCCGAGAGATAGAAGCCTTGATTGTCGCGGTAGTAGCTGACGGACGGATAACCGGAGCCGACGTCGAGCAGGCTGTTTTGCTGGTGGGCTTCCAGCGCTATACCGTAATCGTCATAGAGGCGAACCAGCGGTTCGACGGCGCAGTCGAGATAGCGGCGAAACCAGGCAAGAGCCGCGTCCGCCAGGTTTTCGCCGGCGCGCAGAGCAGCCGTCTCAACCAGCCTTGCGAGCCGGGATGGCGCACCGGGCAGCGGATCGGCGGTCAGGGCCGCGACGGTGACGACGCCCCGCCCGCCGCTGCCGGCAAACGGGTTCTCCCGCAGGATGACTTCAAAGCCGCTCTCGCTGCGTCCTGGCAGGTCGAGCGTTATGTAAGCGGGGTCCTGGATGATGCGGAAGTTTCGCGAGCGTTCGGCAAAACCGATCCGGTCGATCAGTTTTGCCATTGCGACGCCCGCTTCGAGCTCCTGGCGACGGTTCAGCCGCACGGAGTTGGTGATGCGCACGGGCAGGGAGAACTTGAGCATCCAGTCCGCATCGGCGCCGTAGACCGTGCGCACCGACGAGGTCGCGGTGAAGGCCGGACCGGCGGGACCGAGATGCCGCAGCCGCCCCTCCCCCAACAGGCCGCTGATATCGCGATCAAGCAGCAGCGCTTCGGCCTGGAGCGGATGCATCGGCAGCAGATACTCGTCGTCGCCGAGCGCGAAGCCGTCGGTATCTGGCCCGACCAGCGACCGCACGATCTCGGGCGCTGCAACCGCGCGTGCGCAATCGTGCCTGATATCGCCGCGTTTTGCCGCGAAATAGTGCAGCTTGAACTGGCCGCGCAGTTCCGGCGCGTAGCTTTCTTGCTGCCAATAGGTCATGCCCTGGCGGCTCTTCGGCGTCGGGTGCTGCCAATGGCCAAAGACGAGCGACTGCTCCGCTTCGATGAAGTGGCCGCCGTCCGCCGGTTCCGGCGCGGCCCTGTCGATATAGAGTGCCGTCTGCTGGTAGCTTTCGAGCACGCGCATCAGCAGTTCGAGTTCGAAGCCGCGCAGGGCGTCGGCCTGGGCCTCGTCGACCTGGCGGTAGCACTCGTGCACCAGGATATGGAGCGCCGAAATCAGTTCGATCTGGCGCCAGGTGGCGTCGGACACGCCTCTGCCCCATACCCGGCCGAAATGGTGGGGGCCGCAGAGCGACGGCGATGTCACCTCGGCGCGCAGGATCATCTGCTGCCTGGGAAGCGACCATTCCACGCAATCGACGGCGCCGCCTGCGGCGCGATGCATGGCCCGGATGCCGGGATTGACTTCGCGCAGGTAGCAGTTTGCGAAGCTTTGAAAGGTGGCGATTTCTGCGATTTGCCTAGACGATTGCATCCTGATCCTCGGCACGCGACACGCATAGCCGCGCAATTGCGTTGGGCGCTTTCGACCAACACATTGAATTTTCTGATCCGAACTGTTTTGAAGCGGCCGCTTAGCCGCCGGCTTGCCAGGCAAGCGGACCGGGCTCTTCCCGGAACGCAAAGCGCAGAAGATGGCTTTCGATCACCGATTTCGTGTCGGCGAGTTCGGCATCGTCGGGCGAGCGGGCGCGAATGCTCAGGCCATCGGCGGTCGCCTGGAGATAGCCGGTGCCGCAGGAGAACCGGAGCTCGGCGCGATCGCCCGCCTGTTCGACATCGATCTTGTGGGCGAAATGCTTGCAGAGTTGCGTCAGGTACTTCTGGCCGTCTTCCGTCGCAAAATGGGTGGTCGCTTCTTGCATCTGGAACTTCCTGTCTTTCGGCTTTCGCTGCTCTGGCGGCCGGGACTGACCGCCTGAGCGTCTTGGGCGGCTGCCGCCGGGAGGATCCGGCAGCCGCAGTCGGGACCGCCGACCTAGAAGGTCGCTCTGGCGGTCAGGATGAAGGAACGTCCGGGCTCGTAGAGCGGCGTGACTTGGCCGAATTCCTGACCGTAGGTCGCCCGGTCCGAATAGGTTTCATCGAAAATGTTCTTGAGCTCGGCGCGCAGCGTCAGGTTTGGCCGTTGCGGCGGCACATATTCGACGAAAGCGTTGAAGACCTCGTATCCTTCAAGGGGCTTGGAGCCCGCCGCCACGTCGTCGTAGTCGAGCGCGATTTCGGCATCGGCGCCAAAGGTGACGCCCCAATCCGTCAATGTGTGCACCGCCTGCAGGTTGATGATCTGCCCGGCGGGGGTGGCAAGATAGGTGCCGAGGTCGGAATCGGCCGGCTTGCCATCGATCTCGACGTCGATATTGGCGTATTTCACCTTGAAGTAGCCATCGCCCCAGTTGTAGCCGCCGCCGATTTCGAAACCGCGCGAGCGGACGTCATGGGCCTCGATCCCGCGCGCAACGGCAAACCGTGGCGTACGAGCGTCATCGAGATCCGTCTGGAAAACGCTGCCTTCGACGGTGAAGCCGTTGTAGTTTGCCTCCAGCCCGAGGATGTAGTTGTCCGCCGTCACCGGCTTCGGACCGTTGCCATAATCCCAGTTGGGATTGATGATGAAATTCTCGGCGAGCGGAATTCCCGCCCACACATGCGAATAACCGGCCTTGGCCGTCAACAGGTCCTCGACGAGGTCGTATTCGCCCGAGACGTTTCCGCTGAAACCGGAGTTGTTCCACGTCTGGCCGGTCGTGCCGGTAAAGCGCTGATTGTCGCCGCGCGCACCGAAGGAGAGGCGCGTGCGCTCGAAGGGCTCCAGCCGCGCCTGGGCATAGAGACCGACATTGCGTGCCTTCTCCGAGCCCGGATCGAAGAGATCCCTGAGCTTTGCCTCGTCGTCGTAGAAATCGATGCCGGCGATGATGTTGCCGATATCGAAGGAGAACTTGTTCTCGAACTTGCCGTTGAAGCTGTCCGACGCGCCGACACCCTGGTAGCTCACGGGAATGCCCGGCGCCGGCTTCGGATAAACGGGCACCTCGACTTCGGTCTTGCTGTAGGCGAGCAGCAATGTCGGATCCCACCAGCCCTCGGGCGTGCTGTCGGTATAGGTGAAGACCGTGTTGCCCCGCTCAAGGGTGTAGTCGCGGATACGTGGCTCCCACGGTTTGCTGCCCGTCGTGGACCCCATATTGGCGCGGAACGGTCGCGGTGCATCGTCGCGGATGCTGTCGTGGCTGATCTCGAAGCGATCGCCGCTGTCGAACTCGTAGGCGAGTTTTCCAAGCCCGCTCAAGAGGTCGGTGGAGGTTCCCTGCACTTCCTGGCCGTTGCCGGCGGTGAAATCGTTGCCGGTTCCGAAGTTGAAGTAACCCAGGAACTCCAGTCCGTCTCGCATGCCATAAGCCGAAAGCCCGGTCGTCACCGTGTTGCTGTTGAAATTGTAGCTGGACGTGACGAAGCCGCCAAAGCCGTCGCCGTCCAGCAGATCGCGTGCATCGATCGTTTCATAGGAAATCGCACCGGCGAGCGCCCCCGGACCGGCATCGGCCGGCGCGACGCCGGCATCGACGTTGACGGCCCTGAGCAGGCCCGGATCGATGAGGTTCGTGCCGTTGTGATGGAAGACCTTGTTGTTCTGCCGGCCGCCGTCCATCGTCACCGCGAGGCTTGTTTCCTCGATGCCGTGGACATAGACCTTCTGCGACATCGGCAGCGAGCTGCCGACCGAAATGCCGGGCTCGCCGGAAAACACGTCGGCAATGTTGGCGGGGTTCTTGCGCTTCAGGTCTTCCGACGAGATGACGATCTCGCCGGCGCCGAGCGGCCCGGCGCCGAAGGCCGAAATCGGATCGAGCACCGTTGCGCCGTCCGCATCGGCCGCGCCGCCGCCACCCGCCGAAACGGCCGAACCGACCAGCGCGGTCCCGCCTGATATCCTGTAGGAAATGCCGGTGCCGGACAAAAGCCGGGCAAGCGCCTGTTCCGCCGTCATCGTTCCGCTGACCTTGGCCGAGCGAAGCCCCTGCGATGTTGAAGCCGCCAGGGTCACCTGCAGACCGGACTGTCGCCCGAAGGCGTTGAGCGCGGTCGAAAGCGGCTGCGACGGGATGTCGAAGCTGCGGGCATTGCCAACGCGCGACGTGGTCTCTTGGGCGGAGACCGTGGAAACGGGCATCAGCGCGAAGGACGAAAGCGCGGCGATTGCCGTCGTCGCCAGCAGGCGCCGTCTTTCACGGCGACGTCCCGTATCGAATTTCAGATGTCCCTTGCGGCATTTCGGCGAACGCATCTTACCCCCGTCTCGGCATTCCGCGCGACCTCGCGGGCGCACGTTTCCAACCAAAGACGACCGGCCCCGGATTTTTTTTCACCGGTGCGCGATTTTTTCCTGATTTTTTGACTCCAATTAAAACCGGGTCAGGATGCGGCCATAGGAGGTCACCTCGCGCACCTTGCCGCCGAAGGGCTGCACCAGCGCCTGGAGCGCACGATCCGGATCCTTCAGGTCGTAGACGCCGGTCACCCGCCGTGCCGCCAGATCGGGCTGCGGAATGGAGATCCAGGCGGAATGGTAGCGCTGCAGCCGCTCGGCGGCCGCGGCGACCGTGACATCATTGACGAATATCCTGCCGCTTCGCCAGGCGCCGATCTCATCCGCCGCGATCGCGCTTCGCAAGACTGCCCCGGTCGCATGGCTCACCGTCGCCATTTCTCCAGGCGCCAGTTCGAAATTCTGCTTTTGGGCGTCAGCGCTATAGGAGACGGCGACCGTGCCGTGCGCCAGCTCGACTGTTGTCTCCGTGCTCGCCAGCTGCACATCGAACGCGGTCCCGAGCACGGACACCTCGACGCCCCCCGCCTCGACGACGAAAGGACGCGAGGGATCGCGGGCAACGTTGAAATAGGCTTCGCCCTTCAGCAGCCTGACACGCCGGGTGCCGGCGCTGATGTCGGTGGCGATGGCGCTGCCGCCGCCCATTTCGATGATCGTCCCGTCGCCAAGCGTAATCGTCCTGTTTTGCGCCGTCTCGGTCACATGATCGGCCTGCCACCACACGAGAAGCGACGGCAGGGAGACGAAAAGCACGAGGCAGGCAGCTAGCGCCAGCACCACGCCGGCGGCCAAGCCGCCCGTCCCCAGCCGGCGGCGTTGGCGGATCGGTGTTCCGACGGCAACGGACGGTCTTGCCCCGCGCCAAAGATGCTCGTGCACCGGCGGCACCTCGCCGAGCAGCTGCCAGGTCCGCAACGCCGTCTCCCAGGCCTGGGCATGCAGATCCGACTGGCCCAGCCACGCACGGAACCCGGCCTCCGTCTCGCGACAGTTCGGGCGCGCCTTCAACTTGAGGAACCAGTCCATGGCCTCCTCGAGCAGAGCCTCCGATATGTGGTTGTCCTTGGTCAAAGCCTTGCCTGCCGCTTGGATGATCGACGCCCTAGCACCTTGTTTCTGTAGCCCCCTACCCCGTCAAGCGACGTCACCGGGAAGCGGGACGCTTCCGTGGTTCCTTCGCTCTGTCTTAAAGACGATCAGCACCGGAATTTTTTTCACACGGGGACCCCTGAAATTCTAGGAGGCGCCGCCGGCAAGCGTTGTCGCAACCCGCATCATGGCGGAGCGCACGTGGCGGTGTGCCGTCGCGACGGAGATGTCGAGGTGGGCTGCGATCTCTTCCAGGGTATAGCCGCCGAAACGGTGCATCTCGAGTGCAACCCGCACGTCCTCGGGCAGGTCTTCGAGAATACCGGAGATGCGTCTGATTTCATCGCTGACGAGGATGATGTCTTCGGGCGTCGGCACCTCGATCGGCATCGACCAGAACGGCGGTTCGCTCTGCTCCTCCCGCGCTTCGATCTTGCGTCGTTTCAGGAGGTCGAGGGACAGGTTGCGGACGATCTTGTAGAGATACGCGAGCGACAGGCCGGACGGCCCCGCCGAGGGCGGACTGCCGGTATTTGCCGGCGCGAATCGGATGAACGCCTCCTGCACGATATCTTCGGCCGTTTCCCGCGATCCGACGATCCGCGTGGCATAGGCGACCAGGGCAGTGCGGTTGGCGAAATAGACCTGATGGCGCGTATCCGTGTCGACCACTGTGTCTGATCCGATCAAATAATTTCGATTCGGCGCGCCCTGCGCGCACCTGCCGAGTTACGATCGATGGCCAGGGGACCGATCGAACGCCGGTCTCTTAGCACGCAGAAATAAACTTGTCTGTAATACTCATGTTAAAATTTCAAGACCCGGACGAATGCGGCGAGAGAGCCTGCACCGCGGGGGCACGGGCGCTTCCGGAACGCAGTTCGCGAACCAGATCGATCAGGGCACGCAATTTCGCCGGCACGTGCCGGCGGCCGGGAAAATAGAGACATAGCCCATCGTAGGACGGCGTCCACTCCTCCAGCACCGGAACCAGACGCCCGGCCTCGACGTCGCCGTGGACGTGATGATCGGAGAGATAGGCCAGTCCCACCCCGCCGAGAGCCGCCTGAAGCATGAGTTCGCTGTCGTCGAGGATGAGCGGTCCCGGCACGTCGATTTCGACGCTTTCGCCGCGCCGGGAAAACTCCCAGTGATAGATCCTGCCGCTCGCCATGCGCGCCCGGATGCAGGCATGCTGCATCAGATCGCCCGGCCGCAGCGGCACCGCTCTCTCGCGAAAATAGTCCGACGAACCCACGACGATCATGCGCGACTGAGACACGACCGGAACGGCGACCATATCCGGCGGAACCGCCTCGGCCAGGCGAAACCCGGCGTCGAAACCGAGCGCTACGATATCCACCAGCGCATTGTCGGTCGCAACCTCCAGCGCCATGTCGGGATAGCGCCGCAGATACTCGATCAGCAGCGGCCGCAGAACCATCTTCGCCGCTCCCGGCGAGGTGTTGAGCCGCAGCATGCCGCTCGGACGTGCCTGCGACTCCGTCGCCCGCTCGACGGCGCCGTCGATGGCGGCAAGAGCCGGCAGGATCTCGGCGACGAAAGCCTCGCCAGCCGTCGTCAACGCCACCGACCGCGTCGTGCGGTTGAACAGACGCACGTTGAGGCGCGCCTCCAGCGCCAGGACCGCATGGCTCAACGACGAGGACGAAACCCCAAGTTCCCGGGCAGCGGCCCGAAAGCCCCCGAGCCGCGCGATCGCCGCCACCGCCTCCAGTTCGGACAGGCTCGCCTTCATTGCGCTATTTTCCTCATCAGAGTGTGCGTGATTGATGATCTTATCCTGACGATCGTTCCGATGCATATCCCTTTCACCGCAACAGGAAATCGGACGATGAAGATCATTGAGCAGATATATCTCGATGGCGCTTTCGTTGCGCCTCACGGCGACGAGCGCTTCGCGCTTTTCAATCCCGCCACGGAGGAAAAAATCGGCGAGGTCCGGCTGGGCGACGCTCGGGATGCGCGCGCGGCCATTGCTGCCGCGAAACGGGCCTTCCCGGCCATGCGGCAAACGACACCGGCCGAGCGCATCGCCATGCTGCAAACGCTGGCAAAGGCCGTCGCCGCCAACGCCGATGCGCTTCGCGCGGCCATGGCCACCGAGTATGGCGCGCCGCAGTCGTTCCTCGCATTCTCCGTACCGCACGCCGCGAACGTGTTCGACGTCGCGGCAAGGACCGTGGCCGACTACGCCTTCACCCGCCGTATCGGCAACGCGGAGGTGGTGATGGAACCCGTAGGCGTGGCCGCGGCAATCACACCCTGGAACAGCAACATCGGCTTCATCTGTACCAAGCTTGCGACCGCGATTGCGGCCGGCACGACCATCGTGATCAAGCCGTCGGAAATGAGCGCCATCCAGACCCAGGTGCTGCTCGAAGTCTTACACGAAGCACGACTGCCCGATGGCGTCCTCAATGTCGTCAACGGCTACGGCCACGTGGTCGGAGCGGAACTCAGCCGGCATCCCGACATCGCCAAGATCACCTTCACCGGCTCCACCATGACCGGTCGGGAGATCCTGCGCAATGCAGCGGAAAGCTTCAAGCGCGTGACGCTCGAACTGGGCGGAAAGGGTCCCCAGATCCTGCTCGATGACGCGGACCTCGATCGCGCGATCCCGCATGTTCTGGCATCGGCCTTCCGCAACAGCGGGCAGGCCTGTATCGCCGGAACCCGGCTTCTGGTCCCCAAGCGAAGACATGCGGAGGTGATATCGCGCCTCGCGCAAGCCGTTTCCGCGCTGCGGCCCGGACCTTCGAGCGATCCGGCCTCCGACATCGGCCCGATGGTGAGTGCCCGCCAGTGGGAGCGTGTCCAGGCCTATATCCGCCTGGGACAGGAAGAAGGCGCGACGCTTCTTGTCGGCGGCGAAGGCCGGCCGGAAGGGCTGCAACGGGGATGGTTCGTCCGCCCGACCGTGTTTTCCGGTGTTACCAACGACATGCGGATTGCGCGCGAGGAAGTCTTCGGCCCCGTGCTCAGCGTTCTTTCCTACGAAACGGAAGTGGAGGCGATCGCGATTGCCAACGACACGGAATACGGTTTGCAGTCCTACGTTCTTGGCACCGACGTCGAACATATGCGCAGCATCGCCCGACAATTGGAGGCGGGGCGCGTGGTGATCAACGAAACCCCGGCCGACGCTCAAGCGCCCTTCGGCGGGTTCAAACAATCCGGCATCGGCCGCGAGTTCGGTCCCTTTGGCCTCGACGCCTTCCTCGAACCGAAGGCGATCATCGGGTGATGCTTCGCCCGGACGGCTCGACCCGCCGGTCGTCCGGGCGAGGGTCAACCCCACGCTCGGCAAGGCCAAAAAGATCGCGGCGGCCCCCTTTCGAAGGCCGCCGCGTTTCTCGTCACGGTCGATGAGCCCGGGCGTTATGCGGGCTGCTGCTCTTCCTTGGTCTTGATCAGGCTCCAGACAACACCCGAAGCGATGATTGCGAAGGTGACACCGAGCGACAGAGCCGCCGGGAACTTCTCTAGCCCCAGGAGATCGGCGACGAAGATCTTCGAGCCGATGAAGATCAGGACGACGGCCAGCGCCGGCTTCAGGTAGCGGAAGCGATGGATCATGGCAGCGAGCGCGAAATAGAGGGCGCGCAGGCCGAGGATAGCAAAGATGTTCGAGGTGTAGACGATGAACGGGTCCGTGGTGATCGCGAAGATCGCGGGCACCGAGTCGACGGCGAAGATCACGTCGGCCACCTCGACCATGACGAGCGCCATGAAGAGGGGCGTGATGAACCAGGTCATCTTGCCGGTCTTCGGGTTGACGAGTTTCACGAAGAAGCGCTCGCCGTGATGCTCCTCGGTGACGTTGAAGCGGCTGCGCATGAAGCGCACCAGCGCGTTATCCGAAACGTTGGGCTCAGCCTCCTTCATCACCAGCATCTTGATGCCGGTAAAGACGAGGAAGGCAGCGAAGATATAGAGAACCCAGGAGAATTCGGCGACGAGCGTCGCGCCGACGCCGATCATGATCGCGCGCAGCACGATGACGCCGAGGATACCCCAGAAGAGCACGCGGTGCTGGTAGATGCGCGGGACGGCGAAGAAGGAGAAGATGAGGGCGATGACGAAGACGTTGTCGAGCGCCAGGGTCTTTTCGACGACGAAGCCGGTCATATAGGCAAGGCCGGACTCGGCACCGAGATACCACCAGACGAAGCCGCCGAAGCTCAGGCCGAGGGCGATATAGAAGGCGGAAAGCTTGACGCTTTCGGCAACGTTGATCTCCTTGTTCTCCTTATGAAGAATACCAAGGTCGAACGACAGGATAGCGATCACGAGGGCGAAAAAGCTCGCCCACAGCCACAGTGGCGTTCCCAGCCACACTACAGACATGAAGGAAAAGTCCACAGACGGGTCCCCAATCGGCACATGTTGTCGGAATAAGGTCCGACATCGCAAGAGTGCCGAAGCTCTCGCCAGAGGGGCCCGGACCAGCGGGTTAGGCGGCAGATAAGCGTTCGGCTTTCCGGGATCAAGAGAGGCTCGCGATTTTTTTTGTGAGGACTCGGCCGCGCTTGCTGGCGTCCGGACCGTTGTGGTCAAAAGGACCGACGAGATCGTTTCCTGCAGCGTGTGAGGTTGGACCGTGACGGCAGAAAACCGGACTGAAGCACCCGCGTTCGCCTGGCGCGGGCCGTTCGAAAACACCGAAGTGAATACCCTGCACGCCGAATGCTTCGATCACGCCGTGACCAAAGACGACTGGTGGGACCAAGTCACCCGCTTCAGCCTCGGTTGGGTCACCATGCGGATTTCAGGCGCGCTCGCCGGCTTCGTCAATGTCGCCTGGGACGGTGGCGTGCACGCGTTCCTGCTCGATACGATGGTGACGTCATCGCTGCGGCGCAAGGGTTACGCCACGCTGCTCGTCGAAGAGGCCGTAACGCACGCCAAGACCTCGGGCTGCGAATGGCTGCACGTCGACTTCGATCCTGAGCTTCGCGATTTTTACCTCGATCGGTGCGGCTTCACGCCGACGGAAGCAGGTCTCATCCAGCTTCGATAAAAAAATTCTCCGGCAGCCGGCCTTTGAGCATGGTCATCCTCGCCGCCACGTCGATGTGGTGGCTTGATGAACTTCCTATATAAGCCAATAGGACGTTCGACGTTTCCGCCAAGACAAGGACAGATTTGATGACCGAAAAATCCCCCGCTGACAATTTCCCTGCCGGCTACGACGTTCCCAAGGTCTGGACCTGGGACAAGGGCAATGGCGGCGCGTTTGCCAGCATCAACCGCCCGACCGCCGGAGCGACGAGCGACAAGAACCTGCCGGTCGGGAAGCATCCGCTGCAGCTTTACTCGCTGGCGACGCCGAACGGCGTCAAGGTCACGATCATGCTCGAAGAGCTGCTGGCGGCCGGCCATAAGGACGCCGAATACGACGCCTGGCCGATCCGCATCGGAGAGGGCGACCAGTTCGGTTCCGGCTTCGTCGACGTCAACCCGAACTCCAAGATCCCGGCGCTGATGGACCATGCGCCCAAGGGCGGCGGCGCGCCGGTGCGCGTGTTCGAATCGGCCTCGATCCTCACCTATCTCGCCGAGAAATTCGGCGCCTTCCTGCCGAGCGAGCTTCGCGCCCGCACCGAGACCTTGAACTGGCTGTTCTGGCAGATGGGTTCGGCACCGTTTCTGGGCGGCGGCTTCGGCCATTTCTATGCCTATGCGCCGATGAAGATCAAATACGCCATCGACCGCTACGCCATGGAGGTGAAGCGCCAGCTCGACGTGCTCGATCGCCATCTCGCCGAAAACCGGTTCCTCGCCGGCAACGAATACACCATCGCCGACATGGCCACCTGGCCCTGGTATGGCAATCTGGCGCTCGGGCAGGTATATGGCGATGCGGGTACCTTCCTCGAGGTCCAGAGCTACGAGCACGTCCAGCGCTGGACGGCAGAGATCGCCGCCCGTCCGGCGGTCAAGCGCGGCCGCATGGTCAACCGCTTGAGCGGCAACCCGTCCGAACAATTGCATGAGCGCCACGACGCCTCCGACTTCGATACGAAGACTGAGGACAAGATTGGCGAGAAGCAGACCGCCTAAGGAGAATAGAATGGCCAAGCTGGCTGATATGACGAAACACCGGGGTTTTCCCTACGCCATGCCGGGCACGGGCATCCAGTTCGTCATCCGTCGGGCCAACCCCAAGGGAGCAACGCCGATCAAGGCGCTGCCCCGCCATGCCCGGCCGGGCTCCGGAGCGCACCGCATCGATGCGGCCTTCCTCCACGCCCTCTGGCATCATTTCGGCACGGAACCATTCGAGCGTGGCAATCTCGATGCCGCTCGGCTGAACCTCCTGTTCGGACGCGAGGTGCTGCCGGTCGACAAGGATTTCGATCCGGTGTCCTACGAAGCTTTGCTCGTCATCAACGAAAAGGTTGCCCGGCAAAGCTTCCCGGAATCGTTCGTCGACGTATTCGAGGTGTGAGGTCGGCGGCGGACTGGCCGCTGCAAATACCTGAGGTGGCGCACCGCCTGCCGGTGCGCCACCTCACCTTTTAGATTACGCTTGGAGTGCGCCGGTCATCCGCAACACATCTTCGAGCGGGACGAGGCCCTTCATCGCACCGCTGCCGGTGGCAGGTTCGCCATCCTCGATCGCCACGGCGAAACGGAAGGCGGGGTCGGCCTCTATGCGCTGGCGCAGCGCGTGGATGCGCGGGTAGTTGCGCGCATAATCCTTCGGATCGATCGCCTCGTGGAAATCGACCCAGCGGGCCACACCGGCAAAGACCGCATCGGCAAGCGTCGGCCGGTCGCCGAGCAGGTAATTGCTGTCGCCCATCATCGCTTCCAGCTGCTTGTGACGCTTGGCGACGAATTCGCGGCCGAAGGCGCGCAGGGTTTCGCGGTACTCCTCCGTTGCGTCTTCGGTTTCCAGCGCCACCCACATCGGGAAGAAGGCGCCGGTGAAGCCGGTGTTGAGGAAGGCGATGAACTGGTGCATGCGGGCCGCCTCGAAAGTGCCTGGGGCGAACGAGATGCGACGCTCGTGATCGCGCGCCTCCAGCCACAGTGCGATCGCCATGGTCTCGGTCAGCACATCGCCCTTTTCGGTCACCAGCGCGGGCGTTTCGACCCGGCCGTTGAAGCGCTCATAGGCGTCGGTGCGCATTTCCCCGAGCATGTCGACACGGGTGAGGCGATAGGGTTGGCCGAGCCATTCGAAGGCGGTGACCAGGCCGGCGGAGCTGCCGAGCGGAAAGCCTGCGGTGAAGATTGGTTCAGAGACAGAAGGCATGGTGTCGTTTCTCCATTGTTGATGTCATGGATATATCGACGTGGACGGCGGCTCTGTAGTCGGCCAAATTTGGACTTATCGTCTGCGAATGTAGACGATGAGAGGGGCTGCGCGAACGGGACCTGTTTTTCGCCGAACGCCCTCGCGGGCGTTCGGCGATGTGCGGGATCGGCCGCTGATTTGGCCCCGCCGCTAGGAGGAGCGAAGCGGAGACGGATAGAGGCCGCCTTCGTCGGCATCGACGGTAATCGACAAGGTCACGTGCCGCGGCCGCGTCAAGGCGAACAGCACCGCTTCGGCGATGTCCCGGTTGGTTGCCGCCTCGCCCTTCTTGCGACTGCCGGCCGCCTCCCATTCGCCATCAAGCGGAGAGACATCCTCGAGGTAAGGCGGATGGACGACGATCGAACGGGTGGGCGTACCGGCAAGCTTCTGGCGCAGACCATCGGCCAGGGCGGCCTGCGCCCGCTTGGCGGCATAGAAGGGCACGGACACGGTCTGGAGCGCGGCGTTGGGCAGGCCGCTGATCGAGCCGATCGTGACGATATCCGGCCGGGCCGAGTGAGCGAGCAAAGGCAGCAGCCCCTGGGTAAACAGGAAGGTTCCGGTAACGGCCGCGTTGATGACGCCGATGACCGCGTCATCGGGATGATCCTCGTCACTGTCCTCGAGCCACATGGCGCCGTTGTTCACGAGGATATCGATATGTCCATTCTCGGCCTTGATGCCCTCGACTGCCGCAGCGACGCTTTTCGCATCGGCAAGATCGAGCGCGACGGTTTGTACCCGTCGCCCGAGATTGCGGGCAATCGGTTCGGCCACGTCCTTGAGGGCGCTCTGGCTGCGCCCGCACAAAACGAGATCGCACCCCGCTTCAGCCAGGGCGTAGGCCAGTGCTGCTCCGAGACCGCGACCAGCGCCGGTAACCACTGCAACAGTTCCATTCAGTTGTATCATCCACATCCCCTAAGGCGCGCGAGGAGAAGCCCCATGCGCGTATCGAAGCCGTACAATTAGGTATCAGCGGTTGAATTTCCAACGGGAAACCGGCGGATGCGACGACCCGGCGCATGTGGATCGGACCGACATTGCGCGCGGCAAACGCCTCCGCCCGGGAATATCAGGGTGGAGAAACGGGGCCACCGACCTATCTCGCAAGGCAGGTGGCGAAGGAAACGGCCCATCCGGCTTCAAAACGAAAGGACGCGTCATGGCCAAGAACACGATCTGCCTCTGGTACGACAAGGAGGCCGAAACGGCCGCTCGCTTCTACGCCGAGATCTTTCCCGATAGCCGGGTCAGCGCCGTGCACCGCGCGCCCGGCGACTTTCCGTCCGGCAAGGCGGGAGACGTGCTGACGGTGGAATTCACCGTCGCCGGCATTCCCTGCCTCGGTCTCAACGGCGGCCCGATGTTCAAGCACAACGAGGCCTTCTCGTTCCAGATCGCCACCGACGACCAGGAAGAGACCGACCGCTACTGGAACGCCATTGTCGGCAATGGCGGCCAGGAGAGCGCCTGCGGCTGGTGCAAGGACAAATGGGGGATTTCCTGGCAGATCACGCCACGGGTCCTGACCGATGCGCTGGCGGCCGGCGGCGCCGAGGCAAAGCGCGCCTTCGAGGCGATGATGACCATGGGCAAGATCGACGTCGCCGCGATCGAGGCGGCACGGCGCGGCTGACGCCGCCTCACTGAGGGAACTTTCCGGCCCGCGACGGCTTACCCAAGGGTGTGCGGGCCGTGTCAACCGGACGCGACAGGGATGGCGAACATGGCGGTTTTTCCGGTTTCCCGCCATGGCCAACGCAAGGGCAGTCGAGCGCCCCACCTGTCCGGCGCGCCTCACGCTGTCGGCGACGCATCGCCGGCAGCACGATCGGAAGAGACTTAGCCGGACTTTCCAAATGCCCGGCTACGCCGGGATCAGGCGCTCAGGAGATCGCGAAGCGCCTCGCCGACCCCGGTCGCCGACTGCGGGTTCTGGCCGGTGATCAACCGGCCATCGACAACCACCTTCGATGTCCAGTCCGCGGCCGGATGGTGGGTCGCACCGCGCTCGACAAGCGTGCTTGCGAGCAGGAACGGCACCGTCCTGTCGAGGCCGACGGCGCGTTCTTCGGAATCGGTAAAGGCGCTGACATTGCGGCCGGCGACGAGGTAGCGGCCGTCGGAAAGCCTGACATTCACAAGGGCTGCCGGACCGTGGCAGACCGCCGCGACGGCACCGCCGGCCTCGAACACCGAACGCGTCACCCGGTCGACGGCGCTGCTTTGCGGCAGGTCCCACATCGCACCGTGACCGCCGGCGAAGAAAATGGCGGCGCTGCGCGCGGGATCGACATCGTCGAGCCTGGCCGTCGTGCGGATCGCGGCGCGAAACGTCTCGTTGTTCCAGTAACGTCGATTGGTATCATCCTCCAGGTCGAGGCCGTCGATCGGCGGCTCGCCACCCTTGATCGACGCGAATTCGACCGCGATGCCGGCGGCTTCGAGCACGGAAAGCGGATGGGTGACTTCGCCGAGATAGAAACCGGTCGGCTGCCCGCTATCCCCCTTGGTACCATGGCTGGTGAGGACAAAGAGTACGGGCTTCTTCGGATTTGCGCTGGGGTTCGGCATCATCTTTTCCTGTTTGGAGCGGGTCTGAGCTTGCGACCGTTGACTGATGCTGCTTATTTATTACTTCGATTTGCGGCGATAAATGCGCCGATACGGAAATGATTTGGTCTTGAGAGGCAAGAATGCGGCGCTTCGATCATCTCGCCGACGTCGAGGCCTTTATCACCGTCATGGACAAGGGATCGCTGACCGCCGGGGCAGTGGCGCTCGCCACCACGCCCTCCGTGCTCAGCCGTGCGATCACCCGCCTCGAAACCAAGCTCGGCACGCAGCTGGTGCGGCGCACCACGCGGCGGATCAGCCTCACGGAAGCGGGCCGCGCCTATCTGGATCAGGTCCGCGTGGCCTTTGACGCGATCGACCAGGCGGAGCGGGCCATCCAGGGCGAGGGCGCGCTTGCCGGCCGGGTCCGTCTCAGCGCCTCCACGACCTTCGGGCATTTCCAGCTACCGGAGAAACTGGCGCGTTTTGCGCTGCGCCATCCAGGCGTTACGGTCGAGCTGTCGATCGCCAACCGCAATGTCGATCTCGTCGCCGAGGGCTACGACCTCGCGATCCGCCTCGGCCAGCTTCCAGACAGCGGCCTGGTCGGACGCAAGCTCGGAGACGCTCCGTTGAGGCTTGTGGCCTCTCCCGGCTACATCGCCCGGTGCGGCGCGCCGCAATCGGTCGAAGATCTCGCGGCCCACACCTGCCTGCCCTTCGTCATGCCGAGCACCGGCCGCCCGGCTCCCTGGCTGTTGCGGGTCGATGGTTCGGATGTCGACTGGGTGCCCCATGGTCCCGTGCAAGTCGAGGACGATGTACTGGGCACGGTGTCGCTGGCGGAGGCGGGTCTCGGCATATGCCAGACCTATGACTTCGTCGTGCGCGATCGGCTCTTGCGCGGCAGTCTGGTCGAGCTTCTGCCGGAATTCGGTGGCCGATCGCGTCCCTTCTCCCTCATTTATCCGCCGCACCGAAACCTTGCGGCTGCGACCCGAGCATTGATCGACTGCCTCATGGAGTAAGCCTGAAGGATGAGCCTGTTGGCTCAGCCACGGAAATCGACATCTGACGTGCAAAGCCGGTCGCCCGGGCCAAGGCCCGAGCGACCGGCCTCGTGCTAACCGTGCCAGTGCGAGCAGCGGATCACGCTGCAGAAGTTGCCGCGATGGAAGTGCGGTTCCTTGTCGGCGATGACGTCGGCCTTGACGTTGCCGAAGGTGGTGTCCGGCTTATGCCTGATGCCGTCGTAGAAGGCCTGGATGATGTCCTCCTTGAAGGTCGGCGTGCGCGGGAAGGCACTGACCACCGCCTCGCGCTCGGCGTCGGAATATTGCTTGTAGGTCAGCCCGAGCACGTCCATCTCGACGCCGGCCGTCACCAGCGCCACGACGGGATGCATGTGTTCGGGCACGCCCGGCGTGGTATGGAGCGCGATCGCCGTCCAGACCGTGTAGGCATCCGCCTCCGAAATGCCGTGGCTGCGCAGGAAATCGCGGGCGGCATGGGCGCCATCGACTTCGAAGCGCTCGGTCTTGCTGGTATGGCTCGGCATCAGGCCGATGTCGTGAAACATCGCGCCAGCATAAAGCAGTTCGCGGTCGAACGTCAGGCCGCGATGAACGCCCGCAAGCGCGCCGAAATGGTAGACGCGGCTCGAATGGTTGAAAAGCAGCTCCGTTTCCGTATCGCGGATGTATTCGGTAATCGCCCTGGCAAGCTTGCTGTCGGGAACGGTCGCATCTTCGGCAATGAACGGCATTGTCTTCTCCTGAGTTTCTAAGCACCCAAAGGATAGAACCGCCTGGATTGTCCGCAATCGACGTGATACGTCAAATAAGGACAAATCCGGTTTGGAGCGGCCGCGGATGCAGGAGAAGACCAGAACCGTCGTGATGGTGGCGCTGCCCGGCGTGCAGCTCCTCGACGTCTCGGGCCCGCTCGACGTCTTTGCCGAAGCCAACGCGCAGGTTCGCTGGGAGGCTTACAGCCTTCTCGTCGCGGCGGCCGGGCCGGAGCCGCTGCGCAGCTCATCCGGCGTGCGGCTGATGGCCGACCGGGTGATCGGCCGCGACTTCGACGATCCGATCGATACCCTGCTCATCGCCGGCCGCCCCAATGCCACGGACGTGCCCGCCGACGGCATCGTCCTTGATTGGCTGCGGCAACGTGCACCGACGGTCCGTCGCTACGGTTCCGTCTGCAGCGGCGCCTTTTTCCTGGCGGCCGCCGGCCTGCTTGACGGGCGGCGGGTGACGACGCACTGGGCCGTCGCCGCGCGGCTGGCGCAGCGTTATCCCGAGGTCACGGTGGACGAGGATGCCATCCACGTCAGCGACGGCCCGGTGCGCACGGCCGCCGGCGTGACGGCAGGTCTCGATCTGGCGCTTGCTCTGGTGGAGGAGGATCTCGGGCACGAGATCGCCATGCGGGTGGCAAGCCAGCTGGTGATGTTCTTCAAGCGGCCGGGCGGGCAGATGCAGTTCAGCCGCAAGGGCGAGGCCATGCCGGCCGGCCGCTCGGCGCTCCAGGAGCTGCAGCGCTGGGTCGTCGCCAATCCGGGACAGGATCACAGCGTCGCGACGCTTGCAAAACGCATGGATCTCAGCCCGCGCCATTTTTCCCGGCTTTTCCGCAGCGAGGTCGGCATCACGCCGGCGAGCTGGGTGGAGGAAGCCCGTGTCGCGGCGGCCCGGCGCCTGCTCGAGCAGGGGCAGGACGCCCCCAAGCAGGTCGCCGCCCGCTGCGGTTTTGCCGATGCCGACACGCTCCGGCGCGCCTTCATGCGGCATGTCGGCGTCACGCCGGCCGAATATCGCAAGCGCTTCGCCAGCCCGGCTCTTTCCGCGGAATGAGCCGGGCTGGCGCTATTTCCTACTCGGCCGCCTGCATCCTGCTCTGCGGCTTGCCCAGATAGGGCAGCACGAAAAGGTAAATGCCGGTCGGCAGCAGCACCGCCAGCGGCGGCAGGGGCAGGTAGTAGACCCATTCGGGCAGCGTCATCACTGGCATGCCGGCAAAGATGGCGGCAACGGCCAGCGAGAAGAGCAGCGACGTCCAGCGATGGATTTTCCGGATCAGGGCGGTCATTCTGGCACCTTGGCTTTGAGCAACGGGAGGCGGCGGCGATCAGTCGAGTTTTGCGACGACCTCTTCCAGCTGGGTGAAGAAGCGCTGCCAGCCGACGGTTGCGCCCTGGAAATAGGACTTCTGGTCCGCCCTGAAGCCACGCTGTTCCATGCGCAGGCTCGTGCCGCCATTGGCGGGAGCGAGCGTCCAGGTGACGACACTGCTGAGGTCCTTGGTATCCCAGCGATAGGCGAGCGAGCGGTTCGCTTCGATCGTCTCGACCTTGCAGTCGACCTGGCCCCAGTCGGCCGAAAGCGTAAAACGGCGGCCGACTTCGGGCACGAAATCGTTGCGCATCAGCCATTCGGCGATCAGGTGCGGCTGCGTCAGCGCGCGCCAGATCTTCTCCGGCGGATGGGAAAAATTGCGTTCGACGACGACGGAGCGGGTGGTTTCGGTTGTTTCGGTCATTGGTCCATTCTCTTCAGGAGGTCATCGAGATCGTCGAAGCGGTCCTGCCAGAAGCCGGCCATCTCCGTCGTCCAGTCAACCAGCGTCGTGAGCGCTTCGCGCCGGGCGCTGTAATAGGTGTAGCGACCCTCGTGCCGGTCGTGCACGAGCCCCGCAGCCTTCAGGATCTTGAGATGCTTGGACACGACCGGCTGCGAAACCCCAGCATCGGCCAACAATCCGACGACCGTGGTGTCCCCCTGCCGGCAAAGGTGTTCGAAGAGCCCACGGCGTGTAGGATCGGCGAGCGCCCGAAAAACCGCGTCCTGTAACTCAGTCATATCTCATACCCGATTGGCTATGTAATGACGTATAGCCAATCGGGTATGTGTTTGTCAAACGCTTATGTTGCGCCCGCCGGGATCCTTTTCAGCGCCTTGCGCCCATGGCCGTGCCGCCCCCCCGGCACCGCGAAAGCTTGTGCTTGTTGGCGAAATGCAGCGCCCCTATAGAAGACGCATGATCGGTCAATGTCCGCCAACGGCGGCTGAGGTAGTCAGATGGTTTCGCATATTCGTGCCGTTCCTCTCGAAAAGGCGTACCGGCTGCTGAACCATGGGCCGACCGTCCTGGTTTCCGCCCGCCATGGCGGCATCGAAGATGTGATGGCCGCAGCCTGGGCCTGCGCGCTCGACTATGATCCGCCCAAGCTGACGGTGGTGCTCGACAGCGCTACCCGTACCCGCAGCCTTGCAGAGGAAGCGGGCGTGTTCGTCATCCAGGTGCCGACCGCCACCCAGGCGGTTCTGACCCATGCGGTGGGCACCACGAGCCTTCACGACGATCCCGACAAGCTGCGCAATGCCGGCGTCGAACTGTTCCAGATGCCTGACCATGACCTTCCGCTCGTCGCCGGCTGCTCCGCCTGGCTTGCCTGCCGGCTGATCAGCGAGCCGTCGATCGAGAGCCGCTACGACCTGTTCATCGGCGAAGTCTTCGCGGCCTGGGCCGACGATCGGGTGTTTCGCGACGGGCATTGGATGTTCGAAACGGCCGATCCTGCCTTGCGCAGCCTGCACTATGTCGCGGGCGGGCATTTCTACGCCATCGGCGAGGCGATCGACGTAACCTCCCGATAGGCCGAACGCGCCCGCCAACGGTGGCGCGCCGGGATGGTTATGCTCGGCTCTACACATGGAGAAGACCCGGCCGCGCCCTTTCGCACGACCGGGCCCGCCCCGGGAGGCTGCGCACCTCTTAATAAGCCCGCCAGATGTCCGGCGGCGAAGCGAAGGCCGTGACGTTGCCTCAGCTCTTTCCGGACAAGGCAATCACGCGGTCGAGCGCTGCGGCAAAGCCCTTGAGCGAGACAGCGAACGCCACGTCCTTTTCGCTGTCGCTCGCAAACGCGCCGATCTTCAACGCCGTTCCGCTGCGCAGCAACGCAACCGTCGATTCGGTGAATGTCAAAGGCACGATGCAGCCGAGCGGCAGGCAGGTGCGGAAGCCGGTCGGCTTGCCGCCCGTCGCCTCGTCGACACCGAGCGTCACGCCCTTATCCAGGTAGAGACCGAAGGGGAGCGCGAGGCTCCCCTCAAGCCCGGCGTCCGCCGCCGTGCGGAGCTCGATCGTCAGCACATGCTGACCGCCCTTGTGGAACTGGCGCTGCGAGAGGAGGCAATGCTTCTTCCCCTCGATCTCGGCGCAGGCGACGCTCCAGTCCTCGTAGGTCTCCGAAAGCTGGGAGGGCGCTGCCGGCTTTCCGGCAGCGTCTTGCCCATAAAGCGGTGTGATGGCGACGAAGGTCGCCATCAGCATTGTCGAGAGCCAGACGAGCCTGCCCATCAGAAGCGCACGTCGAGCTTGGCGTCGACGGCATTCTGCGTCGTGCCGGAGCCGAACTGGCCGGTATAGGTGATGCCAAGGCTTGCATTGCCGGTCAGCGCGAAGTCGATGCCGGCCTCGATGATCGCCGCATCCTCGGCGATCGGCGTACCGGCGACCGAGAAGGCGCTGCCCGTGCCGAACGCCATCGACGAGAACGGTGTCGTATCGCCGAAGGCATGCTGCCAGCCGAGCATGCCGCGCAGCTTTGCTTCGGTCGTGCCGAGGCTGAGCGGCGCCGAAGCGCGAAGACCGAGCGTCGTGAACGTCGTGTCGGTCGTGTTGCTCCTGCTCGACAGCGCCGCTGCGGCACCGCGCTCGGTGAAGCCATCGGTGTGCAGGCTGACATAGGCGAGGTTGGCGAAGGGCTCGAGCGCGACGCTCGGCAGATCGATGCGGTAGCCGACTTCACCGAAGGCCTGGAAGGTGCCGGCGTCATAATCGGCCTTCAACTGATCGCTGAAGCCCGGGAAGGCGACATTGCGCGACGTGTTGATCGAGTGCCATGTGTAGGCGAGGCCCGAGCGCAATGCGACGTCGCCCCAACGGCTGCCGCTATAGACGCCGAGGTGGTAGTTGTCGCTGTTGCCGCTCGCCGAGCGGCTGTCCACGTCGAAGCTGGTGCGGCTGTAACCGGCCATGATGCCGACGATCGCATTGTCCGCGATTGCCGCATCGAAACCGGTGACGAAGCCGCCGGTCGACTGATCGAGCGCACCGGCGTTACCGTTGCCGTCGGTGTTGGTCCAGGAGCCGAATACCTGGCCCCAACCGACCATGGCCGGCGGCGCCACCGGGACGGAGTTGACCGCCGCGACTGCGCCTGTCGTGATCTTGTCCTCCGGACCGTAGGCCAGAACCGGGACGTTTGCAGCGCCGACGTCGCCGAAAGCATCGCGGATGCGGTCGTTCGCCGCGTTGCGCAACAGGCTGCTGTCGTTGATCAACGCGGTCTGGGCCGACGCATGGACTTCGCCGGAGAGCTGATCGAAGGCACGGCGTGCCCCGGCGCCGTCGAGCAGTGTCAATGCATTGTAGAGGCCGACCGACGGGCCGCTCTGGGCAAGCGTGTTCAGCGCCAGTGCCGTCTGCCGTTGGTTGCCGGTGGCAGCCTCGCCTTCGAAGACACCAGGCTTGGGCTCTCCGCCCGGCTCGCCCGGTTTCGGCTCTCCACCAGGTTCGCCCGGCTTACCCGGCTCTTCGCCGCCCGGCTTGCCGCCGTTCTTGACCTTGATCGTCAGATCGACCTGCTTTTCCTTCTGGTCGAGCGAGATTTCGAGGAACGCCGATTTCGAAATCGCCTCGGCGAACTTGCCTTCGATTGCCCGATCGGCGGTCAGGATCGTGTAGGTCTGACCGGTCTTGTAGCTGGTGTTGGCGTCAAGTGCCGTCACCTGGACATTGGTACCGGTTCCGATCTTGGCGATACCGGTGTTGTCGTTGGTGCCTATGCTCTTGACAACGATCCGGTCGGAGCGGCCGTCGCCGGCGATATCGGCCTCATAGATCGAGCCAGAGGCCATATCCAGCCGGCCCATGATCGTCAGCGTTCCGGTCGAATTGTTGCCCGGCGAAATGATCGCATTCTTATCGATAAACGTGTCGCCGACCGTGCCGGAGCCGCCGAGCCTGCCGAAAGCGGTCGAGTTCGGATTGCGAATGCGGTTCAACTCACCGAGCACATTCACTTCATTGGTATAGAAACGATCACCCTCTACCCGCCCCGTTTCGCCATCGACGATCAGGGTGCCGCCGGACACTTCGAACCGGGTCTCGCTGAAGTCCACGGGACCGTTGTCCGGGTCGTTGTCGATCGTGTCGATATTGCCCTTCAGGACCAGCTTGCCGCCGGAGACATTCACCTTGCCGTAGAACTTCGACAGGTCGCCGCCAACGATGGTCTCGCCGGAGAAGTTGGTGATCGTGCCCTTGCCGACCATCGTGTTGGCGAACTCGTAGCCCGTGTTCGTATGGTTGAAGTTGACGTAGCCCTTGCGCGGTCCGAAATCGATCTTCGCCGAGGAATTGACCGTGCCTGCCGCCTGCGCCTGTTCGGCGATCGGTTCAGCGATGTTGTTGAGATTGACCTTGCCGCCAATCGTCAGGTTGCCCATGCCCTCATTGTTGATGCCGCCGACGGCGGAGAGCACGATGTCCCCGCCAACCGAGAGCTTTCCGCCGTTGGCGATCGAAAGGTTCGCCCGACCAGCCTCGCCGATCAGCAACCTGTCGGCGACCTTGAGCTCACTGCCGGCGCCGTCGATGGCAGCCTGGATGGTGTCGGTGCTTTCGTCCTCGCGCAGGATCGCGGTGTTAGTCGAGACGACAGCGCCTTTTTCGACGGTAAAGCTGTCGCCGATCGTGAATTCACCGGTGTTGACCCAGCGCGTATTGTCGCCGGTGACGAGAACCGTGCCGTTTTCGAAGTAGGTCTTGTTGGTGTTGACGAGGGCGCCGTCCTCGATCCGAACCGTAGCGGTGTTGAGCGTCAGTGCGCCGTAGGCTACGCCCAGGAACTCGGTGTTTAGCATGGAACCCGCGCCGCGCACCACGAGCGTTCCGTCGCCCTCCTGCAGGGCGCCGACATAGGTCTCCTTGGCCGAAACCTTGCCGCCGTTCTCGACGATCAGCGTGCCCTTGCCACCATAGATACCGCCTTCGAAGCCGCCGACAAAGAGCATGCGGTCGCCGTTGGGGTTGGCATCGACAATGTCCCAGGTCGAGCCCGGCCCGGAGACGACGACCGTCCCGACGCTGCCGCGGCTGTCTGCGATGTAGCCATCGGTACTTTCAACCTTGGCGCCACTGTTGATCGTCAGCGTCGCGCCGCCCGGCCCGCCACGGATCACGAGATTGCCGTTGATCGTATGGTCGCTGGACCACGTCGTGTCGTTTGGAACCAGCAATCCGGCCGCCTTTGCCGGCGACGCTGCGAACGGCGCCGCCGCCAGCAGCATCGAGACAAGGCCGGCCCGGCCGAGCGCGGTCGAGCTCAAAAGGTTGATCCTCAAAACGTCCGCCTTCGCACAGGTATTCAATGTCTGCCCCTTTTCCTTTGCATTCGTGGGCGCACAATTCCCAGGCGATCGGAATCGCCGGGAAAGCACGGGTCATGGGGGCGGCTATAGCAAGCCCGCAAAAAGCGAGAATTCGGCTTTCTGCAAACGGCAGATTGTGGCGTTGAAGGGCTGTGGCTTTCTGCAAACGGCTTGTTTTCGGCGACGAACGGCAATCGACAACCGTATGGACTTGAAGGATAAAACCTCGCATGGCGCGAGGACATGAGACGGTTTTGCCTGACGAGGCTGGATATGCCGCAAGCGTTCGGAGAACGACGCTCGTCCTCGGGCTCCTCTACCAGTTCATGCAGTTTGTCATCAGCACGACGCTCTGGGCCTTCCTCGGATATGACCCGATCGCGATCGCGCCAATCACCTTGATCCTGATGCTGAACGGGACACTCATGTCCTATGCGATGGCAGCGGCGCTCTTTCGCTTCCGAGGCCGGTCCATCCTCTTCAAGCTTCTGCTCGGCTCTGCCCTCGCGCTCGTCGCCGCGGCGATCAATGCCAGCATCGATTTCCTCAGTCACGGCCTGATCGAGCATGGCGATCCGGGCCCAATCAACTGGACCAATGTCGGCTACACGCTCATCTATTGCATGGCACTGTTTCACGGATGGACGTTTCTCTACATCGCCCTTCTTGCCAACTACGAACTGCGCGAGCGGGAACGCCGGCTTGCCGTGACACGGGAGGAAGCGCTGACGGCGCAGATGCGGGCGCTGCGCTACCAGGTCAATCCGCACTTCCTGTTCAACACCTTGAACTCGATTGCCGGGCTGATCGAAGAAGGCGCGTCGACCACCGCCCGCCGCATGGTGCTTTCGCTCTCTTCCTTCCTGCGCATGACACTCGAGCTCGATCCGATGCAGGACGTCTGCCTTGCCGACGAGTTGGCCTTGCAGCTCGGCTATCTCACCATCGAGGGCGAGCGCTTCTCTGACCGCATGCGGGTCAAGCTCGACATTGCACCGGGCCTGGAGCAGGCGCTGGTGCCAAGCCTGATCCTTCAGCCGCTGATCGAAAATGCGATAAAGCACGGCGTCGGCGGTTCGATCGGCGTCGTCGAGATCGTGATTCGGGCGGCAAGGCAGGGCGAGACGCTGGAGCTTTCCGTCGAAAACGACCTGACGAACGAGCCGCCGCACCCGGCGATAAAACCTGCCGGAACCGGCACTGGGCTGAGGAATGTCGCCGACCGCATCAAGGCCCGGTTTCCCGAGGTCGGCGCCTTCATATCCGGCCTCGTCGCACCCCACCGCTTTCGGGCAGCGATCACCATGCCGCTGCGGCTGGCCTGATCGCCGCTCTCCGGCCAACGACGGCCGGCAATGGTCGAAAGTCCGGGCCTTTCTGCCAACGGCTCGATTTGACCGACGAACGGCAATCGACATCGGCGGCCGGTTGAACGATAAAAATGCCCATGAACCTTGAGGATGACGCAAGATCGGTGGACGAGAGCGCCTATATCGCCAGCCTGCGGCGCGCGACGCTCTGGCTCGGTTTTCTCTACTGGTTCGTAGAATTCCTGGTCAGCAGCATTCTGTGGGCGATCCTCGGGATCGATCCGATCATGTCGGCCCCGGGCAAGCTGCTGCTGATGTCCTGCGGCATGGCCTTCTCCTATGGCATCGCGGCTTCGATGTTCGGCGTCCGCCACCAGCACATCGCGCTGAAGATCGTCGTCGGCTTCGCGACCGCTCTGATGGCCGCCGTCGCCAATACCGGCGTCGACTTTCTTCTCTATCTTTTCATCGTCCGTCCCGACCCGATCGCCCCGGACTGGACCAGCATCGGCTACACGCTCGTCTACAGCATGGCGACCTTCGTCGGCTGGTCCTTCTTCTTCGTCGCCTTGCTCTACAGCTTCGAACTGCGCGAGCGCGAGCGGCGCCTGGCCATCTCGCGCGAGGAAGCCCTGGCCGCGCAGATGCGGGCGCTGCGCTACCAGGTCAATCCGCATTTCCTGTTCAACACGCTCAACTCCATCACCGGCCTGATCGAGGAGGGGCAGCCCCTTGCCGCCACGCGCATGGTGATGTCGCTGTCCAACTTTCTGCGCACGACGCTGGAGCTCGATCCGCTGCACGACGTGCGGCTCGCCGACGAACTCGCACTCCAGGCCGGTTACCTGCACATCGAGGGCGAGCGCTATTGCGACCGCATGCGGCTCCGGATGGACATCGCCAACGGCCTTGAGGAGGCACTGGTGCCAAGCCTCATCCTGCAGCCGCTGATCGAGAATGCCGTCAAGCACGGCGTCAGCCGTTCGCCGGATCAGGTGGAAATCGTCATCAGCGCCGCCAAGGTGGGCCAGGCGCTGGAAATCGCCGTCGAAAACGACATCGCAGCGGCGCCGGATACCGCCCGGTGGCCGGGCACGGGGATCGGCCTCAAGAATGTTGCCGAGCGCGTCCAGGCCCGTTTTCCGGGTGTCGGCGCCTGCGTTTCGGGCCTCGTGACCCCCCGTCGTTTCAGAGCTGCAATCACAATGCCCCTGAGGCTTGCATGAATGAAATCCAGACTGTTCCGCTTTCAATCCTCGTCATCGACGACGAGCCCCTGGCGCGACGGCGCCTCCTTCGCCTGCTCGGGGCAATTCCAGCAGTCGAGGTGGTCGGAACGGCCGGCAACGTGCAGCAGGCCTGCTCGATGGTGGCCGAACTTTCGCCGGACGCTATCCTGCTCGATATCCAGATGCCCGGCGGCACCGGCTTCGACATCCTCGAGCAGCTGGGCGACAACGCGCCCGCGGTCGTTTTCGTTACCGCCTTCGACCACTATGCGCTCCGCGCCTTCGAAGCGGCTGCGGTCGACTATGTCACCAAACCGATCGAATCCAGCCGCCTGCGCACGGCGGTCGAGCGGGCCCGTGTTGCGATCGCCGCACGCACGAGCGCCGAGCGGGTACTCGAACTCAACGAGACGGTGACGGCGCTACGCCAGGCTCTACGCAAGCACGACACCCAGACCAGCGATCTCTGGATCAAGGCCCGGGGAGAATTCGTGCGGATCGCGCTCGACCGGGTGGTGCGCTTTCAGGCGGAACGCGACTATGTTCGCATACACGTCGATGGCCGGTCCTATCTGCACCACGAAAGTCTTGCCTCGCTCGAGCGTCGCCTCGATCCCGCGGAATTCCTGAGGCTGCACCGCAGCTCGATCGTGCGCCGGGACTGTATCGTGGGGCTGAAGCAAGCCCCCTTCGCCGCGCTCATCGCCCTTCTCTCCGACGGCAGCGAGATCCGCGTCGGCCGAACCTACGCCCGCCACATCCGGCCGATGACCGGCGACCGCAACCAGACGGACTAGGAAGCCTTCCCGCTATCGCAGGACCGCGCGCAGCCGCGGGGCTGCGAAATCGACGAAGGCCCTCAGCTTCATCGGCACCAGCCCCTGCGGAAGATAAACGAGCTGGACCGGCAGCGCCGGGTGCTCGAAGTCTTCCAGCAGCGGCACGAGCAGGCCGTCCGCCACCTGGCGCGCCACCTGATAGGAGAGCACCCGCGTCAAGCCGAGACCGGATATCGCCGCGTCGACGGCGGATTCCGCCGTATTGACGATCAGCCGCGACCGGATCGGCGCAGCCAGCTCGCGCCCCTCGTCAAGAAAACGCCAGACATGGGCGGCCGTGACGTTTTCGAAGGTGATGCAATCATGGTCGGCAAGTTCGCTCGGATGCCGGAGCACGCCGTGCCGCGCGACATAATCGGGGCTCGCATAGACCACCCGACGCACCGTGCCGATCTTCGTCGCCACGAGATTGCTGTCGGGCAGGTTGCCGATCCTCAGCGCTACGTCGATGTGATCGTCGACGAGATTGGCGAACCGGTCGCCCAAGGCGAGCCGCATATCGACCTCGGGATGGGCCTTGAGGAAATCGACCAGGACGGGAAGCACGTGCAGGCGCCCGAAGACGATGGGTGCGGAAACCGTCAGGTCACCCTTGATCGTTCTGTATTCGCCAGCCGCCACCCGTTCCGCCTCTTCGACCCGCCCAAGAATTTCCTTGGCAGCCTCGACGTAGGCGCGGCCGGCCTCGGTCAGCTGGATCCGGCGGTTGGTCCTGGTGACGAGCTGCGCGCCCAGATGCGCTTCAAGCTCGGAAAGCTTCCGGCTGATCGTGGCGAGCGGCACCTTGAGGTGTCGGGAGGCGGCCGACAGGCTGCCGTGTTCGACGACGGCGAGCAGAACGCCCATGGCATCGAGGCGATCCATTTTCATCCTTCCGATATTTGGAAATCAGACTATCGAAATCGCATTCTACTGCCGAAATTTGGAAAGTCATAGATTGATCCTCGAAGGCGGTTCATTCCGGGCCGCCGGAGAGCCGTGACGGTTCTCAAGCTCTTCGAGGACATTTTCCATGAAACTCTATCGCCACCCGCTCTCCGGCCACTCGCACCGGGCGCAGCTTTTCCTGTCGCTGCTCGGCGTGCCGCACGAGCTGATCGACGTCGATCTTAAGGCGCGGGCACACAAGGCGCCGGATTTCCTGGCGCTCAATCCCTTCGGCCAGGTGCCGGTGCTGGACGACGAGGGCACAGTCATCGCCGACTCAAACGCCATCCTCGTCTACCTCGCCAAGAAGCTCGGCCGCATCGACTGGCTGCCGGAAGATCCGGCCGCAGCGGCGAAGGTGCAGAAATGGCTCTCGGTTGCCGCCGGCGACATCGCCTTCGGTCCGGCAGCCGCGCGTCTCGTCACGGTCTTCGGCGCCAATCTGGATGCAGAAGGGGCAATCTCCAGGGCCCACCGGGTGCTTGCACAGATCGATGCCGAGCTTGCCGGCCACGACTTCCTCGTGGGTGCAAGGCCGACGATCGCCGACGTCGCCCTCTACAGCTACGTATCCGCTGCTCCAGAAGGCAACGTCGATCTTACCGACTATGCCCATGTCCGCGCCTGGCTTTCGCGTATCGAGCGCCTGCCCGGTTTCGTCAGCTTCCAGAAGACCGCGGTCGGCCTCGCGGCCTGATCCAACCTCCCGGGGCGGCAGCGCTGCCCCGGTCCCCTTGCAACCGGGACACCCCACCATGCCGGACAACGCACAGCAGAAAAAACCGGATTCGCCCTGGCACGAAGGCGAACTCGCCATCCAGCGCAGCCTCGGTGTCGCCGAGCGCATGGATGCGACCGGGCGCAATTTCGTGCGCAGTTTCATGCCGGAGCAGCACCAGCAATTTTTCCCGATGCTGCCCTTCGCCATGTTCGGGGCCGTCGGTGCGAGCGGCGATGTCTGGGCGACGATGCGCGCGGCAGCCCCCGGCTTCATGCAGGCACCGGACGCCTTAAACCTCGATATACGGTTGCCGCGCGACCCGGACGATCCGGCCGATGCCGGCATGGAGGACGCGCACTCCATCGGCATGCTCGGCATCCAGCTCGAGACCCGGCGCCGGAACCGGCTGAACGGCGCGATCCAACGCGATGGCGGCGACGGCTTCACGCTCCGCGTCCGGCAGAGCTTCGGCAACTGCCCGCAATATATCCAGCTTCGCCAGTTCACTTTCGTTCGCGACCCGCGCCAGCCAGCCTCGGTGCGCCCGGTACATGGTGACGCGCTCAACGCGCGCGCTCGTGCGATCATCGCCAAGGCCGACACCTTTTTTGTCGCCTCCTATGTCGATCGCGACAGTGGCGAGCGCCAGGTCGACGTTTCGCATCGCGGTGGCAAGGCGGGTTTCGTACAAATCGGCGAGGATGGCGTGCTGACGATCCCGGACTTCTCCGGAAACCTGTTCTTCAACACGCTCGGCAACTTCATGCTCAATCCGCGCGCCGGCCTGCTGTTCGTCGATTTTGCGACCGGCGACATGCTGCAGATGACCGGCAGCGCCGAAGTCATCTTGTCTTCTCCAGAGGTCGCGGCATTCCAAGGAGCTGAGCGGCTCTGGCGCTTCCGGCCGGAGAAGGTCATCTACCGCGAGGACGGCCTGCCGCTTCGCTGGGCCTTCGAGGAGGGCGGCTGGTCTCCCAGCCTCACGTCCACCGGCGACTGGGACCAGGCGAAGGTCCGGCTAGAGGCCGCGGCCCTTGCCGATGCGTGGCGGCCGTTCCGGATTGCCCGTATCGAGGACGAGAGCACGACGATCCGCTCGCTCTACCTCGAACCGGATGACGGCGTCGGGCTGATGGCCCACCAGGCCGGCCAGCACCTGCCGATCCGCGTCAAGGTCGAAGACGGCGAAAGACCGCTCGTCAGAAGCTATACGCTGTCCTCGGCACCGACGGATGGTCTCTACCGCATCAGCGTCAAGAAGGAGGGCGTGGCTTCCCGGCACCTGCACGGGCTGAAGCCGGGAGACCGGATCGAGGCGCGGGCGCCTGCCGGTGCCTTCACCATCGACGGAACCGAGCGGCGTCCGGCCGTGCTGATCGGCGCCGGCGTCGGCATCACGCCGATCCTTGCCATGCTGAAGCACGTTGTCGCTGAAAGCCGCCGAAAGCGGCGCACGCGCCCGACCTGGGTCTTCCAGGCGGCCCGCTCGCCGGAAGAGCGCGCCTTCGATCGGGAGATCGCCGAACTCGTCGCGGAAGGCGAGGGCAATATTCGTCTGGTGCGGGCGCTGAGCCAGCCGGCAACGGCCACCGAAGGCCAGGACTATGACATCGCCGGTCGCATCGACCTCACCCATCTCAAGGCCACCCTGCCCTTCGACGACTACGATTTCTATCTCTGCGGTCCGGCCGCCTTCACTCAGTCGCTCTACGACGGTCTGCGAGCGCTCAACATCGCCGATGCCCGCATCCACGCCGAGGCCTTCGGGCTGTCGTCGCTAACCCGGCGCCCGGACGGCGGTTCTGCCCCGGTGATGGAACCGGCGGCGAGCGCCCCCGTTCACGTCGTCTTTGCGAAGTCGAGCAAGGAGGCGCGCTGGCAGCCGGGCGAAGGCACGCTGCTCGATCTCGCGGAGACGCGCGGTCTCAACCCGGACTACGGCTGCCGCAACGGCAGTTGCGGCACCTGCCGGACGCCGGTGCTGGAGGGCAGGGTAACCTATCCCTCGCAGCCCTCCTTCCCGGTCGCCGAAGGCGAAGCGCTCATCTGTTGCGCGGTTCCGGCGGAAAGCGAGGCGGGCAAACTGCATCTTTCGCTCTGAGCCCTGGTTCGGCTATGGATGGTGCACCACATCATCAAGCAGTCGACCTCGGCCGAGCGGGATGCGCCATGAACGACCAACAGCTACGCGATATCGTGCTCTGGCTTTCAGAACAGGGCCTGAAGGGGCTGGACGAGCCGGAGCTGTTTGCCGGCTTCTGCGAGCAATGTCGCGCAGCTGGTCTCGACCTTGCCCGCGCGCTCGGGCTGATCGACACGCTGCACCCCGAATTCGAGGGGCGTGCCTTCCAGTGGAACGATGAAAGCGACATCACGCCGGAAGTCATCCAGTACGGCTCGACGACCACGGGTGAGGCGCTGCTGAACTGGCAGAACTCGATCTTCTACCACATGCTGCGCGACCGGACCGCCGAGCGCCGCATCCGGCTTTCAGCCGACGAAGGCACCACCTACAACATACTGGACAAGCTGAAGGGTGAGGGCCACACCGACTGCGTCAGCATGATCCACCACTTCACCGACCAGGGCCGTGTCGGCGAGATGGACTGTTTCTATTCCTACTGGACGACGCGGAGCGACGGCGGCTTCAGCGAGGATGACATCGCAGCGCTTAGGATCCTGTTGCCGACGCTTGCGCTGGCGGTGAAGGCCGGCTCCTGCGTTCGCATCATCAGCACGCTTGCCGACGTCTACCTCGGCGCCGATGCCGGCCAGCGCGTCGTCAAGGGCAGCATTGCCCGCGGTTCGGCCGAACGCATCGAAACGGTCATGTGGTTTTCCGACCTGCGCGGCTATACGCGCATCTCCGACACCGCCGCACCCGACGAGATCATTCCGCTTCTCAACGATTATTCGGGGACCGTGATCACCGCCATTCACGACCATGGCGGCAGCGTTCTGAAGCTGATCGGCGACGGTGTTCTGGCGATCTTCAATGCCGACGATCCGGGGACCGCCTGCGCCAACGCAATCGCCGCCGAGCGGCAGCTGCGCCGCATGCTCGCCGAACTCGACGTGCGCCGACAGGCCGAGGGCAAGCCGACCACAGAGGTCTATCTAGGGCTCCATATCGGCGAAGTCTTCTACGGCAATATCGGCAGCCAGACCCGCCTCGATTTCACCGTGGTCGGCCCGGCGGTCAATGAGGTGAGCCGCATTGCCTCGATGTGCCGTTCGGTCGAGCGGCACATGATCATGTCGTCTGATTTCGTCGAAGCCTGCCCGCCGGATGAACGGGTCCACGCGGTCTCGCTCGGCCGCTTTGCACTGCGCGGCATTGCGAGGGCCAAGGAGCTGTTTACCTGGGATCCGGAATTGCCGGTCGTCTGAGCCGCGGCGGCTACTGGCTCATTGCGCCTGCGGAAAGGCGCGAGAGGTGGCGATGCTGCAGCTCGACCTGGACCTCGTCCTGGAAGTCCATCACCTGACGGCGGACTTCGTCTTCCGAGCAGCCGCAGGCAAAAAGCTCGTCCGCTAGAGCGCGGCAGCGGCGGCGCCAGAATTGCAGCGCCTCGGCACCGTGCAGATCTTCAAGCTCGGCGGCAGCACTGCGAATGGCATGCAATCTCCTGACCACGGGAAACGGAACAATGGTGTTGGTTTCCGTGGCTTCCACTGATTGATTGCCTGCCATCGTCTCGTTTGCCCCCTGGACTTCGTGCGCTCACTCGAACGCACAAAGACGCCCTACGCGTTTCGGTATCGAACAATCGCTCCGCCTCCGGTGTCCCCAATCGAAGGCGAATTGTTCTGCTGATTCCATTTCTACGAAGCCTATGGTTAACGTTTCCTTCCCACCGGTGCCGAAGTGAACCGATTGCGTCTCGCAGGTGCAAGAGACATCTGTCGCGTCACGTGCCCGACACGCTTTCGCGCTTTTCTGGGTTGGTTTCGATCCAAAAACATGACATTGACAATCATCTTTCTATCAGCGCCCCACGGCGCCCCCCGCCCCCAGTGAGTGCACGTGCATGCTGAAGCGTTTCTTCGCGTTCTACCGCCCCTATCGCGGCCTGTTCATCCTCGACTTCTCCTGCGCCGTGCTCTCGGGCCTGCTCGAACTCGGCTTCCCGATTGCGGTGAAGCTGTTCGTCGACCAGCTGTTGCCGAGCCAGGAATGGACGCTGATCCTGCTGTCCTCCGTGGGGCTGCTGATCGTCTACCTGCTCAACACCGGCCTGATGGCGACCGTCACCTATTGGGGCCATATGCTCGGCATCAATATCGAGACGGACATGCGGCGCATGGCCTTCGACCATCTGCAAAAACTGTCCTTCTCGTTCTTCGACAACCAGAAGACCGGCCATCTCGTCGGAAGGCTGACCAAGGATCTGGAAGAAATCGGCGAGGTCGCGCATCACGGGCCGGAAGACCTGTTCATTGCCGTCATGACCTTCATTGGCGCGCTGATCTTGATGCTGATGGTGCATTGGCAGCTGGCGCTGATCACCGCCGCCGTCGTGCCGCTGACGGCCTGGGTGACCAGCCGCTACGGCGGGCGCATGACCCGGAATTTCCGCAATCTCTATGGCCGGATCGGCGACTTCAACGCCCGCATCGAGGAAAATGTCGGCGGCATGCGCGTGGTTCAGGCCTTTGCCAACGAGGAGCACGAGCGCAGCCTGTTCGAGACCGACAACCAGAACTATCGCCGCACCAAGCTTGAAGCCTACCGCATCATGGCGGCGAGCACGTCGCTCAGCTACATGAGCATGCGGCTGACGCAGCTGATCGTGATGATCACCGGATGCTACTTCGTGCTGACGGGCGAGCTGACCAATGGCGGCTTCGTCAGCTTCCTGCTTCTCGTTGGCGTCTTCTTCCGCCCGGTCGAGAAGATCAACTCGGTCATCGAAACCTATCCGAAGGGCATCGCCGGCTTCAAGCGCTTCCTCGAACTGATGGAAACCGAGCCTGATATCGAGGATCGCCCCGGAGCGACCGACGTCGCTGATCTCAAGGGCGACATCACCTACAGCAATGTCTCGTTCGGCTACAGCGCCGAAAAGCCGATCATCCAGAACATCGACCTGACGATCCATGCCGGCGAGACGATCGCTTTCGTCGGCCCCTCGGGCGCCGGCAAGACGACGATCTGCTCGCTGCTGCCGCGCTTCTATGAGGTCAGCGACGGCTCGATCATCGTCGACGGGACCGATATCCGCGACATTACCCTGTCGTCGCTGCGCGGCCAGATCGGCATCGTTCAGCAGGATGTCTTCCTCTTTGCCGGCACTATCCGCGACAACATCGCCTATGGGCGGCTCGGCGCGAGCGAAGCCGACATCCAGGACGCAGCGCGGCGCGCCCGGCTCGACGGCATGATTGCCGCCCTGCCCGAGGGTATGGACACGGTGATCGGCGAGCGCGGCGTCAAGCTTTCCGGCGGGCAGAAGCAGCGGCTGGCGATCGCCCGCATGTTCCTGAAAAACCCGGCGATCCTCATTCTCGACGAGGCCACCTCGGCGCTCGACACGGAAACCGAGAGAGCCATCCAGCAGTCTCTCGCCGAGCTTTCCAAGGGGCGTACGACGCTGATCATCGCGCATCGGCTGGCGACGATCCGCGATGCCGACCGCATTGTCGTCGTCGACGGCAGCGGCATTCGCGAGCAGGGGCCGCATGCGACGCTGCTGGCTGCCAAGGGCGCCTATAGCCGGCTCTATCACGCCCAGGCCAGCGCCGGCTGAGGAGAGCTGTCGGCGCGGCATTGCAAGTGCCGGGAGGGGGCGGTACGAACGAAGGCAGACACCACCCTGCCCTTCGTCGGACCGATCCTTCAGCGCCATGACCACTTTTGAACTCTCCGCTCTCGAACGCGCCTTAAAGGCCCTGCCCCAGCACTATCCGGGTCCCGGAGGCGTCGCCGGCGTGGTCCGGGATGGCCAGGTGATCCTCAGCCACAGCTGGGGCTATGCGGACCTTACCGCCCGCAGGCCGATGACGGCGACGACCCGCGTACCGATCTGCTCGATCACCAAGCAGATGACCTGCGCTGTGCTTCTGGACGCCGTCGGCGAACCGGCGACGCTCGACCGCGCGCTCGACGCCTATCTGCCCCTGCTTGAAGGCAGGCGCCCGACGGTCGCCCATCTCTGCCACAACCAGTCGGGGCTGCGCGACTACTGGGCGCTAACCGTGCTGCAGGGCGCCAGGCACGACGGCGTCTTCCGCCGCGAGGACGCACGGCCCCTGCTCTCCTCCGCGCGCTCGACCCATTTCGAGCCGGGCACGCGCTACTCCTATTCGAACGGCAATTTCCGCATTCTCGCCGACCTCATCGAAGAGCATACCGGGCGCTCGATGGCCGAACTCTATCAGCACTCCGTCTTCGGCCCAGCCGACATGCGGACCGCCGCCCTCACCGCCGATACGAGCCTGCCCCCCGACGGCATCGTCGGCTACGAGGGCAACGAGACGGCCGGTTATTTCGACGCGGTCAACAATATCTACTGGGCCGGCGATGCCGGTGTTTCCGCTTCGCTCGACGATATGCTCGCCTGGGAATGCTTCATCGACCGGACACGGAATGACGCGAACGGCCTCTATCGCCGCCTGTCCGCACCGCAGACCTATGCCGATGCCCGCCCGGCCGATTATGGGTTCGGCCTTGCGCATGAGAAGATCGGCGACATCGCCATGACCGGCCACGGCGGCGCGCTGCGCGGTTTCCGCAGCCGCCGGCTCTACGCGCCCACCGAGCGCCTTTCCGTCGTGGTGATGTTCAATCACGAGGCCGACGCCCATGCTGCCGCGACAGCACTGATGAAGGTCGCCCTTGGCCACAGCGATGCCGAGCCCGCGACCGGCACCTGGGACGCCGACGGCACCGGCAGCTATCTCGACCCGGAAACGGGCCTTGCACTCGTTACCAGGCCGACCGGCAAATCCCGCGTCGCGCTGAGCTTCGCCACGGGCGCCGAGACGCTTGCCGTCGGTCCGGATGGCCGCGCACAGTCAGCGGCCGTTACGCTTCGCGTGGAAGGCGCCTCGCTTCACATGGAGCGCCTGCGGGAGAACCTGACGGTTCACGCTGCGCGCATCTCCGGCACCGCCAAGCCCGATATCGCCGGCCGCTACCATGCAGCAGAACTCGACGCCCATCTCGACATCGTCTCCACCAACGGCGTCTTCTATGGCGGTTTCGACGGTTCGCTTGGCTCTGGCGCCATGCACGCCATGCGGCCGCTCGCCGAAGATGTCTGGCAGCTGCGCTGCAAACGCTCGATGGACGCGCCGGCACCGGGAGACTGGACCGTACTCGTTTCGCGTGACGCAGACGGCAAGGTAACGGGATTGACGATCGGCTGCTGGCTCGCCCGGCGGATCGACTATAGCAAGATCGGCTGACGCTCGCGCCGCCGGCTATGCTCGGCAGCGTAGCGATGCACCGCGAGACGACTGAGAACCGGAAGACCAGAACGTGAAACAGAAGCGACCGACAGCAGCCCGCGATACCGGCCGCCGCCATGCGGCCGATATGGGCAAACGCGTGACGGTCGCCCGTGCCCTTTCCAAGCTGGGGTACTGCTCGCGCACGCAGGCCGAGAAGCTCGTGCTTGAGGGCCGCGTCAGCATCAACGGGCGCAAGGCCCCCGGTCTTTCTGCATGGGTCGATGTCGACAAGGACCGTCTCGCCGTCGACGGTAAGGCCGTGCTTGCCGAAGACAAGGTCTATCTGATGCTGAACAAGCCGCGGGGGCTGGTTACGACCAGGCATGACCCGGAAGGCCGGCCGACGGTCTTCGATTGCCTGAAGGACGTGGATTCCACCCATCTGTCGCCAGTCGGCCGCCTCGACAAGGCGAGCGAGGGCCTCCTGTTGTTCACCAACGACACGGTGCTTGCCCAGCGACTGCTCGACCCGGAAACCCATGTCGGCAAGGTCTACCACGTACAACTGACAGGCCAGATCGACGACGTGCATCTCGCGCGAATGGTTGCCGGTATCGACGAGGGCGGCGAGACGTTGCGGGCGGCCCGGGCCGAACGCTTGCGGGCGGGCGACCGCAACATGTGGATCGAAGTGGAGCTCGAGGAGGGTCGAAACCGCCAGATCCGCCGCATGCTCGATGCGCTCGGCTTCGAAGTGTTGCGGCTGCTGCGGGTCTCGATCGGGGCGATCGCTCTCGGTGATTTGCCGAAGGGTGGGCTACGAGCGCTGAGCGCCGACGAAATCGCCGATCTGAGGCGGCGCACCGGCCTCTAGGAAATCATGGCCGTGGCTTTCCGAAACGCGCGATGGGTGGATTTCCACCCACGCCAGCGACGCCATGTTTCCGAATCCACCCAAAGTCCCTGCCGCCTCCCGACAAATGCGACTGATCGCCTGGACAGGCCGTTGTCTGCATCCGGATTGCGTCTGCAAATGGGGGCACCCAGTACCGGCGTGGGAGGAAACCTTGCCGGCTGGCCATATTTCATCCGGGAGGAAGAAGATGAAAACCCTCAATGCATTGCTCGGCGCCGTCGCCGCCCTTTCTATTTTTGCCGTTTCCGCCAACGCACAGACCTATCCCGAGCGTTCGATCACCATGGTCGTGCCCTTCTCCGCCGGTGGCCCGACGGATACGGTTGCGCGTCTGGTTGCCGAATCCATGTCGAAGGATCTCGGCCAGCAGATCATCGTCGAGAACGTTGGCGGCGCCGGCGGCACGCTTGGCGCAGGTCGCGTCGCCCAGGCCGATCCGGACGGCTACACCGTTCTGCTCCACCACATCGGCATGGCGACCAGCGCAACGCTCTACCGCAAGCTCGCCTATGACACGCTGAACGCCTTCGAATATGTCGGCCTCGTCACCGAGGTGCCGATGACGATCGTTGCCCGCAAGGATCTCGAGCCGACCGACCTCAAGGGTCTCGTCGAATATGTGAAGGCGAACAAGGACACGGTTACCGTCGCCAACGCCGGCATCGGCGCCGCCTCGCACCTTTGCGGCATGATGTTCATGAGCGCCATCGAAACGCCGCTGACCACCGTTCCCTACAAGGGCACCGGCCCGGCGATGACCGACCTTCTCGGCGGCCAGGTCGATATCATGTGCGACCAGACGACCAACACCACCAAGCAGATCCAGGGCGGCACGATCAAGGCTTACGCCGTCACCTCGCCGGAACGCCTCAAGGTCTTCCCGGACCTGCCGACCACCACCGAAGGTGGCCTGCCGAACCTGCAGGTCGGCATCTGGCACGGCGTCTACGCGCCGAAGGGTACGCCGGCTGAAGTGACCGAGCGCCTGTCGAAGTCGCTGCAGGTCGCGCTCAAGGATCCGAACGTGGTTGCCCGCTTCGGCGAACTCGGCACCGAGCCGTCTTCGGACGCCGACGCCACGCCGGCCGCACTGAAGACCAAGCTCGAAGGCGAAATCGCCCGCTGGAAGCCGGTCATCGAAGCTGCCGGCCAGTACGCCGACTAATCCATCGCTCATCGCGCCGCGCTCTCGATCCATCTCGGGGCGCGGCGGTTCTGACATGGGCATCCGGCGGTGTCCGTCAACACTGGTTGACAGCTGTCAACACAGCATTGCCCAATGTGCGAACCCGGCGCGAGCCGGCAATGCCAATGCGGGAGGCCGTCGACGCCTCGGCCCGGCTACCCCGCGAAAACAAATGGGGACACGATGAAATCACTCTCCTTCGATAGCACCAATGCGCTCTGCGGCGGGATCCTGACCGCGGTCGGCCTGTTCTTCGCCTGGCAGGCCTTCAACCTCGAGCTCGGCACGGCCTTCCGCATGGGGCCCGGCTATTTCCCGCTCGTGCTCGCGATCATCCTGACGCTGCTTGGCATCGTGATCCTCGTACAGTCCACCCGCGTCCAGGGGGAACCGATCGGCGCGATCGCGCTGCGTGGCATGCTCTTCATCTTGCCGGCACCGGTCTTCTTCGGCCTCACGGTCCGCGGCCTCGGCTTCGTGCCGTCGCTGTTCTTCACGGCACTCATTGCCTGCTTTGCCTCTGGCCGCATGACCCCGCTCATGGCTTTGGCGCTCTCCGCAGTGCTCACGGCCTTCTCCGTCGCCGTGTTCAGCTATGGTCTCGGCCTGCCCTTCCAGCGCTTCGGCCCCTGGGTCCAGTTCTAGGAGACGCGCAATGGAACTTTTCAACAATCTCGCGCTCGGCTTTGTGACCGCCGGTTCGCCCGCCAACCTGCTCTTCTGCCTGATCGGCGTGCTTCTCGGCACCCTGATCGGCGTGCTTCCCGGCATCGGCGCCACCGCAACCATCGCCATGCTCCTGCCGATCACCTTCCAGCTCGAGCCGGTTTCCTCGCTGATCATGCTCGCCGGTATCTACTACGGCGCGCAATATGGCGGTTCGACCACGGCAATCCTGATCAACATGCCGGGCGAATCCTCGTCGGCCGTCACTGCGATCGACGGCTACCAGATGGCCCGCAAAGGGCGAGCGGGCGCGGCCCTTGCGATCGCAGCCCTTGGCTCATTCTTCGCCGGCACCGTCTCCACGTTCCTGGTCGCGGTCTTCGCACCACCACTGACGGAAATCGCGCTGCAGTTCGGCGCCGCCGAGTACTTTTCGCTGATGATCGTCGGTCTCGTCTCGTCGATCGCGCTCGCGCACGGGTCGATCGTCAAGGCGCTGGCCATGGTCGCCCTCGGCCTTTTGCTTGGGCTTGTCGGCACGGATATCTACTCCGGCACGCCGCGCTTTACCCTCGGCATCCGGGAATATGCCGACGGACTGAACTTCGTGGCCCTCGCCGTCGGCGTCTTCGGGATCGCCGAGATCCTGCGCAACCTTGAAAACGAAAGCACCCGCGAGGTGCTGATGGCCAAGGTCACGGACCTGGTGCCGACCAAGGACGATTTCAAGCGCATGTTCGCGCCCGTCGTGCGCGGTACCATCATCGGCTCGGCGCTCGGCATCCTGCCCGGCGGCGGCGCGATCCTCGCCGCCTTTGCGTCCTACACCGTGGAGAAACGCGTCTCGGACCATCCCGAGGAGTTCGGCCACGGCGCCATCGCCGGCGTTGCCGGTCCGGAAAGCGCCAACAACGCCGGCGCGCAGACGTCGTTCATTCCGCTCCTGACCCTCGGCATCCCCGCCAACCCGGTCATGGCGCTGATGATCGGTGCGATGATCATCCAGGGCATCGTGCCCGGACCGAACGTTGCCACCGAGCAGCCGGCCCTCTTCTGGGGTATCATCGCCTCGATGTGGATCGGCAACCTGATGCTGGTGGTTCTGAACCTTCCGTTGATCGGGCTTTGGGTGAAGCTGCTCAAGATCCCCTACTACGTCTTGTTCCCGATCATCATGGCCTTCTGCTCGATCGGGGTCTACAGCGTCAACTCCAACGTCTACGACCTCTATGCTGTCGCCTTCTTCGGCCTGGTCGGCTACCTGCTGCTGAAGCTGCGCTGCGAACCGGCGCCGCTGCTGCTCGGCTTCGTGCTCGGCCCACTGCTCGAAGAAAACCTTCGTCGGGCCATGATCCTGTCGCGCGGCGACCCGACGACCTTCGTCACCCGGCCGATCAGCGCCATCCTGCTTCTGATTGCGGCTCTGGTGCTCGTCGTCGTGTTCCTGCCCAGCGTGAAGGCCAAGCGCCAGGAGGTCTTTGTCGAGGAGGATTGATCCTGCCCGCCAATTTTGCGACAATAGTTATATAATTCAATACTTTAATCGCCGCGCCTCCAATCGGATGCGCGGCGTTTTGCTGCCTGCGGCATTCTGCCCCTGCGCGGTTTGCCACATTGAGCTTTATCAAGCCGGTCGCCTATCTCTGCCCCATAGAAACAGGAACGAGCCGGGGCGATGACACGTCGCGAGAAAGCCAGATGGAACAATGCCGTGCGCATGCTTTGCGCCGCGGCTCTGTTCCTGCTTGGTTTTGCCCATCTCGGCCCTGCGCTCGCCGCGCGCCTCCCGGCGGCGGAACTGGCGCTTTATGCCCTGCCCGACGGATCCTTGCCCGACTTTTGCCAGACCGGTTTGGGTGATGACGGCAAGGAGCAGCCCGGTCATAAACATGTCTGCAGCGCCTGTCGGTTCTTCTGGGCGCTGCTGGCGCCGCAGGACGGTTCTCTCAGCGAACGTCTGGAGGGAAGCCGCACGCCTGCAATCCGGGTGTCGGCAGTTCAACCGACGCCGCAAGTTCACGCTCCCAATGCCCGTCCACGAGGCCCACCGCAGGTCGTCATCCGGCTTTGACCTCCGTTGACAGCTGTCAACATCCTCCTTCGACGCCGGTCGGCATCGGGGCGTCACGCCCCCTTGCCTCGGTTATGCGGACGTTTTTCATGCCAGAAACCCTGATCACCACTGCCGCGCCAGCGGCTCCTCCCCGCGCGTCCTCGATAAGGCCGCCTCGCCCGGCATCGCGCAGCCGTGTCGTCGGCGAAAACCTGACCCTGCTCTATGAGGGCGGGCGCAACCGCGCGCTCTACCGTGTCGTTGACGGCTGCGTCGTGCTTTCGCAACTCCTCGACGATGGTCGCCGACAGATCACCGACGTGCTCGGACCGGGCCGGCTCTTCGGCTTCACCATCGACGGCCGCAACATCGCCACCGCCGAAACGCTGAGCATCGCCCGTATCGAACCCTTGGGTGATGCGGATCTCAACGCAACCAATCCGGCCGTTGCGAGCGAGCTGAAGACGACGCTTCATCGGATGCAGATTCATGCCACGCTGCTTGGCCGCAAGACCGCCAGCGAGAAAGTCGCCAGTGCATTGGTGGAACTGTCGCGCCTGTTCAACCGGACCGGCCGCAACGGCGCCCCTGCCCGGTTGAGCTTCCACCTGCACCTGACCCGCGCCGACCTTGCGGACTGGCTCGGTCTTACCGTCGAAACGGTGAGCCGCTGTCTCAATCGCTTCAAGCGCGAAGGCCTGATCGACTTCAGCCACCCGAAGACAATGCGCGTCCTTGATCCCGAACGCCTCGAAGCGACCGCTGGTTTCACCCGCCAACGGACCGGCGACACGACACGCCCCTGAATAAAACCCGCGCCGCCTGTCCCCCCAATGCGGCCACCTACGCAAAGGAAAAACCATGATTGCGAGACTTGTCTACCACGTGCCGGTGTTCGGCTGGATGCTGAAGGAAGCCGTGCAAGGTTCACAGACCGCCAAGGTGCTGTTTCTCGTCAACTGTGCGCTGCTCTGGCTGCTCGCCATCCTCACCTTCGGATACCCGGCAATCATCATTCCGGCCCTGACACTGGTGCCGGTAATCTTCGTTCTGCTGATCCTGATCACGATGGGCTGACGCCACCCATCCCGGCATCAAGCTTTCAGGCCTGACGCCGGCTCAAAGCACGCCCCAGCCGCGGTAGCGCCCGCGGCCGGTCATCTCGCGGATGCCAAGCTCGCGAACAAGGTTCAGCGCGCCACGCGGTGTTACGCCGACATGCTTGGCGACCAGAGCCGCCGAAACGATCGGCCGCGACAGAACCAGGTCGATCAAGGCGGGCAGGCTGCTGTTGGAACGACGATCGCGGATGCGCATGTCCATCTGGGTCTTCGCGAGCGACAGCCGGTCGAGTTCCTTGAGACCGAGATCCGCCGCCACCGTCATCGCCTCCAGGAACGCGCTCCAACGGGTCACGCCATCCTGGGACCTCCGTCGCTCATAGCGGATGGTCTTAAGCCCTGTGTTGAACGATAGCAGGTGGGAGGTGACCTTGCCTCTGGAGCGCAGGTAAGCGCCGACCAACAGTGCCCCCAGCCAATGCTGACGACGCAGGGGTTCCTTCCGGTCCCAGGCATCGAAAAGCAAGGCGGCGCCAAGACAGGGTGGCAACTGATCAGCCGCAGCTATCATCTGACGCCATTCGTCGAGACGTGCATCCTCGTCCCAATCCTCGTCGAAGAGCAGGCCGAGCTGTCCCACCGGCTCGCGCGCTGTGGCAAGCGTCGTCCGTTCGGCGACGTCCAAAGCATCCTGGTCATGGGCGTCGAGCAGGCGTTGCGAGCGAGCGATAGCCGCATCGATCGCTGCGAACTCGGCTGCCATCGGATTGCTGTCGCCTTCGTCCTCAACCTCGCGCGCCGGTTCACGGTCGACACCTGCTGCCTGACGCGTTTCGCCGCGGCCAAGCGCGAGAGCATCAAGCTCCGATGACGCGCTCTGTTCGCCCCTGAGCGTTGCAAGCCCCGGGGCGGAAAGGGCCCAACCAGGCTCGCCGAGCCAAATGCGTCGGCGGGTTCTCAGGACCGAGTGGGCGATGGTCAATTCGTGGGTCGGCGTACGGACGTCCATGTGGGCATCGTGCAGCACAAGATCCTCGACGTGAACGAGTTCGCCCGCCACCCACAGCGCTGCCGTCGCATCGAAGAAATGGCCGCGTTCGCGGTATCCGTCCTCGACGACATGACGGTTGGTGCGCTCATCCAGGCGCGCCAAGGCATCTTCGGCCGAAATCATCAGCGGGATGAGGGTTGAATGGTAGGGATCGGGAGACTGGTATCGCATTTTGAATGTAAACGGTTGCTGCGGATGTGGACCGTAACACGAGAATGGTTTCCCCCAACAGGCAGGAGACGCTTTCTCCACCGCTTGAAGACGGCAAGCTGCGCCAACTGATTGCGGTAGCTCGACGGCGGGAGCATCGGTATTCGGATGGGAATTGGCTTGTCGTGGTGCATTGCGTTGACAGCTGTCAACAGCGTTGGTCTCCTCGTTCTTCGCGTACCATACTCGCTGTCTCCTCCGGTCATGCTCGTGTTTCGCAATCACGCGGCAACGGGATCCGCCTGTCTGAAGCTTGTACGCCGTACGTTGCCTTTCGCGGCTCAGCGTTTTGAGGGGAGGGGGCGCAGCTCCAAACCGTCAACCTGTTGACAGCTGGCAACAGCCCGCTCATTTGCCACCTAAACAGTTTGGATTCTGCCGCTAGATCTGGCTGTAGTAAGGATCGCCGAAGAGGTTCAATCCTTCGCCTCGAGATCAAGAAAACTCAACCCTTGGACGGCATATCCGCGCAACGGAACAAAACGCCCTCTTCCTTTCCAAAAGAAAGAGAAACAGCAATGTTTTCTGAGGAATGGCGAGAGGCTGAAAACGATCTCAGAGGTAAGAATAACCGAGAGATGTCAACGAATCCCTGCAGCTCCAGTGTCCCGCATTTCACCGTCACAGACAAGCCACACCGTTGCTGAACGGCCCATGCCGCTTTGCTGTTCATCCGCTCATGGCAACCACTCCAGCCTGGGCTCGCAAGCGGGCCGATAGCATCGCCGAGACGGTGAATGTCTGGCTTCTCGCGCGACGCGTCAGGTCACGGAGGTAGCCTCCGGCCGAATGAATGTGCTCGGACCGTTCGAGAAGGCAGGCGAGTACCGTTGCCGTCGTTTCGGGACCAAGCACCGCGCATGCCTCATCGTAGGCCTCCGGGCTGACCCCGAGCATCGTCCTGACGACGGTTGCCGCTACGAACATGTCCCGCCAGCTGCCAATTTGCCCCGTCGGGCCATAGTCGCGGATCTGTGGGCATGCCTTCAGCACCACCGGCAGCGTGCCGACGTGATCGTGAAGGCGGGAAGGAGCGGACGACCTTGTACGGCCTGCAACAATGTCGGCATCGGCGGTGCCTGACGTCTTGGTGTCAGCCAGATCCGAAAATGCCGCTTCAGCCCTTTCACAAGCGATTTCAGATTCAGAATGATAATCGGATTCTGAATTCTGTATGTGCCGCTCATCCTGGCGTTCATTGGCAGCCGTATTCTGCGTTTTCAGCAGGTTTTCCAGATAATTAGTCAGATTGTCGCGGAGTGCCGACAAAACGGCAAGCGCGCGCTCCACTTCGGTGATGAGCGGCTTGCGCGACAGTGCCGTGTAGATGGCCTGGCACCGGGTTTCGGCTTCTTCCGCTTGGGGAACATCGGACTGGCGCAGGAGCTCGACAAGCTTGACGACGTCGCGCCGGCAAAGGCTGAGACGTTCGCGCATTACCTGCAGGTATCGACGGTCCGCTTCCAGCCGGGCGGCCTCTGCCGTGAACTCAGACGCGCGTGCGAGCATCGGTGCGAGATCGAAGCCAAAGGCCTGGCCGATCGCGCCCTTGCGGTCACGGCGTGCATAACGCTTGCCGTTTGGGCTGTCGCGCCTGAGGATAAGGCCAGCCTCGACAAGAGCCGTCAGATGCCGCCTCAGCGTCGTTTCGGCCATGCCGTGCGTGCGGAGCGAAAGCTGCGCATTCGACGGAAACACGACGAGGCCGGCAGCCGGGTCGAGTTCGGTCTTCGGATAAAACGACAGCAGTGCATTCAGCACCGCGAGCGAACGGTCGGAAACCCCAAGACTTGTCTTGGCGGCACATATCGTTCGAAACAATTTCCACTTGTCGACGCTCCCGTCGTCGACGGCCGAGGCGCTGGAAAGTTGATGTGCCAACATCCCAAGCGTCATCGACCGCCGCCCGAAGGGCGTCGTGACAATCCCACGATCCATTTTTCTTCACCTTTTCCAAGGCAAAAGAAATCCGTTCGCCGAAACGACGTTGAAAACTCTTGACACCGATTCGCGGAAATGGGATTCTCTAGTTGCTACACGAGAGAAGGGTTTCCGCAGCGCTAGTCGTTCGGAAGCCTTTTTCTTTTGCTCAGTTAGTCTCCTGTTTCCTCTTGATATTCGAGGTACAGAGATTTGAGCCTCTGCCTCACGAAATCTGCAAAGCCCGGTGCCGTCTTGCTGTTGAAGGCAAGCGTTGTCTCGCTGTCCGTTTCACGGATCCGCACCGGGGTTGTGTTATTTGGCGCTAGCCATGGGATCGGCCGGGCACGCGCCCTGGAGGCGCTTAAGAAAGTACACAAGGCGTCGAAGCGCTGATCGCTGCCAGCCTTCTGGAATTCTCGGCTTTGCATGAAGTCGTCTGCGGCCCTCTGCTTGCCGTCTTGCGCGACGAGGTCAGCGAGTTCGAACCAACGGCGCCGTCCAATCGATGGCGCGGGCCCGATGGCCTCGATCAGCGCAATCGGTAGCCGGCGAACAACCGAAATCATCTTCGACAGGGCGGCTTTGTCGACACCCAGCGCCGACATGATGATCTCGCGCGAAAACCCGCGATCTTCAAGGCGACTGCCAAAGAGCGACCGCTCGATGAAGGAGAGGTCGGAACGGGTGTTGTTTTCCTGTCCCTGGGAGACGACCAGTTGCTCGTCATTGAGATTGCGAACGACCGCGCGAACACTGCTGCCGATGTCGCGGGCAGCAGCCAGACGGCGATGGCCATAGGCGACCTGGTAGCGCCCCTCGGCGGTCGGGTGCGGCCGAACCAGGATCGGCACCTGTTGTCCGTGCTCGCGCATCTGTTCAGCGAGGCTCAATTGGGCTTCGGCGGCGATCCCGAGGCGATCGACGATGAAGGATGCATCGATGAGCGACGGATCGAGTTCGACGACCGCTTGCCCTTCGGCGAGCTGCCGCTCGAGCTCCTGGGCACGCTCGACTTTCTGGGTGATGTTCGACAGGGACCGGGTGATGCCTCCGACCGCGGTCGGGGGGCGGGCTCCGGCCATCAGCCCGGCGATCGGTCGGTCATTGCCCGGTGCTCCGTTGGCATCGTCGATGCGCTCGTCCGATATTCCGATCAGGTTCTTGCGGGCCATGGATTACTTCCTCCCCCAGACCTTGCGGACCAGGTCCTCAATCTCGCCGTTGACGAGGTTGAGAGAGTCCATGGCGCGGTCGTAGGTGCCGCGGACAAACTGCGCGCGCTCGACTTCGTAGAGCGTTTGCTTCGTCACGCCGGCGTCGGAGATGGCTGTCGACTTCACCATGGCGTTCTGCAGCATGCGATTGCCGAAAATGGCGCGCATGAAACCGGTCATCTGGCTTTGCGGGCCGTCGTTGGGCTCGAACCGTGTTCCGAGATAGCGCATCCAGTCATAGCTGGTGCGGCCACCGGCCTTTTCGACGACGCTCATCAGCTCGCTCGTCATCGACAGGAACTGCGACATCGACATGACGTCGAGCATCTGCGGATGCACGGTGATCAGCACGGAGGTCGCAGCACAGAGGGCCGACATGGTGAGGAAGCCGAGCTGCGGCGGGCAGTCGATGACGACGATGTCGTAGAAGCTCTCGATATCGGCGAGCACGTCGCCGATACGGGCAAAGAAAAGGGTTTCGGCAGCCCCGCCCGTCATCATCGCCTTCGGCGTCTCGTGCTCGAATTCCATGAGTTCGAGATTGCCGGGAATGAGATGCAGATTGGCTGTGTAGGTCGACCGCACGATATCGGCGATCGGCCGCGGGGCGTCATAGCGGATTGCGCCATAGAGCGTCTCGCCTTCGCCGACATCCAGCTCCGGCTGGTGGCCGAAGAGGGCGGATAGCGAGGCCTGCGGATCGAGGTCGATCGCGAGTGTTCTATAGCCGCGAAGCGCCAGATATTGGGCGAGGTGGGCGGAGGTCGTCGTCTTTGCCGACCCGCCCTTGAAATTCATCACAGACAGGACCTGCAGCTTTTCATCGCCGCGCCGGTGCGGGACATATTTGCCCGACTTGCCGCCGTCGTCGAGAACGCGGCGAATGCGTTCGATGTCGGAAACGGCATACATGCGCCGACCGTTTGACAAGGGCGCTGGGCCGTGGCCCTCTGAGGCCACCTGCCGCAGATAGCCTTCGCCGATTCCGATGAAGGCTGCGGCTTCGGCAGGGCTAAAGAGACGCATCCGCTTTTGTGCCTGCGGGGGGAAGATTTTCTTTTGGTGCTGCTGCAGCTGATGGGCAAGCTCCAAAGCGTCGGCAGCCAGAAGCGTCGGCAGATGCTCCTGTGCGTCCTGGCTTTGAATTTTTTGCTGCAACATTGATATCCCCGAAAACTGCGCAAAAATCGTCATATCCGGACAATATGCGCAGATGCACTATGCTCCGATTCGGCGCGGTTTTACAAATGCATAGCGTTTTGGCGGATGTCCGGCCCTGGTGGCGGGAAGGGGGCCCACGGCGCAGTCCGGTTGTCCGCGGACAACTCCTGTTCGGGGATGCGGGTGTATCTTCAATTAGAGCATAGATTTAATAGACTATTGACAGCCGATCTGATTGTGTCAGGATTGTGTTCAGTTGGCGATTGGATGCACGGAGCTTCCTGATGTTCTATCTCGGCGGAATGACCCTTGGCTATCTCGAGCCGCCCCCGCCTTTGCCGAAGGCGATGAAGGCAAAGCGACAGCCGGAAGTGGATGTCGCTTCCACGACGCTCGACACGGCGGCGTGCGAAGAGTCCGATCGTAATCAGGAATGGGCGCGTGCTTTCTTGACGCCCTGGCACCTCCTTTACTGAGGAGCATCGGCGTGGCGCCAGACTGCGCCGGTCAAGCCGTTGACAGCTGTCAACGGGCAAGCCGATTTCCGCGGTCGTGGAAAAGCGCAAATCGGAGAGAGAAGGGCTGTTTCGTGGCTGCGAATTGATTAAGTTCGCTGTCATGGACACCAAGCAAGATCGATCCGTTTCAAGTGCTCCGCCTGGCGATACGGCCGACAATCAGGGGCAGGTGCTGTCGCTGCATCAGCGCATACTCGGTGACGTCGAAGGGCGCATCCTTTCCGGGGAGTGGCCGCCCGGACACCGCATCCCGTTCGAGCACGAACTGACCGAGCAATACGACTGCTCGCGCATGACGGTGAACAAGGCCCTGACGGAACTCGTCAAGCGCGGGCTGATTGAGCGGCGGCGCAAGTCGGGAAGCTACGTTACATTCCCGCAGGTCCAGTCCGCCGTCATGGAGATCCACGACGTCAAACTCGAAGTCCAGTCGCTGGGGCTCGATTACAGCTTCCGCGTCGATGAGCGAAAAGTGCGCAAGGTCGAGGGCCGGGATCGGGAACGCCTGGATCTCCCGAGTTCGGGCAAGCTGCTGGACGTAACGTGCCGGCATTTTGCCGGCTCACGTCCCTTTTGCTTCGAGGAGCGGTTGATCAGCCTTTCTGCGGTTCCGGAGGCGGAAGAGGAAACGTTCGAGACTGCAGCGCCCGGTTCGTGGCTGCTCGGCAAGGTGCCGTGGAGCACGGCCGAACACCGTATTCGCGCCGTGGCGGCCAGTAAATCGGCAGCGCAGGCGCTCGACATCACCACCGGCACCGCCTGCCTCGTCATCGAGCGGCGCACCTGGAGCGGACGGGCGCCGGTCACGCATGTAAGGCTCACCTATCCCGGCGACCGCCACGAACTCGTTGCTCAATTCGCGCCGAGCCCGATCGGCTAACCGGCCTCACCGGTTGTCCGCGGACAACTCGTGAGGCCGGGGTAGCAATAGCGCCAGCTATCCCGCGGCGACGCGCAGCCTCGGCGATGGTCCGTTGCCGGAAAAAGCGAAGACCTCGATCGGTTCGCCGATCCCCCTGACGGGATAGGCGCCGAGATGCTCCATGCTCGAGGCGCACCCGGCGAGTTCGACGAAGGCGCGCGACAGCAGCACCGGGCGCTTTGTTTCCTTGGTCAGGCTCTCAAGCCTCGACGCGATGTTGACGGCGGGTCCGATGACCGTGAAGTCGAGCCGGCGGCGCGAGCCGATGTTACCGTACATCACGTCGCCGACATGCACGCCGATCCCGTAGCCGAACGGCTCGCGACCCTTCGCGAGGTTGTCCTGGTTGAGGACGACAATGGCTGCTTCCGCCTCCCGGATCGCCTGGAGCAGGTTCTCGGCGGCGTCAGGGTTGCTTAACGGAAAGATCGCCAGCAGCCCGTCGCCCATGAATTTGAGGATCTCACCGCCGTGGCGCTCGATCGGTTCCGACATGGCGTCGAAATAGGCGTTGAGAAGTTCGATCACGTCGTCGCGTGGCCAGAGATCGGAAAGCTTGGTGAAATTACGCAGGTCGCAGATGAGGATGGCGGCGCCGACGGTGACCCCGCTGCCCCGTGTCGTGGCCCCGGCAAGGATCTGTTCGCTGGCGTGCGGGCCGACATAGGTTTCGAGCAGCGTTCGGACGAAGCGGTTCTTCAGCCGGATTTCACTGACCAGCGCCAGCGCCGGCACCATTTTCGCGAGGAAGGCCAGATGCTCGTCTTCGAAGCCGCCCTTCCGGTCGGTGGCAAAGGTGACGATGTGGCGTTTGCCGAGCGTGTGCTCGAGTGGCCAGGCGATGTATTCGGTCAGGCCTTCCGCTCTGAGGTCCACATAAAGCGAGCTCTGCTCCTGCTCTTCCGTCAGGTCCTCAAGGTTGGTCCGAACCTCGGTGCCCCCGTTGTTGATCACGTAGAGCGGGCTGTTGAGGTAGAGAGCGGTGTTCTGGGTGCCATAATCGTAGAGATCGATTTCGCCCTCGGCCAGTCCCTTGCGCCAGAGAATGCGGGCGCCCAGCCATTGCGGATGGTTGATGCGGAAGTGCAAGGTGGCGCGCGCGACGGGAACACCGGCTGCCTGCAGCCGTTCGCCCAACTCGACGAGGATGTTGTCGATGAAGCGCTCGTTGCGCGTTTCGATGATCAGCCAGTCGAGCACGCTTTGGCGTCGAGCCGGCCAGCTGCCATCCTCGGGTGAAGGCGAGGGGGCCTCAGATGGGGTCTGCATTGCTGTTCTCCATGACGCTCAAACGGGTGAAGCCGCGTAAGCCGAACGATGTATCGCAGCAAATGTGGAGCATCGGCAGCGCCTTGATAAGGGGCAACCTGAAAAGCTTTTGAGAAATCTGGGGCGACATGCCGCCCGCTTCCGTCAGACGATTGGACGTGCCGGCGCGGCCGCAGACCGATTTCCGTCCATCAGCGGCAATTGCAGGCGCACCCGCGCGCCGCGCCATGGACCGGAGAGAATGTCGATACGGCCGCCGTGGAGCCGAGCGATCTCCCGCGCGAGATTGAGCCCGAGGCCGGCGCCGGTGGAGCGCGGGCGCAAGCGATAGAAAGGTTCGAAGACGCGCTCGCGTTCCTCCACCGGAATGCCGGCACCTTCGTCATGGATTTCGAGCCCGCCGGCGGCATCGACCAGCACGGTGATCGTGCCGGCACCGCCGCCATGTTCGATGGCGTTGCGCAGGAGGTTGGCCACGGCCTGCTCGATCTGCCGCGGGCGGGCGCGGACCAGGGCGACCGGCGCTTCGCCTTCGAATGCCAGCTCGTAGCCGGCTTCGAACGCAAGCGGCGCGAAGTCGGCAGCCATGACCCTCCCGAGAGCGACGAGGTCGACCGCTTCGAGCGGGCCGCCGGCATGTTCGAGGACCTGCCGGTCGAGAAGTTGCTGCGCGAGATGTGACAGGCGTTCGATGTCGAGCCTGAGGCGCGTCGTTTCGGGGTCTTCCTGCAGAAGCTCGGCGCGGGTTCGCAGGATCGCGATCGGGGTGCGCAACTCGTGGGCCGCGTCGGTCAGGAAACGGTTGCGCTGGTCGTATCCTTCTCCAAGCCGCGCCAGGGCCCGGTTGAAGGCCCGCACCAGAGGGGCGATTTCGGTCGGCACTTCCTCGGTTTCGAGCTGCACAGCGCGGTTGTCGATGTCGATGCGCCCCGCCTGGTCGGCGGTCGAAACGAGGCTTGCGAGCGAGCGGCGCACGACGGCCGGCGTCGTCAGCAGGGTGGAGACACCCATGACCAGGATGATCGGCAAAAGGAAGCAAAGGACGACGAGGACAAGTGTCGGCATGACCGCCATCCAGGCCGTCTTACCGTCGAGGTCGCGCGCCATGTCGACATTGATGCTGATCTGCACGTCCAACGGTTCGTTGTCGCGGCGGGAAGAAACGGTTGCGGTGAGGATCTGGGCCCGGCCGGCTTCTGTCTCGACATTGTGGAGGACCGCGTCCGGCAGCGTGCCGCCCTCTTCGAAAAGCAGTTTCGCTCCCTCCACACGTTGCAGCAGGTCGTCACCGGCTCCCTCATAGGGGGCAGGGACGTTTCCGTAGCGCACGACCTGGCCGGCGGCGTCGCGGACGATGTACCAGAGATTGGGATAGGACTGGCGAAGCTCCCGCAGGTCCTCCGTCTCGTGCACGGTCAGCAGGCCGTTCGCGTCGCGCCCGACGGCGCGGTCGAGCACATCCACAGCGGCTTCGTTGTCGACGAGGAGGCGTGGCTGGGCGATGAACACGCCCAGGAAGAGGAGCCCGATGAAGACGACCAACGTGGCCGCCTGCAGGAGGATAAGCCGACGGACGAGGACCCATTGCAGCGAGCGCGGACGAACCTTGATCATGTCGTCGCGCGCAGGAGATAGCCGAGGTTGCGGATCGCCCGGATTTCGACGCCGGCGCCGACATCGTCGAGCTTGCGGCGCAGGCGCGAAAGATGGGAGTCGAGCGCGTTGGATTCGATCTCGTCTTCCATGGCGTAGACCGATTCCTCAAGCGTCGCCCTGAGCACGGTTCGGCCGGGCCGACGCATCAGCGCTTCGAGCGCAAGCCGTTCCCGGCGCAGGAGGTCGAGCGGCTTGTCGTCCACGGCAGCCTCCCGGTGGCGGAAGTCGTAGATGAGCCGCCCGACTTTCGTTTGCTCCGATTTGAGCGTGACCGGCCGGCGGGCAAGCGCGCGCAGCCGCGCCATCAGTTCCTCGACGGCAAAGGGCTTGGAAAGGTAATCGTCGGCGCCGGCATCGAGACCGCTGACCCGGTCGTTGATCGATCCGAGCGCGGTCAGCATCAGGATCGGCGCCTCGACGCCGAGGCTTCTGAGCTTCGGAATGAGATCCAGCCCCTCGCCATCGGGCACCCGGCGGTCAAGCACGACCACGTCATAGGGCCAGAGCTCGGCAACGGCCTCGGCGTCGGCGAGCGTCGAGACATGATCGACGATCACCTGGCGCCGCGCCAGGGCAGCCTTGAGGGCCGAGGCCATCTCCGGCTCGTCTTCCAGCAGCAAGATGCGCATGCGAGTTTCCCCCCTGTGCCCGCACCTATGCGGGGCGCCGATCCGTCACGTCACTTGCCCGCGGCGTCATTCGCATTCCAGCTTCGGCTGGCGGAAGTTGGTGATGTACCAGCGGCCCTGCTGCATCCGGGCGTAGAAGCTATAGAAGCACTCCTGCTCCTCGACATAACCCGGTGTCGAATATTCCTCGTAGCGCATTCCGCGGCGGGTGTCCCTGATTTCGCCGCTCGACGAGCCGGAGACGACATTTGTCGAGATCTTGCGCCATTGATAGGCGCGCTCGTTCCAGCCAAGATCGAGAATGTTGGTGGGTGGGCCATAGTCGATGATGACGGATTCGACCGGTTGGCCGATATAGGTCTTCATCGTATCGGATGCACAGCCGGCCAACAGAGCGGCGGCGGCGAAGCAGGCGAGGGTGCGAAACCCCTTTGTGGAGAGCATGGCGGATCCCGGTTTTCCTGCAGCGCCGCTCGTCCACGGGACGCGCGAAGCCAGCAGTTGTCGTTGACGTGCCGCCTGTCCGGACCGACTGCGGTCCGGATCGATGCGACGACTGACCGGGAGCTAAAGCGCCAAGATTACAGGGGCATTGCAGGGCCGCGGCGAAGCTCGCGAAAGCCGCCCCGACGAAGCTGGCGACCGCGCAACGGATATCGCTTCGACCGATAAAGCGCTGCTTGCTTCCTAGGCAGCGCGGTCTGCGTCACGGGCTTGCGTGGCCTTGGGATCCGCTGCGTAAACCAGGCCCGGCTTGACGATCCATTCGCCCGTGCGAAGTGCCAGAACGTCAAAGCCGCCGCCCGCCAGGCGCGGTGCGACGCCAACGAAGCGGTAGAGCAGGCCATCTCCGTCGCGCACGGCCTCCTGTATCGGGCAACCGCCCAGAGACCCGATGACGGCGCCTTCGAACGCGACACCCGCCAGCATGAAATATTCCGTTGGCAGGCGTCGGCTGGCTCTGCGGGAGAGTTTGAACCCGTTTGTGAATTTCATAATCTTGCTCGTCTGAGACGCTTTCGGATCCGGCAAAGCCGGTGCCGGCAAGCGTCTGCGTTGTTCTGCTCGCGTCCGGAGCCGGGCGGCATGCCGCCAACGGAAAATCCGGCCGATCGCAGGAAAGGTGAATGCAGCGGCACCGGGTTGCGGCGCGGCACGTCTCAAGCCATTCAAAAGCGGCACCAGCATGGCAGCTAACCTGGGGCAAAACGACTTGTCGGCTCATTGCCTTCAACTGCTTCTATCGCGCGGATCGGCATAGGATTTCGCTTGGGAAGGCGGGACGGAAAGATCAGGAAAGCATAAAGGGAGGTGGGTTGTGCGCTGCTTGACTTGGCGGGACGCTAGCAAAGCAGCGCGCTATGCGCTGGGTGTATCTCACCGCCAAACAACGGGCTAAGCGTCGGCTCGGAGAGCAGGAACCCTTGCACATGCGTTGCGCCGGCGCCTTGCGCGGCCTCGAATTGCGCATAGGTTTCAACGCCTTCGACCACGACGACGGGGGCGACGCAGGAAGCCAGGCCTACCATGTGCAGGAGGAACCGCTCCGCGTCGGGGCGTCCAAGCCGCAGGAAGAAACCGTCGATCTTCACGATATCGACCGGCAGGGACAAAAGTGCTTCCGGTGTCGAAAAACCCGTTCCGAAGTCATCGACGGCGATCCGATAGCCAAGGTCACGCACGCTCCGCACGAAGCGTGCGGCCGTCGGAAGCGCCGAGATCGGTAGGCTTTCGGCGAGTTCGAGTACGATGCGCGATGCCAGCCGCCGATGGGTCGACAGCAGATCGAGAAGGAGCGTCCGGTTGCGCTCGTCACAGATGCTCTCGACTGAGATGTTGCAGCCGAGGTCACCAGAGGGATGATGCGCCAACCAGTCGAAGGCAAGCGTGAGCATGTGCCTGTCCAGCGCCGCGATGCGCCCGGCCGCCTCCAGATAGCGTACGAACTCGCTGGCGGTCATGACCTCTCCGTCCGGCCGGATGATCCTTCCCAGACACTCCGAATAGAGTACGGTGCCGACATCGGCTACGGCATTGACGTGTTGAAGTGAAAACCCGACGCGCCCTTTTTTTGCTGCGTGGTCGAAAATTTCCACAACACGATCAAGCATTTAAACTCCATTGGCTTGGACGCGGCTCCGGCTGCAACCGCCGGCTCACCAGGGATGGGCCGGCGGCTCACTCCTGGCTATTGGGCTATTTCCGGCTCGGGCTCGACGACAACCACCGTTGGCGGCGGCAGCGTTTCGCGGATTTCGTCGATCTTGCCGTTGGCCGGGCCGACGCCGAGAATCCCCTTGGCTTCGTTGACCATATCGTCGCTTACCACGCCGTCTCGGGTGAAGCTGGCCAAAGCCTCGCGCAATGCCTCGTCACTCAGTGCTGGATCCGCGGGGATGGCGTCGACGCCGTTTTCGGCCTCGAAATGTGCATAGGCGACCGCATAGGCGGAAATGGCGGCCATCTTCGGGTCATTCGAATTGAGATAGGCGTGGTAGTTGCGATTGAGCGAACGGAAGCCGGGCGTCGCTCCCGGCGTCACCGGTTCGACCACCGGGTCCGATACGATTGCGACCGACTTGGCGGCTTTTTCAACCCTTACCGATTTGGCCGCTTTGGATTTGCTGCCGGAGCTCTCGGATTTGTGGTGCGACTTTTCAATCGAGCGCTCGCTTTTCGTTCCCTTGCTTGCGCGGGAATCGTCGGATTTGCCGTGACTGGAACCGCTACCGTGACTGCTGCTGCTACCACTGCTACCGCCGCCACCACCATTGCCGCCACCGTTACCTCCACCGCCGCCGCCGCCATTGCCGCCTTTGGCGTAGGCTGAATCGATCAGGCCCAGGGGAGCGGCAGCCATCGGGGCGACGGCCAGCGTCAGTGCCACGATGCTGCGGGCGATCAGTTTCGCAGGCATGATAATCTCCATGTTTCCAATCCGTTGTTCTCCGTTCCTTTTCGGACTCAGCGAACACCCTTGCTGCAAGTGACGATATCCGCGCCCCGGAGAAGCTGCCATCGGCCCCAGACCATTGCCTCCGTGCCTAGGACTTAGGTCCTATTCCGCGGCATCAAAGGTCCGAAGGCGGTGAGGGGAGCCGGCGTTGTCATTGACCCTGCCGCGAGAGTGGTTAGGTTGGCGCGGCCTTGCTACAATCGGCGCGCCGCGCGAGCCGGCGGCCCGATCCGAGAGACCTGGTGCACGTCCAACACCTTATCACCCGCTGGAATTCTCAATCTCTAGCCACGCAGTTTCTGCTGATCGGAGGCGCGGTCGCCGCTTGCGCGATGGTTCTGGTCGGCGCCTTCGTTTCGAACAGGATTGAAGACGCTGTCACCCGGAATTCCGCTGCAACGACGGCGCTCTACGTCGACAGCGTGATCGCGCCGTTGCTGCCCGACATGCAGACGAACGAGGTGCTCGACGAAACGGTCGCCCGTGCGCTGGACGAGACGCTTGGCCAGGGGGCGCTCGGTGAACGCCTCCTCTCGTTCCGCCTGTGGCGTGCGGATGGCACGCTTCTCTATTCGAGCGACCAGGCGGGCGTCGGCACCAAGGTGGAGCCGAGCGAGGAACTTCAGACGGCATTTTCGGGAAAGATGGTCGCCCGCTTTGACCAGGCAGGGGATGGAACGACGGACGAGACGGCGGCGGTGCCGGCGCTGGCCATCTACAATCCCGTGCTGCAGCCCTGGTCCGGCCAGGTGGTCGCCGTCTCGGAATTTCACGAAGTCGCCAATGATTTCGAGCAAAGCCTCAATCAGGCCCGCGCTCACACATGGTTGGCGGTCGCAGCCTTCACCCTTGCCTTCTTCGTCGTACTGTCGGCGATCGTGCTTCGCGGCAGCAAGACGATCGAAAGCCAGCGGCATGCGCTCGCCCAGCGCGTTGACGAGCTTTCGGCATCGCTGGCGCAGAACGAAACGTTGCGCGGCCGGCTGCAGCGCGCGTCGCAGCGCGCCACCGCCTTGAACGAAAGCTACCTGAGGCGCATCGGCGCGGATCTGCATGATGGCCCCGCCCAGCTCGTCGCCTATGCTTCGCTGAGGCTGGGCAGCGAGACCTTGAAGCGCGACGCGACGCCGGCGGCTACCCGTGCGCGCGAAATCGGCGCGATCAAGGCGAGCCTCGACGAGGCGATGCAGGAAATCCGCACGATCTGCGGCGGCCTGGTTCTGCCGCAGATCGAGACGGCCGGGCTGGCAGAGATCCTGCAGCGATGCGTGAAGGCTCATCAGCAACGCACCGGGTCGGCGGTCGAACTCATCCTTGCCGATCCGCCGGACCGTCTGTCGCAGGCGGCAAAGATCTGCATCTACCGCTTCGTGCAGGAAGCCCTCAACAACGGCTATCGGCACGCCGGCGGCGTGAGGCAGCAGGTGTCGCAGCGGACGGTCGGCGACCGTGTCACCATTGAGGTCGCCGATGGCGGGCCGGGATTTGACCCCGACAAAGTTCCGCCCACAAGTCTTGGTCTTGCCGGTCTGCGCGAGCGGATCGAAAGTCTCGGCGGAACGTTCGAGCTCATCGTCGAGCCGACTGGCACAACCGTTCGCATGACGACCAGCGTCAAGGAGATCTGACAATCATGACGTCAAGGATACGCGTTGCCGTGGTCGACGACCACCCTCTGTTTCGAGAAGGCGTGACCCGGAGCCTGTCGGAGATCGAGGGGTTTGAGATCGTCGCCGAGGGCAGCTCGAAGGACGACGCGACCGAGATCGCGCGAAGCTTTGGACCGGACGTGATGCTCATGGATATCTCGATGCCCGGCGGCGGGCTGGACGCCATACCGGCGATCCTGGAGGTCGCTCCGGCGCAGAAGATCATCATGCTCACGGTATCCGAGGACGGAGACGACGTGACCACGGCGCTCGATCGCGGTGCGACCGGCTATGTGCTGAAGGGCGTCGGCGCATCGGCACTCGCCGAGGTCATTCGCACTGTCGCTTCGGGCGAGCGCTACGTGGCGCCGACCCTGTCGGCCAAGCTTTTGTCGACGAAAGCGCCGACTCAGCCTGGAAAATCCAGCCTGGTTGCAGGCCTGACGCCGCGCGAAAAAGAGGTCCTGCAACTGGTGGCGGCCGGCATGAGCAACAAGCACGTCGCCATCGAGCTGGACCTGCAGGAAAAGACCGTGAAGCATCACATGACGCAGATCATGACGAAGCTGGGGGTCGCCAACCGCACCGAAGCGGCGATGGTTCTGCGCGACGCGCGCGAGCTTTAGCTGCCGGGACCGACGGAAACCGCGGCCGCACCGGCGCGGATCATCGGCGTGCTAGTGCGCGAATGTCTGCATGCGCTGCTTGTCGGCTGATGTCGCGCGCCGGTTGATGATCGTCCGTCCGCGGGCATCCTTCATGATGTAGCGCCCCTTTCTGACCTGCTCGGTTATGCCGCCCTTGTGGCGGATACCGGCTTCGCCGTCGCCCTCGTCGTCTTCACTGGCACGGGAGGCCTTGGAGTTCCCGCCGGAACGGTTTTCGTTGGAATTCCCGTTTCCATTGCCGTTGCCACCGCCATTGCCATTGCCGTTATTGCCGCCGCCGCCGCCGTTTCCACCGCCATTGCCGCCACCGTTGCCACCATTCCCGCCACCATTGTTGCCGTTTTTGGCAAGGGCGGCCGTCTCGGTGATCGAGAGCCCCGCGCGGGTCAGATCGAGCTTGTAGGGAAGGGTCGTCACCAACAGGACCGCGGGCCAGAAGAATGCAGCAAGAAAAATCCGGCAACTGGGCATTTCAGTCCTCTGGCACTGGGCAAGACGCATAGTTGGGTACATTCCGGCGGATACCGGCATTCTCGACTTTGCTCATGGCCGGCATGGCCAGTCAACGCGCGTCCGCGCCGTTTACGCTTTCCCAGACCTTTCCCCGGCGACGGCCGGACAATCGTCGGATTTCCTTAAGACCAAAGTCGGGCTCCTTGCGGCGTCGCTTGGCGGTCGCGGCCGAACGTTTCCTACCGAGCGGCGGTCTGGGGCGTGAGCCAGGTCGTCAGGCGGGGCCTGCGATCGAAATTGTCATGCACACCGTTGCATCGTTTCATTTGCCATATTCTCGACACCGAGATCGTTGACGTCTCCGGCAGGCTGGGACCACCCGGCGCTCATCGAGCGCCCGCTCCTGCGCCTCTTCGGAGGCTCGGGGGCGGGCGTTTTGCGCCTATTGAAAGATCAACACTTGTCACACGACAAATCGACCGGGCACGTCAAGAAACGCATCGTGCTGCATTTTCCCGGCTTCGAGCCGCTGGATGCCGGCAAACATCAGGCGCGCTACAGGCGATCGGCGGTCAAGACCGCGAAACTCCAGGATTTTGATGTGCAGGTCGGGCAGGTGCAAAGCGAGGGACCTGGCCGCTATTTCGACGTGGACAGCCAGGGTGCGGACTGGCAGACGGCCAGCCGCGTCTACATCTTCGATCACGATGAAATCGTCAGACGCCTGAACGGCCGGGGCACGCTGCATAGAATGGTCGCGGGCTACCTGAGCGCCCTGCGCGTCGTCTGGGAAGGCGGTGCGTTCGGCTACTTCCGGCATGCCTGGCGGTTCGGCCTGTTCTTTCTCTTTCCGTTCCTGCTGGTAGCAATCGGCGTGGCGGGGAGCGTGTTGATCGGCACCGCGCCCTATTGGCTTGCGCTTGAATCGTCACTTCTCGTCCTAAGCGTGATCGTCGCCTATCTCGCCTTTTTCAAGCTGTTTCTCCCCTGGTCGGAGCGGTGGCATACTCTGCATCTCTTTTCCGACTGGGAGCTGGCGGTTGCCGTCGCACGTCTGGAAAAACCCTATTTCAAGCAATGGGTTGAGGACAATCTGGCATCCGTCAGAACAGCGCTCAGCGAGCCGGCCGACGAATATGTCATCAGCTCCCACAGCATGGGCTCCAGCATCGCCACCCAGGTGATCGGCACGCTGGTGGAGCGGGAGCCGGACCTCTTTGCGGGAAAACGTGTCGTCTTCGTCACGCTCGGCGGCGCGATCCTGCAATGCGCTTTGCTGCGCTCGGCAGAAGTGCTGCGCGCGCGTGTCGGTGCCATCGCCCGGGTGAAGGATATCTTCTGGTTCGACGTGCAGTGCCTGACGGATGCGATCAATTTCTACAGGTGCAAGGTGGTGGCGCTTGCCGGACACGACGATGCTCCGCAGCCGCCCATCGTCTTCATCCGGCTGAAGCACATGCTGTCGCCGGAGCGCTATGGCCGGATCAAGCGCGACTTCCTGCGTGTGCATCGCCAATACGTGCTCGATGCCGACGTCCGCGCGCCCTTCGATTTTACGATGATGACCGCCGGGCCGCTCCCGGCTGCCTCTTTCACCAACGCGGCCTGAAGGCAAACAGTCCTGTCGGGGCAGGGCTGTTGCTTGCCGCTCACATATTCAGCACCGAGAGACCGCTCTCCCGGTCGAACAGGTGCAAGCCGTTTGGCTCGATTGTGAAGGATACGGCTTCCCCCGGTCTGGGGCAGCCGCTGGCCTTGACCAGTGCGCCGATTTCCTTGCCGGCAAACAGGAAGGTCACGAGCGCGTCGTTGCCATGAAACTCGACCAGGTCGGCGATGCCCTCGACACGATTGAGCCCGCTCTGCGCCGGCACCAGGTCGGCGGGACGTATGCCCAGCACCAGCGTCTGGCCATGGCGAAGCGCGAACCTGTCGTCCGAGATCGCGAAGCTGCCGCCCGCACTGCGCAATAGCCAGCCGCCTTCTGTCTTTTCGGCCGTCACGTCGATGAAATTCATGTTGGGTGTGCCGATAAAGCCGGCGACGAAGAGCGTGCGCGGGCGTTCGTATATCTCGGCGGGCGTTCCGACCTGCTCGATCGCGCCACCCTTCATCAGGACGATCCGGTCGGCAAGTGTCATCGCCTCCAACTGGTCGTGGGTCACATAGATCGTCGTGGTCTTCAGCTTCTGGTGCAGCCGGGCGATCTCGACCCGCATGTGATTGCGCAGCTTCGCGTCGAGATTGGAGAGCGGCTCGTCGAACAGGAAGACGCGCGGCGTCTTGATCATGGCGCGGGCGATGGCCACACGCTGCTGCTGTCCACCCGAAAGTTCGGTCGGCTTGCGGGAGAGATAGGGCACCAGCCCAAGCGTTGCCGATACAGCGCGAATGCGCGTATCGATCTCCGCCTTCGGTACCTTCATGCGCTTCAGCCCGAAAGCGATATTGTCGTAGATCGTCATGTGTGGGTAGAGCGCATAGTTCTGGAAGACCATGGCGACGCCGCGGTCGCGAGGCGGCAGGTCGTTGACCGCCCGCCCGCCGATCGAGACAATGCCGCCGGAGATATCCTCAAGGCCGGCAATCATGCGTAGCAGCGTGGACTTGCCGCAGCCGGATGGACCGAGAAACACGATGAATTCATGATCGGCGACATCGAGGTTGAAATCCTTGATGACGTTGACGGCGCCATATTGCTTGTCGACGCTGGAGCAGACGATGTTTGCCATGGCTCAATCCTTCCCACTGTCCATGCGGATCTGCAGCTTGATATCCGTCGGCCGGGCAGAAGCAGCGCGCTCGAACGCGTTGATGCTGTCTTCGAAACGAAAGGTTTCGGTGATCAGCGGCTTCAGGTCGACCTTGCCGGACGCGATCAATTGCAGGGCTCGGTCGAAAATGTTGGCGTAGCGAAACACGGTCTCGATGCGGACCTCCTTGGAGATCGCGCCCGGTACGTCGAACTGGACGGCTTCGACCGGCAGCCCCACCAGCACCACGGCACCGCCGGGGCGCACCAGATCGAAAATCCTCGAAAAGGCCTTGGCGCTGCCGCTTGCTTCGAAGACGACATCGGCGCCCCAGCCACCGGTCTCGGCAGCGACCACGTCGGCAAAGGCTTGTTCGGCGATGTTGACCGGGGTGATGCCCGGATATTGTGCTGCGATGGCCAGTTTCTCGGCGCTGAAATCCGAGATGAAGACGCGGCTGCAGCCGCCGGCAAGGGCCGCAAGCGCCACCATGATGCCGATCGGCCCGCAGCCGATGACCGCGGCGACATCTCCGGGTGCGATCCGGGCGCGGGCGGCCGCCTGCATGCCGATCGCGAAGGGTTCGACCATGGCACCCTCGGCAAAGGAGACATTATCAGGGAGCTTGTAGGTGAAGGCGGCCGGGTGGATGACGAAGGGCGCCAGCACCCCATGCACCGGCGGCGTCGCCCAGAAGCGCACCTTGGGGTCGACATTGTAGATGCCGAGCTTGGAAGCGCGGGAGGTCAGTTCCGGGACACCCGGCTCCATGCAGACGCGGTCGCCGACGTCGAGCGTTTCGACATTGCTGCCGACCGCAACGACGGTGCCGGCCGCCTCATGCCCGAGCACCATCGGTTCACGCACCACATAGGGGCCGATGGCGCCGTGGGTGTAGTAGTGCACGTCGCTGCCGCAGACGCCGACCGTGTGGATGGCGATCTTGACATCATCGGGACCAAGTTCCAGCGGGAGATCGATCTCCCGGATTGCGAGCTTGCCTTTTTGCTCGAGGACCAACGCTTGCATGAAGGATTTCCTTGTTTTTTCAGTCTTGGGATTCATTGGGTCTTGCGCTTGAAGGCGCTGTTGAGCATGCCGCTTAGAACCCCGATGAAGAGCAGCGGCGGGATGGAGAGCAGCACGACGGATGCGTTGAGGATGCCCCAGGGCACGTCGCGACCGAGCTGCGTCAGCTCCGAGGCGACGATCGGCAACGTCTTGGCGTCGGACGTCGTCAGCATCAGCGCGATCAGGAATTCGTTCCAGACGAGCACGAAGGCAAAGGCGACAGCGCCGATCAGCGATCGAAGGGCAATCGGCAGGGCGATCAGGAAGAAGATCGCATAGGGGCCGTAGCCATCGACGCGGGCCGCCTCCTCGACTTCCTTCGGCACGCGGGCAAAGGCCGGGACGCTCAGCCAGATGATGGTCGCGAGCGTCAGCAGCGAATAGGTGACGATCATCGACAGGCGCGTGTCGTAAAACCCGAAATCGAGCCAGATCACCATCAGTGGAATGGCGATCGCCACCGGCGGCAGGAAGCGCAGCGACAGAACGAAGAACTGGATGTCACGGGACCACCGGTTGGGGTAGCGCGCGATTGCATAGGCGGCCGGCAGGCCGAGGACGGCACCGATCAGCACCGCGGCGGCCGATATCAGCAGCGAATTGACGAGGCCGGCAAAGACGCTTTCGCGACTGAGCACATAGGCGAAGTTGTCGAGCGTTGGCTCGAAGATGAAGAGCGGTGTCGGGGTGACGATATCGACGCGGTTCTTGAAGGCGTTGAGTGTCGTCCAGACCATCGGGAAGACGGCGGAGAAGGCGGCGAGGCCAAGGATCAGCCGGCCGATGAGACGGCCAATGGTGTGAGCGGTCATCACTGAACCCTCTTCCAGATGAAGGTGAAGGCGATCGAGGTGGCGATCATCATCAGAACCGCCATGCTGGAGGCATAGGAGATGCGGCCGGACTCGATGAAGCCTTGCGAGAAGGCGTACATGTCGAGCGTTTCGGTTGAGATGCCGGGGCCGCCGCGGGTCATGACGTAGATCAGGTCGAAGGCGCGCAGCGACTCGATCATCTTGACGAAGGCAAGCGAGATCAGCGGCGCCTTCAGCATCGGCAGCGCGATGAAGGCATAGATCTCCCAGGTCCGAGCATGGTCGAGTTTTGCGGCCTCGAACGGCTGCGGTGGCAAAGTCTCTAGCAGTTTCAGAACGATGACAGCGAAGAACAGGCCCCATTGCCAAACGTCGACCAGCGCGACGGTCGCAAGTGCAGTCGCCGGATTGGAGAGCAGGTCGAGCGGCTGGCCAGTAATCGCCTTGTAGGGGTAGGTGGCGATGCCATAGAGCGGATGGAAGGCGAACTTCCAGACGAAGGCGGCCGATACCCGCGGCAGGATGACCGGCACCAGAAACAGAAGCGCCAGCAGATTGCGCGTGCGCGGCGAGACGCATTCGAACAGCAGGATGCCAAGGCCGACGGCGATCAGGAGCGTCATGCCGACGGTCACCGCTTCCCAGGTAAGAGAGACGCCGATGGCGTTGATGAAGCGCCGATCCGAGAACAGGTCGATGTAGTTGGCAAAGCCGATAAGATTGCCGTCGGGACGACTGAGCTCCCGGTTCTGGAAGGAAATGTAGATCGCATAGGCCGTCGGCACGAGCGCGAGAACGGCGAGGATCCCCATGGCCGGGGTGAGGAACACCGCCGGCAGGTTGTTTTTTTGGCTCATGTCATGACGTCCTGCGGCTGAACGCGAAACGCGCCACCGATGGTGCGGTGGGCCACCGACCGGCTTTCCGCCTGCCGATGGCCCTGGGAGGAACGGTTATTGGCTGCGGGCAACCAAGTCCTTGGCAAAGCCGTCGAGCTCGTCGAGGCCTTCCTTGATGTCGGTGCGCGTTCCGGTGATCAACTCCTCGAGGATGATGCCCCAGCGGTCGCCAAGATCAGGCCATTGCGGGTTCTGCCAGAAGTTGACGGCGGTGACCTTGCCGGTATCGGCGAGCGCCTGGCCGAGATCGGGCCCGTAGAGTTCGGCGAATTTCGGGCTGGTCATGATGCTGGTGCGATTGAGTTCGCTAAACTGTCCAGCTTCGAGCCGCCGGGCCTCGTTTTCCTTCGATGTCGCCCAGGCGACGAACAGACCGGCGCAGGCCTTGGAGGCCTCGTCCTTGTTGGCCTTCATGCCGATCGCGAGACCATGGCCGTAGCCGCCGCCCGTCAGCGGTGCCGGAGGCGGCAGGTAGCCGACCTTGCCGGCGACCTTGGAGGATTTCGGATCGATCGCCATACCGACCAGCGGCGTGGATTCGATCAGCATCGCCACCTGGCCGGAGGTGAAGGCGCCGACCGCCTCGTCCCAGCCGCCGGTCTGGCTGCCCGGTGCCGAGTACTTGAAGAGTTCGAGATAGGTCTCAGTCGCCTTGACCGCCTCAGCGCCGTCGAAGACCGGCGTCTTGCCGTCGAACCAGTTGCCGCCAAAGCCCTTGAAGAATGGCATCCAGCGCCAGACATTGGCGCCCGAGCCGCGTTGGCCGCGAAGAGCTGTGCCGTAGATGCCCTGGTCGGGCTGATTGAGCTTCTTCACTGCGGCAACATATTCGTCGAGCGTCTTCGGCGGGGTAATGCCAGCGACCTCGAGCAGGTCCTTGCGATAGACCATCAGGTCGCCGCCGCCGGTGACCGGCGCAAACCAGACCTTGCCGTCATAGGTGGCAACCTTCTGCCGGCCCGGATCGAAATCGGCGTAGTCGTATTCCGCCGGATAATAATCCGTCAGCGGCGCGACCCAGCCGGCCGACGCAAACAGCGCCACATTGGCTTCGTCGATGTAGTAGACGTTGTATTTGCCGATGGTCGAGGCGTCGGCCTTGGTCTTGGCGCGCCGATCGTTTTCGTTGAGATAGTCGATCTCGAAGGATGCGCCGCCGGATAGCTTCTCGAATTCGGACTTGTAGGCCTCAAGAAGCGTCAGCCCGTCGCGGGGCTGGGCCAGCACCTTGATCGTGCCGGAGCATTCGGCCGCGACCGCAAGAGTCGTCAGGCCGGTGGAAAAAAGGCATGCAAAGGCGATGCTCGAAACGAGCGTTTTGGCTTTAGTCATTGTGAAAAGACCTCCCCAGGTCTGCGATGCGCGCCGGATACTCCTCAGGTCCGGTGCGTCTCCTCATAGCGAACCGTTTCGCTGATCCTGATGATAGACCTTACACTCCGCCGAACTAGCGTGCCCGTTGCGGCGATTCTATACTTTCATGCGCCGTTCCGCCCGCAAAGGACTATTTGCAGTGCAGCAAAATGCAAGGATTCATCGTTGGCGTCCGAACGTGGCGCCCTAAGAGCGGGACGTACGACGCTGGCCTGTCAGCCGCCGGTAGGCCGACGGCGTCATCTTGTGTTGGCGCAGGAAGGTGCGGTTGAAGTTGGAGATGTTGAGGTAACCGACTTCGAAGCAGATGTCGGTGATCGGCATCTCGGTTTCGGCAAGCAGCTTGCAGGCCTGCCAGATGCGCAGCTTGTTGACGTGGTCGGTGAAGGTGTTGCCAGTGTTCTTCTTGAAGAAGCGCGAAAACGCGGTCTCGCTCATGCCGGCCTCCCTGGCGAGGTCGGCCAGATGGATGTCGGTCGCGATGTTCTCGTAGATGAAGGCAAGCGACTGGCGCAGCACGTCGAGCGATTGCTGGTCGAGCTCCGGCGCGAATTCCGGTGAGGAGAGCAGCTCGTATTCCTTGGTGTTGACGAGCAGGTCGAGCAGCTGGATGAACAATGAGAGGCGCGAGAGACCTGTCAATGTGCCCATTCGCTCGATGAGCTCGGCTCCCTGCGTCCGGGTCTTTCCATGAAACACCAGGCCGCGCTCGGCGCGGGCGAAGAAGGCTTCGAGTTCTGCAAATTCCGGCAGTGTGTCGGTGATCTCGCGCATGCGGTCCGGATGAAACTGAATGACGATGTCGCGCCCCTCGATCACTTCGCCGGGCTCGGTGACCGTCACCCAGTCATGCGGCAGGTTGCTGCCGATGACAGTGAGATAACCCGGACCGAACTGGCCGATATGATCACCGACGAAGGCAAGGCCCGAGGCCTTGCGGATGAGATGGATTTCGATCTCCGGATGGAAGTTCCAGACGTTGCGTTCCCACGGATAATCGTCCAGACGCCAAAGGAAGGTCTCGTTGACGCCGGTAACGATGTGCTCGAAGGTCGGCGGGTTGGTTGCGAGCGAAGCGGGCTTTGCCGGCGCGCGTTTTGAGCCCCGCGCCGTACTCATTGCCTGACCCTCCTTCGCGCCGTGTCTATCGGTCGTCTCCTTTGGAGAAGGAGCGGCCACCTATTGCACCCAAGCCGCCCCGTTTTCCGAAACTATGTCAGGCGCGCTCGGCCCAGATCTTCGCGAGTTCCACCAGCGTCTTGACGCTACGATCCATGTCCTGGCGGCTGACCCACTCGAGCGGCGAGTGGAAGGCGTGGCCGCCGGCAAAGAGGTTGGCAGACGGCAGGCCCATGAAGGAGAGCCGCGAACCGTCGGTGCCGCCGCGGATGCTGCCGCGCACCGGCTGCATGCCGGCCCGGCGGATCGCCTCGATGGCGTTCTCGACGATCTCCGGATGACGGTCGAGGATGGCCTTCATGTTGCGGTACTGCTGTTTGATCTCGAAGCTGTAGGTCGAACCCGGATAGGCCTTCATCACGTCCTTGACGATGCCTTCGAGCATGGCTTCCTTCGTGGCAAGGCCCGCCTCGTCGAAGTCGCGCACGATGAGGCCGAGCTGCGCCTTGTCCATCGAGCCGGTCACTCCGGTCGGGTGCACGAAGCCGTCGCGCCCTTCTGTGCCCTCGGGAGACACGTCGCGCGGTAGCCGGCTAATGATGTCGCCGGCAATTTTGATCGCGTTCTCCATCTTGTCCTTGGCAAAGCCCGGATGGATGGCGACGCCATGAATGACGATCTCTACGCCATCGGCGGAGAAGGTTTCGTCCTCGATATGACCGGCGGTTTCGCCATCGACCGTATAGCAGAACTCGGCGCCGAGTTTCTTCAAGTCGACTTTGTCGACACCGCGGCCGATCTCCTCGTCGGTGGTGAAGAGCAGCTTGATCGTGCCGTGCTTGATTTCGGGATTGTCGACGAGAACTTGAGCGGCCGTGACGATCTCGGCAAGCCCTGCCTTGTCGTCGGCGCCGAGCAGCGTCGTGCCGTCGGTGGTGACGATGTCATTGCCGATCTGGTCGTTGAGAACCGGGTGGTCGGCGACGCGGATCACCTGCTGCGGATCGCCCTTAAGCCTGATATCGCCGCCCTGATAGTTGCTGACGATCTGCGGCTTGACGTTCGTGCCGGTGAAATCGGGTGCCGTGTCCATGTGCGAGCACCAGCAGATTACCGGCACCGGCTTGTCCACGTTCGAAGGAATGGTGGCATAGACATAGCCGTTTTCATCGAGATGGGAGTCGGCAAGGCCGATCGCAAGCAGTTCCTCGACGAGTACCCGCCCGAGGTTCTTCTGCTTTTCCGTCGAAGGCTGCGTCTTCGACCTGGCGTCGGATTGGGTGTCGATGACGACATAACGGAGGAAACGGTCGAGAACGGTATCGGTCATGGCGGGAATCCAATGCTGGTGGGCGTAAGACCGCTATACTCCCGCGTCACGATTCCTCAAACCGGATTCGGTCGTGGCGTATCGAGCGGGAACATCTTGGCTCAGCGGTCTTCGCGCGTATGCCAGATGCGCAGGATAAAGATCGTTGACTGCTTGATCTCATAGCGTACTTCATAGTGTCCAACGAGCAAGCGACGAACTTCTCTTGGCGCGAACTCGTCAAGGCGTTCCCCAAGACGGGGCTGCTCGATCAGATGGGACGGCGCGGAGAGTAAGGACTGCACCGTCCGTGCGGCCGCTCTCCTGTTGACGGGCGCCAGAAACTCGAAAAGGCGCCCCAAATCGGACGAGGCCTTTGGCGTCCACTTCAGTTCCATCATTGCGGAACGGGGAGCGGAGTATCGCTGTCGAGGCTGTCGGCCCAGGCCTGCATGGCCTGATGATCAATGACGTTTCCGGCATCGACATCGGCAAGCGCCTCAAGCGTCAAACGGCGTCGTTCTTCTTCCTGGTCGACCCAGGCAGCAAGCGCCTGCTTGATGATCCAGCCGCGCGGTCGCTCCAGACGGGCCGCGAGCTGATCCACCTTTTCTGCAAGCGGCAACGGAATGTGCGCAGTCAGCACTTTCGTTTCCATGTGTATCTCCCTTAATCAGCATTAATCATAGTGATTAATGCTGATTAAGTCGATGGGACGAGCGCGCTTCAGTAAGACCCGCCAGATCGCCCCGTTCCGGGACCGCGTTCAACACCCTTGAACTCCGCGGCCAGTTTGGACGTTGCGCCGACCAGCAGGCCGGCATCGTTGCCGACGGCGACGAAGGTGGCGCCGAGGTCGAGGTAGCGACGGGCGAGTGCCTGGTCCGAGGTGAGAATGCCGGCGGCTTTTCCATGCGACTGGATGGCGAGCAGCGCCGCTTCGACCGCCTCTTGCACTTCGGGCGCGCCGGGTCTGCCGAGATAGCCCATGTCTGCTGCAAGGTCGGCAGGGCCGATGAACACGCCGTCGACGCCTTCGGTGGTCGTGATCTCGTCGAGCGCGGCAAGGCCGGCCCGGCTTTCGATCTGCACCAGCAGGCAGACCTCGTCGTTGGCGGTCTGCAGATAGTCCGGAATGCGATTGAAGGCCGATGCCCGCGCAAGGGCGGCGCCGACGCCGCGCACGCCATGGGGCGGGTAGCGCACGGCGCGCACCAGGGCGCGGGCCTGTTCGGCGCTTTCAACCATCGGCACCAGCAGCGTCTGCGCGCCGATATCGAGGATCTGCTTGATCATCCAGGTTTCGCCGATCGGCGGGCGGACGATGGCATGGCTTGGCGACGCGGCCAGCGCCTGGAGTTGCGCCGCCAGTAGCGGAACGTCGTTCGGCGCATGCTCGGCGTCGATCAGCAGCCAGTCGAAACCGGCGCCGCCGCAGACCTCGGCGGTGTATGGATTGGCGAGCGCCAGCCAGAGCCCGATCTGCGGACGCTTCTCGGCCAGGGCCTGTTTGAACGGGTTGCGCGGAGCGGGCATGGTCGGTCCTATTCGAAGAAGCAACTGACGGTCCCGGAAGGTCCGAAGTCGGCGACGATGGTGTCGCCGTGGCGGGCCTCGACCGGGCGGATGAAAGAACCGGCAAGCACGATCTGGCCGGCGTCGATGCGATCGCCGTAAAGCGCCAGCCGATTGGCGAGCCAGGCGATGCCGCGGGCCGGGTGGTTGAGCACGCCGGCGCCGAGCCCGGTCTCTTCGACCTCGGCATTGCGCGAGACGATCGCGCCCATCCAGCGCATGTCGATCGCATCCGGCCGCATCTGCCGCCCACCGAGAACGATGCCGGCATTGGCGGCATTGTCCGAAATGGTATCGACGATGGTACGGGCCTTCTTCGTTTCGGGATCGACGCGCAGGATGCGTGTGTCGAGGATTTCGAGTGCCGGCGTCACATAGTCGGTGGCGTTCAAGACGTCGAAGACGGTGACGTTGGGGCCGGCAAGCGGCGCCTTCATCACGAAGGCGATCTCGGCCTCGATGCGTGGCTGGATGAAGCGGCTGCCCGGGATACGCGCGCCATCCTCAAACAGCATGTCGTCGAAGAGCACGCCGGAATCCGGGATGTCGATGTTGAGGGCATATTGCATCGCCTTGGAGGTCAGGCCGATCTTCCAGCCGATCACCCGGCGCCCCCCGGCGATCTTCTGCTTCACCCAGGCGGCCTGCACCGCATAGGCGTCGTCCATGGTCATTTCGGGGTGCTTGAGCGACAGCAGACCGGTCTGGACACGCTCGCGTTCGGCGGTGTCGAGGGCGCTAGCTGCGGCCTCGATCTGGGATTTGTCGAGCATCGATCAGGCCTCGTCGGCAATGGGGTTGATGAGCGTGCCGATGCCCTCGGCCTCGACCTCGACGATGTCGCCGGGCTTCAGCCAGATCGGCGGATCGAAACGGGCACCGGCACCGGTCGGTGTGCCGGTGACGATAACGTCGCCGGGAACCAGCGTCGTGAAGGTCGAGACGTAGTTGATGATCTTGCGGAAGGAGAAGATCATCCGGCTGGTGCGATCCTGTTGGCGCACCTCGCCGTTCACCCGCGTTTCGAGCTTGATATCCGCAAGCTGTGCCTCATTGGTGAAAGGCACCAGCCAGGGGCCGATCGATCCCGTGCGGTCGAAATTCTTGCCCTGGGTGACATTGAACTTGGCGTGGCGCACCCAGTCGCGGATCGTGCCTTCGTTGCAAAGCGACAGTGCCGCGATATGGTCGAGCGCGCTCGCCTCGGGGATGCGGCGGCCGCCCTTGCCGATGACGATGACGATCTCGCCCTCATAGTCGAGCTGAGGGCTTTCAGGCGGGCGGATCAGCGGCTGACGGTGGCCGGTAAACGACCGCGGAAAGCGGATGAACAGCGACGGGTTGGCGGGTGCCGCCTGGCCATCCTTGTATTCCTCGTTACGGTCGGGGAAGTTGACGCCGACGCAGATGATCTTTTCCGGTGCCGGCACCGGGATCTCGTACCGGATCTCGTCGAGCGAGAGGTCGGGTGTAAGGCCCGCCGCCTCGTCCGTAAGCCGGGCAAGGGCGCCGGCTTCGATGACTTCGCACAAGGTCGGAAAGGTCGATCCGTGCCTTTCCGACAGGTCGATGATGCCATTGCCGGAAACGACACCGTAGCCGGCTTTTCCGCCGGCCGAAAAGCTTACGAAACGGGGATGGTTCATAGCGCGGCTTCCGTATTCTGCTGGTGTTTGTTGAGCGCGGCCGCGACTTCGGTGATCACCTCGAAGGCGGTGGTGGCATCTTCCTCCGTCATGTCGAACTGGCCGGCCTGGAAGCGGATTGCGACGTGGCCGTCGACGCGGGTCTGGGTCAGGTAGATACGGCCGTCGTCGTTGATCGCGTTGACCAGCGCGATGTTATGGGCGTCTGCATCGCCCTGGCTGCGATGACGGAACGAAAACAGCGACAGCATCGGCGGCGTGACGATCTCGAAATCCTTGTGGCTGCCCAGCCGCTCCGCCAATTGTTCCGACCAGCGCACATGGTTGCGGATCATCGTCTGCAGCCCGTCGAGTCCGTGGAAGCGCAGCAGGAACCAGAGTTTCAGCGCGCGGAAGCGCCGGCCGAGCGGGATTGTCCATTCGGAATAGTTGATGATGCCGTCGCGGCCGTGGGTCTTCAGATATTCCGGCTGGATTGCGAGTGTTTTCACCAGATCGCCGGGACTGCGGATGAAATGCGCCGAGCAATCGAATTGCGCGCCGAGCCACTTGTGCGGGTTGAAGACGACGGAATCCGCCTGCTCGACGCCGGTCCAGAGGGTCCGGAATTCCTCGCAGATCATCGCGGCACCGGCCCAGGCGGCGTCCACATGGACATAGAGGCCGTGGGCATGCGCAACCCGCACCACCTCGGCGATGTCGTCGCAGGCGCCAGTGCTCGTGCCGCCGGTGCAGGCAATTACGCCCGCCGGCACGAGGCCCGCCGCCTTGTCGCGAAGGATTGCAGCTTCGAGCGCCTGGCAGTCCATCGCCCGGTGCGGACCCTTTGCCGGGATACGCACGAGGTTTTCCTCGCCGATGCCCGAAACCCAGATCGCCCGGTCGATCGAGGTATGAACCTGATCGGAGGAATAGATGCGCAGCTGCGGCTGGCTGGCGAGACCCTTCCTGTTGCCCTGCCACCCAAGCGCCTTTTCGCGCATGACCAGCACGGCAGAGAGCGTCGCCGAGGAGGCGGAATCCTGGATCACGCCGGAAAAGCCTTCGGGCAGCCCGATCGCCTGGCGCAGCCAGTCGAGCACCTTGGTCTCAAGCTCGGTCGCTGCCGGCGAGGTCTGCCAGAGCATGCATTGCGCCGCCATGGCGGTGACCAGATATTCCGCGACGACAGAGACTGGCGCGGCATTCGCCGGGAAGTAGGCGAAGAAGCGCGGATGCTGCCAATGGGTCATGCCGGGCAGGATGATCTTTTCGAAATCCTCGAAGATCGCCTGCATGTCCTCGCCTGTCTTCGGCGGCTGCGACGGGATCTGGGCGGCGATCGCGCCCGGTGCCGTCTGTGCCCGCACCGGCCGATCGCGCAACGACGCGCGGTAGTCGGCACCCCATTGCGCTGCCTTCAGCGACCATTCTCCGAAACTTTTCTGATCCACCCTGTTCCTCCGTCAACTCTTGTGGTGCGCGTCTGCTGGCAAAACGTCAGGGCGCGACGATCGGTTGCGCCTTGAGGATCGAGTCCCTGGCTTCGGCGCCCGAGAAAGAACTGCCTTCCTCGAACCACGATTTTGGCGCCGGTGCGCCCCAGAGCGTCTGGCGCTGAGGGTCCTTCAGATCCCACTTGATCGGCTCGAGATCGGGATCGACGGTCTGGTAGTCGGAGCAATAGATCTCGATGCGGTGACCGTCCGGATCGCGCACATAGAGGAAGAAGGCGTTGGAGATGCCGTGCCGGCCGGGGCCGCGCTCGATGTTGGCCAGCCAGCCAGAGGTCGACATCAGGTCGAGCAGGTCGATGATGTTGAGCGGCGTCGGCACCCAGAAGGCGGTGTGGTGAAGGCGCGGACCGCGGCCGTTGGTAAAGGCGATGTCGTGCACGCCGCCCTTGCGATGGGTCCAGGCAGCCCAGAGACGCCCCGTCTCCTCGTCGGCGGTGTATTCCGTTACCCGGAAACCGATCTCGTTGTAGAAGGCGACGGCTTCGTCGACATCGGGCGAGAAGCAGTTGAAGTGGTCGATGCGCAGCGGCTTCACGCCGCGGTAAAGGGCGTATTTCTGGTGGATCGGCGGCAGCCGGTCCATCTTCGAGTAGAACTCGAGCGGGATGCCCTGGGGATCACGGGTGCGAAAGGTGCGCGACTGGTAGGGACGCTCGATCCACTCGACGGGCAATTCTTTCGCCTTGAAGAAATGCGCCGCCTTTTCGAGATCCTCGTCGCCATAGACCTTGAAGCCGAGATCGCGGGCTTCCGCGCTCGACGCCTTCTTCAGGATGATGCAGTGGTGGCCCCGTTCCTCCATGGCCCGCAGATAAACCGTGTCCGCCGTCTCGTCGGTGACCTGCAGGCCGAGTACGTCGACATAGAAGGCCCGCGATTTGGCGAGATCGGTGACGGCGAGCTCCACATGGCTCAGCCGCACGATGTTGAAGGGCGGGTGAAGGTTCGGTTTCGGCAAGGGCATTGATGTCTCCTCCAGATGTGTAGCCAGCGCGCGCTCAGCCGCCGAGCTTGGCGATCGCATGCGCCGAGCTGGCAAAGGCGATGTTCTTGGTTTCCATGTAAAAGTCGAACGACCAGTCTCCGCCGTCGCGACCAATACCCGAACTCTTGACGCCGCCGAAGGGTGTCGGCAGGTGGCGCACATTCTCCGAGTTCACCCAGATCATCCCGGCTTCGAGGTGATCGGTGAAGCGAAAGGCACGGGTGACGTCCGAGGTCCAGAGATAGCCGGTGAGGCCGTATTGTGTGTCGTTGGCGAGCGAAAGCGCTTCCGCCTCGTCCTTGAACGGAATGGCGGTCAGCACCGGCCCGAATATTTCCTCCTGGGCGATGCGCATGCCGTTGTCGGCGCCCGTGAAAAGCGTCGGGGTCACGTAGCAGCCGCCACCGGGGCCAGCGAACTTCTCGCCACCGGCAGCAACGGTCGCACCTTCCTCGCGGCCGATGCGGATATAGTCGAGCACCTTCTTCTCATGCACAGGGTGAATGAGCGGACCGACGACGGTTTCCGGGTCGAGCGGGTGGCCGACCTTGATGCGCTTGGCCTTTTCGGCGACGAGCGTCGTGAAGCGATCATAGATGCTGTCCTCGACGAGCAGGCGCGAGGACGAGGTGCAGCGTTCGCCGTTCAGCGAGTAGATCATGAAGACCGCGGCGTCGGCGGCGCGCTCAAGATCGGCATCGGCAAAGACGATGACCGGGTTCTTGCCGCCAAGTTCGAAATGCACGCGCTTCAAGGTCTCAGCACCCTGCTTCATGATCATCGAGCCGGTGCGGCTTTCGCCGACGAAGCCGATCGCCTTGATATCCGGATGTTCGGTGAGCGCCCGGCCGGCATCCTCGCCGAAACCGTTGACGAGGTTCCAGACACCCTTGGGCAGGCCCGCTTCCTCGGCGATCTCGACCAGCAGCCGCGCCGTCAGCGGCGAGAATTCCGCCGGCTTGTGCACGACCGTGCAGCCGGCGGCGAGCGCCGGGGCGATCTTCCAGGTCGACAGCATGAAGGGCGTGTTCCACGGGGTGATGATGCCGACCGGGCCGATCGGCACGCGCGTCGTCATGTTGATCTGGTTTCCGCCGCGCAGCACCTTGCCGTCGCGTGCCTCCGGCGCCCGGTCGGCGAAGAAGCGGAAGTTTTCCGCACCGCGCAGCGCCGCCTTGGCCATGAACTTCAGCGACTGTCCGGTATCCATGCACTCGACGAAAGCGATCTCCTCGGCGCGGGCGACGATCGCGTCGGCGATTTTGTGCAGGAGTTTCTTGCGTGTCTCGCCCGGCATCGCGGCCCATTCGGCGAAGGCCGCTTTCGCGGCCCTGGCGGCGCGGTCGATATCGGCTGCCTTGCCACGCGCGATCTTTGCCAGCGGCTTCAAATCGACAGGCGAAATGGTCTCGAAGGTCTCGCCATCGAGCGAAGGGACTGCCTCGCCGTTGATGTGGTTGAGCACGCCTTCGCTTTTGAAGCGGGCAAGGTAGCGTTCCGCCTTGGCGAGGTTTTCGTCGAGCTTGGACATGGTGTTCTCCGATGCTGGCGCAGACTTTCGCCGCGCACTGCTGTCTTTTTGAGGGAAACGGTCGCGCTCAGCCTTTGGAGGCGCGCAGCCTGGGGTGAATGGCGTTCTTCTTCCAGCTCAGATCCGGGTCGATCTCACGGATTTCGAGGCTGAGCGCGAAATGCGGCGTGGCGAAAAGCGCGGAAAGTTCGTCGCTCACGGCCTTGAAGATCGCTTCTCCGGTCGCCTTCTTCTCAGCCTCCGTGCGCCCGCGGCCGATGCGGAAGGACATGTCGATGAAGCCGTTCTCGGGCAGGAGGTCGGCGATCGCGTAGTCGAGGCTCCGGATCGTGCGCACCCTGACGGCGCCGAGCTCGAAAAGGCCGGTGCCGAGGATCGTCCTGTGAACGGTCCGGCAAAGCCGGGCAAAGTCGACCTTGGTGTCGAGATTGCCGGAATATTCGATTGTCAGGTGCGGCATCTTTCCTCCCGATGCGCCATGATTTAATTAACACGTTAATGAAATTGGCGACCGTGTCAAGTAACTCTCTTTCAGCACTTGTGGCTGACAATTGCGGAACGACCGAAAATGTCCGATAGAGCGCTTATGAGCCGTGAGAAAACCAAGACCGATCTCGGTCCCGACGCCCTTCTGCCGCACAATACGCGCCGATCGCTGCCGATCGCGCTGCTGCGAGCGCGCGAAGCGGTCATGGCGCATTTCCGCCCCATGCTCGCCCGTCACGATATCACCGAGCAGCAGTGGCGGGTGATCCGCATCCTCGCCGAGGCCGGCCGGGTCGATGCCTCCGAAATGGCCGACAAGGCTTTCATCCTGGCGCCCAGCCTGACGCGCATCATCCGCTCGCTTGAGGAGCGCGGCCTGATCACCAAGCACAAGGACGCCGAGGACGGACGCCGCGTGCTTCTCGAGATCGCGCCGGAGGGCATGCGGGTGATCGCCGATGTCAGCCCGGAAAGCCGCGCGATCTACGAGCAGCTCGAAGCTCGCTATGGCCACGAACGTGTCGAAGTTCTGCTCGACATGCTCGACGAGCTTGCCACCCTCAACGACTGAGGGCTGCGACAGCGCCCGGATCACCGGAAAGCCAGTTCTTCGGCAAGCGCCAGCGTCTCGTCGGCGTAGCGCCGGACGCGCTCGCGGGCGCCCGGCAATTCCGGTCGTGCGGCAAACCAGCCGATATAGGTGAGGCTGCGAAGCACGAGAAAAAGCGGCAGGTGGGAGAGCGCTTCGTCCGGCAGGGCACGCCGGCTGCGATAGCCTGAGATCAGCGCGGATTGGATCGCCTCGTATGCCGGCTCGCGGCGGTTCTTCAACAGAGCGGTGGCGATGTCGAACAGGCGAAAGCCACGGCCGGCATCATCGAAATCGATGAAGGTCACGGCGTTCTCGGCGACCAGAACGTTTTCCCGAACAAGATCCGCATGGATCAATCCAAAATCCTGAGCCGGAGTTGGCAGCGTTGCCAAGTGCCGCCGGAGATCATGGCGCAATGCCGAAAGCGCTGAGGCCTGCGCCGAAGACAGGCCGTCGCAGTCCCAGAACCTTCCCCAAAGCGGTCGCTCGCCAAGCAGGCCGTCCGCATCCCAGACTGGACGCCAGAACTCCGCAGGGGGCGCCCAGCGGTCGGCAATGTCGTGCATTCGGGCCATCGATGCGCCGAGTGCGGCAAAGATCGTGCCGAGCCTTTCCGGCGGAAGGGCCAGCGCTTTGCCGCTTTCGCCCAATGGTTCGCCGTCCATCCAGCCGATGACATCGGCGTGCTGCGCGGCAAACGCTCCATCTTCCGGTAGAGCGACAAGCAACCGCCCGTCCACTGCCGCGATCGGCTGCGGCACAGCAAGACCGCCATCGCCGAGTGCTGACATCAATTGCAGTTCCGAGCGGAGCGCATCCTCGCCGTGATAGCCGGCACGGTGCAGCCGCAGTGCCGCCAGGCGGCCATCCGCGAGGCGGACGCGAAACACCGCGTTTTCGCGGTATTTCAGAAGTTCCGGCCGTTGGTCGGCGACACCCCAGTGCGTAAGCGCCTGGCACGCGCGCCTGTCGAGCGCGGCGCGAAAGTACGGAGGCAGGTCGGCGGCCATCGTCGGCTCACAGACCCGAAACCACGTCGTCGAGCGTCGACAGCATGAAGTCGGCGTTGTCGCGCGTGAAGGGCATCGGTGGCCGGATCTTCGTCGTGCATTGATGGATGCCGAGCTTGCCCATCAGGATGCCGCGGTCGCGCATGCCGTTGATTACTCGGGTCGCGAGATCGCTGGCCGGCGTTTTGGCTCCGCGGTCGGTGACGAGTTCTGCGCCGAAAAACAGGCCGCTGCCCCTGATGTCGCCGATCACCCCGTGTTTGTCCGCAAGTCGCGTTAGGCCCGCCTTGGCGTAAGCACCGACGTCTGCGGCATTGTCGATCAGCTTTTCGTCTTCGATCACGTCCAGCACCGCCATGGCCGCGGCACAGGATACCGGGTTGCCGCCGAAGGTGTTGAAGTAGCGAAACGCTTTGCGGAAGGCGTTGAGCGTCTGTGCGCCCGCAACCACGCCGCCGATCGGGTGGCCATTGCCCATCGGTTTTCCAAGCGTGACGATGTCCGGCACGAATCCTGCTTTCTGGTGCCCCCACATATGCCCGCCGGTGCGGCCGAAGCCCGGCTGAACCTCGTCGGCAATCACAAGACCGCCGGCCTTTCTGACGGCGGCAACCGCGCCTTCGAGAAATCCCGATGGCAACCCCGGAAAGCCCTCATTGGCGAAGAAGGGATCGATGATCAGCGCCGAGAAGCCGAAAGGGCTTTCCTGCAGCGAGGCGATCGCCTCCTCCACCTTGGCGGTAAACGCCGCGGCAAAGGCCGCGCCCGGCTCGCCACCGAGCGGCCGGTAGCTGTCGGGTGCCGGCACGTGGCGGACATGGCCGCCGAAACCGCCGACCGGCGGCATGCGGGTCGAAAGCTGCGACACGGCCGAGGTGTTGCCATGATAGGTATGGTCGGTGGCGATGACCCCGGTCTTGCCGGTCACGGCTTGAGCCATGCGCAGCGCCACGTCGTTCGCCTCGCTACCGGTACAGGTGAGGATCGCCGTGTCGAGGCTTCTATCGAAGGTGGCGGTCAGCCGTTCGACATAGTCGAGGATGCCTTCATGCAGATAGCGGGTGTGGGTGTTGAGGATCGACGCCTGCCTTGCGATCGCCTCGGTGACCCGCGGATGGCAATGACCGACATGCGGCACGTTGTTGTAGCAGTCGAGGTAACGGCGGCCGTCGGCGTCATAGAGCCAGACACCTTCGCCACGCACCAGATGCACCGGCTCCTCGTAGAACAGCGACATGTTGCGCCCGAGCAGCCGCTCGCGGCGCGCGATCAGGTCCCGATTGTCGGTCATGTCCTATCCTCTCGCGGCGGTGAGGCCGGCATCGAGAGCCGTCAGAATGCGGGCAACGTCGTTCGCGGTGATAATCAGCGGCGGCGAGAGGATGACGTTGGCGCCCGAGGTCCGCACCATCACGCCGGCGTCATAGGTCACGTCCTGCACCTTCTGCACGACGTCCTTGGCGGCACCGGTCTTCCTGTCGCGATCGGAAACCAGTTCGAGCGCACACATCAGTCCCCTGCCGCGCACATCGCCAACCAGTTCGTGCCGATCCTTGAGTGCTTGAAGACCGGCCATTAGCTCCTCGCCGCGCGCGCCGGCATTCGCGGCCACGTTCTGCTTGCGTGTCTCCTTCAGCGTTGCGAGCGCTGCCGCGGCGCCGACCGGATGGCCGGAGTAGGTATAGCCGTGGCCGATCGATCCGGCGGCTGTCTTGTTGCTTTCGAACACTTGCGCGACCTTGTCGGCGATCATGACTGCGCCGAACGGATAGTAGCCGTTGGTGATCGCCTTGGCGGTCGACATGAAGTCCGGCTTCACGCCCCAAAGACGCGAGCCTGTCCAGGCGCCGGTGCGGCCGAAGGCAGTGATCACTTCGTCGGCAATCAGCAGGATACCGTGCCGGTCGCAGATCTCGCGCATCAGCGGCATGAAGGTCTCGTGCGGAACGATCACACCGCCAGCGCCGAGCACCGGTTCCATGATCAGTGCCGCGATCGTGTCGGCTCCCTGGAAGGCGATCTCGTCTTCGAAGAGCCGGGCAATGGACTTGGCGATGACCGCACCGTCGGTCGTGTCGAACGGGTTGCGGTAGGTGTAGGGCGCCGGCAGATGGAAAACGCCCGGAAGCAGCGGCTCGTAGTTGCGACGGAAATTGGCATTGCCATTGACCGAGGCGCCGCCGAAATGGGTGCCGTGATAGCCCTTCTTCAGCGCCACGAACTTGGTGCGCTCCGGCTGGCCGTTGAGCTTGTGGTACTGGCGGGCGAGACGCAGGCAGGTCTCGACCGAGTCCGAACCGCCCGAGGTGAAGAAGGACCGGGTGAGGCCATCCTCGCGGAACCATTCGGCGAGCTCGTAGGAAAGCTCGATCAGCGGCGAATTGGTGGTGCCGCGGAAGGTCGAATAGTAGGGCAGGTCGTCGAGCTGGCGGCGGATCGCTTCCTTCACCGGTTCGCAGGAATAGCCGAGATTGACGTTCCAGAGGCCGCCGACGGCATCGAGCACCTTCTTGCCGTGGATGTCGATGATCTCGACGCCTTCGCCGGCATTGATGATGCGCGGCGGTGTTGCCTGCATCTCGGCCGGATGCGCCATAGGATGCCAGAGGTGGCGGGCGTTGTTCTCGATGAGGAAGTTGGTTTCGCGCATGGTCATGCTCCTGTCAGTTCAAGGCCAAGCATCCGAAGTGCTTTGGCATAGCTTTCCGCGGGCCGGGTGACATCGAAATGGACGTGAGGCAGGCCGACGGCCTGCGCACCCTCGATGTTCTTCGACTGGTCATCCACGAAGACACAGGCCTCGCGCGGCAAATTGAGCTGGCTCAGCACCAGCTCGTAGGCGCGCGGGTCGGGTTTCAGGATGTTGGTGTAGGTGGCGTCGACGATCGTCTCGAAGAGCTCGATCAGGGGAAAGCGCTCTCGGAAGGCGACGCCATAGAAAAGGTCGAGCTCGTTGGAGAGGATGGCGAGCCGGATGCCGGCCCCATGGGCGGCGAGGATCGCGTCGCGTGCCTCCGGTCGGAGCACGAGTTCCGGCTCCGCCCCGCGCGCACGCTGCACGAAAGTCTTCATGTCGCTCCAGTCTTCACCGAGCAGTTGTCCGACCTCGCGGGTGCGTGTCGTCCAGTAGTCCCGTTCTGTTATCTCGCGCCGCTGCATGGCGGCCCAGAGCGGATCGGTCGCGGGGTCGAACGGCCCGCGCCAGGTGAGCGTGCCCGGCGCAAGGCCGAGTGTGCGTTCGGTGACGTCGTGTGTTTCGAACAGCGTACGGGTGACGACGCCGCCAAAGTCGAGGATCAATGCCTTTTCGGCCATGCTCTCCATCATGGACGGCCCTCGGGCACGATGCCGCGCGCCACCCAGTCGTCGAAGATCGCCAGTGCTGCCTTCGAAAATTCCGGCGCGTTGATGTGGCTGTCGACCTCGTGCAGTGCGACACTTGGTGGAATGGACCGGCGCATTTCGTCGATGAAGGCGTCGAGCGCTTCCGGCTCATGCAGCGGCTCGTCCGGCTGGTCCCATTCCTGGATGCCCTTCAGCGGCAGGATGAAGGCGACTTCGGCACCGGTGCCGGCAAGTTTGCCGCCGATGACGCGGGCGATCTCGCGCCGCCCTTCGGCTGAGGTCGTCACCGAGCCGAGCAGCCGGTTATGGGCATGATAGGGACGGTCGGCGAAAGCTTCGGGAACGGGTTGCCAGGCCGGCAGGTCAACCATGTCGACGGCGCCGGGTGCGATGATCTGCGGTATGCCGGCGCGCCCGGCATTCTCCAGCCGGTCCGGGCCGGAGGTGACAACCGTGCCGTGGTGATGGTTGCTGACCTCCTGGATGCAGAAGTCGAAGACGACCGTGAAGCCCTTCTCGGCGGCAATGGCCTCGAAGGCGCGCCCGCCCATGCCGGTCGAATGGAAGACCGCGACGTCATAGCCGCGACGTTCGAGCTCGGGCTTCAGGTATTTCATGTATTTGAGGCAGCTCGACCCGAGCGAGGTCATGCCGATCAGCGGCCGCGATCCGTCCGGCTTTGTACCGAAACGGGCCGCACCGACGACCGCGCCGCAGGCCTGCGAAAGAACGGAACGGCAGATGCCGTTGAGACCGTAGAGACCGCCGGCCCAGAGGATCATCATCAGGTCGGGGGCGATGCGCTCCGGCGGAAGCAAGTGCGAATAGGCAATCGTCGAGACGATGAATTTCGGCACGCCGAGCGGCAGGGCAGCGGCAACATCGAGCGCGAGATCGGTGCCCATGGAGCCGCCGAGGATGATGACACCATCGGCCTGGCCAGCCTGATAGAGCGAGCGGGTGAGGGCGGAAGCACCTTCCGCCATCAGCGCCATGGCGCTGTGTTCGTCGCCGCTGGATGCGATCGCGGCGATCGTGACACCGGCCGCTTCGGCGATGTCGTGGCGCGAGTATTCCGGCTGGTATGGCGGGTCGCCGAGAATGCTGACATCCATCATCACAGGCAATCCGCCGGCTTCGCGGATGACGGACGCCATGAACTGGAGTTCGTCGCATTTGGTGTCTCCCGTACCCACGACCAGGATATTGGGGAGACGGTTCATTGCATTCATCAGCCGGCCCTCCTTGCCAGCGGATCGGCAGCAACCTGCTCCAACCCGAAAAGTCTTTCGGAAATGCGTCTGGCCGTTGCCATCGCGGCACGGCCCATCTGTTCCACCGTCTCCTTGTCGGCCCGTGTCGCGGGAGCGGCGATCGCGATCGCGCCAACCGGCGTGCTGCCGGGCGCACGGATCGGGGCGGCGACGCTGACGACGCCGGTTTCGAGCCCGTGATGGCAGATCGAGTAGCCGCGCCGGAGCGTCTCGCCGAGTGTCTGGCGCAGCGCCGCCGGGTCGGTCAGCGTGTGGTCGGTAAAGGCTTGAAGCGGCGCCGAAAGCGCCGCGTCGATGTCCTTCTGCGGGCAGAAAGCGAGAAAGCCGAGACCGGATGCGGTCGCGTGGAAGGGCAGGATGCTGCCGACATCGACGATAACGCGATGGGCGCGTTGCGAGTCTTCCACATGGATGGTTGAGAGGCGGCCGGCTGCGTATTCGGAGAGGTGAACGGTCTCGCCCGCAAGGCCTGCGAGTTCCCGCGCAAAAGGCGTCGCGACGCTCAGATAAGGAAAACGCGCCTCGCGGATGCGAGCAAGCCGCACCGGCGCGCCGCCGAGGCGATAGCGCCGCGTTTCCATGTCCTGCTCGACGAAGCCGTGCTTTTCCAGTTCGACAAGGAAGCGCCTGGCCGTCGCCTTGTCGAGCCCGCAGTGGCGGGCGATGTCGCTCAAGCCCGCCTCCTTCTCCAGGCGCGAGATCGCGTCGAGCAAAGTCAGGGCCTTACCGATGGTGCTCATCCATTCCTCCGTTGTCGAGCGCCCCGTCAGTCCTCTCGCCTGTTCCCTCCTAAGGAGCGGTAGACCCGCTCTCCCGGTCGTTTTGGGTCGAGATACTTAACATGCGAAATAACTTGACAGGGCCAGATGCAATTTGCAAGTCTATATTTGAAGCTGAGGTTCAAATAATGAACCGAAAGACTTGCGCGGCAAAGACAAAAAGCAAGCCCCGCGCCTCAAGTCCGCTTCAGGGAGCAGCCGCCGGAGAGAAGGACCGGAGGCGAAAAGGCGTTCGCGCCAGCAAGGGGAGCCAAGACCATGACCAATTCACCCACGCCCGTGACCGGGGCGAACCAATTGCGCAAGAACGCCCTTGGCGTCGGCGCCGTCACCTTTCTCGTCGTTTCCGCCGCCGCACCGCTGACCGCGGTTGCCGGCGGCGTTCCATTGTCGATGATGCTTGGAAACGGCGCCGGCATTCCCGGCACCTTCCTGATCGTCACACTGATCCTGCTTCTGTTCTCGGTCGGCTATGTCGCGATGGCGCGGCACATCCGCAACGCCGGTGCCTTTTACGCCTATACGGCCCAAGGCCTCGGCGGGCTGATGGGCGGTGCCGCCGCGATGATCGCGATCCTCGCCTATAACGCCATGCAGATCGGGGTCTTCGGCCTCTTCGGCGCGGCGACGGCGGGGCTCTTCGCCGGCCTGGGGATCGATTTCCCCTGGTGGGTCTGGACCTTCGTCGGCATCGCAGCTGTCGGCATTCTCGGCTATCGCCGCGTCGACCTTTCGGCCAAGGTGCTGACCGTCCTCGTCATCCTCGAATATCTCGTCGTGCTCGTCATCGATGTCGCGATCCTCGCCAAGGGTGGTGACGGCGGCTTGGGCACGGTCTCGTTCACCCCCTCGGCCATCCTCTCCGGCTCGCCTTCGATCGGCATTCTCTTCTGCTTCGCCGCCTTCATCGGCTTCGAGGCGACGACGATCTATAGCGAAGAGGCCCGCGATCCGGAAAAGACCGTACCGCGCGCGACCTATATCTCCGTGCTGATCATTGGCATTTTCTACATGTTCACATCCTGGCTGATGGTGAACGCCGCCGGCGCGGACAAGCTGGTGCCCGAACTGCAGGGCCTTGCCGATCCGACCACCTTCCTCTTCGGCCTCGCCGAACGTTATGCCGGTGGCTGGCTGCCGCCGTTGATGAACGTGCTCTTCGTCACCAGCCTCTTTGCCGGCGTGCTGGCGTTCCACAACGGTGTCGCCCGCTACCTCTACGTCGCCGGCCGCGAACGCCTGCTGCCTGCCTCGATCGGCGTCACGCATCCGGTCTACCACAGCCCGCATGTCGGCTCGCTGATCCAGACCGTCATTGCCGTCCTCGTCGTCGCGCTCTTTGCAGCGACGGGACAGGACCCGGTGCTGGCGCTCTTCTCGTGGCTCACCAATGTCGGCACGCTCGCCGTCATGACGCTGATGGCCTTCACCGCCTTTGCCATCGTCGCCTTCTTTGGCCGCAATCCCGGGCTTGAAACGAACCCGCTGGTCACCAAGGTCATTCCTGTTATCACCGGCTTGATCCTCGTTGCCGTCATCATCGCGATCGCGGCCAATTTCGGCGATCTCGCCGGCGCCACCGGCATGCTCGCCGTCTTCCTGCCGGGGCTCGTCGTGATCTTCGGGGTCATCGGGCTCTTCCTGGCGGCATCGCTGAAATCGGGCAACCCGATCGAGTTCGCCCGCCTGGGCGCCGGCCAGGAGATCTGATCTCTCGGGAGCATCGCTTTTGGGCATGGCGGCTCGCCGCCATGCCTGCAACAAACGGGACAGGACACCATGCAGGACAAGATCGATCAATTGCGCAACCTGCCCGTCGCGGCTCAAAAATTGTTCATCGGCGGCCGTTGGCAGGAGAGCCTCTTGGGCGAGACGCTCGAGGTCGTCTCGCCGATCGACGGTCGGCATCTGACGACGATTGCCGATGCGGCAGCCGGTGATGTCGATGCGGCGGTTCGCGCGGCGCGCGCCGCTTTCGAGAAGGGAAGCTGGTCGAAGGCTGCCCCGGCGCAACGCAAAAAGGTTCTGACACGCATTGCCGAGATCATCGAGGCGCACGCGCTGGAACTGGCCGTTCTCGGCGTGCGCGACAACGGCACCGAAATCTCGATGGCGCTGAAGGCGGAGTCCGGCAGTGCTGCCGGCACATTCCGCTACTATGCCGAGGCGCTCGACAAGGTCTATGGCGAGATCGCGCCGACGGCCGACAACATCCTCGGCCTCATTCATCGCGAGCCGGTCGGTGTCGTCGCCGCGATCGTTCCCTGGAATTTCCCGCTGATGATCGGCGCCTGGAAGATCGCGCCGGCGCTCGCCGCCGGCAATTCCGTCGTGCTGAAGCCTGCCGAGGGCGCATCGCTCAGCCTGCTGAGGCTCGCTGAGATCTGCGCCGAGGCCGGTTTGCCCGAAGGCGTGTTGAATGTCGTCACCGGCCGCGGCGCGACGACGGGCGAAGCGATCGGGCTGCATGGCGATATCGATGTTCTCGCATTCACCGGTTCTGGCGGCGTCGGCCGCCGGCTGCTCGAATACTCCGCGCGCTCGAACCTGAAGCGTGTCTACCTCGAACTCGGCGGCAAGTCGCCGAACGTCGTCTTTGCCGACGCGCCGGACCTCGATCAGGCCGCGCGCATCTCTGCCTATGGCATCTTCCGCAATTCCGGCCAGGTCTGTGTGGCAGGCTCCAGGCTGCTGGTCGAGCGCTCCATCCACGAAGCCTTCTCGGCAAAGGTGGCGGCGATCGCGGCAGGCCTGAAGGTCGGCGACCCGCTGCTTCTGTCGACCGAGGCCGGCGCCATCTCCAGCGAGGCGCAGCTTCAGAAGAACCTCGAATTCGTCCGCGAGGCCGAAGGGGAAGGCGCGCGCCTGCGCACTGGCGGCAAGCGCATCCTTGAGGAGACCGGCGGCTGTTATATGCAGCCGACCGTCTTCGACGTCGGGCCCGAAATGAAGTTGGCGAAGGAAGAGGTCTTCGGCCCCGTGCTCGCGGTAATTCCATTCGACGACGAGACGGACGCGCTCCGGATCGCGAACGCGACCGACTATGGCCTCGCCTCCGCTGTCTGGACGGCAAACCTGTCGCGCGCGCACCGCATGGTGCGCGGCATCCGTGCCGGTGTGGTGCACGTCAACACCTATGGCGGTGCCGACAATACGGTGCCGCTCGGCGGTGTCAGACAGTCCGGCAACGGTCACGACAAGTCGCTGCACGCGCTCGACAAATACACCGATCTGAAAACGGCCTGGATTCAACTCTGACCCGGGACGAGAAACCGCGTCGGCGTTGGGCTGGGTAGCCGGCTATTCCACCGTCGCCCGCAAAGCTCGGATGATTTCCTCGGCAAACATCGCGGCGGCGAGGCCGTGGCCGCGCCTTTCCCGCTGCACCAGCGAAAGCACGTTCTTTGCAAAAGTCCGGTCGCGGATCTGCAGGTAGGTCAGCACGCCGTTTCGCTGTTCCTCGGTAATGTCGAACTTGCTGAGGAAGGCGATGCTGTCGCCGGCCGCGGCGAGAAACTTCATGGCCTCGATGGAATTGGTGAGATAGCTTGGCTCGACCGTCAGACCGGCCTCAGCAAAAGCGTCGGCGACGATGCCGTGGATCTGCATCGACTTGTCGGCAAAGATCAGCGGGTAGGGCTGGCAGTAGGCCAGCGGCAATGATTCCATGCCGGCGAGCGGGTGTTCCGGAGCAACGACCGCGCCGAGGCGGGTGTCCATCTTCCAGAGTGTCTCGACCTGCGGCGTCAGCGGGAGACTGAAGGCAAAGCCGAGATCGGCCTCGCCATCGGCCACCGCCTGAACGATCTCGCGGGCAAACATCACCCGGATCGTGATTTTGAGGCGTGGATGGCGTGCGCCGAAGTTTGCCGCCACCTTCGGCACGATGCCGCCCGCAAGGCCGTTCATCGTGGCGATGATCACCTCGCCGCTCTGCAGCGCCTTGATATCGCGGATCTCGGCCTCGACCTGGCTGTATTCCTTCATCGTCCGGCGCACATGCGCAACAAGGATTTCGCCGGCGGGCGTCAGCCGCAGGCCCCGCGGCAGCCGCTCGAACAGCGGTTCGCCGATGTCCTCCTCAAGCTGCAGCACGTGCTTGTTGATGGCCGAGGCAGCGACGTTCAGCCGCTCGCTCGCCCCGCGGATCGAGCCTGAGCGCGCCACCTCGTCGATGTAGCGCAGTACGCGTGAATGCAGCATGGCCTTCCCTCACAAGCGTTCTCGAAAAGCGAACGGTATGAGCAGAAAATACTGCTTTTCGGAAGCGGTGCAATGACTTCTTATGGTTGGCGAGGGGCGCGCTGCCGGCACCGCACCCGCTGAGAATAGCGGGTTATCGGCAGGCGCCGACGACTATGAAAGTGGAGGATTATTCGTGAACCAGACTGAAGCCGCGCATTACGAAAAGGTGCGCGCCATCTTCGATATCCTGAACGGCGAGAGGGAAGCGGATCTTCTCCTGAAGAACCTGAACATTCTCGATGTCCATGGCGAGACCGTCTACCAGGGATCCATTCTCGTCTATGACAAGCGCATCGTTGCGCTCAATCCGGACGAGACCGTCTTGAAGGTTAAGGCGGTTTTCGACGGCAAGGGTCTTTACGCGATCCCCGGCCTGATCGACGCGCATATCCATTTCGAATCCCAGCTCGCGCATCCGACAGCACTCGCCGAGGCGATGGTGCCCTGCGGCACGACGACGATCTATGCCGAATGCCTGGATCTCTTGAGCGCTGCCGGCAAGGAAGGCATCGAAGCCGCCGAGAAACTCTTCAAGGACTACGATCAACTGCCCTACCGGCTCTATGCTTTCGCGCCGGGCAAAAAGACGGCAGCATCCGTGACGGAAGCGGTGCTCAAGATGGAGCCGGTGATCGGCCTCGGGGAATTCGAGCATTTCACCTACAGTTCCGGCAACGACGACGATTTCCGCAAGGCGGCCTGGGTTCGCGCCAAGGGCGGCTTCATGAACGGCCACTGGGGTGTCACCGCGCTCTCCGACATGGTCCTCAACTACCTGCCGGCGATCGGCGTTTCCAACAATCACGACGTCTGGAACGAGAAGGACATCGAAAAGAGCATCCGCTACGGTTTTCCGACGCATATCAAGTTCGGGGTCGGCAGCAGCGAGGTGATCAAGGTGCTCTTGCGCGCCATCGTCGACCGCAAATGGCCGACCGACAACTTCATGCTCTGCACCGACAACATCTCGATCGAGCGACTGCTGACGATGGGCCACATGGATTGGATCATCTCGCTTTGTGCAGAGATGGGCATCAACCCGATCCACGCGATCAAGATGGCAACCTACAACACCGCCCGCTCGTTCCACATGGAAGACAGGATCGGTTCGCTGACGCCCGGCCGCTTCGCCGACATCGTCCTGACGGACAGCCTGTCGAAGATCAACCCGCTCTACGTCTTCAAGGATGGCGAACTGGTCGCAAAGGACCGCAAGCTGCTGAAGAATGCCGAGATCGACTATTCCGGCATGTGCAAGGACGGCGTTAAGGGCCTTGCCGATCTGACGCCGGAACAGCTCGACATCGTGCCGCTCGAGGTGTCGGAAGACGGGACGCGTGCGAAGGTCTATCTCTTCGACGTCTACGGTCGCGGCCACGCGAAGTTCTACCAGGAGATCTGGGTGCCGCTGAAGGACGGCAAGGTCGTCGCCGAACATGACGGTGTGAAGCTGAGCCGGCTGTCGGTCGTCCAGCGTTATGCCGATGGCAAGCGTCACGTCGTCAACGGCCTGTTCAAGGGCGTCTCTCTCGAGCGCGGCGCGGTCGCCACCTTCTGGCCGGCGCCGAAGCCCTATTTTGTCGTCGTCGGTCAGGACAGCGCTGAAATGTGCCATTGCCTCAAGCGGGTCGATACCCATGCCGGCGCCTGCATCGTCACCGAGGAGAAGGTGGAGAAGGCCGTCATGCCGCTCGAGATCTATGGCGTCATGGCAAACATGAGCGTCGAGGAACTGACGGCCAGCGCCGCGGCGATCGACGCAGCGCTCGAAGCTCTCGGCAACCGCAACGAAGGCGAACCGGTGGTCAACAAGCTGCTCAGCCTGTTCATCTCGTTGCACCGCTTCCGCTTCATGGCATAGGAGCCAATTCAGAAGAACCGATGGGTGCTTCGGCACCCGCCGGTCATGAAAGTGGTCTGGCCCCCGCGACGAGTGGGGAGGCCAGACGTTCAAAAGCTCATCTCTGAGGGGGGATGGGCAGCGGGCAAAAAAAGCCCAGAATATTCCGAGGGAGGAAACAATGGCACACAATGCGGCGGAAGCCGAAATCGTCGATACCGGCAGTCTGACCCGGCGCTGGATCATGTATGTCGTCGGCATCTATGTGCTGACCTTCGGCGTCAGCCTGGCGATCAGGGCCGGCATCGGCATTTCACCCCAGAGCAGCCTGACCAGAACCATGACGCTGGTCTACCCGCCCTTCAGCCAGGGCACCTACAACTTCATGCTCGAACTGATCATGTTGTTCCTGACCTATCTGGTCCTGCCCAAGGACTTCAAGCTCAAGAACTTCGCGTCGCTGATCCCGGCTTTCGTGCTGGCGGTCTTCCTGGATTTCAACCTGGGCATCACCGAGTTCATCAAGCTCGAAGCCTATCCAGTCCGGGTGGCTTTGCTGGTCTTCGCCGATGCGGCGCTCGCCTTCGGCCTGTTCCTGATGATCCGCGCCAATCTGGTGCTGATGCCGATCGACATGTTCGTCAACACGATCTTCAAGCGCACCGGCTGGAAGTGGGGCAACATCAAGACCGGCTTCGACTGCACGCTGCTGGTGCTCTCCGCCTGTATCGGCCTGCTCTTCCTCGCCGAGGTCAAGTTCATCCGCGAAGGTACGATCCTGAACGCCATTCTCGTCGGTCAGTACATCAAGCTCTACTTCTTCCTGTTCAAGAAGTTCCAGGGCAAGCCTGCGCCGTCGCCAAAGGGCCTGGAGGCTGCCGCGGAATAGCATCCCGCAATAACGCGAGAAGGGGCGCCCAACCGGCGCCCCTTCGTCATGTCGCGATCTATGCGCACAGGCGGACAGGCCTATCCGAAAGCGAGTTCGAGGTTCTGCCGGTCCCGCGCCACCACCTGGCACTTGGTTTCGAAACCATCACCGGCAACGACCAGGACGAGTTCGGGCGGTATGCCGGCGGAGTTCGAAACCGTAACTGCGGCGCCATCGGCGCCCAGCGACCGGATGGTGCAGTCGATCCGCGAATGCCTGTCATCGAAGAGGATGGTGCCGGCCTTCAGTACGCGCTGGCGCGGGCCGAGCGGATAGCCGGCTTCGAGACTGCTCCATTCGACGCAGCGGTTTCGTCCTCCGGCCTTGGCCAGATACATCGCCGCATCCGCCTGGGCGAGCAGCGTGGCGCCATCCCTGCTCTTGGTCGAAAGGGCGGCGGTGCCGAAGCTCGCGGTTACCGCCAGTTGGCCGAAGTCGCCGTGGATCGTCTGGGCGGCGATCGCTGCCCGCAGCTTTTCCGCCGCGGCCAGTGCGCCAGTCGCGTCGACATGCGGCAGCATGATCGCGAATTCCTCGCCGCCGAGCCGCCCAAAGAGGTCGCTTGCCCGCAGATTGGACTGGCAGATGGAGGCGACGGCCTTCAGGACCTCGTCTCCGGCCGCATGCCCGTGGGTGTCGTTCACCCGCTTGAAGTGGTCGACATCGAGGACGATGCAGGACAGATCATGCTGGTGCCGCACGGCAAGCGAGATCAGCTTGTCCGCTTCCTCGCGGAAGGCGCGCCGCGTCAGCGTCCCGGTCAACCCGTCGGTCGCGGCCGAGCGGAGCAGATCGATCCGGTCCATCGCCACGCCCGCAAGCTCGGTCAGGATCGCAAGATCCGTCTCAGTAAACAGTCGCGGCGTGCGGTCGATCGCACACACAGTCCCGATCGTATGCCCGCCCCGCGTCTTCAGCGGGACGCCTGCATAGAACCGGATATGTTCGGGGCCGGCCACGGCCGGGTGCTGCGAAAAGCGCGCGTCCTTGGTGGCGTCGTGCACGACGAGAGGCTCTTCTGAGGCCACGACATATCGGCAGAAGGTGTCTTCACGCGGAACTTCGTCGGCCGAAAGCCCGGAGCAGGCCTTGTACCATTGGCGATGCGCATCGACCAAGGAGACGATGCCGATATCGATGTCGAAGACCTGTTTGATCAGCCGTACGACGCGTTCAAGGCCTTCATCCCTGGGCGTGTCGAGGATATCGAGATGTCCAAGGGCGGCCAAGCGATCGAATTCCCTGCCTTTCGCGTCCATCGTCGGACGTCCGGCTGGCCCAGCAATCACCATTCCGTTTTCCTTTCTCATTCCGCGCCTGGCAATAGACGCGTTTCAGGGAAAAAACAAAAGGCGCTGAAGAGCAACTGGATGTGGATTGCGTCGGCTCTATGGCGAAAGATGCCGTGTTGGCACCCGAACCGCGGTGTCGCGTCGGTGCCTAGCCGCCGAAACTTCCGAGCTGCGTCGGCACGTGCACGTAGTTGCGGTCGAAATAGAGCAGCGCATTGCCATCGCTGCGCGAGCGGATGCCGATGACCCGGCCGATCAGGATATGGTGGGTTCCCAGGAGCCGCGCCTCCGCCAGTTCGCAGTCGAGCGAGACGATCGCGTCCTTGACCGCAAGACTTCCGGAGTGCATCTCCACCCAGTCGGCCGCCGCATAGCGGGCGGCCATATCCTGCGTCGCGCCGGCGAAGTGGCCGGCGAGGTCCCGGTGATCGTGGCTCAGCACATTGACGCAGAAGCGGCGGTTGTCGATGAACAAGCCGCACTGCGTGGAGTTGCGGTTCATGCAGACGAGCAGCGTCGGCGGCTCGTCGGTCACCGAGCACATGGCGGTGGCGGTGAACCCGCCGCGTCCGGCGGGTCCGTTTGTGGTGATGACGTTGACCGGCGCGCAGACCCGCGCCATGGCGTTGCGAAACTCGGTCTTCGAGACGAACGGTTCCATGGCCGGCCTCACTCGGCTGCGCTGCGAAGGGTGGCGTTGTCGTCGAGCGGCGGCAGCCAGGTGTTGCCGGTCCAGCCGTTCTCGTCATAGTCGGCCATGCACTGGTCGACGAGGGCTTCCATTTCCTTCAGCCGCCCGCCGCGCTCGGCGCCTTTCAGCACCTGCAGCCGCACCTCTTCGGGAGCGCCGGCGTAGTTGAGCTCGTAGAGCGCGTGGCGCCCGCCGAATTCGGTGCCGGTCGCATCCCAGAGCAGCTTCATGATCTTGATGCGTTCGATATGGCCCATGTCGTTGGAGCCGCGCACATATTGCGCCAGGTAACGATCGATCTCGGGATTGCCGAAATCACGCGCCGAAGACGGCAGGTAGATCAGGCCAGACGCGATCACCCTACGGATCGTCTCGACGACGCGCGGATAGGCCTCCGACATGAAGGTGCGATAGGAAAGGGCGGCCTCCAGATTGGGAAGCACGGCGCCGTCGGCCCAGGGGATGGGATTGTGCGCCATCGCGTTAGAGAAGCTCCAGAACATGTGACGGAGCGCGATGACCTCGCCAAGTGCCGCCTGGTTGCCACGGAACGCATCGCCGCCGGTCGCCCTCAAAGCCTTGGCGAGCAGGCCGGCGAGGAAATCGAGCTTCACCGCAAAGCGGGTGCAGCCCTGGAAGCAGTAGCCATGCATGAAGCCGGAGGCCGGGTGGAAGGAGAGGATCTTGGCAGCATCGCGCAGGACCAGCACGTCCTCCCAGGGCACGAAGACGTTGTCGAGCACCAGGATCGCGTCATTCTCGTCGAAGCGCGACGACAGCGGGTAGTCGAAGGGATGGCCGACCGTGTTGGCCGTCTGCTCGTAGGAGACGCGGCAGAACATCTTGATGCCCGGCGCATTCATCGGGACGATGAACATCACCGAGAGCGAGGGATCCTCCGTCACTGTCGCCGAGCTTTGCGCCAGGAAATTATAGTGCGTCAACGCCGAGGACGTCGCTACCACCTTGGCGCCGGAGACGTAGATGCCTGCATCCGTTTCCTTGGTGATGTGGACGAACACGTCCTTGACCGCATCCGCCGGTTTGTGGCGGTCGATCGGCGGATTGACGATCGCGTGGTTCATGAACAGTGCGGCTTCCTGGGCGCGTTTATGCCAGGCAAGTGCATTGTCCTTGAAGGGGCCGTACCAGTTGGCATTGGCGCCGAGCGTGTTCATCAGCGCCGCCTTGTAATCGGCGGTGCGGCCCATCCAGCCATAGGACATGCGCGCCCATTCGGCGATCGCGCCCTGCTGTGCCGAAAGGTCGGTGGAGGAGCGGGCGACGCGGAAATATTTGTGGGTGTAGCCACCGGAACCGGTGTCGGTCGGTGACGTCAGAATGTCTTTCTTCGCCGGATCGTGCAGCGCGTCGTAGAGCCGTGCCAGCGACCGGGCGGAATTGCGCATGGCAGGATGACTGGTGACGTCGTGCACGCGCTCGCCGTTGATATAGACCTCGCGGCCGTCGCGCAGGCTCTCCAGATATTCGGCGCCGGTGAAGGGCCGCGTCCGGTCGGCGCGGAAATCCTCTGCTCTCATGTTCTCCTCCCTTGAGTTTCGTCAAGGCTAGGCGTTGAAATCGTCAGCCGCCATGGACAGAATGGCAAAATGACTTGGACTTTTTCGGGTGGAGCATGAGCCGCAGCATTCCAAGTTTCTTCGTCTACGGCGAACCGGAGCAACAGCTCGAGCCCGGGTTCTTCCACGTCGAGACGGTGATGGCACGGCAGAACCTGCATCAGGGCCAGGTGAAGGCGCACAAACACGACCAGATGGGGCAGATCACCTACTGGCTGAGCGGCGGGGGAACCTACTTCATCGACGACAAGCCATTGGACTTTTTGGCACCCGCGGTCAGCTTCGTGCCGAGCGGGATCGTGCACGGGTTTTCGGTCGACCCGGAGACCAGCGATGCGGTCGTCGTTTCGGTCGCCGACGGCGCGCTGCTCTCGATCCGCGAGAACACGACGCTGGCGCTCGATAGGCCGACGATGATCCGCGGCGACGGTGAAGATCGGCATTGGCGCCGCCTAGCCGAACTGCTCGATATCGTCGCCGACGAATATGCCGGTGGTGCTCCCGGCACCCAGCGGATGCTGGCGTCTCTGGTTACTGCGGTGCTGACCCAGATCGCCCGGCTGGCGGCGGCCACGCCGGACACCGCCCAGCCGACGCAGGCGATGTTGGCAACGGAATTGCGCCGGCTCATCGACGTGCGGTTCCGTGAGAACTGGAGCGTCGGGCATTACACCGATGCGCTCGCCACCACCCCGCACCTGCTTGCCAAGGCGAGCAGGGACGCCTTCGGCATGCAGGTCAAGGAGTTGATCAACGAGCGTCGATTGCTCGAAGCCAAGCGCCTGCTGCTCTTCACCGTGCGGCCGCTCGAAGACATTGCCTACGAGATCGGGTTTGCCGATGCTGCCTACTTCTCGCGCTTCTTCCGCCTGCGGGTCGGCGAGGCGCCGCGCGACTGGCGCCGGGCGCGCGTGGGCTCAACAGGAGCCGGCTAAGTCCGGCTCCAGCAGTCGCGTCTCGGGCTGCCGGTTATCGGCCATAAGCCCGCATCAGCTCCATCAGCGGTTCGTGCCGGATCGCCTGGATCTTGAAGCGATCATGGGCGGTTCCGCCGGAATCTTCGGCCGCGATCATCGCGTTCACCACCGCCTCCTCGACGCTGTCCACGGTCGCGAGGTAGACAGGATCGAGCAATTCGTCGTTGACGATTTCGAGCGACAGGCGCGGCGGCGCCTTGTGCGCCATCGGCTGGGTGTTGGCGGTCGAGAAAGCGAGGAAGATGTCGCCGGAATTGTTGCCGCCGGGCGTGCCGTTGCGGCCGATGCCGATCGCCGCGCGGCGCGCCAGACGCTTCAACTGATGCGGCGCCATCGGCAGGTCGGTCGCGATCACCACGATGATCGAGCCGCGCTCCTGCATCTGGCTTTGCGGCGTGCCGTCGCGCATGTGCTCGCCGACCGGGACGCCGCGGATCGTCAGCCAGTCGCGCTGGCCGTGATTGGCCTGCACCAGCGTGCCGATCGTGTAGTCGCGGCCGCCGAACTCGACAACGCGGGAAGCCGTACCCGTGCCGCCCTTGAAGCCATAGGCGATCATGCCGGTGCCGCCGCCGCAATTGCCCTCCTGGACGGGCCCGGACGTGGCGGCGTCGAGTGCGGCGTGTACATCGGCCTCGGTGATAGGCTGGCCGTTGATGTCGTTCAAAACGCCGTCATAGGTCTCGGCGACGACAGGCATCAGCCAGAGGAAATCATCGGTGTCGTAGGTCGTGCGGTAGCGTTCCAGCATCCACTTTATGGTGGCGTGATGCGTCATGCCGACCGCGTGGGTATTGGTGATCATCACGGGGCCGAGGAAGAAACCGCCGTCCTCGATCCAGTGCGTTCCGGTCATCTCGCCATTGCCGTTGAAGCGGTGCACGCCGGCATAAACCGGGACCGGCGTTTCCGATCCGGCATGCGGCAGGATGGCGGTGACGCCGGTGCGCACCGGACGCTTTCGGCCCGGCCGCGGCGTCTGTTCCTCGATGGTGCGGAAGCCGACGGCGATGCCTTCGACATCGGTGATGGCATTGAAGCGGCCGGTGCGGCCGGAAAAGGGCAGGCCGATATCGCGAGCGCGGGCGCTGGGGGGCGTAGAGGTTTTGTGGTTCATGATCATTTCTGCCGGGAGCGAAGGTAAAGGCCGAGCGAGGCGACGACGAAGGAGAAGGTCAGCATCATCACCGCGATGGCGTTGATCTCCGGTTTGATGCCGCGCCGAAGCATGGAGAAGATGAACATCGGCAGCGTGGTGACGTCGACGCCGGCGATGAAGTAGGTGATGACGAGATCGTCCATCGAGATGATGAAGGCGAGCAGCGCTCCGCCGACGATCGCCGGAAAGAGCTGTGGCAGCACCACCCGGCGAAAGGTCATCCATTCGTTGGCTCCGAGATCGGCGGACGCGTGTTCCAGCGTCCGGTCCATGCCGGCAAGGCGGGCCGAAACGACGATGAAGACGTAGGAGATCAGGAACGTGCACTGGCCGATGATGATCGTCGTCAGGCCGAGCTTGATGCCGGAATTGACGAAGAAGATCAGCAGCGCGATGCCGAGCACGATATCCGGCATCAGCATCGGCATGAACATCACCACCCGATAGAAGCGCTGGCCGACGAATTCGAAGCGATAGAGGGCAATCGCGATCGCCGTGCCGAAGACGGTCGCAATCGCGGTGGTCGAGGCGGCGATGACGAGGCTGTTCCACACCGCCTGAAGCAACTGCCCGGTTGATTCGATGTAGAGCGCGCTTTCGGAGACCTTGGTCTTGAAGCCGAGAACCTGAGCGTACCATTCGGTGGTGAAGCCGGTCCAGGTCATCATGTTCACCGGATTGGCATTGAACGAATAGACGGCGATGACCACGAGCGGGATATAGATGAAGGCGAAGAACAAGCCGGTGTAGGCAAGCAGGCCGCCGGCAAAAAGGGATCGAGCGATCTTCATGTGCGCCTCACCGTGCCAGTGCCGCGGCGGCAGCATTGCGCCGACCGGAGATGACCACGTGGGCGATCATCATGATCAGCATTACGCTCATCACCATCATCGCCAGCGCCGCACCGAAGGGCCAGTTGCGGGCGGCGAGAAACTGCTGCTCGATGAGGTTGCCGAACATCATCACCTTAGCGCCGCCAAGCACCGCCGGCACGACGAAGTTACCGAGCGCCGGGATGAAGACGATGACGGCGCCGCCGGCGATGCCGGGTGCGGTCAGGGGCAGGATGACGCGCCAGAAGGTGCGCACGGGGCCGGCACCGAGATCGAGCGAGGCGCGCACCAGCGTCCAGTCGAGCTTTTCGACGCTCGCATAGACGGGCATGAACATGAAGGGAATGAACACATAGGTCATGCCGAGGATGATCGCGCCCTGGGTGTAGATCAGGTCGAGCGGCCGTTCGATCACGCCCGTGGATAGAAGCACCTCGTTGACGAGACCGGTCTGGCGCAGGATCAGCACCCAGACGAAGAGCCGCACGATCAGGCTGGTGAAGAAGGGCAGCGTGATCAGGAACAGGCAGAAATTCTTCCAGCGCTCGGAGAGCCGGGCGATGCAGAAGGCGGCGGGGTAGCAGACGAGGAGCGTTGCGAGCACCGTGAGGGCGGCGATCTCGATCGAGCGTAGGAAGATCGCGATGTAGATCGGATCGAACTCCTCGAACATCGGATCGGCAAAGCCGAGAATGCGGCCGAAATTATGCGGGTAGAAGGTCCACTCCACCCCGCCATAAAGGCCGGGCGCGAGGAAACTGGTCACGATCATGATCGCAAGCGGCCCGAGGAAGAAAACGGCGAGAAAGGCCGAGACCGGCCCGAGCAGGAGTGCAAGCTGGAAGCGGCGGCGACTGGCGATCGTCATCTTACGCAGCCCCCGTGTTTGCGCCGATCAGGTGCACGGCCGCCGGGTCGTAGGCAAGCCGCGCCTTGCGGGTCTGCTCGACCGTGCCGACGAGATTGCGGCGGTTGGCCGGGATCTCGGCAACGACCTTGCGGCCCTCGGCGGTGCGGCCGAACAGCTCGAAGGTGGAGCCGACGAAGACGATCTGGTCGAGATCGACGTCGATCGTCGGGAAGGGGGCGTTGTCCTCGGCAAGGAAGAACTGTTCCGGCCGGATCAGCGCCGTCGCCTCTGTCGAGATTTTCCGCTCGCAGGGCCGGTGGCGGATCGCCATGCCGTCAGCCGTCATCAGCCGGTCGCCGTCGAGCCTGCCTTCGAAGAGATTGCTGGCACCGATGAAGGTGGCGACGAAGGTGTTGACCGGATGGTCGTAGATGGCGCGCGGCGTATCGAGCTGCTGGATGCGCCCGCCTGAAAGCACCGCGACGCGATCCGACATCGTCAACGCTTCCTGCTGATCGTGGGTGACGAAGATGAAGGAGATGCCGAGCTCGTTCTGCAACGTCTTGAGCTCGATCTGCATGGCCTGGCGCAGGTTCTTGTCGAGCGCCGACAGCGGTTCGTCGAGCAGAAGCAGCTTTGGCCGGGCGATGATCGCGCGGGCGAGCGCCACGCGCTGCTGCTGGCCGCCGGAGAGCTGGCGCGGCTTGCGTGCTTCCATGCCTTCGAGCCCGACCATCTTCAGGGCGGAGGCGACCTTCTCCCGACGCTGCGGTTTGGCAACGCCTGCAACCTCCAGCGAATAGGCGACGTTTTCGCCGACCGTCATATGCGGAAACAGCGCGTAGTTCTGGAAGACGGTGTTGACCGGGCGACGGTAGGGCGGCCGCTCAGTCATGTCTTCGCCGTCGATCAGGATCGAGCCGCCGTCGAGTTCGACGAAGCCGCTGATCGCCTGCAGTAGCGTGGTCTTGCCGCAACCGGATGGGCCGAGCAAGGTCAGGAACTCATTGCGGCGGACATCGAGATCTATACGGTCGAGAGCGGTCACGGTGCCGCCTTCCGGAGTGGTAAAGGCCTTGCTCGCCTCCACCAGCCGGACGATGGAATTCTGCATACTTCTGTTCCCCAAAATGTTATGCAAATAACGCTTGTGCGTTTTCGATATATGGATACCATTTGCCTATCGGAGTCAACGGCCACGAGAAGCCGCGATCCGGAAGCGGCCGCCAAAGGCCGTGCCAGGCCGTCCGGCCAGAACCATCAGAGGAGAATATCGATGACGATGACAAACGGGACGACCCGCGGAGGCAGGAGAGCTTTCGTGACCCGTGCACGCACAGTGGCACTTTCCCTGGCGACGCTGACGGCCCTTTTCGGCACGGCGCAAGCGGCCGAGCTCAACATCTACAACTGGGGCGAATACATCAATCCGGCCGTGCTGAAGAAGTTCGAGGAGGAGACGAAGATCAAGGTCAACCTCTCGACCTATTCCTCCAACGAGGAAATGCTGGCGAAGATCCAGGGCGGCGCCACGGGCTATGATATCGTCTTCCCGTCGGTGCACATGCAGGACATCATGGCCAAGCTCGACCTGCTGGAAAAGACCGACATCAACACTTACGAGGGCTTCAAGAACATCGACCCGACGTTCCTTCGCGCCAAGAGCGACCCGAAGGGCGAATATTGCCTGCCCTATGCCTTCGGCACGGTCGGCATCCTCTATAACCGCACGCTGCTCGGCAAGGACGTAACCGGCTGGCGCGACCTGATCGAGACGGTGAAGGCCAAGGGCCTGAAGTTCACGCTGCTCGACGACATGCGCGAGGTGCTGTCGGTCGGCCTCATCCTCAACGGCCACAAGGTCAACTCCACCGATCCGGCGGAACTGCAGCAGGCAGCCGATACGATCATCGCCATGAAGCCCGAAGTCGCCGCCTTCACCTACGACACTCGTCCGATGGTGGCGGCCGGTGATGTGGCGGCCGGCCACTTCTTCGTCGGCTCGATGGTCGACGTCTTCGGCAATCCGAAGGATCTCGGCTACGTGATCCCGGAGGAAGGCGCGACGATGTACCAGGAGGATATCTGCGTCCTGAAGACCGCGCCGAACAAGGAGAACGCCGTCAAGTTCATGCAGTTCTACACGCGCCCCGAAGTGGCTGCACTCAACATCGAGCAGCAGACGAACGGCACGGCCAACGTGCCTGCGCGGCAATTGACCCCCGAGCAGATCAAGAATAGCAAGGGAATCAATCCGCCGCCGGAGACCATGCAGAAGTTGCAGATCTTCGAAGATCTCGGCCCCGGCGTGCGCCAGCTCGATCGGGTCTGGACCAAGGTGAAGACGGCGCAATAAACAGGCGATGCGACGGAGCGGGGTGCGCGGCGAAGCCTTGCCGGCATCCCGCTTTGATCATGCAAGGGGAGGGGACGTGGCACAGCGAATCCTGAAGCTGGTGCGCAGCGACGAGCTCAGACGCTCGAAATCGGACAAGCTCATCGCCAATTACATCGAGCGAAATCTCGCCGACATTCCCTTCGAGACGGCGCGCTCGATCGCGACCCGTCTTGAGGTTTCGCCGATGACGGTCGGGCGCTACCTCCGGCGCATGGGCTTCGACGGTCTCGACGAGTTGAAGCTGGAGCTCAGGCGCGACGGCTCCAACAATCCGGCCTGGCAGGTGAAGGGATCAGTCGGCCGGCTGCGCGACGACAATCGCGAGGGCAAGCTGCTTGCCGGTCTGATCCAGCAGCAGATCGACAATCTCGGCATGATCTACGAGCTGACGACCGCGCCGGAATGGCAGCAGGCGATCGATGCGTTGATCGCTGCCAGCGAGGTCTATGTCGCCGCCTATCAGAACGTGCGCGGCATCGCGCAGTATTTCGCCAGCCAGCTTTCCTATACCCGGCCGCGGGTCCAGTTCGTCGACGGGCTCAATGGCACCTATGCCGAGCTGCTCGACGGTTCCGTCGAAGGTCGGGTGCTGTTCCTTCACGACGTGCGCCGCTTCGCCGCCAAGGCACGGCCCTTGGCCGGGGAAGCCCGGCGCGCCGGCGTCAAGGTCATCCTCTTCACCGACGAGTTCTGCCCCTGGGCGCCGGAGGTTTCCGACATCTGTCTCGTGGTGCCCGGTTCGCACGGCCCGCTCTGGGATGGGGCGGCAACGACGGTTGCAGTCATGGACCTGCTCTTGAGCAACATCATCGTCGTCCTCGGCGACGAGGTCGGCGAGCGCGTCGCCCAGCTGACCCGGCTACAGAACGTCTTCGGCGACTTCGAGGATTGACGCTGCAGCCGCTGCTCAGGACGCTGGCGTCTGCGGAATGTAATCGAGCCCGATATCGATCGAGGCCGGCCGACCGTCGAGGAAGAGTTCGCCGATGCGCGGCGCCGTTCTGGCGATGACCTTGCCGGCCTTGATGACGCAGAGCCGGTTCGGCTTCAGCCGTAGGGCCTCGCTAACATCGGCCGCCTGCAACAGGACGAGGTCGGCCTTGCGGCCGATGTCGAGCCCATAGCCTTCAAGGCCCATGGTCTTCGCCGCATTCACGGTGATCGCATCGAAGATCTTCCGCTTGTCCTCAATGCCGCCCATCTGCGTGACGTGGATCGCCATATGGGCGACTTCCAGCATGTCGCCCGACCCCATCGAGTACCAGGGATCCATGACGCAATCGTGCCCGAAGGAGACGTTGAGGCCGGCCGCCATCAACTCGCGAACCCGCGTCATGCCGCGGCGCTTCGGATAGGTGTCGTGGCGCCCCTGCAGCATGATGTTGATCAGCGGATTGGGGATCACGCTGATCTTGGCCTCCGCCATCAGCGGGATGAGCTTGGAAACGTAGTAGTTGTCCATGGAGTGCATCGAGGTCAGATGCGAGCCGGCGACGCGGCCCTGAAGCCCAAAGCGGATCGTCTCGGCCGCCAGCGTCTCGATGTGGCGGGACATCGGATCGTCGGTCTCGTCGCAATGCATGTCGACCGGCAGGCCGCGGTCCGCGGCGATGCGGCAAAGCGCCTCCACCGAGCGGGCGCCGTCTTCCATCGTGCGCTCGAAATGCGGGATGCCGCCGACGATGCCGACACCCATGTCGAGCGCGCGGTTCAGAGACGCCACTCCTTCAGGCGCGCGAAAATAGCCGTCCTGCGGGAAGGCGACGAGCTGCAGGTCGATATAGGGCGCGACCTTCTCCTTCACCTCCAGCAGCGCCTCGGCCGTCACCAGCCGCGGGTCGGACGTGTCGACGTGGCTGCGGATGGCAAGCAGGCCCTGGCTGACGGCGAGGTCGCAGTAGCGCAACGCCCGCTCGACCAGCGCTTGCCTGGTCAACATCGGGCGCAGTTCGCCCCAGAGCGCGATGCCCTCCAGTAGCGTGCCGGAGACGTTCATGCGCGGCAGGCCAAGAGACAGCGTCGCGTCCATGTGGAAATGCGGGTCGCAGAAGGGCGGGCTGAGAAGGCGGCCGGTGGCGTCGATCTCTTCGCCTGCTGTTGCGGCAAGGGCCTTTTCGATCGCGACGATCTTGCCGCCCTTGAGGCCGACATCGAAACCTTGCCGTCCGTCCGGAAGGTTGGCGTTGCGGATAATCAGATCGAACATGGACGGCCCCTCGCTGCTTGCCCGTTGGATCGCAGCGGCGTCCTGGCCGAAGTGAGGGGCAGAACGCGCAGCACCGATCCCGGCGATGTTCAGTGATAGCATCGGAACCGGCTTTGCGGTCAAGCGCCGCCGGCTAAGGGACGGTGGCGGAGGTCACACTGCGCCGTAGCTGCGCCAAAGGACATAGAGGCTGACGGAAAAGATGATCGCGCGGAAAATCTTGGTCAGCGTGTCGCGCTGGGTCGCAAGCCGGGTGGAAACGATGGTGCCAATCACGCCGCCAAGAATGCCGCCGGCAATGAAGTAGCCGGCGATGCGCCAGTCCACGAGCCCGGACACGGCATAGTTGATCGCGGTCGTCAGGCCGAAGGTGCCGACGGCGAGCAGCGAGGTGCCGACCGCGTTGATCAGCGGCATGCCGGTTGCAAGCAGCAGCCCGGGAACGATGAGGAAGCCGCCGCCGATGCCGAAAAAGCCGGAACAGGTTCCGGTCAGAAGTGCGGTCAGGCCGGTCTTGCCGTGCGTCCCGAGCGAAAGCGACTGCGGTGTTGCCGCCGTGTCGCATTTGACTTTCCGCATGGCGAAGCTGACGACCATCATCACCAGACCGAAGAGGAACAGCAATCGCTGGCCGTCGATCAGCTTGCCGAGGCTGGAGCCGAAAAACGCCCCGAGCGAACCGGCGACCGTGAAGATCAGGGCACAGCGCCACCAGAGATGACCGCGAAGCGCATGGCTGATGAGGTTGAGATAGGCATTGGCGGATACCGCAAGCGCGCCGGTTCCGAGCGCCGTATGCACGTCGCGGATGCCGACGACATAGATCAGGAGCGGTGTCGCCAGGATCGAGCCGCCGCCGCCGATCAGGCCGAGCGTGAAACCGGTGAGAGAACCGGAGCCGATCGCAAGCAACATCTGTTGGAGGGGATCCACCACGATGCCGCTACCCCCAGACCGAGCCGGGGAGCGCGTCGAGCGGGATCTTCAGATAGCGCCGGCCGTTGTCTTCCGGCGCCGGCAGCTCGCCGCCGCGCACGTTCACCTGCAGCGCGTGCAGGATGAGCTTCGGCATCGGCAGAGTGCGGTCGCGTGCCTCGCGCAGGCCGACGAAATCGGCCTCGGTCCTGCCGGCCACATGCGGGTTCGTGGATTTCTGCTCGGCGACCGTGCTTTCCCAGCGCGCCTCACGGCCGCCGGGGCAATAGTCGTGACCGGTGAAGAGCCGGGTTTCATCGGGCAGCGCCAGAATGGCCTGGATCGAGCGCCAGAGATCGGCAGCGCTTCCGCCCGGAAAATCGGCGCGGGCCGAGCCGCTGTCGGGCATGAACAGCGTGTCATGGATGAAGGCGGCATCGCCGATCACGTAGGAGATCGAGGCGAGCGTATGTCCCGGCGAATGCATCACGCGGGCCTTGAGTTCGCCGATCTGGAGCGTGTCGCCGTCGGCAAACAGCCGGTCCCATTGCGAGCCGTCGCAGGCGAAGTCCGGCCAGTTGTAGATCGCCTTCCAGATCCGCTGCACGCCCTTCACATGTTCGCCGATACCAGTCGGCGCGCCGGTCTTCGTCTTGAGGTAGCGCGCCGCCGAGAAATGGTCGGCGTGCGGGTGGGTGTCGAGGATCCATTCGACGGAGAGGTTCTTGGCGGCGATATGGTCGAGGATCGCGTCGGCGTTGCGCGTGGCGGTCGAGCCGGATTTCTCATCGAAGTCCAGCACCGGATCGATGATCGCGCATTTGCCCGTTGCCGGGTCGGCGACGACATATTGGATGCTGCCGGTGCGGGGATCGTAAAAGCCGGTCACATCGGGCTTATGCATAGGCGAGGGCCTCTTCAGCCGCGGCGCAGGGGAAGAAGATCGCGCGGGCGGGGTCAAAATCGTAATCGGCTTCGAAGCTCGGCGCGTCGGCGGCCAGCTGCATGACGCAATCGAGAATGTATTTCACCTTGTCTTCCGAAAGCAGCACGCTGAAGTTCAGCCGGGTGAAGCCCGGCTTTTCGATTTCCTCGCCGGCAAGGATCGCCTGGCGGATCTGTTCGGAGTGCTCGGCATCAATCGACAGCAGCCGGTGCACGTAAGGTCCGGCGCAGGCACAGCCGCCGCGCGCCTGGATGCCGAAGCGGTCGCTCAGCATGCGGGTGACGAGCTGCTGGTGGACGTAGCCGCCCCTGCCGTTCTTGATGCGGAACGAAAAGATCGGCAGACGGTCCGGTTCCTGCAGGCCGAGCAGCTCCAGTTGCGGAATGGCCTTCCAGGCGGCAAACGCCTGCTCCGCCAGTTCGCGGTTGCGCCGCTCCATGTTCTCAAGGCCGATGGCGTGTTTGACGATGAAGGCGAGCGCCGCCCGGACGTCGCCGACGACGTTCGGCGTTCCGGCCTCTTCGCGGGCTTCGATGTTGGCGCTGTAGTCGTGCGTATCCGGCGAAACGAACTTCACCGTGCCGCCGCCCGGCCAGGTCGGCTTGTTGGTGGTGACGCTGTCGCGGCGAACGATGAGGATGCCGGAAGCGCCCGGCCCGCCGATGAACTTGTGCGGCGAGACGACGATGGCATCGATTTCGGCACCGGACGCAGGGGACATGGCAATCGGAACATAGGGGCCGGCGCCGGCATAGTCCCAGATCATCTTGGCGCCCGCCGCCTTGACCATGCGGGTGATCGCGGCGACGTCGCTGGTGATGCCGGTGATGTTTGAGCCGGCCGAAAGCGTACAGACCGTCACGTCGGGCGAACCGGCATTCAGCGCTTCGCGAAGTTCCGTGAGGTCCGGTCCACCCGCCGGGCACTCGGCGATTTCGACGATCTCAGCGCCGCTTTCGCGCCAGGGCAGGATGTTGGAGTGGTGCTCGTAGGGGCCGATGATGACGCGGACGGTTTTGCCGGCAGCAACCGCGTCGGTAACGCCGACGAGCTTGACCAGACGGTTGATGCCGGAGGTCGCACCGGAGCCGGTGAAGATCACGGCATGGTCGGCCGTGGCGCCACAGAACTCACCGATCAGCGCCCGCGCTTCCCGGCGCATCCGGGTCATGAAGCCCCCGCAATAGGAGGCTTCCGTGTGGCTGTTGGCGTAGTAGGGCAGGACCTCCTCGAGCACGAAATCCTCGATCACCCGCAACGCGCGCCCGGAGGCGACATAGTCGGCATAAACGAGCGCCTTCGTGCCATAGGGGCCGGCGATCCGGGCCTTCGCTCCGACCAGATCGTCGCGAAGATCGGCGATAAGACCCGGCCGGTTGAGGGATTGGCGGAACCGGGCGAGTGGCGAGAGCGCCTCGCAGGGCTGGTGGACGGCGGGCACGATCATCGCGCTTACTCCTCGGAGCGGACATTGACAGCAATTGTAATCCCGTCCAGGGTCGAAAACTTCACCTATCTTCTGCGGTTTCGTCTAGGAATTGTGTCAAATGATCGAATCTTCGTTCAAAATCGATGCGTTCGATCTGAACATTCTTACCGCATTGCAAAAAGATTCGTCGCTGTCGCAGCGGGATCTGGCCGAAAAGGTCGGCCTGTCGCAAAACGCCTGCTGGCGCCGCCTGCAGCGCCTGCAGGCGATCGGCGTGATCCGGGGCTCGCACGCGGACATCGATCTTGACGTTTTGGGGCTGGATCTGACCGTGTTCGTGATGATCCGCACGCGCCATCATTCCAAGGAATGGAGCGACGGTTTCCGCCAGCATGTCGAGCGACTGCCGGAGGTGATCGATTTCTATCGCATCGGCGGGGATTGGGATTATCTGATCAAGGTGGTGACCCGCGGCATGCGCGGTTATGACGGCTTCTACCAGAAGCTCATCACCAATTTCGACCTCGCCACGGTCACCGGCTTTTTCTCGATGGAGGCGATCATCAACAGTCGCCCCGTGGATTTGAGCCGGTTGAAGTGAGGCGCCGGGTTCCGGCGCCTCATCCTGTCCTTACATCACACCGAAGCGCTCGAACGCCTCGACGGTGCTCATGCCGGCCTCGATGGCGAGCCGTACCTTGTTTTCGGTCTCGGCCTTTTCCAGCGCCAAGGCGATCGCCTCGCGTTCCGCCTCTTTCGGGATGACGAGCACGCCGTCGCGGTCGCCGAAAAGGATGTCGCCCGGCCGAATGCGGATGCCGCCGATCTCGATCGGGATATGGTAGTCGACGACCTTGCCGCGCGGCCCCTGGTCCTGAGCATAGGAGCCGTAGCAGAAGGTGGGGAAATCGAGCGCGAGAATGCCGGCGCTGTCGCGGCAATAGCCGTCGCAGATTGCGCCGGCCGCTTTCAGTTTCATGGCCCGCGTCGACATCAGTTCGCCCCAGACGGCGTATCGCGGCGACGAGCCGGAGCAGACATAGATCTCGTTTTCCTTCAGGCTGTCGAGCGCATGGAACATCAGGCCAAAGGGCTTGGCGCTGAATTCCGAATGACCGCCGGCCTCCGCCGTCGCGAAGAAATCCGCTTCAAGCACCGGCATCGCGCGGCCGACAGCAACCATGTCGTCGCGTAGCGCCTTGATCTGTGGCGGCAGGAACTGGTGCTGCAAGCCCATCGTGTCGAGAATGTCGCCGACCACGGCCGTGAACAGCCGGCTGCGCATGGCGGCAAAGAGTTGGGTATCGTCTTCAAAATGTTTCATGTCTTCCCTCACGCCTTATGCGCCATGGCGGTCGCGATGCCCTGCATGACGCCTCTGATTTCTGCGAGACCCTTCAAGCGCCCGATCAGCGAATAGCCGGGGTTGATGCGCTCCTTGCCGATGTCGTCGGCGAGCAGATGCCCGTGGTCGGGCCGGAGCGGGATCTGCCAGTCGGTGCGCCCCTCGCGGACGCGGCGCTCCTGCTCCTCCATCAGCGCGAGGATCACGGCGGGCATGTCGCTCGATCCGCCAAGATGGTCGGCCTCGTAGAACGAGCCGTCCTCTTCGCGCTGGACGTTGCGCAGATGGGCGAAATGGATGCGCGGACCGAATTCGCGCACCATGGCCGGCAGGTCGTTATCGGCGCGCGTGCCGTAGGAGCCGGTGCAGAAGGTGATGCCGTTGGCCGGACTGTCGACGGCTGAGAGAATGCGCCTGACGTCGGCCGGCGTGGAGACGATGCGCGGTAGACCGTAGAGGGAAAAGGCGGGATCGTCGGGATGAATGCAGAGCCGGATACCGACTTCTTCGGCGACCGGCACGATCTCCTTGAGGAAGCGCGCCAGGTTGTCATGCAACACGTCGGCGGTGACGCCGTCATATTCCGCAAGGGCTGCGAGGAAGCTTGCCCGGTTGAACTGGCGCTCGGTTGCCGGAAGGCCGGCGATCAGATTGCGTTCGATCCGGTCGATCCTCGCCTGGTCCATCTGATCGAAGCGCTGGCGGGCGACGAAGATCTGCCGCTCGGAATAGCTGTTCTCGACGCGCGGACGCTTCAGAACGAAGAGATCGTAGGCGGCAAAATCGACGGCGTCGAAGCGCAGTGCGTAGCCGCCGCTCGGCAAGGGCTGCACCAGCTCCGTGCGCGTCCAGTCGACCACCGGCATTAAATTGTAGCAGACGATGTCGATGCCCGCCCGCGCCAGGGCGCGAAGCGTGTCCTTGTACCAGCCGATGTAGCGGGCACTGTCCGATGTCGCGAGCTTGATCGAGTTGTGCACCGGAATGCTCTCGACGACGCTCCAGCGCATGCCGGCCGCTTCGATCAGCGCCTTCTGCTTCAGGATCGCCTCATCGGACCAGGGCGAGCCGTCGTAGATATGGTGCAGCGCCGAGACGATCCCCGTGGCGCCCGCCTGCCGGATGTGGCTGAGCGGCACCGGATCGTTTGGCCCATACCAGCGAAAGCACTCTTCCATCATTCTCATGCAGAACTCCTACCCGCTTCCGTGGCTATTGTTGGACCACGTTCGGTAATAATGTCCCATTGGTCCAACAATTCAAGCCTGGAATCGGTGAATTTGCGCGAAAATCGTTGATTCAGATGAGGCTGTCAAATTTTCTCTTGACGGAAACTGCGATCTGGACCAACAAATAAAGCATCGCAGGGAGGAGAGCCGGTGAGCAGTTCGGTACGGGAAGATGCACTGTCGGGCGTGGAGGCCGTCGAGCCGGGGAAGACCTCGGCCGTCGATCGCCTTGTCGAGCAGATCCGCGACATGATCTCCGAGCGTGGTCTTGGTGTCGGCGACGCGTTGCCGACCGAGCGTGATCTCGGCGAGCAGTTCCAGGCGGGCCGCAACACCGTGCGCGAGGCGCTGCAGGTTCTGCGCGCCTATGGCATGGTGGAGACGCGGCCGAAGGTGGGCGCCGTCATCAGCGGCGGCCATGGCGAGGCGATCCGCCGGCTCTTTGCCTTCCATAACGGTATCTCGCCGGACTCGTTTCATGATCTGCAGGGCTTTCGACGCATCATCGAAACCGGTGTCGGCGAACACATCATCCTGACGGCCAGCGACGCTGATTTCGACCGGCTGGATGCGATCAATGCCCGCATTCTGGAGGCCGAGAGCGTCGAAGCGGCGGCACAGTGCGATTATGAGTTCCACTCGGCGATCGTCGAACTCTCGGGCAACCGCACGACGCTCGCCGCCTACCACATGCTGCGTTCGGTGATCGAGGAAGTCATGCGTCTCGGCAAGGCCGAGCGCCCGGTGCATGCGGCGACCTTCGAGGCGCATGCCGAGATCATACGGGCGCTGCGGGCGCGCGACCGCATCGCCTACGTCTACCTGATGAGCCGTCACCTTGAGTTCGGCATCCGCTTCGTCGATGCCGCACCCGGCGGCCAGCCGATGCGATGAACACATAGAAGATTTGGCCTGGACTGCCTCCGATCAGGGAGGCGGTGCGGGCACCCGTTTGCCGGATCCTCTCGCCCGTCGATCCGGCGGCACTGACAGGGCACTTGGGAGGAGAACCAATATGAGCAATATGAAACGTCTGGCGCTTGCCGCACTGCTTGCAACCGTCAGCTTTGCACCGGGAGCGGCGTTCGCGGGCGGCAAGGCGATCGCCGGCATCGTCTTTCAGCAGGACCAGTATTTCCGCGGCATCCAGATCGGCATGGAAAAGGCGGCGGAAGCCGCCGGCGACGAGCTGCTGGCCGGCAACAGCGACAGCAAGCTGGAGAAGGAAGCCCAGCTGATCGACACCTACATCGCCCGCGGCGTCAATTCGATCGTCGTCGCGCCGCTCTCGGCCGACGCCTCGGTGCCGGCCCTGAAGAAGGCGCGTGACGCCGGCATCACGGTCGTCACCTACGGCACGTCTGCCAATGGCGATGTCGCCCAGGCGACGGTGACGAGCTCGGACCGCGATATCGGCATCGGCACCGGCAAGGCCGCGACCGACTTCCTGAAGACGCTCGGCAATGGCGGCAAGGTCAAGATCGGCACGCTCGCCTTCAAGGCGCTACTGCCGGAACAATCGAACGCCCGCGTCGATGGCTTCCTGAGTGTCGTCAACGATCAGGTCGACATCGTCGCCCAGCAGGATGCCTGGCTTGCCGAGAAGGCGCTGGCCGTCGCCAGCGACATGCTGACGGCCAATCCCGATATCCAGGTGATCTATGCGGCCAACGAAGGCGGCACGATCGGTGCAGTCCAGGCGGTGAAGAAGGCCGGTCTTGAAGGCAAGGTCTTCGTTTTCGGCACCGACGGTTCCGAGCAGCTCGCCAACATGCTGCTCAATTCCGACAACGTGCTGCAGGCAACGACGGCGCAGCAGCCGCTCGAGGTCGGCAAGCAGGCGATCGAAGCGGCGCAGAACCTGCTCGACGGCAAGAAGATCGAGACCAAGGTCAACGTGCCGGTGCTGCCTCTGACCCGCGCCGACACGCAAGCCGTCGCCGCCTACAAGGAAGGCCTCAAGGCCCTGAAGTGATTGGGTTCTGACGTGAGCCGAGTGGCGGGTCATCGCGCCCGCCACTCCCTCGTCTTGCACAGCAGGAAATCCGCATGAGCTATCCGCAACCGAGTTCAGCCGCGTTGCAAGGGGTGCAGGGACGGCTGGACTTTCGGGCCGTGACCAAGCGTTACGGCCCGACTGTCGCCCTCTCTGAATTCACCCACAGCTTCGCTCCCGGCCAGGTTCATGCCCTGATGGGCAAGAACGGCTCGGGCAAGTCGACGCTCGTCAAGCTGCTCGCCGGCGTCACCGAGCCGACATCGGGCACGATCAGCGTCAATGGCGAGGATCGCCATTTCACCTCGCCGCACGACGCCTTTGCCGCCGGCATCGTCACCGTGCACCAGGAGCTTTCGCTGGTGCCGGAGCTTTCTGTCGGCGAAAACATCTTTCTTGGCCGGCTGCCGCATCGGCGTCGGGCCGGCTTCAGCGTCGTCGACTGGGCGGGCCTGCACAAACGCGCCGGCGAATTGCTTGCCGACATGGGGCTCGCAATCGATTCCCGCCAGCCTGTTTCGGCGCTGAGCGTCGGCCAGCAGCAGGTGGTGGAGATCGTCAAGGCGATGTCCTTCAACCCGTCGATCCTGCTGCTCGACGAGCCGACCTCGGCGCTGGCGTCGCGCGAGGTCAAGCAGCTCTTCGCGTTGATCGAGCGGCTGCGCGCCCGCGGCGTGACGATGATCTACATTACCCACCGCATGAGCGAGCTTTTCGAGATTGCCGACACCTGTACGGTGATCCGCGACGGCCACTACATCGGCGCGGTCGAGATGAAGGCGACGACGCCGTCGGCGATCGTCGGCATGATGTTCGGCGATGCCGCCCGTGCGACGCGTCCGCCACGGCGCACACTCGATCGCACCAGGCCGGTGCTCGAAGTGCGCGACCTCAGCCGCTCCGGACATTTTCAGAATGTCTCCTTCGATCTCTATCCCGGTGAGATTCTCGGCATTGCCGGTCTGCTCGGCGCCGGGCGCACGGAACTGATGCGGGCGATCTTCGGCGCCGATCGGATCGATGGCGGTAGGGTCACATTCGACGGTCGCGACATGACCGGCGCGAGCCCCCGCGACATGCGCAAGGCGGGGCTCGGCTACACGCCGGAAAACCGCAAGGAGGTCGGGCTGGTGCAGTCGCTTTCGACCGCCGACAATCTCTGCATGGCGAGCCTCGGCCCGATCTCCAACAAGGGCTTCATCTCGCGCCGCCGCGAACAGCCGCATGTGCGCCGCCAGATCGCCGATCTGCACATCAAGTGCGGCGATCCGGAGCTGCCGGTGTCGTCGCTATCGGGCGGCAACCAGCAGAAGGTGGTGATCGGCAAGTGGCTGAACCGGCAGCCGTCGGTGATGTTCTTCGACGAGCCGAGCCGCGGCGTCGACGTCCAGGCCAAGCGCCAGATCTTCGACATCATCTGGCAAAAGGCCGCCGACGGCCTCGCCAGCATCTTCGTTTCGACGGAGCTTGAGGAGGTGCTTGAGGTCGCCGACCGCATCCTCGTCATGCATCACGGCGCCGTCGTCGCCGAGGTGGATCCGACGAAAACCGACCTGACCGAACTTTACGGCCTGTGCATGGAAGGGGCCAAGCAATGACACTCGTGAGCCAGACCACCGAAGGCGGCGGACAGAACACGCCGCTCAAGTTCCTGAAAACATACCCGATGGAGATCATCCTCGCCGCGTTGGTGATTTTCCTGATCTTCGTCGCACCGGGCTTTGCCTCCACCAGCAACGTCTTGAACGTGCTGCGCACGGTCTCGATGCTCGGCATCATCGCCTTCGGCATGACGGCCGTCATCATCAGCGGCGAGATCGATCTCTCGGTCGGTGCGGGTGCTGCCCTTGCCGGCTGCATCGTCGCCTGGTTTGCCGATCGCTTCACCGATGTCTTCGGCGACTGGGGCGCGGTCACGGTGGGGTTTGCCGCCGCGTTGCTGCTCGGCTTCTCGCTCGGCTATCTCACCGGCCGTTTCCGTCAATGGTTCAACGTGCCGACCTTCATCACCACGCTGGCGCTTTTTGCAGCACTTCGCGGGGTCGCCAATCTCATCACCGGCGGCTTCCCGATGTCGTCCTTCCCGCTCGGCTTCGATTTCCTCGGCGGTGGTTACCTCTTCGGCATCCCGTTCCCGGTCTATATCTTCGCGCTGACCTTTGCGGCCATGCACTTCCTGATGAAGTACACGAGCTTCGGCCGCGAGGTTTACGCGGTCGGCGGCAACATGGAGGCGGCACGCCTTTCCGGCATCGACATCTGGAAGGTGAAGGCGCTGACGCTGGGCCTGACGGGGGCGCTCACCGCCGTCTCCGGCACGCTGATCGCCTCGCAGATCGGGGCCGGCACCGGGACGACGGCGACCGGCATGGAACTCGACGTGATTGCGGCCGTGATCATCGGCGGTACCTCGCTCTTCGGTGGCAAGGGCCGCATCTGGGGCACGCTGATCGGGGTGTTGTTCCTCGGCTGCATCTCCAACGGCATGACGCTGATGAATGTCAGCGAATATTGGCAATACGTCGTGCGCGGCGGGATCATCCTCGGCGCCGTGCTCCTGAACCAGGTTCTGGAACGGGTGCGCTGAGACCGGTGCGGGGTGTCCGCATCCCGCTCCCCCTTATGAGTAACGATCACGCTTATGATCTCGGGTCGACGCCGGCCCGGATCATCGCGATCCATCGCGGAGACAATCATGACTGAATTCAAGGGAAAAGTGGCACTGGTCACCGGCACGTCCGGCATCGGGCTTGCCTCGGCAATCCGGCTCGCCTCGTCAGGCGCGACTGTGCTTGCCTGCGGCAACGATGTCGCCACCAACGAGATCTTCGATCGCATCGCCAGAGAGCGCGACCTGCCGATGTCGACGCGGCTGACGGATGTCTCCGTGGAGACGGAAGTGGAAGCGGCCGTGCGCGAGGCGGTGCTGCGCCACGGCGGCCTCGACATCATCGTCAACGCTGCTGCCGTGCATCCCTATGGCACCGTTCTCGATACCAGCGCCGAGACCTTTGCCCGCTGCCTCGCGGTCAACGTCGGCTCGATCTACCTCACCGGACGCTTCGGCATTCCGGAGATGATGAAGCGCGGCGGCGGCGCGATCGTCAACATCTCCTCGGTGCAGGGCCATGCCTGCCAGCAGAACGTCGCGGCCTATGTCGCCTCCAAGGGCGCGATCCATGCGCTGACCCGCGCCATGGCGCTCGACCATGCGGCCGCAAGGGTGCGCGTCAACTCGGTCAGCCCCGGCTCGGTGCGCACGCCGCTGCTTGCGCTCGCGGCCCGCACCTATGGCGGCGAGGGCGTCAGCGAGGCGGAAGCTTTCGCCCGCTTCGGTGCCGCGCACCCGATCGGCCGCATTGGCGAGCCGGAGGAGGTGGCCGAACTGGTCGCTTATCTCGCCTCGGATCGCGCCGCCTTCGTCACCGGCTCGGACTTCCGCATCGACGGCGGCCTCACCGCCGGCATCGGCGTCAAATAATCGGATAGGAAAAGACAAGATGAAAATCGGCCTTGGGCTCTACCGGGAGCAACTCACCCCGGATAACTTTCAGTTTGCCGTGCAGGCGGGCGCCACCCATGTCGTCGCGCATCTGACCAACTATTTCGCCGGCAAGGACCCGAAGATCGACAGTGGCGATCAGGGCGGCTGGGGTGATTGCTCCGGTGATCGGCTCTGGACTTATGAAGAGCTGTCGGCGCTGGTGAAGGATATCAGGGCCGGCGGCCTTGAGATTGCGGCGATCGAGAATTTCTCGCCGCGTTTCTGGCATGACGTGCTGCTCGACGGGCCTGAGCGGGCTCAGCAGATCGAGGGGCTGAAGCAGCTCATTCGCGACGCCGGCCGGGCGGGGATCCCTTGCATCGGCTACAATTTCTCGCTCGCCGGCGTCTATGGCTGGACCCGCGGACCCTATGCCCGCGGCGGTGCGGAATCTGTCGGCTTCGGCGTCGAAAACAGCATTGCGCCCAGTCCGGACGCACCGATCCCCGACGGCATGATCTGGAACATGCGCTATCGCCGCGGCGTCGCCGGCGCCGCTTCCGTTTCCGTCAGTTCGGCCGAACTCTGGGAGCGCCTCGGCCACTTCCTGAAGGAGGTCGTGCCGGTCGCCGAAGAGGCGGGTGTCGTGCTCGGCGCCCATCCTGATGACCCGCCGGCCGAGGAACTGCGCGGCACGGCGCGCCTCGTCAACCGCCCGGAGAAATACGATCGGCTGATGTCGATCGTCGATTCACCGTCGAACGGGCTCGAACTCTGCCTTGGCTCGCTCCAGGAGATGCCGGGCGGCGACATCTACGAGCATGTCCGCCGCTTCGCCCGCTCCGGCCGCATCGGCTACATCCACTTCCGCAACGTGCGCGGAAAGATGCCGCGTTATGTCGAGACCTTCGTCGACGAGGGCGATATCGACATGGCCGAGATCATCCGCATCCTGCGCGACGAGAACTACCAGGGCGTGATGATCCCCGACCATACGCCGGCCATGACCTGCGGTGCCTCCTGGCATGCGGGCAAGGCCTTCGCGCTCGGCTACATGAAGGCGCTGGTGCAGAATGCCGAGGCGCTCGGGCCCTCCCGGTCGATCCCGACAAGCATCGCAGCGGAATAGGAGGCGGAGATGGCCCGTGAGCTTATCTGCGTCGCGCCTGTCGGCGACCGCTGCGGAGAGGGTGCCGTCTGGTCGGCGGACGAGGCGGCGCTCTACTGGACCGACATCAACCGGTTTCTGATCCATCGCTATGACGAGGCAACGCGAGCGGTCCGGACGTGGCTGTTCGACGAGCCAGTGGTGGCGATCTCGCTGACCCGTGAAGACGGACGGCTACTCGTCGCGCTTGGATCGAAGCTCATCTGGTGGTGGCCCGAAACCGATCGGCGGCAGGATCACGGCTTTGTCCTGCCCGGTTCGCCGCGGGTTAGGCTGAATGACGGCCGCGCCGACCCGGTCGGAAATTTCTGGGTCGGCTCGATGAAGAACAACGTCCTTCCGGACGGCCAGCTTGGCGACGTTGCCCCGGGCGAGGGCATCCTCTACCGGATCGCAGCCGACGGGTCCGTCACCGAATGGCGGCACGGGCTCGGCATTTCCAACACGCTCTGCTGGAGCCCGGACCGGCGCACCTTCTATTTCGGCGATACGCTGGCAAACGAAGTCTATGCCTTCGATTATCATGCTGCGGATGGCTCGATATCCGGCGAACGACCCTTCTTCACCGGTTTCGACCGCGGCGCGCCTGACGGTTCGGCGATCGACAGCGAAGGGTTCCTCTGGAACTGCCGCTATGGCGGTAGCTGTATCGCCTGCATTGCACCGGACGGCAGTCTTGCCGAGGCGATCGAGATGCCGGTCACCAATATCACCACCTGCACCTTCGGCGGCGCAGACTTGAAGACGCTCTACATCACCACGGCCGGGGGAGGGCCAGCCGAGCGCCTTGCCGGCAGCCTCTTTGCCACGCGCGTCGAAGTACCCGGCATGCCGGAAAATCGGTTCGGGGTGGCCACAAGGTGAGCGCGCAGACGACTCGACGGGCGCTCGCATGGGCGCACGGCAGCCTCGCGGTGCAGTCGCTCGGCGGCATGCTCGGCCCGGTGCTGTTCGTGCTGCCGGACGGGCGACAGGTCAGCCCCTTGCATATCGCGCCTTGGGGTAACGACCCCGAACGCGAGACCCTGCCGGACATCCTGCAGGAATTGCGCGGCGAATGGCCGTGTGTGCCTTTCGGCAGCGACGCTGATCGCGCGCTGCCTGCGGGCTGGTCGGCAATCGGCGAGAGTTTCGACGGCGCCGCCGTGCCGCATGGTCACGGTTCCAACGTCCATTGGACCTGGGGCGACTGCGACGAGCGTCGGATCACCCTGGAATGCCACTATCCGGACGACCATCCGATCCGGTTGTTGCGGCGGCGGATCGTTCCCGATCCGGGCGCGGCCGCCATCGACATCGCGCTCGACATCGAGGCGCGGCGGCCGTGCCGCCTGCCGATCGGCCTGCATCCGACCTTTCGACTGTCGCCGCGGCCGGGCTCCGTCGTCATCGAGCCGGGCAGCTACCATCGGGTGTGGAGTTTCCCCGGCGATGTTGAGCCCGGCGCAGAGCTGTTTGTGCCGAACCGGGAGTGGCCGTCGCTCGGGGAGGTCGGAACCCGCGGTGGCGCGACGGTCGATGCAGCGCAAGTGCCGTTCGCCGTGGACACTGAGGATCTCCTGCAGCTCTCCGGCATCGATGGCAGCGTCGCGCTGCACTACCGTGATGAGGGCTTTCGCGCGCGGCTTTCCTGGCAGAAGGAGCATTTCCCGAGCGTGCTGCTCTGGTACAGCAACCGCGGCCGAAAGGCGTATCCGTGGAACGGACGGCATGTGGCACTCGGCGTCGAGCCGATCGCCTCGGCCTTCGATCTCGGGCCGGCCATTTCCGCTGGCGTCAACCCGCTGTCGGCATCGGGCGTCGCAACGACGATCGCCTTCGAGCCCGGACAAACCTTCACCACACGCTATCGGCTTTCCGCCGAAGCCGCGCCAGCGGGCTGAGCCGAGCGCTCGCCCCGTTCCTTCCAAACGAAAGGCCACCCGATGAAATTGTTGCGTTTGACCGTAAACGGCTCCGCCGTGCCCTGCATTCTGGATGGCGAGGGTCGAGCACGCGATGTGTCCTCGCTCGTTCAGGACTTTACGGCGGAGACCTTGCCCGGCGTCTCGGCTGCCTTGTCCGGGGTCAATCTGTCAGCTTTGCCCCTGGTGCCCGTTATCGATGCGGATATCCTGCCGCCGGTCGCAAGGCCGGGCACGATCTGGTGCATCGGGCTCAACTATTCGGATCACGCCGAAGAGGCGGGCCTTCCGGTGCCGTCAGATCCGATCCTGTTCAACAAGGCGTCCGGCACGTATTGCGGGCCGAACGCCCCTCTTCTTTACTCCGAAAAAATGTCGAAGCTCGACTGGGAGGTCGAACTCGGCATCGTCATCGGCAAGCGTGCCCTGAATGTGTCGCGCACTGACGCGATGGCGCATGTCTTCGGCTACACCGTCGTCAACGATGTCTCCGAGCGGGCCTGGCAGATCGAACGCGGCGGGCAGTGGGTGAAGGGCAAGAGCTTTCCGAACTTCTGCCCGACGGGGCCATGGCTTGTGACCAAGGACGAGGTGCCGGATCCGCAGGCACTGCCGATGTGGCTCGACGTCAACGGCGAGCGCATGCAGGCGGGCACGACCGCGCGCATGATCTTCGATGTCGCGACCATCGTCTCCTACATGAGCGAATTCTGTGTGCTGGAGCCGGGCGATCTCATCTGCACGGGCACGCCTCCTGGCGTCGGGATGGGCAAGAAGCCGCCGCGCTACCTGAAGCCCGGCGACGTGGTGGAACTCGGTATCGACGGCCTTGGCCACCAGCGACAGGCCGTTGAGGCCATCTGATGCGCGCGAAGGGAAACGGATGATGAGTGAAAAGACGGGACGATTGGCCGGACGCGTGGCGGTGGTCACCGCCGCCGGCCAGGGCATCGGCCGCGCGGTGGCCGAACGGCTGATGGCAGAGGGTGCCGAAGTTCATGCGAGCGACATCAACGATGGCCTGCTCGCCACACTCGACGGTGCCGCGACGACGCGGCTGGACGCGACAGACCACGCGGCTGTAGCCGGCTACTTTGCGGCCTTCCAGCGTATCGACATCCTCGTGCATGCGGTCGGCTACGTGCACCAGGGCACGATCGAGGAATGTGCGCCCGAGGACTGGCGCCGCTCGGTGAACATCACGCTCGACAGCGCCTATAACGTGATTGCCGGCGCAATCCCTAAGATGAAAGCGGCTGGCGGTAGCATCATCACCATCGGCTCGGTCGCCTCCTCGATCAAGGGCTTTCCGCGCCGCGCGGCCTACGGTGCCGCCAAGGGCGGTATCATCGGTCTCACCAAGGCGGTCGCGGCGGACTACGTCTCGCGGGGCATCCGCTGCAATTCGGTCTGCCCGGGAACGGTGGCCTCGCCCTCACTGGAAGAGCGTATCGGCGAACTCGGCCAAAAACTCGGAAGCCGGGATGAGGCCTACCGGTCCTTCATCAGCCGCCAGCCGGCCGGCCGCTTCGGCACGGTGGAGGAAGTCGCCGCCATCTGCGCCTTCCTTGCTTCCGACGAGGCAGCCTTCATCACCGGCCAGGCCATCAACATCGACGGCGGGATTACGATCTGAGGGCATGGCCGCCGTCGACGTGGACGCTACGAGTGCCCGCTGCGCGGTGCTCCACACTCCGTCTTCCTCGCCCTTGTGGCGGGGATCCAACGACCCGACGTCATCAGGGTAAAAATGACTTTTCAGCCCAAAGACTTGGGCTGGTCCCGCAGTTCCAGGGAGGTTTGGTTGCCTCCTCTTCCTTTCTGCGGCGTCGCGGTAGCAACGCGCAATCTTGTTTGTGCACGCCACCAAACGCAAAACACCTCCGGATTGGCTCCGGAGGTGTTTTTGTCGCAGAGGCTTGAGGCCGCGCGGGTATCGTTCGTCTTACGCCGACAGCGCCTTGAACTCGGCAAGGATGGCGTCGCCCATCTCCGTGGTACCGACCTTCTTCGCCCCTTCGGCCATGATGTCGCCGGTGCGGATGCCCTGATCGAGCACGTTGGCGATCGCCTTCTCCAGATTGTCGGCTTCCTTCACGAGGTTGAAGGAGTAGCGCAGGCACATGGCGAACGACGCGATCATCGCGATCGGGTTGGCAATGCCCTTACCGGCAATGTCCGGCGCCGAGCCATGCACCGGCTCGTAGAGCGCTTTGCGCTTGCCGCTGACACCATCCGGTGCACCGAGCGAGGCCGACGGCAGCATGCCGAGCGAACCGGTGAGCATGGCGGCCACATCCGACAGCATGTCGCCGAACAGGTTGTCGGTGACGATGACGTCGAACTGCTTGGGCTGGCGCACCAGCTGCATGCCGCCGGCGTCGGCCAGCATGTGCTCGAGCTGGACGTCGGAATATTTCGCCTTGTGCGTCTCGGTCACCACCTGGTTCCACAAGACGCCCGACTTCATGACGTTGCGCTTTTCCATCGAGCAGACGCGGTTTTGCCGCGTGCGGGCCAGCTCGAAGGCAACGCCTGAGATGCGCTCGATCTCGTAGGTGTCGTAGACCTGGGTGTCGATGCCGCGCTTCTGGCCGTTGCCGAGATCGATGATCTCCTTCGGTTCGCCGAAATAGACGCCGCCGGTGAGCTCGCGCACGATCAGGATGTCGAGGCCTTCGACCAGCTCGGGCTTCAGCGACGAGGCAGCGGCCAGCGCCGGGTAGCAGATCGCCGGACGCAGGTTGGCAAACAGCTGCAGGTCCTTGCGCAGGCGCAACAGACCGGCTTCCGGGCGGACTTCATAGGGCACCGCATCCCACTTCGGACCGCCGACGGCGCCAAACAGAACCGCGTCGGCGGCGAGCGCCTTTGCCATATCCTCTTCCGAGATCGCCTGGCCGTGGGCGTCATAGGCCGAACCGCCGACCAGGCCCTCGTCGGTCACGAAGCCGGCAGCAAGCTCGGCGTTCATGTAGGCGATGATTTTGCGGACTTCCGCCATGGCTTCCGGGCCGATGCCGTCGCCGGGAAGGATGAAAAGTTTGCGGGCCATTGTCGGCACTCCTGTGGTTTTCAGTCTGTGTAAAGCGGCACGGCCGCGTCGATGATGGTGGTGGGCGAGATCCGGCTACGCTGCCTTCGCGCCTTCGATCTGCCCGATGCGCTCACGCAGCGTATTGGCGACAGCCTGCGAGGCCGAAGTCACGGCGATTTCGAGGCTGGCCTTGCCGCCGTCCACCTCGATCGCGAGTTTCGAAACGCTGACGCCAAGTCGGCGAACGATGTCGAGCAGGCGGGAGACGATGTTCTCGAGATCGCCGCTCTCGATGGTGTAGCGCATCGTGTCGCTCATCATGCGACCTTCGGCCATGGGCGCTGCTCCGGACGCATGGTCTCGAAGGCGCGCGCGAGGCGAAGCACGCCGATATCGTCGAACTGCTGGCCGATGATCTGCAGGCCGATCGGCAGGCCGCCTGCGGTATAGCCGCAGTTGAGCGAGATTGCCGGCTGGCCGCCCATGTTGACGGCGACGGTGAAGGCGATGTGCTCGAACGGCTTCTGCGGGTCGTTGACCGGCGAGGCCCATTCGGCCGGGTAAGATGCGGTCGGCGCGGTCGGTGAGAGGATGAAGTCATAGCCGGAAAGTGCTGCATGCAGCGTGTTGCGCATCGCCTCGATCTGGGCGAAGCCGGTATAGACCTCACGGCCGTTAAAGTCCTCAGCGGTTTTGATCCAGTCGAAGATGTAGGGCAGGATCTGCGCCTGCTTTTCCGGCGAAAGGCGCGAAACGTCTTCCCAGCCGCGTGCCCGCCAGAAGCGGTCGAGACCGTCGATCATCTCGCGTGTCAGGAACGGGCCGATCGGTTCGATGGTCGCGCCGGCGTCGGCAAAGAGCTCGGCCGCCTTCTTGACTGCCTGCTCCGTTTCCGCCGTGACCGACTGGCCAAAGCCGGCGTCGAGCCAGAGGCCGATCTTCAGGCCCTTCAGGTCACGGTCGAGATCGAGCCAGGGAATATCGGCATAGGGCAGGGACATCGTGTCCCGGGCGTCCGGCTGCGACAGTACCGACATGTAAAGCGCCGTATCGGCGACCGTCCGGGTCATCGGGCCGGCGACGCGGCCGATGAAGGGCGGGTTGATCGGCACGCGGCCGGCCGAAGGCTTCAGCCCAACGATGCCGCACCAGCCGGCGGGCAGGCGGACCGAGCCGCCGATATCCGTGCCGATGTGCAAAGGCCCATAACCGGCCGCGGCGGCCGCACCCGCGCCGGCGCTCGACCCGCCCGGATTGGCCGAGAGGTCCCACGGGTTGCGGGCAAGCTTGTGGAAGCTGGAAAGGCCGGAGGAGAGCATGCCGTAGTCCGGCATGGTGGTCTTGGCGAGCAGAATGCCCCCCGCCTCGCGGGTGCGGGCCGCCGGCGGCGCGTCGGCCGTGGCCGGCGTCAGCGACACGGCGGCGCAGCCGAGCGGAACGGCTGTGCCCTTGGTTGCGATGTTTTCCTTGATCGTCACCGGCACGCCGTCGATCGCACCCAGAGGCTCGCCCTTTGCCCAGCGTTCCTCCGAAGCCTTGGCGGCCTTGCGCGCCTCGGCCGGGTCATAGGCCCAGAGCGCATTCAGCTTCGGCTCGGAAGCGTCGATGCGGGCAATGACGGCTTCCGTGACCTCGACGGGGGAAAGCTTCTTCGAGCGGTAGGCGTCGACAAGATCGACGGCGGAGAGATCGGCGAGTTCGGACATGGGGCACTTCCTAGGCAAAATGGCAGCGGGCGGACCAGGCCGGCGTTACCGGCTTGGCCTCAGGCGTTCGGCTCAGACAGATCTCCTGTCTCGCGGGACAGACGGCGGCATAGGCGCAGCCGGCTGCGGTCGTTGCGGTATGGACGGGCGTTTGCGGTGGCCCATCGGAGCGCACGCGCTTGCGGCGCCCGGAAAACGGCTTGGGCACGGCGGCGACCAGCGCTTGGGTGTAAGGATGGCGGGGGTTGTCGAACACCTCTGATGTCGGCCCTTCCTCGACGATGCGGCCGAGATGCATGACCGCCACCCGGTCGGTGATGGCGCGCACCACACCAAGATCGTGGCTGATGAAGAGGTAGGAAAGGCCAAGCTTTTCCTGCAGGTCCATCATCAGGTTCAAAACCTGCGCCTGGATCGAGACGTCCAGTGCGGAGACCGGTTCGTCGGCGACGATCAGCGCCGGCCGGGTGATCAGCGCACGGGCGATGGCGATGCGCTGGCGCTGACCGCCGGAGAATTCGTGCGGATACTTGTCGGCCGACGCCAGCGGCAGGCCGACCGCCTCCAGCACCTCGGCGATGCGGCGGTTGCGCTCTGTGGTGCCGGTCCCGCGCTCCAGCGAAACGATCGGCTCGGAGATGATTGTCCTCACCGTATGGCGCGGATCGAGTGAGCCGTAGGGATCCTGGAAGATCGCCTGAAAGCCCTTGCGCGCCTCGCGCAGTCCAGCGCGATCGAGCGCATAGATATCCTTACCGGCAATCGAGACCTGGCCGGACTGAGGCCGTTCCAGCCCCATCACGGCGCGGGCCAGCGTCGATTTGCCGGAGCCGCTTTCGCCGACGATGCCGAGGCTCTGGCCAGCGGCCAGTTCGACGCTCACCCCGTGCAGCACGCGCAGGCGGCTCTGCTTCGAGAAGATCGACGGGCGCGGCAGGTCGTATTCGCGCACCAGATCGGTGGTCTTGAGGATCACCTCGCTCACGATGCCACCATCCTTTCGCGCGGATGAAAGCAGGCGGCGCGATGCTCGACATTTTCATCGGTGTTGATCAGGTCCAGCGCCGGGATCGCCTGACGACAGTCCGGTTGGGCATAGGAACAGCGGTCGGCAAAGGAGCAATGCGGCGGCCGGCCGAACGGGTCAGGTACGATGCCGGGAATGGCGTTCAGCCTCGGCCGCCCTTCACTTGGATGTCGCGGGGCGAGTGCTGCGCCATGCGGTGAGGCGGCGAAAAGGCCACGGGCATAGGGATGCGCCATGCGGGCAAACACATCCTCGGTGCGCCCGGTTTCGATGATGCGGCCGGCATACATGACGGCGATGCGGTCGGTCATCTCCGAGACGACGCCGAGATCGTGGGTGATCAGCATCAGCGCCGTGCCGGTGTCTTCAATCAGCTCGTCGAGCAGATCGAGGATCTGCGCCTGCACCGTAACGTCGAGCGCCGTCGTCGGCTCGTCGGCGATCAGCAGATCCGGTTCACAGGCGATCGCCATGGCGATCATCACGCGCTGGCGTTGACCGCCGGAGAGCTGGTGTGGGTAGAGGTCCAGATCGAAGCGCGGCGCCGGTAGGCCGACCCGGTCGAGCAGCGCGCGCGCCTTCTTCTCGGCATCGGCTTTCGTTTCGCCGAGGTGCAGCCGCCGACCCTCGGCGATCTGCGCGCCGATCGACTTGACCGGATTGAGCGCCGTCATCGGCTCCTGGAAGATCATCGCCATGCGCCGGCCGCGATAGCCGCAATAGTCGGCTTCGCCCAAGCCCGCGAGATTGCGGCCGTCGAAGGAAAGTTCGCCGCGCACCCGCATGCGCTGCGGCAGCAGCCCCATGACGGCAAGGGCGGTCATCGACTTGCCGCTGCCGGATTCGCCGACGATGCCAAGCCGTTCGCCGCGATTGAGCTCGAGGTCGATGTCGCAGACGATATCGACGATGCTCTTGCCGGCTGCGAGTTCGACCGACATGCCGGCCATCTGAAGCAAGGGTTTCGTCATCGTTGCCGCCTCACGCGCGGGTCGAGAATGTCGCGCAGGCCGTCGCCGAGCAGGTTGAGGCCGAGCACGGCGAAGGTGATCGCCAGTCCCGGGAAGATCGCGAGCCAGGGCGCCTGATAGATGAAGGTCTGGGCGTCGTTCAGCATCTTGCCCCAGCTCGGCATCGGCGGCTGTGTGCCGAGGCCGACGTAGGAGAGACCGGCTTCGGCGACGATCGCGAGGGCAAACTGGATCGTCACCTGGACGAGCAGCACGTGGTTGATGTTGGGCAGGATGTGCAGAAACGTGATCGCGACGTCGCCACGACCGGCGCATCGCGCGGCCTGCACATATTCGCGTTTCCAGAGACCCATCGAGGCGCCGCGGGTGACGCGGGCAAAGACCGGGATGTTGAAGATGCCGATTGCGATCATCGCGTTGGTGGCGCCGGGGCCGAAGATCGCGGTGATGATGACGGCGGTCAGAAGCGCCGGGAAGGCGAAGGCAAGGTCGCTCATGCGCATGACGAGACCATCAACCCACCCGCCGCGGGCGGCCGCCCAGGCGCCGAGCGGCACGCCGATGCCGGCGCCGACCAGCACCGCGACGATCGAGACGCTGATCGAGTTGCGGGCGCCGACCATGATCATCGACAGGATGTCGCGGCCGAAATTGTCGGTGCCGAACCAATGGGCAAGGCTCGGCCCCTGCAGCTTGTCGCGGAAGTTCATCGCCGTCGGCGAATAGGGTGTCCAGACATAGGAGACGAGCGCCATCGCCACGAGGATGACGGTGACGGTGGCGCCGATCGTCAGGTTTCGGCTGCCGATGAGCTTGGAGAAGAGGCTGGGTTGCGCGGCGGCTGCGGGAGTGGACATTAGTGGCCTCCCCTCGACAGGCGCGGATCCAGATAGCCGTAGACCAGATCGACGAGGAAATTGATGGTGATGACGGAGGCGGCAAGCAGTGTCACCAGCGTCTGTACCGTCACGAGATCGCGCTGCGCGATCGCCTGGAAGACGAGGCGGCCGATGCCCGGCAGGTTGAAGACGTTCTCGATGATGATCGTACCGGCAAGCAGAAAGGAGAACTGCAGGCCGATGATGGTCACCACAGGGATCAGTGCGTTGGGCACCGCGTGTTTCCAGAGTGCCCCGGAGCGGCTGAGCCCCTTGGCGCGGGCGGTGCGAATGAAATCCTCGCCGAGCGTTTCGATGACGGCCGAGCGCGTGACGCGGCCGAGAATGGCTGCAAGCGGCAGGCCGAGCGCGAGCGCTGGCAGTATGAGCGAATGCAGGCCGTTCCAGATGCCGCCTTCCCAGCCGGCAAAACCGGAGGCCGGGAACCAGGCGAGCTTCAGCGCGAAGAGCAGGATGAAGAGAAGCGCCAGCCAGAAGTTGGGGATGGCGACGCCGACCTGGGCGATGCCCATGACGACGGTGTCGCCGGCCTTGCCGCGGTTGGCGGCGGCATAGACGCCGATGGCGATGGCGACGACGACGGAGATCGCCATCGAGAGCAGTGCCAGCGGCAGCGTCACCAGGATGCGGGGCCCGAGCAGTTCGCGGATCGGCACCGAATAGGTGAGGCTCATGCCGAAATCGCCGACGACGAAGCCGCCGATCCAGTGGAGGTAGCGGATCCAGATCGGCTGGTCGAGGCCGAGCTGCCGGTGCAGCGCCGCGATCGCATCTGCGTCGGCATTCATGCCGAGCATCAGCACGGCCGGGTCGCCGGGCAGCACCTGCATCAGCAGAAAGACGATGACTGAGGCAACCAGTGTCGTCAGCAAGAGCGACACGAGGCGACCGCCAATGAAGGAAATCACATCAACCTCCCGGAATGAGCAAGCGTTGATCGGTGCCGGGTGCGGCGATCAACGGCAGATCTGCGTCCACTCCCTCAGCGAAGGAGCGGATGCCAGAGCGGGGTGCGGTTTTCCGGCCGCATCCCGCTCAATGAAAGTCGATCAGTTTTCCCAATAGGTCTGGGTCTGGTCGTCGGCCGGTACCGGCATGTTCTTCCAAAGGCCCTTCACCTTCTTGTTCCAGACGCCGATCTTCGGCAGCGCGTAGAGGAAGACGTTCGGTTCGTCGGCTGCCAGCTTGCGCTGGAGCTGGCCGATCAGGTCCATCTGCTCGGCCTCGGTCGAGGCCAGCGTGTAGGACTTGTAGAGCGCCTTGTATTCCGGGTTCTGGTAGTTGAAGTAGTACTTGTCGCGGGCATAGATATCGAGATCGCGAGCTTCCGCATGGGCGATGATCGTCGCGTCGAAGTTGGAGTTCTTGAACACCTGGTCCAGCCATTGTGCGAACTCGATCGGCACGAGGTTCACCTTGATGCCAACTTCGCTGAGCATGGCCGCGATGATCTCGCCGCCACGGCGGGCATAGGCCGGCGGCGGCAGCATGATGGTGATTTCGAGGTTCTGAACGCCTGCTTCCTGCAGCAGTTGCTGCGCCTTGCCCGGGTCATAGGGGTAGGTCTCGTTCAGATCGACATAACCGGGCTCGACCGGCGAATAATGCGAGCCGATGGTCGTGCCGAAGCCCGAATAGGTGCCTTCGACCAGCGCCTTGCGGTCGATCGCATGGGCGAGCGCCTGGCGGACGCGCACGTCGTCGAAGGGCTTCTTCGCATTGTTGAGCGCGAGCACCACCTTGCCCGAGGTGCTGCCGACCTCGACCTGCAGGTTCGGGTCGCTCTGGAACTGGCTGACCAGTTCTGCGGCCTGGAACATCGGGAAGGCATCGACATTGCCGGCGAGAACGGCGGCGGCTGCAGCCGACGGATCGCTGATGAACTTGAAGGTCACTTCGCTGAGCTTGGCCGCTTCGCCCCAATAGTCGGCGTTCTTTTCAAGCACGACCTTGTCGCCCTTCGCCCACTCCTTGAACTTGAACGGGCCGGTGCCGACAGGCTTGGTCTTGTTGTCTGCGGCCGACGACGGCGCGATCATCACCGCATCGCCCCAGGCCATGTTGAACAGGAAGTTGGAGGCCGGGCGCTTCAGCGTCACGACCGCGGTTGCCGGATCCGGGCATTCGGTCTTTTCGATCGGCTCGAACAGGCCCTTCTGGGCGTTGGTGGAATCGGCCGAGACGGCACGCTCATAGGAGAATTTCACGACCGAGCAGTCGAAAGCGGTGCCGTCATGAAACTTGACGCCCTGGCGGAGCTTGAAGCTGTAGGTCTTCTGGTCGTCGGAGATCGTCCAGCTCTCGGCGAGCAGCGGCTTCACCGTGCCGTCTTCGACCACGCGGACGAGACCTTCAAAGAGGTTGCCGTAGGTGATGTATCGGATCGGGGCTGCGGCGCCGGCGGTCGGGTCGAGGCCTGGCGGCTCGAGCACCTGGCCGACGGTGATCGTATCCTTGGCCATCGCCGGCGTCAGCGACGCGGCGATGAAGCACGAGGCAAGCGCCAGTTTCGTCAAGTTCATCATGGTTCCCCCGCTTTGCGGTTTCGTTGTTTATGGTCCCAGAAATCGGATCGAAATAATCAGATCGAGCGTCCGCCGTCGACGTCGAGCGCCACGCCGGTGATCATCGACGCCTGCGGCGAGGCGACGAAGAAGGCGGCCTCCGCAAGGTCTTCCGGCTTCAGCAGGCGTCCGAGCGGAATGGAGTCGCGGAATTTCTTGCGGATTTCCTCGCTATCCTCGCCCATGAACGTGGTCAGCAGCGGCGTTTCGCCGGCAACCGGATTGAGCGCGACGACGCGGATGTTGAACGGCGCGAGTTCGATCGCCAGCGCCTTGGTGGCGGAAACGACCCAGCCCTTGGTGGCGTTGTACCAGGCAAGGTTCGGCCGCGGCCGGTTGGCGCCGGTCGAAGCGATGTTGACGATGACGCCGGACTTGTTGTCCTTCATGTGTGGCAGCAGCGCCCGCGTCATCAGGTAGACGCCGCGCACATTGACGCCGAGGATGCGGTCGAACTCGTCGGGCTCGACCAGTTCGGCGTTTTGCGGCTTGTGGCCAATGCCGGCATTGTTGATCAGGATATCGACACGGCCGAACTGTTTGAGGCCTGCGGCAACGGCAGCCGCGACATCCGTCTCCTTGGCGATATCGGCAACCACGGGAAACGCGTTCTTGCCGAGTTCCTTGGCGACGCGCTCGGCGCCTGACGCATCGCGGTCGACGACGATGACCTTCGCGCCGCCTTCGATGAACCGCTTCGCAATGCCCTCGCCGAAGCCGGAGCCTGCGCCGGTGATGAGAGCGACCTTACCTTCTAGTGACACTTTAGTTCCTCCGAGGAGACTTGGATCATGGGTTAGTGCGGGATGCGGGCGGAAAACCGCACACACTTTTCCTCATCCCGCTCTAGCCGTGGTAGACAGAGATGGTTTTCATGCTGGCAAAGCCGTAGAGGGCCTCGAAACCCTTCTCGCGGCCATGGCCGGATTTCTTGACGCCGCCGAAGGGCAGCTCGACGCCGCCGCCGGCGCCGTAATTGTTGATGAACACCTGGCCGGCGTGGACGGCGCGCGCCATGCGCAACTGCCGGCCGCCGTCATTGGTCCAGACGCCGCAGACGAGGCCATAGTCGGTGCCGTTGGCAAGCCGGACGGCCTCCTCTTCGCCGTCGAACGGCATGATCACCTGCACCGGGCCGAAGATTTCTTCCTGCACCGTGCGGTGTTCATGCGGCACATCGCGCAGAAGGGTGGGGGCGACGTAGGCGCCCTCGGTGGGCGCGTCGGCGACGATCTCGCCCTGCGCCGCAACTTTCAGGCCATCCTTGGCGGCGTCGAGAAGGAAGCCCTCGACGATTGCCTTCTGCCGCTGCGAGACGACCGGGCCGACGGAGAGATCGCTACCGGCCGGACCGACCTTCAGCGCGCGGTATCGCTCGCTCATGCGCGCCACCACCTCTTCGTAGACGGCGCGCTCGACCAGGATGCGCGACGAGGCCGAGCAGGTCTGGCCGGCATTCTGAATGCCGGCATTGACGAGGAACGGAACCGCGCGGTCGAGATCCGCATCGGCAAAGACGATCTGGGCTGACTTGCCGCCGAGCTCCAGGGTCACCGGCACGGCATTCTTTGCCGCTGCCGCCTGTACCATTTCGCCTGTGCGCACCGACCCGGTGAACGAGATGTGGTTGACGTCGGGATGTTCGGAAAGGGCCGCCCCTGCCTCCGAGCCGAAGCCGGTGACGATGTTGAATGCGCCTGAAGGCAGGCCCTCTTCCTCGGCGATGCGGGCAAATTCCAGGATTGTCAGGCAGGCTTCTTCCGCCGGCTTGACCACGGCGGCATTGCCCATCGCAAGGGCGGCACCCAGGCTGCGGCCGAGGATCTGCATCGGGTAGTTCCACGGGATGATATGGCCCGTGACGCCATGCGGCTCATAGACGGTCAGCACGGTGAAGCCGTTCTGATAGGGGATGGTGTCGCCATGCACCTTGTCGGCGGCGCCGCCGTAGAATTCGAGGTAGCGGGCAAGTGCCACGACGTCGGCGCGGGCCTGGGTCAGCGGCTTGCCGACATCGCGCGCCTCAAGCTCCGTCAGTAGGTCGATGTTGCGCAGCACGCCCGCCGAAATCCGGGTCAGGACTCGGCCGCGCTCGGTGGGCGTCAAACGCCCCCAGTCACCGGAGAGCGCTGCGCGTGCCGAACGCACGGCGAGGTCGATATCATCCCGGGTGCCCCGGGCGATGCGTGCGAATTCCTGGCCATTGGATGGGTCGCGCACCGCAATGAACTCGCCGTTCGTTGCGTCCTGCCACTTGTTCGCGATAAAATTGCCGTAGCTCTTCACAGTCATGCCTCTTTGTCAGTCCCGCGCTCTTCAAGCAGCGCCTTCAGTCTCATGGCCGTCGCGTTGATGTGGGCGCGGGCCAGCTTCTCGGATTCATCAAGGTTGCGTGCGGCGATCGCCTCGACGATCAGCCCGTGTTCGGCGACGGCCGTGCTCGCCCGTTCGCTCGACAGCGAAAACGCCGGCGCAAAGACCTGCGAGGTCATGCGCAGCAGCGGCCCGAGCGGCGCCAGCGACGCATTGCGCGAGGCGGCAACGATCGCCTCGTGAAAGACGACGTTGGACTGGGTGTAGGCGCCGGGATCCCAGTGCTCGACGATCTTGCGCTGGCGTTCGACCTGCTTGGCCAGGTCCTTGATCTCGGCAGTGGTTGCCCGCTCGGCGGCGTTGCGGGCAGCCACCCCATCCATCGCCTCGCGCACCGCATAGGCGTCCAGCAGCTTCGGCAGGTCGGCGGTCGCGACCCGCACGCCGCTGCCCGGCTTGTTGACCACCAGCCCGTCGCGCTCGAGTACCCGCAGCGCTTCGCGCAGCGGCGTGCGGCTGATGCCGAACTCGGCGGCGATCTTCTCCTGCCGGAGCGTCGCGCCGGGGGCGTAGACGCCGGCATAGATGCGTTCGCGAAGGGCCTGCGCCACTTCGTCGAGCAGCCGTGACTGGCTTCGCCATTCAAAGGATTGGTTCATCGATCCCTCCCAAGATCGAGGCAAATTGTATCCAGGATACAGACCGTGTCAATCCGGTGATGGCATCTAAGTCTCAGGGATTGTCAGCAAGCGCTAGCGACGCCGCCGGCTTCGGCAATCCCGGCTTGCGCCACCGCGTTGACGCGCCGCTCGCCGCGGCTTCTATTAGAAACAGCTATGGTGGGAGGCCGGCCGTGCAGATGCTTGATTGGATTGCGATTATCCTGTTCCTCGTGACCTGGGTGGGGCTGGAGCCGATGATGGCGCTTGGCTGGCCGCGCCGGACCGACAGCCTGATGCTGGACATGGTGCGCGTCCGGCAGGCCTGGATGCGCGAGGTGCTGACGCGGGACAGCAACTTCATCGGTGACGCCGCCATCCTCGGTCACACGATCAACTCGGCATCGTTCTTCGGTTCGGCCAATCTCATCGTCATCGTCGCCATGAGCAGCGCGCTCTTCATCCAGCCGACGGTCGGTCTTCAATCGGGCATCATCGCGATGTTCGCGCCGATCGAACCGCTGTGGCTGTTTCAATGCAAGGTGCTGCTCGTCATGGCGACCTTGCTGCGCGGGCTTTCCGAATTCATCTGGGCGGTCCGGCAGATCAACTATTGCCTCGCGGCGATCGGCGCGAGTCCGTCGCGCGAAGAGGCCCGCGACATTGCCGCATGGGCCCACGCCCTGTCGCTGATGATCAATCCGGCCCTTCGCTCCTTCAGCCAGGGTGTCCGCTCCTACTATTTCACCGTGGCGGCGGCGCTCTGGTTCCTGGGGCCGATCGCCTTTGTTATCGCCATCGTCGGCTCGGTCGCGCTTCTCGTCTGGAGACACAGTTGGTCGGATACGGCCAAGGGCGTGATGGAAGTGCGCAGGCTGCTCGACGAGAGCCATCCGGTGGCCGCAGCGGCAGAACCCTCAACAGCCGTCCATTCTTCGGCGGCAAACAGCTGAGGGTTTTTGGCGTGACCAGTTGGAATCGGCCGGCGAGGGTACCACCTAGTATCTGTAACGCTCTGGAGGCGGTCGCCCATGTCAGACAAACCGATCAAGATCCCGGGTCCCGATCATCCGATCACCACCGAAAGAAACCCGGCCCGCGTCGTCGTCACACTCGGCGGGCGCGTCATCGCCGACACCCGCAATGCGCTGACCCTGCGCGAGGCATCCTATCCCGCGGTGCAGTACATTCCGCGAGAGGATGTCGACATGTCCTTGCTTGAGCGCACCGATCATTCGTCCCATTGTCCCTATAAGGGTGACGCCTCCTATTTCAGCATCCCCATGGGCGGCGAGCGGTCGCGCAACGCCGTCTGGACCTATGAAAACCCGCACGCGGCAGTGGCCGCCATCAAGGGCCGGCTGGCGTTCTACCCGGACCGGGTGGATACGATCGAAGAGGTCCAGCCCTAGCATCCGCTCGCAAGCGAGGGCTGCTGCGCGCGTTCGAACGCACGGCGCCCTGGCAAGGTCACGCGTCGCGAATGCGAAACGTCTCGCGCACGGCCTTCAAGAATTCCGCCACTTTCGGCAGATCGCCGAGTTGCTGGTGGAAGAGATAGTAAAGATGGGTGGACGGCCCGGTCCACGCGGGAAGAACCGCAACGAGCCGTCCGGCGGAGACGCCATCGGCGGCGAGCGCATCGCTGAGCATGCCGATGCCCAGGCCCTCGGCGATCAGCCGTTCGCTGATCGCCGGATCGTCGACGACGATCGACGGCGGGCGCTCGAGCGTAAACTGCCTGGTGCCGTCGGAGAGCACCCAATGGGCAAGGTCCCGCCGCATGCGCGTCCGGTACGCGATCAGCGCGACATGCATCAGGTCTTCCGGAGACGAGAGCGTCAATCCGGCACAATAGGCAGGAGCGGCATAGAGGCGCGGCGCGATCGTTCCGATCTTTCGGTAGATCATCTCGCTGTCGACTGGCTGCCCCATCCTTAAGGCCACGTCGACGCCTTCGCCGATCAGATCGACATTTTGGTGGGTGGTCTGCACGTCGACCCGGACTTCTGGGCAGAGCTCCGCATAGCGCTTCAGGATCGGTGGCAGGAAGGTGCGGGCAAAGGCAACTGACGTCGCGACTCGCAGGCGCCCGCGCGCCGTCCCGTCGGCCGGTTGGAAGCCGGCGATGCCGCGGTCGATGAGTTCGACGGCGCCCCCGACCGATTCCAGCAGGTGCTTTCCGGCCTCGGTCAAGGAGACCCGGCGGGTGGAGCGCAGCAATAGTGCGACGCCAAGCGCTGCCTCAAGCTCGCCCAGGCGTCGGCTGACCGTGCTCGGTGGCAGGCGCAGGCGAAGCGCGGCCGAGGAAAAGCTCTCGGAGCGGGCGACCTCGAGGAAAATCCTGAGGCTGTTGAGATCGGCGGATTGGGGGGATTTCATGCGTTTCCGGAACAATCACTTCCACGATCGCAGGATAATCGACCGACGGTTGAATTGATAGCGTCTCGGCATCCAATCGAAGGAGCCGATCATGACCACCCGCAGACAAGCTTTGGGCCTTCTTGCCGCCACGGCGCTGTTGCCGCTCGCGCCGCGTTTCGCCTTTTCCGCCGCGCCATTCTCGACCGTCGCCAATGCCGGTTACTATCGCTTCCGCTTCGGAAAGTTCGAAGTCACCGCCCTGTCGGACGGCACCCTGGCGCTGCCGATGACGAAGATCTATCAGAACGCGCCGGAAGGCGAACTGCAGCGCAGACTGGACGCGAACTTCCTCGGCAAGGAGCCGCATTTGTCTATCAACGCCTATCTCGTCAACGACGGCGAGCGACTGGTGCTGATCGATGCCGGGTCGGGAACCCTGCTGGGTGCTGCCGCCGGCAAGCTCGTGAGGCATCTCACGGCCTCCGGCTATCGCGCCGACCAGGTAGACGCGGTGATCCTGACCCATGTGCACGCCGACCACTCCGGCGGTCTCACCACCGACGGCAAGCCGCAGTTTCCGAATGCCGAGATCCATCTCGCCGAGCGCGAATACCGCTACTGGATCGAGCGGGAGGACGTTAAGGCGCTGACCGATGCGCAGAAGACCGACTTTCAGCGGGCGCACGATGCCCTTGCTCCCTATATCGACGCTGGCAAGGTGAAGCGTTTCGCCGACGACGCGGACGTCTTGCCGAACCTCGGATCGACCTTGCGCGCCGGGCACACGCCCGGGCATTCCGCGATCGTGCTGAAAGCGGATGACGGCCAGCAGCTCGTCTTCTGGGGCGACGTCATTCACGGGGATTACATCCAGTTCGATGCGCCCGACGTCTTCGTCAGCTTCGACGTCGACGGCACCGCGGCGGCAGAGACGCGTGCCGTGGCACTGGCGGATGCGGCCGATGGGCGATACCTCGTCGCCGGTGCGCATCTGCCGTTCCCCGGCGTTGGCCATGTGGTGCGCAACGAGACGCTCTATCGCTTCGTCCCCTGGAACTACGTCGAGTAGTGGGTGGAAGCTTAGGCCTTGTCTACGAGATGACGTTGCGGACGAAGGTCACGACGTCGTCGCCGTCATTGATATAGGCATAGGTCTGCGCCGAACTGTAGACGGTAAAGGCGCCGCTTGCGTAGCGCTTGCGTTCGCCAGAGAGCTCGAGCGTCAGGGCGCCTGCCGTCACGAACAGCATCTCATGCCAGCCCTGCGGATCGGGCTCGGCGTCGTAGCGTTCGCCGGGCGCCAGCGACCAGAGCCACATCTGCGCCTCGCTCGCAGCCGGGGTGGAGGCAAGCAGCCGCGCTTCGCTTTCCTTTTGCCGACCGCGCCAGGTCACCGCGTCGATGCTGCCGCCGGATTGTCGTTGCGGATCCCGAACGAGATCGATGAAGCCGACCTTCATGGCGGCTGCCAGTTTGTCGAGGCTGGAGAGGCTGATGTTGGCGTCCCCACCTTCGACGGCCACGATCATCCGCCGGCTGATGCCGGACGCCTCGGCCAATGCCGACTGGCTGAGGCCAGCTGCCTGGCGGATCCGTTTCAGGTTTTCGGCGACGTGAGACAAAACGTCGGATCGATCTTGACTGTGCAATATATTGCTCATAACGTCTTTCTATACGGATCGACCACCAAATGCCAAAGCCTTTTCCGAGGGCCTCCGCCAAAAGCGGAGGGGCTCTGCGGAGCTGTGCCGGCATCACCGGTTTCATCTCACAAGCGGCGGCAATTCTCAAACGAGAGCGCCGTGGCCGTCTCGACCGTCGCACCGGCATGGTCGGGGCCATGCTTTCAACATTCGAAAGGAACTCCGCATGAAAATCCGCGACTTCGGCGTCGAGATCTGGATGAACCGCTACGAGAACCATTGCGAATGGAACCTCGCCGAGACCTGCGTCGAGTCGCTGACCGTCGCAGAGCTGCTGGAGATGGCCGGCAAGACGGATATGATCCTTGCCGAACTGCTGCCGCTGAAACTGACCTATGGCGCGATCGAGGGATCCGAGCGGCTGCGCGGCCTGATCGCGAGCCTCTATGCGAAACAGGCGATCGAAAACGTCGTCACCACTCATGGCGCGATCGGCGCAAATGCGCTGGTGCACGAAACACTGGTCGAGCCGGGGGACCGGGTGATTTCGGTGCTGCCGACCTATCAGCAGCACTATTCGATCCCCGAGAGCTACGGTGCCGATACGCAGATCCTGCGCCTGACGGAAGCGACCGGTTTCCTGCCCGACCTCGAGGAACTGCAGCGGCTGGCGATCCCCGGGACCAAGCTGATCGCCATCAACAATCCCAACAACCCGACCGGGGCGCTGATGGACCGCGCCTATCTCGAAAAGATCGTCGAGATCGCGCGCGCTTGCGGCGCCTGGATCCTCTGCGACGAGGTCTATCGCGGCACTGATCAACAGGGCGATGGCATGACGGCGTCGATCGCCGACCTCTATGAAAAGGGCATCAGCACCGGCAGCATGTCGAAGACCTTTTCGCTCGCCGGACTCAGGCTCGGCTGGATCGTCGCGCCGCCCGAACTGATCCGGGCCGTCTCTGTCCATCGCGACTACAACACCATCAGCGTCGGCATGCTCGATGACCATTTCGCGGCCATCGCCCTTGAAAACAAGGACAAGATCCTCGCGCGCAGCCAGAAGATCACCCGCACCAACCTCGCCATTCTCTCGGACTGGGTTGATGCTGAGCCGCTGATCTCCTGGATCAAGCCGCAGTCTGGCACGACCGCGCTTCTGAAATACGACCTGCCGATGACATCAGAGGCGCTCTGCCTGCAACTGCTTCAGCGAACCGGCGTGATGTTCACGCCGGGCAGCGCCATGGATATGGAGGGCTACCTCAGGATAGGCTACGCCAACAACGAAGGCATCCTGCGCGAAGGCTTGCGGCGCGTATCGGCGTTCCTGCGGGAGCAAAGGGTCGCCGCCGCGTGAATGTCGGCGGCGCATTTCTTCATGGAGCGATATCCAGTTCCGGATAGCGGCGGAAGATGCCGTCCTCGTTGAAGGCCAGGCGTCGCGGCGACGCGAGATAGGCGGCGATGTTGGGCCGGCTCTTCACCAAAGCATGCAGCCTTATGAGGTTTGGAAACCGCACCTCGTCGTGCCGCATCGCCTTCGGGAAGGCATAACGCAGCCCTTCGATCACCTGAAACAGTGACAGGTCGACATAGGTGACGGCGTTGCCGATCGCGTGGCCGTTGCCATCGGGGTTTTGTGCAAGCACTCGCTCGAAATAACCGAGAAACTTCGGGATGCGGTTGGTGACGAATTCGGCTGCGCGGGCCTTCGCTTCCTGCGTCTGGTCTTCGTAATATTTGGACGTCGCAATCGGATGGTGCGTGTCATGCACCTCGGCGATGAAATCGGTGATCGTCAGTTGCAGGCCGTTGGCGAACCAGCGTTGTGCCTCGTCCTTGGGCGCAAGGCCGAGCCTAGGGCCGAGGTAGAAGAGGATGTTCGCCACATGCGAAATGATCTGGTCGCCATCCCTGAGAAAAGGCGGGGCGAACGGAATGTGCGCTTCAACAGTGCTTTCCATCAGCTTCATCATTTCCCCGGTGCCGCGGCCCGGTTCCCGCGTGACATCGACATAAGTCGCGCCGGCATCTTCGAGCGCCAGCCGCACGAATTCGCCGCGCCCCTGGATGCCGTCCCAATAGTACAACTCATAGGTCATGGAAGCCTCGATCCGGTTCGATGTCCCGATGGATATAGGCGACGTGGCGACGAGGGCGAGCCCAACTTGAGCAGGTGCTCTGTCGAGCGAACGCTCTCTCGTGCTAAAGCGCTTGGAACACATGTCGACGCCGAGGATAGGTCTCCGTGAGCAAGCCGAACTATCGCGACATTGCCGAGCTTGCAGGCGTCGGAACCGCGACGGTCGAGCGGGTCTTGAACGGCCGTGGTGGTGTCCGCCCGGACCTCGTCGAAAAAGTCGTCGTCGCGGCGCGCGCATTGAACTATCCGCGAACGCTTCCCGAGGCCCATCGCGGGCTGCTGCGCATCGACGTGCTGATGGTGCGGCCGGAGACGACCTTCTATCGCCGCCTGTCGCAGGCCTTCCAGCGGATCGCAGAGACGCTCGATCCGCTCGTCGTCGTGCATCGCAGCTTTGCCGAGGAAATGAAGCCAGAGGAGATCGCCAGACGCATCCTGTCAAGCGAAGTGCCACGCGCCGGATTGATCCTTGCCGTGCCCAACCATCCTCTGATCAGCGCCGCCGTCGAAGCCGTGATCGCGCGCGGCGTGCCGGTGGTCCACGTCGTGACCAGGGCCTCGCACGAACTGGGCGCGTTCGTCGGCATCGACAACCACGCGGCCGGACGAACGGCGGCGCTCTTCATCGCGCGCATGGCGCGCCGGACAGGGCCTGTCGTCGCCCTTTGCCACCCGATCTATCAGGTCCACCGTGACCGCCTCAGCGGCTTTTCGGATTATTTTGCAGCGCATCCGGGCGAGCGTCGGTTCGAGTGGCTGGGGTTTACCCGCGACGAGGAGCACTACGGCGCCGAAGCGTTGCGATGGGCGCTCGACATGTATCCTGACATGGCCGGGCTCTATAATGCCGGCGGCGCGAATGCGGCCCTGATCGACGTGCTTCGCCGGCATAAGCGCGGTAACGAGATCTTCTTCGTCGGCCACGAACTCACCGATTACACCCGCAAGGCGCTTGGCGACGGCATCATGGACGTCGTGCTCGACCAGGCGCCGGAGGCGCAGGCCCGCCGCTCGCTTGACCTGATGCTGCGCCGGATCGGGCTCTCCGAGATGGAGCCGGACACGGCGCCCATTCGCTTCATCACCATCACAGCCGAGAGCCTTTGATCTGATTTGATCAATCTAGCTTTCGCCGTTCCCTCCGCCTCCTGCTAGATTTTTATCAAGAAGGAACGCGGATCGGACCGAACCGGACAGCGACCTCCTTCAGTTGATTTGGGCGGAGCGCATGCGGTCCGCCGGGAGGAGAGCGCCATGGACGATCTGAAATATGGAACCCGCAACAAGCGCGGCGACTGGGCGCCGAACGACCCGATCGAAACCGCGCCGCTGTTTGCCTTCCCGCCAAAACTGCTGGCACTCGTAAAGTGGCTGCCACACTATTTCTTTCCGTGGAATGCGATCTTCGCGGCCTCCGCCGTCGCCTATTGGGCCTGGGTCATCCCGCCGGTCGAGACGATGCAGAGCTTGAGCGTCGGCTGGATCGCCTGGCTTTATGCGGTCAATGCGGTCTGCGTCTTCCTGTTCTACGGCGCGTTCGAGATGCACCTCTATGTGCTGAAGCGGCAGGAAAACCGCTTCAAGTACAACGGCAAGTTCCCGGCCGAGCAGAAGAGCAAGGCCTTCTGGTTCGAGAGCCAGAACCTCGACAACATCCTGCGCACCTTCCTGTCGGGCGTGACCATCTGGACCGCCGTCGAGGTCGGCATGCTCTTTGCCTATGCCAATGGCTATGCGCCGTGGCTGACCTTCGCGGACAATCCCTGGACGCTCGCGCTTGTCGCACTCGTCGTGCCTGTCATCCACGAGTTCCACTTCTTCTGCATCCACCGGCTCATCCACACGCCGCTGCTCTACAAATGGGTGCATTCGGTCCACCACAATTCGGTGAACCCGTCGCCGTGGTCGTCGCTGTCGATGCATCCGGTCGAGCATCTGCTCTACTTCGGCACCGCCTTTTATCACCTGATCCTGCCGTCCAACCCGATCTTGATGCTCTACCAGCTGCACTATGCGGGCTTCGGCGCCATTCCCGGTCATGTCGGCTTCGACAAGGTCGAGGTTGGTGAAGAGACTCTCGTCGATAGCCACGCCTATGCGCATTACCTGCACCACAAGTACTTCGAGGTGAATTACGGCGACGCCTTGATCCCGCTCGATCGCTGGTTTGGCACCTGGCACGACGGCTCCAAGGAGGGCGAGGCGCGGATGCAGGAGCGCTATCGCAAACGCAAGGAAAAACTCGCGGCCCGCAAGGCACGCAACACAGTAGGGGAGGCAGCAGAATGAGCACCGTGATCACCTGGGTACCCGCCTGCAAACTGGACGACATCGAACAGGAAGGGGCAATCCGCTTCGACCATGCCGGCCGCACCTATGCGATCTATCGCGGCCCTGACGACAGCGTCTATTGCACCACCGGCCTCTGCACCCATGAGGCCATCCATCTCGCCGATGGGCTGGTCATGGACTACGAGGTGGAATGTCCCAAGCATTCCGGCGCCTTCGACTATCGCACCGGCGAAGCCATAAGGCTGCCCGCCTGCGAAAACCTCAAGACCTACCCCGCCGAAATCGTCGACGGCGAGGTGCGCGTGGCGCTCGGCTAGGGCCGCCCACGCAGGGATTGATCAGGCCCATCGGGGCCCCCGGAATGCGATCGGGTGATCCGGCACCCTCGGGAGGAAATCATGAAATCCATGTACCTGGCGGCAGCGCTTGCCGCCTTGATGGGAAGTGCTGCCTCGGCGGAGACGATCGGCGTCTCGATGCAGAGCTTCGACAACAACTTCCAGACCCTGCTGCGCGAGGGCATCAATGCCCGGGTCGGAGAGGTCAACGGCGCCACCGTCCAGATCGAGGACGCCCAGACCGACATCTCCAAGCAGCTCAACCAGGTGAACAACTTCATCGCGGCGGGCGTCGACGCCATCATCATGACGCTGACCGATACCTCGGCCGCAGCCGGGATCAGCGAAGCCGCCGAGAAGGCGGGCATTCCGCTCGTCTATCTCAACCTCGAGCCGGAGAACCTCGGCAAGCTGCCGGCAAAACAGGCCTATGTCGGCTCGAAGGAAACGGACTCCGGTAAATTGGGCGCGGAAGCCGCCTGTTCGCTGCTGAAGGAAAAGGGCAAGGCCAGCGATGCGCAGGTCTATATCCTGATGGGCGATCTTGCCCACCAGGCCTCGCGCGATCGCACCTCGGCGTTCAAGGAAACGCTCGCTGCCGGCGACTGCAAGGGTGCCAACATCGCCGACGAGCAATCGGCCGCCTGGACGCGCACCAACGCGATGGACCTCACCACCAACTGGATCACCGCCGGACAGCCGATCGACGTGGTCTTTGCCAACAACGACGAAATGGCGATCGGCGCCATCCAGGCGCTGAAGGCCGCTGGCGTGTCGATGGACGACGTGATCGTCGTCGGCATTGACGCGACCCAGGACGGGCTTGCCGCCATGGCCGCCGGCGACCTCGACGCGACCGTGTTCCAGAACGCCAAGGGGCAATCGGCCAGTGCCGTCGACACCGCCGTCTCGCTCGTGCGTGGTCAAAGCGTCGAAAAGAACGTCTGGGTTCCCTTCGAGCTCGTCACGCCTGAGAACATGGCCGATTACGCGGCGCGCAACTGATCTTCTACCTGCATGTTTCCTTTAATCGTCGCCGATTGAAGGACGGAAACATGCAGGAATTCAAAGTTCTACAGCGACCCTTGCGTGTCTGATCGGATGCGTGGCGCTGTGGGCCGGCGCATTTCTCCTGCCTGCGCCGGCCACCTTTTTGAACGGACTGACAAATCTGCGCGCGGTTTTGCGACCGCACCGCAGGTCAACGCATGATCTACGGAGCAAGCCATGGATCGCATTGTCATCATCGGAGCCGGTGAATCCGGCACCCGCGCGGCCTTTGCGCTGCGTGAATCGGGCTTTGCCGGCAACGTCACGCTGGTCGGTACGGAACCGCATCTGCCCTATGAGCGGCCGCCATTGTCGAAACCGCTCGATGGCGCGGTGCAGATGAAGCCGATCTGCGGTGCCGAAGCGCTGGAGACCGCCGGTATCGACTATATCAAGGGCGTTTCCGCGTCTCGACTGGACCGGCATGCCCGCTCCGTGACCTTGAGCGATGGGCGGACACTCGCCTACGACAAGCTGCTGCTCGCCACCGGTGCCCGGCCGAGACGGCTCACGTGCCCCGGTGCCGAGCGCGCGCTCGATTTCCGCACCTACCCGGATGCGGCGGCGATCTTCTCGCGTACGGAGACCGCCAAGAGCGTTGCGATCATTGGTGGCGGGTTGATCGGCATGGAACTCGCGGCAGTGCTGCGCGGCAAGGGCGTCGCTGTCAGCGTCATCGAAATGGCACCGAGGCCGCTCGGTCGCGCGGTGCCGCCACGCTTCGCCGCGAAGCTTCATGCCCGGCATCTGGACGAAGGCGTCACCTTCCATCTCGGTCAGGCGATCGCTGAAATCGCCGAGGATGCGGTTGTTCTTTCCGATGGCACGCCGGTGCCGGCCGATATCGCCGTCGCCGCGATCGGGGTCCAGCCGGATACAGCACTCGCGGAGGCGGCGGGGCTTGCCGTCGGCAACGGTATCCTGACGGATGGCTATCTGCGCACCAGCGATCCGAATATCTATGCATCAGGCGATTGCGCCGCCGTGGCCCAACCGGGTGGCGGGCATGTTCGGTTTGAGAGTTGGCGCAATGCGCGCGCCCAGGCGGAGGTTGCCGCCAGCAACATGTCCGGCGGCAAGGAGGCTTTTGCAGCGATCCCCTGGTTCTGGACCGATCAATACGATCTCGGCCTGCAGGTGGCGGGCCTGCCGCATCCGGACCATCAAAGCGTGACGCGCCAGCTCGACGGCGGCGAACTCGAATTCTACCTGGACGGCGGTCGTCTCGTCGCCGCCGCTGGCCTCGGTTTCGGCAATGGTCTCGCCAAGGAGATCAAGCTCGCGGAAATGTTGATTGCCGCCGGCGTCAGTCCCGATCCGGGAGCGCTGGCCGACGCCAGCGTGAACCTCAAGGCGCTGCTGAAAAGCGCGCGGGCCGCCTGATGCAGAAACTGCTTGTCTTTCAGTCGCTCTGGGCGATGGAGCGCCGGCATGCGGACGGCTTCGAGCGCAGCCTTGAAGAGAACATCGCAATGATCGCCGAGGCCGGTTTCGATGGTGTCAGCGCGCATTATACCAACCGGCGCGATGTCGAGCACCTCAACGCCGTGATCCGTGGCACCGGCCTGAAGATCGAGGGCGTCTGCTTTCCGAGAAGCGTCGAGGACCTGCGCCTGACGCTGGAATTAGCCGCGGAATTTCCGGTCAGCCACATCGACCTGCAGGCCGACATTCGTCCGCGCCGGGTCGAGGATTGCCTGCCGCTGCTTGACGGCTGGACACGGCTTGCCGAGGAGACGGGCGTGCCCGTCTATATCGAAACCCATCGCAATCGGATTACCAGCGACCTTCTGTTCACGCTCGATCTGCTCGACCGGCGCCCCGACCTGCCGCTCTTGGCCGACCTCTCACACTATCTCGTCGGCCGGGAGTTTGCCTTCCCGGTGGAAGACGAAAGCCATGCCCAGATCCAACGCATCCTGCGCAACGCTAGAGCCTTCCACGGCCGCGTCGGCTCCTGCCAGCAGATCCAGATCGAGCTTTCCTTTCCGCATCATCGACTCTGGGTCGACCTCTTTCATCAGTGGTGGACCTACGGCTTTCGGCACTGGCGCTCCCGTGCCGCTGAAGATGCCGAGCTGGTCATGACCTGCGAACTCGGCCCGAGGCCCTATGCCATTACCGACAGGAACGGCAACGATACGACCGACCGCTGGGCCGAAGCGCTTTTGCTCCGCGATATGGTCCGCGAGATCTGGGCGGATTGCGCCACTTCCTCGACGCGTGAAGGACGGGAATTGCGGACGCCCGAACGCGTCACTTAACGAAGGACGGCCGGAACGGCAGATTGTGCTCGAGGCCGAGCCAGGGCGGGTTTTCCGCATACATCTCGACGATCAGCGCCTTGATCAGCTCGATGTAGCGCGAATTGTCGCCGACCCGGTGGTTGAGGATGACGGGCGAGGTCGCCCGCTCGCCCTCGATCATGCGATAGTGCAGGTCTGAGCGGACCTGACGCGCCGAGGACGGGACGATGCAAAGTCCGGCATCCGAGGCGACGAGGCCAAGTGCACTCTGGATTTCGCGCACTTCATGTACCTCTGCAGGGTGCACATCCTCAGCGTGAAGCAGGCTCAACACGTGGTCGGCATAGCTCGGGCGCGGTTCCTTCGGGTAGACGATCAGCTTTTGCCCGGCAATCGCGCTTAACGGCAGGGGAGACGTATCATCGGCAAACGGCGTGCCCTGCGGTATCGCCAAGGCAAGGCGCTCTTCCCGCATGAGGATGCCGGCGACGTTGGGATCGTTGTGATGCAACCGGCCGAAGCCGACATCGATCCGGCCCTCCTTCAGCGCCGCGATCTGCTGCACCGACACCATTTCCAGCAGGCGGATGTCGAGTTCCGGCGCGTTCTGCCTGAGCTTGCGCACCAGCGTCGGCAGCCCGCCATAGAGCGTGGACGCGACAAAGCCGATCGACAGCACCCGGTTCTGGTTGAGGCCGACACGGCGCGTCGCCTCCACCATCTGTTCCACCCGGCCGAGCACCTGTAGCGACTGTTCGTAGAACAATCGGCCTGCCTCCGTCAGCCGCACCGGCCGGCTCTTGCGGATGATCAGCGGCACGCCCAGCTCTTCCTCAAGAAGCTGGATCTGCCGACTGAGCGGCGGCTGGGCGATGTGCAGCTGCTCGGCGGCGCGGGTGAAATTGCGCTCGCGGGCGACGGCGACGAAGTAGCGAAGCTGGCGCAGATCCAATGTTACGGCCCCTATTGTCCTACCATTTGCGGTATGCTGCAGTGCGGCAAGCGCATGAATGCGCGTAATCTTTGTCATACTATACCGTGAAGGTATCGTAGATAACCTATTTGGTGTTGGACGTCACTAAGTCCGCGGCGCACAGTTCACGGCATGAACACGACCTTTGCACCCATCGCTCCGACCGCAGCCTTTTCTCCCGTCGTCGAACGGGTCGAGACTGTTCTGGTCGATCTGCCGACGATCCGGCCGCACAAGCTGTCGGTCGCGACCATGTCCGGCCAGACGCTGATGCTGGTGAAGGTCCACTGCAGCGACGGAACGGTCGGCATCGGCGAGGGCACGACGATCGGCGGTCTCGCCTATGGCGGCGAGAGCCCGGAATCGATGAAGCTTGCGATCGACACCTATTTCGCACCGCTCATGATCGGCGAGGACGCGAGCCGGGTGAGAGCCCTGATGGCCCGGATCGGCAAGGCGGTGAAGGAAAATCGGTTCGCCAAGAGTGCCGTAGAAACGGCGCTGCTCGACGCCCACGGCAAGCGCCTGGGTCTGCCGATCAGCGAACTGCTCGGCGGGGCACTGCGCAAGCGCCTGCCGGTCGCCTGGACGCTGGCGTCGGGCGACACGGCCAAGGATATCGCCGAAGCTGAGAAGATGCTCGACCTTCGCCGCCATCGGATCTTCAAGCTGAAGATCGGCGCACGGCCGCTGAAGGACGATATCGCCCATGTGGCAGCGATCAAACACGCCCTCGGCGAGCGCGGCGCGGTGCGCGTCGACGTCAACATGGCCTGGAGTGAGTTTGAGGCGGCCTATGGCATGGCGGCACTCGCGGACGCCGGTTGCGAACTGGTCGAACAGCCGGTCGCCTCGACCGCAGCACTCGGCCGCCTGGTCCGTCGCTTCCCGGTGGCGCTGATGGCGGACGAGTCCCTCGCCGGGCCAGAGTCCGCCTTCGAGATTGCCAAGACCAAGGGTGCCGACGTCTTCGCGATCAAGATCGAGCAGAGCGGCGGCCTCTTCAATGCGCTGCGCGTGGCTGCCATCGCCGATGCCGCCGGCATTGAACTCTATGGCGGCACGATGCTGGAAGGCGGCGTTGGCACCGTGGCATCGGCCCACGTGTTTTCCACCTTCGCCAACCTGCAATGGGGCACGGAGCTTTTCGGCCCGCTGCTTCTGACCGAAGAAATTCTTTCGACGCCGCTCGACTACAGCGACTTCGAGCTAACGGTGCCGGACGGGCCGGGGCTCGGGATCGACCTTGATGAAGACCGGCTGAAATTCTTTGCGCGCGACGGGCTGCGCAAGACGATCAGCGTTGCAAAGTGAGGATCAAGCCATGCTGTTTCACGTCAGAATGGACGTTCACATCCCTCACGATCTGCCGGCCGAGCAGGTGGCGGAGATCCTCGCCCGGGAGAAGGCCTATTCGCAACAGCTGCAACAGAGCGGCAAGTGGCGGCATATCTGGCGGATCGCCGGCCAGTACGCGAACTACAGCGTCTTCGACGTGAAGGACAATGCCGAGTTGCACGAGCTTCTCTCGGGCCTGCCGCTCTTCAAGTTCATGCAGATCGAGGTCACGCCGCTGCTCCGGCACCCATCCTCGATCCGGGACGACGATAGCTAGAATTTGTGAGCGCCGCAGCCGGGAGGTTTGGCGGGCGGCTCGAGCTTCAAGACAATCCAAGTGGAGGAATTGATATGAGCGTGAAGATTTTTGACAAGCCGGAAACGCAAGCTTTCCTGAAGACCTTAAGCGGACTCGACAAGGACGGCGGCAATCCGCGTGTCAAGCAAATCGTGCACCGGCTGATGTCCGACCTGTTCAAGGCGATCGACGATCTCGACATCACCCCGGACGAATACTGGACCGGCATTGCCTGGCTGAACGAGATCGGCGCTGCCGGCCAGGCCGGCCTGATCTCGCCCGGCCTCGGCCTCGACCACTTCCTCGACGAACGTCTCGACGCGATCGACGAAGCGCTCGGCATCCAGAACCAGACGCCGCGCACCATCGAGGGCCCGCTCTATGTTGCTGGCGCGCCGGCCTCGGAAGGCTTCGCTCGCCTCGACGACGGCCGCGACACCAATGGCCAGCCGCTGATCATGCACGGCACCGTCTACGACGCCGCCGGCCAGCCGCTGAAGGGTGCTACCGTCGAAGTCTGGCACTGCGATACCCGCGGTTTCTATTCGCATTTCGATCCGACCGGCCTGCAGGCGCCGTTCAACATGCGCCGCACGATCGTCACCGACGCCAAGGGCTGTTACAAGTTCCAGAGCATCGTGCCGCACGGCTACGGCGTGCCTCCGGGAAGCCCGACCGAGCAACTGCTGTCCGCCCTTGGTCGCCATGGCCAGCGCCCGGCCCATATCCATTTCTTCATCAGCGCCGATGGCCACCGCAAGCTGACGACCCAGATCAACATCGCCGGCGACCCGCTGGTCAACGACGATTTCGCCTATGCGACCCGTGACGGCCTGGTGCCCGATGTCACCGAGCGCACCGACGAGGCGAGCATCAAGGCCAACAATCTCTCCGGCCCCTTCGCCGAGATTGCGTTCGACATCCATCTCACCTCGCTGGTGAACGGCGTCAATAACCAGGTCAACGAACAGCGCAAGCGCGCCGCCGCCTGATCACCTCTGCGGCGGCCGACCAAGCCGCCGCCCCCTGACATCAGACATTGTTGCAATCGCTAGAGCCGAGCACGGATCAGCCGTTTGCGGGAGAAGAACCATGTCCGCAGTTATCGACAAAGCCCAAGCCCTCGACGACCTGCTCGCCACCGCCGTCGAGGACGATCACGAAGCCGGCACGTTCCGGTGCCGCCGCGACATCTTCACCAACGAAGACCTCTTCGAACTGGAGATGAAGCACATCTTCGAAAGCAACTGGGTCTATCTCGCCCATGAGAGCCAGATCCCCGAGAACAACGACTATTACACCACCACGATCGGCCGGCAGCCGGTTGTCGTCACCCGCGACAAGACGGGCGAACTTCACGCCGTCATCAATGCCTGCGCCCATCGCGGCGCCATGCTCTGCCGCCGCAAGCACGGCAACAAGGGCAGCTTCACCTGTCCTTTCCACGGCTGGACATTCTCCAACACCGGCAAGCTCTTGAAGGTGAAGGACGAGAAGACGACGCAGTATCCGCCGCAGTTTGCCAAAGACGGTTCGCACGACCTGAAGCGCGTTGCCCGTTTCGAGAGCTATCGCGGTTTCCTCTTCGGCAGCCTCAATCCGGATGTCACCTCGCTCGAGGACTATCTCGGCGAAACGAAAGTCATCATCGACCAGATCGTCGACCAGGCGCCGGGTGGTCTCGAAGTGCTACGCGGCAACTCTTCCTACATCTACGACGGGAACTGGAAGCTGCAGATGGAGAACGGCTGCGACGGCTATCACGTCAGCTCCGTTCACTGGAACTACGCCGCCACCATGGGCCGGCGCAACGAGGAGGGCACCAAGGCGGTTGATGCCTCGAGCTGGAGCCGCTCGATTGCCGGCGTCTACGGTTTCGACAACGGCCACATCCTGCTCTGGACCAACACGATGAACCCGGAAGTCCGGCCGGTCTTCCACGCCCGCGAGGAGATCAAGTCGCGCGTCGGCGAGGTCCAGGCGGATTTCATCGTCAACCAGACCCGCAATCTCTGCCTCTATCCGAACGTCTTCCTGATGGACCAGTTCAGCACGCAGATCCGCGTCACCCGTCCGATCAGCGTCGACAAGACCGAGATCAGCATCTTCTGCTTTGCACCCAAGGGCGAGAGCGCCGAAGACCGGGCGCTGCGCATCCGCCAGTACGAGGACTTCTTCAACGTGTCCGGCATGGGCACGGCGGACGATCTGGAGGAGTTCCGCGCCTGCCAGCAGGGTTACGCCGGCATCACTGCGCTCTGGAACGATCTGTCGCGCGGCGCACCGCTCTGGATCGACGGTCCGGACGAAAATGCCAAACGGATGGGCATCGAACCCTTGCTCTCCGGCGAGCGCAGCGAAGACGAGGGCCTCTTCGTCCGCCAGCACGAATATTGGGCGAAGGTGATGCGCGAAGCGCTTGCCTTAGAGAGACAAGGAGCGGTCGCATGACGATCTCCTACGACACCGCCTGCGCTTTCCTCTACCGCGAAGCGCGCCTGCTCGACGACCGGCAATGGGACGAATGGCTGACCTGCTACGCGCCCGATGTCAGCTATTGGATGCCCGCCTGGGACGACGACGATCAATTGACCGAAGATCCGCAGTCGCAGATCTCGCTGATCTATTATCCGAGCCGCGACGGCCTGGAAGATCGCGTCTTCCGCATCAAGACCGAACGCTCCGGTGCGTCGACGCCGGAGCCGCGCACGAGCCACAACGTCAACAATGTCGAGCTCGTGGCCGATCGCGGCGAGGAAGCGGACTTCCGCTACAACTTTCACACGCTCAACCACCGCTACAAGGTCACCGATCACTTCTTCGGAACCATGTTCGTCACGCTGCGCGAGAGCGGCGACGGGCTCGTGATTTCGCGCAAGAAGATTGTGCTGAAGAACGACTACATCCGCCAGGTCATCGACGTCTACCACATCTAACGGCCGTCGCCTGGCAAGACAGGACTGGGAGGAACAACCATGGCCAGCTACAGGATCGCTTTGAATTTCGAGGACGGCGTCACCCGCTTCGTCGAATGCCGGGACGACGAGAAGGTGCTCGACGCCGCCTTCCGCAACAAGATCAACCTGCCGATGGACTGTTCCGACGGGGTTTGCGGCACCTGCAAGTGTCGCGCCGAAAGCGGCGCCTACGACCTCGGCGACGATTTCATCGACGATGCGCTGACATCGGACGAGGCTGAAAGCGGGCTGGTGCTGACCTGCCAGATGAAGCCGTCGAGCGACTGCGTCATCGCTGTGCCGACGACGTCTGCCGCCTGCAAGACCGGACAGCAGAAATTCTCGGCAACCGTGGCGCGGGTCATTCCGCACAACGATGCAGCGATCGTGCTGGAACTGGACGCGGACGCAGCCCCCGCCTTCCTGCCCGGTCAATATGTCAACATCGACGTGCCCGGCAGCGGCCAGAGCCGCTCCTATTCCTTCAGTTCAGCGCCCGGCGAAACCCGTCTCGGTTTGCTTATCAAGAAGATCCCGGGCGGTCTCATGAGCACATGGCTGGAGCGCGCCGAAGTCGGCACGAAACTGGAACTGACCGGACCGCTCGGAAGCTTCTACCTGCGGGAGGCACAGCGTCCGCTGCTGTTCCTGGCAGGCGGAACCGGGCTCGCACCGTTCCTGTCGATGCTCGAGGTGCTCGCCCAGACGAGCCGTGAGCAAACCGTTCACCTGATCTACGGCGTCACCCGCGATCTCGATCTGGTGCTGGTCGACCATATAGAGGCCTATGCGCAGCGGCTTCCCAACTTCACCTTCTCAACGGTTGTCGCGGACGCGGCCTCCAGCCATCCGCGCAAGGGCTGGGTCACCCAGCATATGCCGGAGGACGTGCTCAACGGCGGCGACGTCGATGTCTATCTCTGCGGTCCGCCGCCGATGGTGGACGCCGTGCGCAAGCACCTCGACGACTCCGGCGTGAGGCCCAACAGCTTCCACTACGAGAAGTTCACGCCCAACGTGGCGGCGAAGGAGGCAGCATGACCTCCGCTCGTTTCGAAGGACGGTTTGCCGGCAAAGTGCTTGTCGTCACCGGCGCTGCGCAAGGCATCGGCCGCGCGGTGGCACTGCGCGCCGTGGCTGAAGGCGGCAAGGTCCTCTTTGTCGATCGCGCCGAGTTCGTCGCTGAGGTGGCGGCCGAGGCGGGCAGCGAGCGGGCGACGGCTTTCGTGACTGATCTCGAAACCCAGGAGGGGGCAGCCGCAGCGATGCACTCTGCCGCCGAAAAATTCGGCGGCATCGACATCCTGATCAACAATGTCGGCGGCGCGATCCGCATGCGCCCGTTCTGCGAGTTCGAACCGGCGCAGATCGATGCGGAGATCCGCCGTTCCCTGATGCCGACGCTCTACTGTTGCCATACCGTGCTGCCGCATCTCTTCGCCCGCGGCGGCGGCACCATCGTCAACGTGTCCTCGAACGCCACGCGCGGCATTCACCGCGTGCCCTATTCGGCTGCCAAGGGCGGCGTCAACGCCATCACGCAATCTCTCGCGATGGAGCTTGCCGAGCGCAACATCCGCGTGGTCGCCACCGCGCCGGGTGGCACTGAAGCGCCGCCGCGCCGGATTCCGCGCAATGCGGCCGGCGACAGCGAAGCTGAAAAGGCATGGATGGGCGACGTCGTCGCCCAGGTGAAGCAGTCGAGCTTCATGAAACGCTACGGCAGCATCGAAGAGCAAGCGGCTCCCATTCTGTTTCTGGCCTCGGACGAGGCCTCCTACATCACCGGCAGCGTGCTGCCGGTTGCCGGCGGCGATCTCGGCTGACGGACCTTTTTTCAACGCGCAAACACCTGGGGAGGAGATGATGCGCTCTATCGATGTGAATGAGGCAATTGACGGGAGCCCGCTTGGGCGCTTCCAGTGGATGGTGGTCGCGCTTTCGGCGCTGCTGCTGATTGTCGACGGCTACGACGTCTTCGTTGCCGGCACGGTGCTGCCGACGCTGATCAAGGAATGGGGCCTGAGCAAGCCGCAGGCTGGTGCGCTGCAGGCCTGGGCGCTGTTCGGCATGATGTTCGGCGCGCTGATCTTCGGCCCGCTCGCTGACCGGATCGGCCGCAAGAAAGGCATCGCCATCAGCTTCCTGCTGTTTACGCTTTCGACGCTTCTGACCGGCTTTGCCAATTCGCCGGAGCAGTTCAAGATCTTCCGGTTCTTCGCCGGTCTCGGCTGCGGCGGGTTGATGCCGAATGCCGTCGCCTTGATGAACGAATATGCGCCGAAGCGGCTGCGCGGCACGCTGGTGGCGCTGATGTTCTCCGGCTACTCGGTCGGCGGCATGGTGGCTGCCGGTCTCGGCATCGGCCTCATCCCGTCCTATGGCTGGAAGCCGATGTTCTTCATCGCCGCCGTGCCGCTGCTCCTCTTGCCCGTGATCCTCTGGAAGCTGCCGGAATCGCTCGGCTTCCTCATCCGTCAGGGCAAGCAGGACGAGGCCAAGCGCATCTACGCCAAGATCGACCCGAACGCGCGTCTCGGTGTTACCGACAGGCTGGTCTTTTCCGAAACGAAGGGTGCTTCCGCATCGGTGCTGGAGCTCTTCCGCCATCAGCGGACGCTGCGCACCGTCATGCTCTGGGTCGCCTTCTTCTGCTGCCTGCTGCTCGTCTATCTCCTGTCGTCCTGGCTGCCGAAGGTGCTGCAGGAGGCCGGTTATGCCGAGAAGGCAAGCCTGCTCAGCCTGTTCTCGCTGAATTTCGGCGGCATGGTCGGCGCGATTGCCGGCGGCTGGCTCGGTGACCGCTTCGGCTTGCCGAAGGTGGTAGTCGGTTTCTTCGTTGCCGCCGCCTTCTCGATCGCGCTGATCGGCTTTAATCCGCCGACAGGCGTCCTGTTCCTGATGGTCTTTGTTGCCGGAGCCACTACGATCGGCACGCAGATCCTGCTCTATGCCAGCGTGGCGCAGCTCTACAATCTCTCGGTGCGTTCCACCGGGCTCGGCTGGGCCTCCGGCGTTGGCCGCATCGGCGCGATCGTCGGGCCGACGCTTGGCGGCGTGCTTCTGGCGCAGGAGCTTCCGCTGCAGCAGAACTTCGCGATCTTCGCCATCCCGGCGGCGATCTCGGCCGTCGCCATGCTGGTCTTCGCGGTCAGCAATGCCCGCCGTGTCGAGATCGCACGTCTGGCGCCCGCATAGATCGAGGCGAGAGGGCCGGGCCACGAAAGGCCCGGTTGCCACCCCTTGAGCGCGCGCTGGCGATATCTACCTATTGCAGCGCGCGTACCACCTGAGGCGCGGTGTTGCGCCAAGAACGACAAAGCCGCCCTCGCTGGCGGCTTTCCCGATCGGAGCTTCTCTTTTCATGGCCTATCTCGACCTGCCCAGCCATCGGCTTCACTACCGCATCGACGGCGACCAGAGCGGCAATGCGCCCTGGCTGCTCTTCTGCAATTCGCTCGGCACGGACCTCTCCATGTGGGATGCGCAGATCGCTGATCTGTCGCCGCATTTCCGCGTGCTGCGCTATGATCGCCGCGGCCATGGCCGCTCCTCGGCGCCGCCGCCGCCCTATGCGCTCTCCGACCTCGGCCAGGATGTGCTCGCGCTCATGGATGGCCTCGGGATCGAGCGGACACATTTCTGCGGCCTGTCGATCGGCGGCCTGACCGGACAATGGCTCGGTATCCACGCCGGCAAACGGTTCGACAAGATCGTGCTCTGTGCCACGGCGGCGCGCATCGGGACGCCCGAGAGTTGGGCCGCGCGCGTCGACAGCGTCCGGGCGGACGGTCTCGCAGGGCTCGCCGCAGCCACGGCCGAACGCTGGTTCAGTCCGCAATTTGCGGCGAGCCACCCGGAAGCCGTCGGTCGCATTCTCGGCGCCTTTGCCGCCACCTCGACGGATGGCTATATCGGTGGCTGCACCGCGCTCGCGGGCGCGGACCTGCGGGAGGAGATCGCGGAGATCGCCAATCCGTTGCTCGCCATCTCCGGCAACACGGATCCGGTATGCCCGCCGGCGGACCTCGAATATATCGCCGCCCGGGTGCAACGAGGCCGCCACCTGTCGCTGCCTGGTCGGCATATCGTCAATATCGAGTCGGCAAAGGCCTTCAACGCGGCGCTGCTCGACTTCCTTCGGCCATAGGTGCCGCGCAGATCCGTCACTTGATCGGGCCGAGCGGCGACGCCTTCGCCGTCGGTGGCAAGCTCGGACGTGGCTCTGAACCCTGAATGCGGTCAATCATGGTGCCGGCGACCAACGTCCAGGCGGGCCGCGTTCAGCCATCGAGCCAGGCGGCCAGACTGTCAAGCGTCTGCAGCCCGTACTCCACCGCGCCGAAGTCGATGACCGCTTGGCGGCGCTCGCGACTTGGGTGAAGCTGGCGCAGGGTCAGCACGGTCTTGCCGTCGGCCTGTTCATCGAAAGTAATCGTCATGTAAAAGCGATCGGGGTCGTCGGGCTCCGTAGTGCCATAGTCCACCACGATCAATTCGTTGGGCACGATCTTCAGGAAGCGCATCAGACTGGCGAAGCGCTGCTGCCGACCATCGAACTCGCCCACCATGTCGAAGCGCCATACCCCGCCCTCACGGATGTCAGCCTCATGGTTCTCGATGCTGAAGCCAGCCGGGCCATACCATTGTGCCAGCGCTTGCGGGTCCATCCAAGCGGCGAAAACCTTCTGGCGCGGGTGCTTCAGCACCTTGACCAAAACGATCTCGCGGTCGGGCGACCAGGTCTCAAAAAGCGTTTTCATTGCCGTTCCCTTACGTCTTGTCCAGATAGGCTTCCAATCGGTCGAGCCGTTCGGCCCAGCGTCTTCGCTCCGCTTCCATCCAGTTCGCCGCCTCTTCGAAGCGGCCCCGCTCCAACCGACACCAGCGGCTGCGGCCACGCTTCTCGCTGGCGATAAGTCCGCAATCTTCAAGCACCTTGAGGTGCTGGGCGAACGAGGGCAGCGCCATGTCGAAGGGCTCGGCAAGGACGCTCACGGGCATTTCCCCTTCCGCAAGCCGTGACACCACGGCGCGGCGCGTCGGATCGCTGAGAGCATGAAAGGCAAGGTCGAGTGGGGTCGAATGATAGGGCATGCGCCACACTAAAGCGGACCGCGCACGCGCGTCAATGATAATAAGGTACTTGCCTTTGTATTCGGGTGGAATTAATAAGGCATCTACCTTACTATTAGGAGAGGCCAATGTCAGTTCGTGTCGATCTCAACATTTCCCTGGACGGTTTCGCGACAACCACAGATCAGACCCCGGACAATCCGTTTGGCGCTGACTGGCCGCGTCTGGTTGCCGCCTATGCTGCGACCCGAACGATGCGGGAGCGCGTGTTCAAGGACACGTCCGGAGCAGGCACCACCGGCGTCGATGAGCAATATGCGCAGTCATACTTCTCAAACATCGGTGCTGAGATTATGGGCGCCGGCATGTTTGGATTTCACGCGCACCCAAACGATCCCGACTGGCGCGGCTGGTGGGGCGAAGAACCTCCGTTTCGCGTGCCGGTCTTCGTGCTCTCGCACAAGCCGCGGCCTCCGATCGAGATGACCGGAGGCACCACATTTCATTTTCTGAACACGTCCCTTGCCGATGCACTCCGGCAGGCGACGAGCGCCGCTGACGGTAAGGATGTCCGTATTGGCGGCGGCCCCACGGTCGTGCGCGCCTATCTCAAGGCCGGCCTTGTCGATCGCCTGCATGTGGCGATCACACCCATCCTGCTCGGGCGGGGTATCCGTCTTTGGGACGATCTGCGCGGGTTGGAGGCCGGCTATACAGTCAAGGCAGAAACGGCCGAGAGTGGGACTGTCCACCTCACGTTTCAGCGCTAGCAGCGGACCAGAGCGATGGCAGCTTCTTGTCTCCTCGCACGATGCCATCTCTCCGGGGCAAGACCGAAATCGAACAGACCGAGCGCAGGGCGGCATATGTGTCACCACCCTGCGGCACGATGACAATGCTATCGATGCGCCAGTGTTTTCTGCAGGGCCTCGCGGGTCAGTCTGCTGATCTCGGCATGAATATCGGCGCGCGGCCTTTCCGTTGTGCCGCAGATCGGATCGACTTCGCCTAACGTCTCAAGCAGTTCGGCGGCGCCGTCCTTGCATATCGGCAGGAAGCTGAAGTGGTCCGCTCCGGCGACCGCGGCATAGGAGCCCTTCGGCGTCAGCGCCGCCAGCGGCTCGGAGGCGACGGCAAGCGGGATCGTCTCCTTGCTGCCGAGATTGATGAAATGCATCGGGATCGCGATCGCCTTGAGGCTGTCTTCCACATAGGCCTGGGCAAGACCTGGGTCGACGAGCACTGCAGCCTTAAGGCGCCCGTCGAGGTTCGACTGCTCGAAACGCGCCTTGTCGATGGTGCGCAGATCGAGCTTGTCGACATCGACCGGCGCATCATCGACATAGCCCCTGCCGCCGACAAACCAGGCGCAGTCCCATTTTTTGTAGCTGTCGCAGTAGCGGGCATAGGCATCGAGACTGGCCCTTGCCCCTGAAATCTCCATGGCGGTCGAGCCGCCGAGAGAGAACCCGAGGACGGCGATCCGCTCGGGGTCGATTGCAGCGCTCCATTGCGGATCCCGGGTGAATGTGTCGATCAATGCCGAGAGGTCGGCCGTCCGTTCCCAAAGCTTCGGCGTGTTGGAGGGCGTCGAGTCGCCGCTGGTGGTGCCGGGATGGTTGGGGCCCGCGACGATGAAACCCGCTTTCGCCAAGTCGGCTGCAAGCCAGCTCATGGCTTCGACACGGCCGCCCGACCCATGGGACAGAACCACCAGCGGATATCGGCCTTGGCGCAAGGGGGCGTTCTTCGATGCGTGCGACCCCTTGAAGATGCGGTTGTCGCCGACAAGCACGGGCTCACCCCCGGCTCCGGCGGGATACCAGACGGTGACGGCAAGTTGGCGCTCCCGCTTGGGTGCGGCAACGTCGATCTCGCGGACGCCGACGTCGTCGGCCTGCGCCGAGGCAGCCAGGCTCAGAAGGAAGGCGGCGGCGGGAATGAACTGGAGGAGGGGCATGGGTATCTCGCTGTGTTGGAAAAGACGGCCGATCGTCACAAACGCCCCGCTTGTCCGCGTCCTCGATCGTGATTGAGGTCGTCCCGAATCGCGATCTGGGCAATGATCCGCCCATCGAATGCTTGCCCGCCTTTCGCCTGCCCGCCTTTCCTTTGAAGGACATGTCTTGATCTTCCTGCCGCTCCCGTTTGTCGTCGCCTTGCTGCTTCTCGTCCTGCTTGCCTTCGTGCTGCATGGCGACGAGCCGGCGCGGCGGAACCGGCCGTTCTATGCCCTGTTGACGCTGTGCGCGCTCCAGTCTGTGATCGTCGGGCTGCGTTGGGGCTATGACCTCGCGGCGCTGAAATTCGCACTGCCGGTGCTGGCGAGCGGCGTGCCGCCGCTGGTGCTTGCGAGTTTCCACAGCCTGATCCGCAAAGACGAGCGCAGCGCTGCTGCGGCGGGATGGGTCCACGCGGCGCCGACGATCGGCATGCTCGTGCTCGTACTGTTTGCGCCGCGCTACATCGATTTCGCCTTGATCGTCGAATATGTCGGATATGCGCTGGCGCTCCTGAACCTGGCGCGCGTCGGCACGGATGCGCTGGACGAAGCGCGTTTCGAAGGCGCCACCGCGGCGCACCGCGCCCTGTTCATTGCCGCGTTCTCGCTCTGCCTGTCGGCGCTTTTCGATCTTGCGATCCTTCTGGATTTCGAATGGACGAAGGGCGCGAACATCGGCCTTATCGTCAGCAACGCGAACTTGCTGGGCCTGCTCTTCATCGGGCTGACAGCCGTGGTCGCGGACCGTGCGCGCGCGCTTCCGGCCGCCGGCGCGGTCGCCGAAGAGGATCCGGTTGCAACGCCGCAGGATCGCGAAATCCTCGACAGGATCGAGCGCCTACTCGTCGGCCAGAAACTGGCCCGCGACGAAAACCTCACCCTGTCGCGATTGGCGCGCCGCGCGGGGCTGCCCGCGCGGCAGATATCGGCCGCCGTCAACCGGCTGGCGGGCAAGAACGTCTCGCAATACATCAACGAGATCAGGATTGCAGAGGCCTGCCGGCTGTTGCGCGAGACCGATATGTCGGTGACTGCGGCCATGCTTGAATCCGGTTTTCAGACGAAATCGAATTTCAACCGCGAATTCCGCCGCGTCACCGCCTTGAGCCCCGTCGCCTGGCGCGAGCAGAACCGGGCCGGTTCGCTTGCCGCCTGACTGCTGCCATGGCGATGCCCGGCCGCGATGCGGCCGGGCTTGAGGGATGCAAGGTGTACGGTGACGCGCTTGCGACCGTTACTGCTGATCTGCGGCATTGTCGCCGATCGTGATCGGAACGTCCTTCGTCTTGCCGGTCCGCCATACACTTACGTTCTTCGAGGTGCCGGGCGAGAGGTCGGCGACCATGCGTGACAGGTCACGCGGCGACTTCACCGGGTTGCCGCCAAGCGCGGTGATGACGTCGCCGGCCTTGATGCCGGCCTTGGCGGCAGGCGTTCCGCCGTTGACGCCGGCAACGAGTGCGCCCTCGGGCTGGGCAAGGCCGATGGCGTCGGCGATATCAGCCGTGACCGGCTGTATCTGCACGCCGATAAAGCCGTGCTGGATCGAACCATCCTTCATCAATTCAGTGACGACCTTCTGCGCCTGGTCTGACGGGATGGCGAAGCCGACGCCGACGCTACCGCCGTTCGGCGAATAGATCGCCGTGTTGATGCCGACCACCTGGCCCTTTGCGTCGACCAGCGGTCCGCCGGAATTGCCGTGGTTGATCGGGGCGTCGATCTGGATGAAATCGTCATAGGGGCCGCTGTGCAGGTCGCGGCCGCGTGCCGAGACGATCCCCGACGTCACCGTCGTGCCGATGCCGAACGGGTTGCCGATCGCCAGCACCTGGTCGCCGACCCGCAAGGTGTCGGAATCGCCCCAGGCAACTGTTGCCAGCGGCTTCGGCGCCGCGATTTTCAGGACCGCCAGGTCGTTTTTCGGGTCGGCGCCGACAAGCTTGGCGGGTATCTGCGTGCCGTCGTCGAGCGTCACCATGATGCTCGAGGCCTTGTCGATGACATGGTTGTTGGTGACGACGTAGCCGTCCGCGGTCACGATGAAACCGGAGCCGAGCGCTTCGGCCCGTTGCGGTTGGCGCTGCTCGGGCGCCTGGTCCGGCATTGGGATGCCCTGGTCGTGGAAGAACTGGCGGAATTGTTCGTCGAAGGGCGAGTTTCCGCCCTGTTGCGAAGGTTCGCCCGCACCGGTGTTGTCGGCCTTGATCACGGTCGTGACCGTGACGACTGCGGGCTTGTCGGCCGATACGATCGGCGCGAAGGATCCGCCAGATGCGGTCGGGACTGCAACGGCCGGGCCGGCCGCGGCGGCGGCCACGTCATGGCCTGAGAAGGCTGCCACGGACAGGGGCGCAATGATGACGGCTGCGCCGAGGAGGGCGGCAGCTCTATACCTCGTGAGAATGTTTGACATGATCCTGTTCCTTTCGCTGCCTGTTTGCCGGACAAACGTGGTCGGGCGCAGCCCGAGGCAGGTCGGGTCTGCGGCGCGGCGTCGGCCGGCTTCGGATTAAGGGGCGTCTTGGTGCCGAAGGACCGGACCCTGGAAAGGGCCCGGCGCCATCGGCTACGGCTCACCCGAAGACCGGGTGAGCCTCAACGTGTCGGTCAAGCCATGCGGGCGATGTCACGGTTGAGGTGATGAACGTCACCCTGAAGCCGGGCATAGGACTTGTCCGGCAGCATCCCGTGATGGGCGGCGGCGGTGTTGATCGCTTCGGCGCGCACGGCGCCGTCCTCGCGTTCAAGCTTCGTGTAGTTTGCTGCCGTCAGCTTTCCCTGTTCGCGATCGACGTTGATGCGGTGATTGTCGACCCGGAGTTCATGCAGGACATGATCGAGCCGCGTCGATGCCATGTGGGTCGGTGTCCGGTAGACCGGCATGGCCGGGGTGGACATGTCGTCCTGGGTGAAAATGCCCTGGTAGTAATCGCCGGTATAGGCACCCTTTTCGTTGTCGCGGCCGAAATCGTGATGATCGGCGGCAAAGGCGGCGCCGCTCAGAAGGACGAGGGCGACGGTTGCGATGGTGGTGGTCTTGAAGGGCGAGCGCATGACTGCATCTCCTGAATTGAAGGAAGCGCTGTGCGCTTCCATTCGAGGCTGTCTCCTATTGTCGCGTCACGGCCGAAGCGGTCGCCGGCAATATTCAGCCTCGAAATGAAGGTATTACTTCCATGCGCCGCCGTCATGTTAATAACGCGTAATATTTCGGTAAACATCTCCGGGAAGCCGCTTCATTAACATTATTTAATGAAGGAAGATTTGCTACCGCCTGGCCGTTATTCTTTTCCGGAGCGTGTATTGTGGCCCTTTTGCGGCAGTCAGCCTGCGCCTTTTCTAGTCAGTCGAGCCTTGGGGTCGCGAGCGCGGAGAAGGAGCTACGATCCCGCATAATGGGCGCGCGGCCGGATCAGATCGCCGCTGACGACCTGTTCCATCGCGTGTGCGAGCCAGCCGACGGTGCGCGCGAGGGCGAAGATCACCATCGGCGCGTCGTCGGGCAGCGCATAGGCGGCCGCGAGTGCGGCCAGCGAGAAATCGAGATTGGCCGGCTCTCCGAGCAGTTCTTCGCCGGCTTCGGCCAGCGCGGCATAGAGCGGCGGCACGTCGAAGCTCGACATGATCGCCTTCGCGCGCGGGTCGCCGTCCGGATAGAGCCTGTGGCCGAAAGCCCGGACCACGCCATCCGAAGACAGCATGGTACGGATCGCCTCGCGCACCCCACCCACGGCCGCCTGTTCGGCAAGTCGCGTGACACTCAGCCAGGCGCCGCCGTGCCTGGGGCCGGTGAGGGTGGCAAGACCCGAAAGCGTGGCGGCAGAAAGTGCTGCACCGGAGGACGCGGTGACCCGCGCCGCAAAGGCGGAGACGTTGAGTTCGTGTTCCGCCGTCAGCACCAGGCATCGGCGGATCGGTTCCGCCGCTTCCGGCCGCCCCCAGCCCTGCGCCAGGCGGTCGTGCAGCAGCCCGTTTTCCCGCGATGGCGCGAGGCCGGTGGCAACGGTCGCGAGTACCTCGGCGGCCTCGGCCTTCAGGATGGCGTGCCTGCGTCCGAGTGCCGGCAGGTCGGCTTCGATGCGCCCGGCAAGAAGCGTAAAGGTCGTTGCAAGCCGCGATTGGCCGCTGCCGGGATCGTTCGCTGGAATGTCAACCGCCGCCGGTGTCTGCCAGAGCAGCGCGGCAATCTCCTCCAGGGTCGCCGTGGCGGCAAGTTCGATCGCGTTGCGGCCGCGATAGGAGAGCTGTCCGCCGGCAATGCTGGAGATCGTCGTTCGCAACACCGGTTCGCCCCAGCGGATCGTCTCGGCCGCCACGACCGATGCCTGTCTTCTGCCGGCGTGGCGCTCGGCCAGCCGGTGCACATCGTCGGCCTGGTAGAGGCTGCGGCGCGGATCGGCAGGGTCGGGCTTGGCGCGAATGCGGCCGCGGCTGACATTGGCATAGAGCGTCTGCCGCTTGCTGCCGAGCCTTAGGAGTGCCTCTTCGGCGGTGATCCAGAGTGTGTTCATGTTGATCAATTGCATCAAGATTGACGTCAATAGGTCTAGGTCGGATCATTCTCCTCGTAAAGGAGAAACTTGATGATGAAGAACGGACTTGAAGACGTCGTTGCCGCCGAAACGCAGCTCTCCCATGTTGACGGCGAGGCGGGTCAATTGATCATCCGCGGCGTCTCGCTCGATCACCTGGCCGGCCAGGCGAGCTACGAGGATGTCGTGGCGCTGTTGTTCGAGGGGTTGCTGGGGCCGATGCCGGACCGAACCGAACTTGCCAAGCGCCTGGGTGAAAAGCGGGCCGACGTGTTCGCCCATGTCGGCGCCATCGACGATGCGCTGCTGGAACTGCCGCCGGTCGACATCATGCGCGCGCTCATCGCCCGGCTCCCGGATGGGGAGGATCTCGATTCGGCCTTACGTCTGCTCGCCGCGCCGGCCGTCTTCCTGCCGGCGGCGCTGCGCATGAAGAGGGGCGAGGCCCCGGTCGCGCCGACGCCGGCGCTGTCGCACGCGGCCGACATCCTCGCGATGCTCGGCGCCAAGGTGCCGAGCGGCCAAGACGTGGCGGCGCTCGATGCCTATCTGGTGACGATCTCGGACCACGGCCTCAACGCCTCGACCTTCGCCTCGCGCGTGGTCGCCTCCACCAAGGCCGGTCTCACCTCGTCGGTGCTTGCCGCCATCGGCGCTCTCAAGGGGCCGCTCCATGGCGGTGCGCCCGGGCCGGTACTCGACATGCTGGATGCGATCGGAACGCCCGAGAATGCGGAGGCCTGGCTTTCTGAGGCGCTCGACCACGGCGAACGGCTGATGGGCTTCGGCCACCGCGTCTACCGCGTTCGCGATCCCCGCGCCGATGCGCTGAAGGGCGCGCTGAAACGACTGATCGTCGCGCCTCCGGCGAACCGCGATCGCATTCAACTGGCAGAAGCGGTCGAACAATCGGCGCTCGTCATCCTGAAGGCGCGCAAGCCCGATCGCCCGCTCGACGTCAATGTCGAGTTCTATACGGCGCTGCTGCTTGATGCGCTTCACTTCCCGCGCGACGCCTTCACCGGCGTGTTCGCCATCGGTCGCACGGTCGGCTGGATCGCCCATGCCCGCGAGCAGGCGCTGGAAGGCCGCCTTATCCGGCCGCGTTCGCTCTATGTCGGGCCGCTGCCGCAGCAGGCCGCGTGAGTGTTCTACGTTGAGGACGAGACCATCCGCGCATTTCGCAGGTGCTGTTGAAAGAACGCCTTCAGATCGCGGAAGTCATCGAAACCAAGGACGGTCGCAAAACGGGCGACCGTCGTCGGCGAGACGGCGCAGGCGAGCGCGATCGACCGGGCGCTGCCGAATGCCACGAGGTCGGGCTTGGCCAGCGCGAACAGGGCGATCTGTTCGAGCTGGCGCGGAAGTCTGAGCGCTCGGGACGCAAACATCCCCTTCAATTCCATCATGTCGCCGGGGCGCCTTTGCGCCGCGTTCGTTTCGACCTCCGCATATCCATGGCCTATCGGCATGCTGGTGCTCTCCATTCACAATCCTCCTCAACGCGCCTGAGCAGGCGCATCCCCTCGAAAGCAGGCGGATGCGGGCTATTTCCCCACCTGCTGCTCGCCTTCATGATTTTTCACTTTACTGTACCGTCCGGACGGTATAGTAACTCAATCATCGCTGATCGCAACAACACGTTTTCTGGGGAGGAGACGAGAATGCGTTGGATGAAGTGCTTCAAGGCGGCCGCCATGGCCGGCGTCGCTTTTGCCGCCATGCCGGCGGCTGCGGCCGAAGTCTCGATTTTCTGCAGCTCGGCCGGTGCCGAACTCGAGCTTTGCCAGTCGGCCTCCGAGGCCTGGGCCAAGGAAACCGGCAACACCGTCAAGATCAACAAGATGCCCGCCAACTGGGGCGAGGCGCTGCCGCTCTACCAGCAGCTGCTCGCCGGCAAGTCCGGTGACGTCGACGTCCTGACGCTCGACAACATCTGGGTCGGAACGCTGGCGCCGCATCTCGTCGACCTTCGCGAGAAGGTTCCGGCCGATGAGATTTCCGCCCATTTCGAATCCTCGCTCGCCGACGCGACCATTGGTGGCAAGCTTCTGGCGATGCCCTGGTTCGTCGATGCCGGCCTGATGTTCTACCGCAAGGATCTGCTCGAGAAGTACGGTAAGGGCGAGCCGAAGACCTGGCAGGAACTGACCGAAACGGCGAAGTTCGTCCAGGACAAGGAACGCGCCGGCGGCAGCCCCGACATGTGGGGCTATGTCTGGCAGGGCCGTGCCTATGAGGGGCTCACTTGCGACGCGCTCGAATGGGTCGCTTCCTTCGGCGGCGGCAATTTCATCTCGCCTGATGGCACGATCACCGCGAACAATCCCGAGGCCGTCAAGGCGCTCGATCTCGCCCGTTCCTGGATCGGCAACATCAGCCCCGAGGGCGTGCTGAACTATGACGAGGAAGGCTCGCGCGGCGTCTTTGAGGCCGGCAATTCCGTCTTCCACCGCAACTGGAGCTATGTCTGGGGCACGACCCAGGCTGAAGACTCCTCGCTGCGCGGCAAGATCGGCGTCATGGCGCTGCCGGTCGGGGCGGAGGGCCAGAAATCGAGCGGCTGCTACGGCGCGGGCCTGCTCGGCGTTTCCAAATATGCCGACGATGTCGATGCGGCTGTCAGCCTGGTGCGTTACCTCACCGGCGCGAAAGAACAGAAGCGCCGCGCGCTTCAGGCCTATAGCCCGACCTTGAAGGCGCTTTACGAGGACAAGGACATCCTCGCCGCCAATCCGTCGCTGGCCTTTGCCGAAAAGGCCTATGCCGAAAGCGCCTCGCGGCCATCGCAGGTGACCGGCGCTTCCTACAACCGGGTGTCGCAGCGGATATTCAACGGCGTGCACAATGTGCTGAGCGGCAAGGAAAGCGCTGCAGATGCACTCGCCAAGGTCAGCAGCGATCTGGAGCGGCTGAAGGCGCGGGGCTGGTAAGCCCGCCTCGACGATACGGGGTCCGGCATGACGGACCTCGCCACCACAGGATCTGAGGAAACCAACGTGAATATTGCGATCGCACCGTGCTGCTGGGGCATCTATTGGCCCCAGGGGAATGATCTCGGCTGGACGGATTATCTCGACCGCATCCGTGCGGCCGGCTACCGGCACACCGAGCTCGGCCCCTATGGCTACTTCTCCACGGACGCCAAGGTGCTTTCGTCCGAGCTGGCAAGCCGCGACTTAAAGGTCGTCGCGGCCGCCCATGTGCACACGCTTGCCGATGCATCCACCTGGCCGGTGCTTGAGGAAAAGGCGCAGGCGATCTGCAAGCTGCTTTCTGAAATCGGTGGCACGCATTTCATCCTGATGGACGAGTCAGAATTTTACCCGAAAGACCGCATGGGCGTTGTCGACGAGGCCGGCTGGCGCGCGATGATCGACCAGACGGACCGGGCGGCGGCGATCGCCCGCAGCCACGGCCTGCAGTTCAGTTTCCACCCGCATGTCGGCACCTGCGTCGAGCGTGAGGACCAGATCGAGCGGCTGCTTGCCGACACCGATCCCGATCTCGTCGGGCTCTGCCTCGATACCGGCCATCACGCCTATTGGAAGGCCGATCCGATCGCGTTTTATCGGCGCCACCGCGAACGCATCAACTCGGTGCATCTGAAGAACGTCGACGGCGCCTTCCGCGAGCGCGTGCTTTCCGAAGGCATCCATTCGGATCGTGCCTTTGAAGAGGGCATCATGACCGATCTCGACCGTGGCGTCGTCGATATCGCCGCCTTCGTGTCAGCGCTGCGGGAGACCGGTTACGACGGTCCGCTGGTGGTCGAGCAGGATCTGGCGCTGAACCATCCCGATACGCCGGAAACGATCGCCCGACGCAACTTTGACTTCGTCTCGAAGCTCCTCGCGAACGGGGCCGGCGCATGAAGGTCGAGATCCACGATACGCCGGCGGCCATCGGCGAGCGTCTTGCGGACCGGATCATTGCCGGTATCCGGGAAGCGAGTGCTGCAGGCCGCAACTACGTTCTCGGTTGCCCCGGCGGCCGCAGTCCGTTGCCGGTCTATGAGGCGCTCGGACGCCGTCTTGCTGGCGACCCCGTCGATTGCGCGCGGCTGATCATCGTCATGATGGACGAGTATCTCCGTCCCGCAGAAGGTGGCAGTTTCGCTCCGCCGCCGGCTGAGGCGCATTACTCCTGCCGCGGCTTCGGGGAACGTGAGATCGTCGGCCGCATCAATGCGGCGCTGCCGGAAAACTTCCGCATTCCGTCCGAGAACTTCTGGCTGCCGGATATTGCGGCACCTGGCGGCTACGATCAGCGCATCGCCGCCGCTGGCGGTATCGATCTCTTCCTGCTTGCCTCCGGCGCCGGCGATGGACACATCGCCTTCAACCCGCCGGGCTCTGCCCGCGACAGCCGCACCCGCATCGTCACCCTTGCCGAGCAGACGCGGCGCGACAATCTCGCGACCTTCCCGGATTTCTCAGGCATCGACGACGTACCTTCACATGGGGTGACGATCGGTATCGGCTCGATCGCCGAACAGTCGAAGGCCGTCGCGATGATCGTCTGGGGTCAGGGTAAACGCCACGCCTTCTATCGCCTGACGAGCGCCCGCGCTTACGACCCGAGCTGGCCGGCGACCATCGCCGTCGAATGCCGGGGCGCCGAACTCTACGCCGATGCGGACGCCGCCGGCGAATGGGGAGCGCGGTGATGGGCCAGCATGCCATCGGCATCGATGTCGGAGGAACGAAGACCAAGGCCTGCCTTGTGCGTCTGGCCGACGGCGCTGTGATCGCCGAGCGCACCGAGCCGACCCGCTGCCAGGAGGGCGGTGCCGCCGTGCTGGACCTGGTGGCCTCGCTTGCCGAGACCATTCGCCATGAAGGCGAAGCGCTTGGTGTCGAGACGACAGGTCTCGGCGTCTGCCTGCCGGAACTGGTGACCGGCGCGGGCGAACCCGCTTCCGCCTGGAACTTCGACTGGCGCGGCCTCGACTATCACGGCCGTCTCGGCGGTTTCGGGCCGCTGCATATCGATAGCGACGTGCGTGCCGCCGCCTTCGCCGAGGGCTGGATTGGCGCCGGTCGCGGTATCGATCCCTTCGTCTACGTGACCATCTCGACCGGGCTTTCGCATTCGCTGGTGATCGGCGGCGTGCCCTATGCGGGCGCCCGCGGTTTTGCGATCCATTTCTCCGGCAGCGATCTCGTCGCCTTCTCGGGCGAAGGGCAGGACCAGGCGGTTCGCCACAACCTCGAGCTTTTTGCGAGCGGCAAGGCGCTCGGCGAGCGTTACGGCCGGTTGATCGGCCGACCGGACGCAAGCGCGCTGCAACTCTTTGAGGCCGAAGCGGAAGACCCGCAGGCGGCACAGATGGTGGCCGACGGTCTTCTGTCGCTCGCGTCCTATCTCGGCCAGCTCGTCAATACGCTCGATCCGGCCGTGCTCATCCTCGGCGGCGGCATCGGCGGCGACCCGTCGGTCAATGCGCGGCTTGCTGCGCTGACGCGGCCGTTCATCTGGGCCGACGGCGCGCGCGACATGCCGATCGTTCCGAGCCTCCTCGGTGATGCGGCCTGCGCCATCGGCGTGGCCGCGCTTGCAAACAGGACTGCCAACCAGACGGTGCGCCAATGAGTGGAATTGCCCTTACCAATGTCGTCAAGCGTTTCGGTGCGCTGACCGTGATCGACAAGGTCAACCTTTCGGTCGCAGAAGGCGAGTTCGTTGTCTTCGTCGGTCCCTCGGGATGCGGGAAGTCGACGCTGCTGCGCATGATCGCCGGGCTCGAGGAAATCTCGGACGGCGAGTTGCAGATCGGCGGCGCGCGCATGAACGAGACGGCGCCGGCGCGCCGCGGCATCGCCATGGTGTTCCAGTCCTACGCGCTCTATCCGCACATGAGCGTCGAGCGCAATCTCGGTTTCGCGCTGGAAACCGCGCGGCTCGCCGGCGGCGAAATCAAGGAGCGCGTGGCGAAGGTTGCCCGGTTCCTCAAGATCGAACATCTGCTCGCGCGTCGGCCGGCCCAGCTATCCGGCGGCCAGCAGCAGCGCGTCGCCATCGGCCGTGCGCTTGTGCGCTCGCAGAAGCTGTTCCTGTTCGACGAGCCGCTCTCCAATCTCGATGCCGATCTGCGCATGGAGATGCGGGTCGAGATCGCCCGCATTCACCGCGAGCTCAAGGCCACCACCGTCTACGTCACCCACGACCAGCTGGAAGCGATGACGCTGGCGGATCGCATCGTCGTCTTGAAGGACGGCCGTATCTCGCAGGTCGGCACGCCGATGGAGCTTTACGAGCGCCCGGCCAACAAGTTCGTCGCCAGCTTCATCGGCGCGCCGCGCATGAATTTTCTCAGCGGGACGCTCGCCAATGACGCGGGCGGAAGCCGCCTCGAGGTGCTCGACGCCCGCCATGGGCTTGGGCACTTCGGCTACGAGGGCGAGGTCAGCGTCGGCATCCGGCCGGAAGACCTGATCCTCGGCGGCGGCGACGTCCGCCTGCCCGCGACCGTGCAGCTTGTCGAGCCGCTCGGTGGCGAGGCGCTCGTTCACGCGCGCCTTGGCAACGGCCAGTCGCTGGTCGTCAAGGCACAGGGCAAACCCGATCTCAGGCCGAATGCCGACATCACCGTCGGCTGGCTGACGTCGAAGGCGCATATTTTCGGTGCCGACGACATGGCGCTCTCGGCCAAGGGAGCGTGAGGCCATGATGGCGGGTTCACGATCAACAGGACTGCGGCAGGCGCGCGTTCGTACCGCCTGGCTGTTTCTCGCGCCAAGCCTGCTTGTCCTCACCGGCGTGGCGCTCTGGCCGCTCGGCCGCACCTTCCTCTTTTCCTTTACCGACGCCCTGCTCACCGAGCCGGACTTCTACAGCTACGTCGGCTTCGACAACTACTATGCGCTGTTCGAGGATCCGCTCTGGTGGCAGTCGGTCCGCAACACGCTTTATTTCACGGTCATTTCCGTGTCGATCGAGACCGTGCTCGGCCTAACGATCGCGCTGCTCCTGAATTCCCATATCGCCGGGCGCGGCATGATGCGGGCGATCATCCTGATCCCCTGGTCGATCCCGGTCGTCGTCAGCGCGCGCATGTGGCAATGGATGCTGCACGACCAGTTCGGCATCGTGAACCACGTGCTGAAGCTTGCCGGCGTGATTGAAAGTGGGGTCGCCTGGACTGCCAATTCGGCGCTGGTGATGCCCGTGATCATCGCGGTCGACGTCTGGATCACCACGCCCTTCATGGTGCTCCTGATCCTTGCGGGACTGTCGATGCTGCCGCGCGGCATCTATGAGGCCGCCTCGATCGATGGCGTGCCGGCATGGAAGCAGTTCACCTCGCTGACGCTGCCGCTGCTTGCCCCGAGCATCGCCGTCGCCGTGCTCTTCCGCCTGCTGGACGCGCTGCGCATGTTCGACCTGAGCTACGTGCTCTCCTCCAACAGTGACGACACCAAAACGGTCTCGATCTATGCCCGAGAAGTGCTCGTCAATTTCCAGGACATGGGTGTCGGCTCGGCCGCCAGCACCGCCGTCTTTCTGATGATCGCGCTGGTGACCGCCATCTACGTCACCGTCTTCCGTCTCGATCGCCGCCTCATGGGAGTTTGACATGGTCAGGAGCAACACCGGCAAACGCCTGCATAAGATCGCGATCTACTCCCTCTTCGGCATCGTCGCGCTCTACACGCTGTTTCCGTTCTACTGGATGATCGCCTCGTCGATGAAGTCGGGCCAGGCGATCTTCGACGTCACCTTCTTGCCCGACCTGAAGTTCAACAACTACGCGGCGATCCTATCGGACGGCGTGTTCCTGCGTTCGCTGCTCAATTCGTTGATCGTCGCCTTCTCGGTCGTGGCACTGTCGTTGCTGCTGGCTGTCGGCGCGGCCTATGCGCTCGGCCGCATCGATTTCCGCGGCCGCTCGCCGATCATGCTGCTGGTGCTCGCGGTATCGATGTTCCCGCAGATCGCGCTGCTCTCCGGCCTGTTCGAGATGATCCGCTGGCTCGGGCTCTACAATACGATCGGCTCGCTGATCTTCGCCTATATGATCTTCACGCTGCCCTTCAACATCTGGGTGCTGACGACCTTCATGCGCGACCTGCCGAAGCAGATCGAGGAGGCGGCGATCATGGACGGCTGCTCGCCGCTGCGTATCGTCAGGTGCATCTTCCTGCCGATGATGGGGCCGGCGCTCATCTCGACCGGGCTGCTTGCCTTCATCGCGTCGTGGAACGAGTTCATGTTCGCGCTGACCTTCATCCTCACCGACGAGAACCGCACCGTGCCGGTGGCGATCGCGCTGATCTCCGGGTCGAGCCGCTACGAATTCCCCTATGGGGCGATCATGGCCGCCTCGACCATCGTCACGGTGCCGCTGATCATTCTCGCGCTGATATTCCAGAAACATATCGTCTCCGGCCTGACGGCCGGCGCGGTCAAGGGTTGAAATGGCCTCCACTCGAGGCAGAAAGGGTACTCACATGCGTGTCGTTCGTGTTGGTTTGATCGGGCTTGGCGAAGTCAGCCAGCTCATGCATCTGCCGATCCTGGCCGATCATCGCCATCTGTTCGAAATCGCCGGCGTCTATGACGTCTCGCCGAGCCTGACGGCCTATTGCTCGGCCCGTTATCCGGGCGCAAAGAAATATGAGACGGCGGAAGCGCTCGTCTCTGCGCCTGACATCGATGCCGTCTTCATCCTGACGCCGGACCAGACGCACAGCTTCTATCTGGAGATGGCGCTGAAGGCGGAGAAGCACGTTTTCCTGGAAAAGCCCGCCTGCCTGACGCTCGGCGAAATCGACGCGGTCGCGCCGCTGGCGGACGCCACCGACCGGCTGCTCTTCGTTGCCTATATGCGCCGCTATTCGCCGAGCTTCCTGCGCGCCAAGGCGATGATGCCGGCTGCGAGCGACGTGCGTTATGTCCGCGTCCGCGACATCATCTGCGAGGGCCCGTTCTTCATTCGACAGACCCGCAACATCTTCTATCCAACGGACCTCGACGCCGCGTTCCTGGCCGAATCCCGCGCGCAGACGACGGCGCTTCTGAAACAGGTAGTCGGCGAGGATGCGCCCGCCGATCTGATGCGCGCCTATCAGGTGCTCACCGGGCTTTCGTCGCACAGCCTCTCGGCGATGCACGAACTGATCGGCCTGCCGAAGCGGGTGATCGCCGCCCATCACAAATGCAACGGCGAATCCATTGTCGCGCTGTTCGACTACGGTCACTTCACCGCGATCTACGAGGCGATGATCGACAACGTCGCCCGCTTCGATGCCCGCATCGAGGTGCTGTCCGATCGCCGCCAGCTGCGCGTCAGCTACGACACGCCCTATATCCGCAACCTGCCGACCGCGCTCGAAGTGATCGACAGCACCGATACCGAGACCGAAACGCGCACTTTCGGCCCTGATTACACCGATCCCTTCGCCCTGGAGCTGCGGGCCTTCCACGACCATCTTGTCAATGGCACGAAGCCGAAGACGACACTCTCGGATTCGCGTCAGGATCTGGCGCTGATGGCCGAGATCGTCGGTCGCCTGCGCGAGAGTTCGGGGCTATAGCAGGACACGTTTCACACACTAGAGTTGTATCGACATGGCAAAACGCGAAACCGCACGTGACCGCATTCTCACCGCCGCCGAAGCGATCGTCGTCGGCAAGGGCGTGTCATCCCTCACCTTCGACGAAGTGGCGGAACAGACCGGCCTCAGCAAGGGCGGCATTCTCTACCACTTCGCCAGCAAAGACGCGCTGGTGCGGGCAATGGTCGAGCGTTTCGTCTACCGTTTCGAGACCGGTCTCTCCGGCCTCGAAACCGAGGACGAGGACCCGCATGGCCGCTACACCCGCGCCTATGTGCGCGCCACGCTCGGCGAGGCCACCAGCACCGGGGATCAGTACGACCGCCTGGGTGCCAGCATCACCGCGGCACTGTCGAACTTCCCCGACCTTCTTGAGATCGTGCGCCAGCAGAATATCCGCTGCCAAGCGTCCGTCGAAAACGACGGCCTCGATCCGGTCGAAGCGACGATCACGCGACTGGCGGTCGAGGGCATGTGGCTGGCGGAGGTCTTCAACGTCATGCACCTCGACTCCGAGATGAAGCGCGCCGTCACCGCCCGGCTTTTGGAGCGGACGCACGCCCAAGCACCGCCGAAATAGCGCGCGTCCCGCGCTGACATTCCCCCGCATCGGCGCGCCGCTTCGCGCCCAGAACCAAGGAGTTTTCCGATGGGATACAAGCCGTCTCCCCGTCCCGTTTTCGATCGTCCCAGCCACATCCCCTATGCCGGCGTCACGCGGCATCTGTGGGGCGAGGAAAATGCCGGTCTCGTTGACGACTGGATCTATGCCTCGACGGACAGCATCCACCAGATCGTCTTCGGCATGCAGCCCGGCGGCTGCTTCAAGCACACGGAAGCCTTCCGCACGATCTTCGGGGCGGACGAGGTTCTCTACGTGCTCTCCGGCACGCTCGGTCTCGCCAATCCCGAGACGGGTGAATTCTGCATCGCAAAGGAAGGCGAGGCGCTGTTTTTCCGCAAGGATACCTGGCACCACGGCTTCAACCTCGGCAACGAGCAGGTCCGCGTGCTGGAATTCTTCGCGCCGCCGCCGGCCAAGGGTACGTCAGGCCCCTATGCGCGTACCAAGCCCTATATCGAGATCGAGCAATCGCGTTACGGCCAGAGCGAGTTCATCGGTCGCTGGCCGATGGAGGCCGAAGCGCAGCGCAAGGCCAGGACAATCCATCCGATGCGCGATGCCGATCTGCTCCTGAGCCTCGATCGACAAACGCAGGGCGCCTATACCGGCCTCTACTGCGCGACCGACCAGTTGACCGTCGGCAAGACGACGCTGCTTTCGGGCAAACGCACCGGCATGGAGCGCCACAAGGGTGACGAATGCCTCTACGTGGTGTCGGGCACCCTGAACATCCACGTGCCGGATGCCGAGGGCCAGGTCTGGTTCGAGCTCAACCCGCGCGACGGCTTCTACATTCCGGCGGGTTTCGACCACCAGTATTTCAACATGACCGGCGACAAGGTGGAATTCGTCTTCGGCGTGGCGCCGGAGTACTGATCTGAAATAAAAAATACGGCAGTACCCGCTGGATACTGCCGTATCTGAAAACAGGAAGTCGTCCGAGAGGAACGTTGCTTCCGAAATCCGTCGGCGGCCCTTAGGCCGCCTTTTTTGCGTCGAAGGGGATCTCGATGTCGACGGCGAGCGTCGAGACCTGCGGGCCGCGCTCCATTGTCACACGGACCTTGTCGTCGTCGATCTGCATGTGCTTGGAGATCGCCTGGAGGATCTCGTCGCGCAGTTTGGTGACGAGATCGCTATCGCCGGCTGATGCGCGCTCATGGGCGAGCAGCACCTGCAGCCGTTCGCGGGCGGCCGGCGCTGACTGGGTGCGGGAGAAGAAACGGAAAAGGTTCATGCCGCTTTCCTTCCGAAAATCTTGCCGAGGAAGCTGCGCTTCTCGCCGGGGATGGTGATCGGCAGGGCTTCGCCCTTGAGCCGGCGCGCAGCGTCGAAGTACGCAAGTGCCGGCGCGCAACGGTTGTCCGCGAGCGTAACGGGCGAACCGACGTTGGAGGCGCGCAGCACGTCGGCGCTTTCCGGGATGATGCCCATCAGCGGGATCGACAGGATTTCCAAGACGTCGTCGACCTTCAGCATGTCGCCGCGCTCGGCGCGGATCGGGTCGTAGCGGGTGAGCAGCAGGTGCTTTTCCATGCGCTCGCCGTTTTCGGCCTTGAGGGTCTTGGAATCGAGCAGGCCGATGATGCGGTCGGAATCGCGCACCGACGAGACTTCCGGGTTGGTGACGACGATCGCGATGTCGGCATGGCGCATGGCCAGCGTCGCGCCGCGCTCGATGCCGGCGGGGCTGTCGCAGATGACCCAGTCGAAGGCGCTCTGAAGGGCGGCGATGACCTTCTCGACACCTTCCGGCGTCAGGTTGTCCTTGTCGCGGGTCTGGGAGGCCGGCAGCAGATAGAGCGTTTCCAGGCGCTTGTCGCGGATCAGCGCCTGCGACAGCTTGGCCTCGCCCTGGATCACGTTGACCAGGTCATAGACGACGCGGCGTTCCGCGCCCATGACGAGGTCGAGATTGCGCAGACCGACGTCGAAGTCGACGACGACGACCTTCTCGCCATTCTGAGCGAGTGCGGCGCCCAGTGCGGCGCTGGACGTCGTCTTGCCGACGCCGCCCTTGCCCGATGTAACTACGACTACCTTGCCCATACGTCTCTCCAAGTATCTGTGAATTCGCCTTCGCCTACGTCCTCGTGACCCCGGCCGAATCGACCTGAATCACCAGATGCGGATGGCCAGCATCCACACCCTTCCTTGCCTCGGCCTAACCGAGCGTTCCCGCCTTCAGCTCTTCGCCGTCGAGCCAGATCTGCACGGCCTTGCCGCGCAGGTTCTGCTCCATGTCGTCGGCCGTCTTGTAGAAGCCGTCGATCGCAATCAGTTCCGCTTCGAGCTTGCGGCAGAAGATCCGCGCCGAGGCATTGCCCGTGGTGCCGGCCATCGCCCGGCCGCGCAACGCGCCGTAAATGTGGATCGAGCCGCCGGCGACGACTTCGGCGCCCGAGGCGACCGAGCCGATGATCGTCACGTCGCCTTCGGGGAAGAACAGCGACTGGCCCGAGCGTACCGGCTGGGTGACCACGATCGACGGTGTCGCCTTGGCGGCAACCGGTTCTGCCGTGATCACCGTTTCCGCGCCTGCTTCGGCTTCCGCTTCCGGCGCCTCGGTCTTTTCGGCCTGTTCCGCCATCTTGGCTTCGTAGTCCGCCGCCGGGCGACCGTCGGTCATCGCGGGCGGAAGGTCGGCGCCGAGCAGAGACTGGCGCGCACCTTCGATGCCCATGATGCGCACATTGCGCTTGCCGAGCTGGTCGACGAGTTCGCGCAGTTGCGTCCGGTCGATATCAAGGCCATCGACGTCGAGCACCACCGGGCGCCGCAGGAAGAAACCTGCGGAGCGGGAGGCGAGATGGTCGAGGCGGGTGAGCCAATCCTCGAGCGGAAGCTCGGGGGTCAGCGCTAGCGCAAGGAAGGATCGCCCCTTGAGGCGGATCGGCCGGGATTCGGTTAACACATCGTTCATCTTGGTAAATTTTCCGTTGCTTCGGTGTATCGATCAAATGGTTAACAAATGGTTAATTCGGCAATGCGAAGGTTAATGAGGCGGCCTTGAGGACCGGTCGCCGAACGCTGGAAAACAAGGAAAATCGGGCGGCGGAGAAAGCCGCTCTTTTGCCGATCGTCGCTCTGGTTTCGGCCGATCAGACCCGGCGCCCGGCGCGGGGAGACGCAGAAAGCGTCGATGAGGCAAGAGCGATTCGTCCGGCCCCCTAAGGGGTATTGACATTGGAACGCTAAAATTAGAACATAACAAGAACAAAGCGGAGGTTCCCATGAATCGGATGGAGACCATGACCCACACGGAAGAAGTGATCGAACGCGCCATGGCCGCCGTTGCGGCCGCCCGAAAGAAGCGGGAACGCGAGGCCGAATGGCGCAAGCGCACCTTTGGCCGCATCGACATGGCGCCGCCGTTGCCGCGGCTGAAGCGTGGCGGTGTCCAGCTTTCGCTTCGGCTCGACGGTGGCGCACGCTGACTACAGAGCCTTCCGCTTCTGGCCCGGTGGCTGGATGACGTACGAAGCGAGCCAAAGCTTCGAGAGGAATGAACATGAGGCATCGTCGAAGCATCGACCTGATGCCGCGCGAAGACGCCGCCGATTACGGGGCGACCCTGGAACTCTTGCCGGAATGGTATGTGCTCGTGGCGAAATGCGGGAACTGCCGGCACCAGGGGCGGATCGATCGCCGGCTTGTTGCAAACAGGCGCGGATGGGGCGTCTCTCTCAATTCCATCGGCCCGGCATTGAAATGCGTACGCTGTGGCAACAGGGAAGGGAACAAACTGCTCCTTGGCCGGTTGCCTCGGGACTGATGGGTCGGCGTGGGCAGAAAGCCTGGCAGGGCAAATGTGTTGCCTTGAGCGCCCGAAGTGCATTCTTATCCGGTTGGAAATGAATCATCATTATTTATAGTATAGAATCGGAATTTATCGATAGGTTGCGCGGTTTACTGACTTTTAAGCCGATAATGGTTTGATTGTTAACGAAAGTTATCAAGCGTGATGCGCTGAAAACGGCGTGAATTCGGAACAATTTATTATTCCTTTCGTTGATGTCGTGATCGAACGAAAGGATGAGATCATGAAGAATATTGTAATCGCCGCGGCTGTTGTTTCTTTGGTGGCAGGATCCGCATTTGCTGAGGATGCCAACCAGAAGGCTGGTACGGCCGCAGGTATCGTTGGCGGCGCGACGGCGGGTGCCGTTGTCGGTGGGCCGATCGGTGCCGGCGTAGGCGCCGTGGTCGGTGGCGCGCTCGGTGGAGCGCTGACGCCGCCGCCGCCGGAAGTCATCACCTATGTCGAACAGCAGCCCGCGCCGCCTTCGGTGGTGGTTCAGGAGGAGGTGGTGATCGGTAAACCCATCCCGCAGGCCGTCGTCCTGACGCCCGTACCGGACAATCCGCGCTACGCCTATGCGGTCGTCAATGAGCACCGCGTGATCGTCGAGCCGCAGTCGAGGACGGTCGTCCAGGTCATCAACTGATCGTAGGCGGCTTTCACACCCTAGTCTCTGAAGAAGGGGCGGCGCTCCGCGCCGCCCCTTCCTTTTGCCCAGCTATCGGCAAGGCGGCGCATCAGGCGCCCTTGAGCGCTCCGTACCGCGGGATCGGTCGTGTCGATTGGCTCAAGCTGATAAACTTCAGATTGGATTTCATCGGCGGGGAGCACGTCATGGGAGCTATCGCGCATGAAGACTGGCCGATCGAGACGTGGCGCCCGGGCGTCGAGACCCGCATGCTGATCTCCGCGCTCAACGGCGCTTCCGGATTGTGCCTGTTCGAACAATGGATCGCGCCCGGCGCCGGCGCGCCCACCCATAGCCATCCTGTCGAAGAAGTGCTGACGGTGGTCGCGGGGAAGGCGGAAATGTGGATCGACGACGAACGCTTCCTTCTCACCGCCCATCAATCGCTGATCGTGCCGAAACGACGTCGGCACGGCTTTGCCAATGTCGGCGGCGAAACGCTCCACATTCGCGCCGTGCTCGCATCCGCGGCCTTCGAGGCGAGCTTCGACGGTGCCGCGCAAGCGACGAGGCGCTGGGCAAGCGCATCGATGCGGGGATAGCGTAGGCCGCAACCGCGTCAGGCCGCCACCTCCCAGTGGGCGCGCTGCGCCATCACTCCTCTTAAGCGCGGGCAAAATTCGGCGTGTCCGCAAACGAGCGGCTCTCACGGTTCGTGGCTTGGGTTCTGTCTTTTCCGAAAGCTCGCGCCCGGGACTCGCGGCAAGGCCATGGCAGTTGTCCGGCAACGCGACGGCGATGAAAATATACGCGCGAAATATCTAATATAAATCTCGAATTATATTGCCGTTATTTCAAGTATTTATTTTGGTATTGCTTTACTTGTTTATATACATACAGTCCATGGCGACGAATTAACATTCATACAGCAAAGTATTTTCGAAAATCGTTTGAAGGGGAGTGATCGCATGGCGAGGATCGTAGGTTCCTATGGGAGCGACGTTTTGAAGGGGACCGGGGAAAGCGACCGAATCTGGGGGCTGTTCGGCGCCGACACGATCGATGGCGGCGCTGGTGATGATTTCGTCAGCGGCGGCGGCGGGCGTGATACCCTCATCAGCTCGAGTGGCTACGATCGCCTCGACGGCGGCGCCGACGACGACCAGATCGTGCTCAACGGGACGGGTGGCGCGGTCACCGGAGGGGCCGGCTATGACGGTCTCGTGGTCGATTTCTCGCAGACCTCCGAGAAGATGGTGTTCAACGGCGCGGCCGGCCACGGTTATGTCGGCGATCCCACGGTCGCCGGGCGTCACGTCTTCTTCCACGATATCGAGTGGCTGCGGGTGCTTGCCGGCAGTGGCGACGACCGGATCACCGGTACCGCCTCGGGCGACAACATCTCGACCGGCGCCGGCAACGATGTCGTCTACGCCGGTGGCGGAAACGATCTCATCACCAACAGCGGCGGTCACGACCGTCTCGATGGCGGCGCGGGCAACGACCGCTTCGTTCTCATCGGTACCGGCAGCACCGTTTCCGGCGGCAGCGGCACCGATACGCTGGCCATTGATCTCGTCGCCGCCAAATCCCCCGTCGTCTTCAACCTGGAAAACGGCCACGGCATCATCGGTTACCAGACAGCGGGCGAGCGGCACATCTTCGTCACCTATGACGGCATCGAAAAGATCGAAGTGACGACGGGAAGCGGCAACGACCGGATCCTCGGGAGTAGCCTTTCCGATGTCATCCAGACTGCCGGCGGCAACGACTTCGTCGATGCGGGTGCCGGCGACGATACGATCATTGACGGGCTCGGCGCCAATCGTCTGTTTGGCGGCGACGGCCGCGACCAGATTACCTCGACGCTCTATTCGGCGGAAATCGACGGTGGGGCGGGCCAGGATTGGCTATGGATCAAGGAAACACAGCGCACGAGCGACCTGACGATCGACTTTTCCGCCGGACGCGCCTCGACCGGCACGGTCATTAGCGGCATCGAGGAGGCGAGCCTCATGCTCGGCAGCGGCAACGACCGGGTCATCGCCGGCGATCTGAACTATCTCGTGGTCGAGGCCGGTGCTGGAAACGATCATCTCGAAGGCGGCGCCGGGGCGGATGCGCTTTATGGCGAAGACGGCAGCGATTACATTCACGGGGGTGCTGGAAACGACACGATCGTCACCGGCGCTGGCGACGACGTGGCCTATGGCGGCGACGGAAGCGACACGCTTGCCAATACCGGCGGCAGCGACGTGCTCGATGGCGGGGCCGGAGACGACTGGCTGCAGGACACCTTTCCCGGCAGCGGCAGCCTCGGCGTCGCGTCGATCCTGCGTGGCGGCGCGGGCAACGATACGATCAATGCCCGCTACCTCGGCGAGGTCGATGGCGGCGAGGGCCGGGATCTCCTGAACCTAAACTATGGCGGCCTGCCGGAGGCGATGGACTTCGACGCGGCACGGGGTGTCACCCATACCGGCCTGACCTTCACCGGTATCGAATATTTCAACGTCTCGAGCGGGGGCTACGACGATGTGCTGCGCGGCGGTGACGACAACGACACCTTCTATTCTTCGAGCGGCAACGACATCCTCGACGGGCGCGGCGGCGACGACAGGCTTAGCGGGGCGTCGGAAAACGACCAACTTTTCGGTGGCGACGGGGCGGATTTCCTCGATGGCGGCTCCGAGAACGATCTGTTGAGCGGCGGCAACGGCAGCGATGTGTTGACGGGTGGTCGCGGCGCCGACACATTTTCCTGGTCGTCGGAAACCTCCGGCGAGGCAGGCCTCGACCGCATTCTCGATTTCGATGGTCGGCAGGGTGACCGCATCGCCTTTTCCGACGAGGCCCAGGACACGACGGGTATTCACAGCTATGCCGATTTCCTGGCCGCGGCGCGCGATACGGCCGATGGCGTGTTCGTCTCCTTCAATGGCTCGGAAACCGAAGGCATTCTGATCGAGGATGTCTCGCTCTCGGTGCTCTCGGAGAGCGATCTCGTCTTCGGTTGAGGCCGCGTCGTCAGACCGCCGGAGCCGCACCTTCGTCTTTGGGTGCGGCATCGTCGGCCTCCGTGGTCAGGCGCCCATCGATGAGGTGAAGGCGCCGGTCCATGCGCGCGGCCATGTCCAGGTCATGGGTGACCGCGACCACGGTCTTGCCCTCTTCGCGCACCAGCGTTTCCAGGATCCGGAAGACCTGCTCCGAGCTCTTGCTGTCGAGGCTGCCGGTCGGTTCGTCGGCGAGGATCAGCGGCGGATCGTTGGCGAGCGCACGGGCGACCGCGACGCGTTGGCGCTGGCCGCCCGAAAGCTGGTCGGGCCGCTTGTCCAGGTGATCGGCAAGCCCGAGCGCGACAAGCAACTCGCCTGCCTTCTCGCGCATCTCGCTCCGGCCAAGGCGACCGAGCTTGCGCATCGGGATCTCGACGTTCTCGCGGGCGGTAAATTCCGGCAGCAGGAAGTGAAACTGGAAGACGAAGCCGATATTGGCGAGCCGCGTGGCGGCCCGTTCGTCCTCGTCCATCTGCGCCGTATCGCGACCGCGGATCGAAAGTGTGCCGCCCGTCGGCCGGTCGAGCAGGCCGAGCAGATAGAGAAGCGACGATTTGCCGGAACCGGAGGGGCCGGTGATGGCGACGAATTCCCGCTCGCCGATGCTCAAGGTGATGTCCTTCACCAGCGTGACCGGTACGGTCTCCCTCAGGATCCGCGTCAGATCCCTTGTTTCGATCAGCGTGCTCATGTCGCGCCCCGGATGATGTCGACGGGATTGGCGCGGGCGGCGCGCCGGGCCGGCAGGTAGCCGGCAACCGCTGCCGATCCGAGCGCGAAGGTGGCGGCGATCAGATAGTGCAGCCTGCTCCAGGCGATCGGCAGCCGGGTCATTTCCTGGCCAGTGGCCGCGAGTTCGAAACGGACGAGCGAGAGCGCGTAGATCATTGCGAAACCGAACGCCCAGCCGAGAAGCGTACCGGCTGTAGCGATGGCCACGCCTTCCAGCACGAAGAGGATGCGCATGTCGGCCTCGGTGAAGCCGAGCGACTTCATGATGGCGATGTCGCGCGCTTTTTCGTGCGTGATCGTCGAGATGATGTTGAAGATGCCGAAGCCGGCGACCAGCATGATCGCGGCGACCACCGTGTACATGATGGCGTTGCGCACCACGAGCGCCTCAAGGATGGACTCGTTGGCTTCTTGCCAGGCAACGGCCTTGTAGCCAAGCTCCGCCTCGATGCGCCGCGCGACCGCCGGGGCGGCGTTCGGATCGTCGAGCTTGATGTTGACCACGTTGATCGCGTTCGGCCGGGCCGAGAGGATCTGCGCGTTTTTCTGCAGCACATAGGCCTCGCCCTCGTCGCGGGCGGTCGTTCCGGTGTGGAAGAGGCCGACGATCTTGAAGCGGCGGCTGAGCCCTTCCGAAGAGACGGCGGTGATCGTGTCGCCGAGCTTGGCGCCGAGCCGGGTGGCCATGGTATCGCCGATCACCACATTGTTGCCGCCGGCGGTAAGGGCTGCGAAGCTGCCCGCCTTGAAGTCTCCGATGATCGGCGAGACCCGCGGCTCCGCCTGCGGATCGATGCCGATGACGGCGGCGCCCACCTCCTGGCCGGAATAGCGAAGCACGCCCTGCGCCTTGAGGGTGGCGGCAAAGCGGCCGGGAACCCAGCCGTCGAGCCAGGATAGGGCTGCCGTCGGGTTGATGATGCCGCGGCGGTCGTCGCGTGGTCTCAGGCCGGAAATGGCGGCGGCATCGAAAAGGCCTTCCGCCGGCTGGCGGCGCGCCGTGCGCTGCTCGTCGGTCACCTGCACATGCGGCATGGTGTCGACGAGCTGGCGGACGAAGTCGTCCTGGCCGCCCTGCATCAGCGCCGCCATGGCGATGGAGAAGCCGACGCCGACGGCCACACCCAGCATCGCGACGATCGTCTGCCGGCCCCGACCGGAGATGTGCGTCAGTGCGATGTCGAGGATGAGGCGCATGGCGGGCTCATTTCTCCGGCAAAGGGGTGACTTTCACCCGCGTACCGTCGGCAAGACCGGTCGGGAAGGGTGAAACGACAAGCGCGTCGTCTTCGAGGCCGGAGAGGATCTCGACGCCGCCGCCGCCGCGGATGCCTGTTTTCAGCTCACGGATCCGGGCGCGGTTGCCGTCGATCACGGCGGCCTTCGTTCCCTCCAGCGCCACGGTCGGGATGATCAAGGCGCCATTGGCGACCCGCACGATGATGTTGACGTCGGTCGACATGCCGATCCGAAGTGGCGTGTCGTCGGGCAGTCGAAAGCGCACGCGATAGGTCTTCGTTACCGGGTCCCCCTTCGGCGTGATGCTGTCGACCGTCGCTTCCAGCTTGCGATCGGGGAAGGCGTCCGACCGCAGCAGCGCCTCCTGGCCGACTTCGACGCGTGGGATATCCTCTTCGTTGACGTCGGCGGTCACGATCAGGGGCTTCGGCTCTCCGACCCAGAACAGCACGGTGCCGAGATCCGCGACCTCGCCGATCTCGCCGTCCTGCCGGAGCACCTGTCCGGCGCTCGGTGCGCGCAGCACATAGGTCGCGAGCCGCGCCTGGCGGCCGGCAACGAGTGCTTCGAGCTGGCCGAGTTCGCTGCGCGCCCGGTCGACTTCCTGTTCGCTGATGGTGCTGCGTTCGGCAAGCGCGAGTTTGCGCCGGTATTCCTCCTGCGCCAGCGTCAGCCGCGCCTGCAGTTCGCCGAGTGCCGCCCGTGCCTCGGTATCGTCGAGACGGGCGAGCACGTCGCCCTTGGCGACACGCTGGCCCTCGCAATTGCACTGCTCGACGATGCGCTCGGCGACAGTCGGCGTGACTTTTGCCCAGGTGCGCGGCTCCACCACGCCATCGGCATAGATGATCTCCGCCGCATCGCCGCGGTTCGGCGAAATGACGGAGACGGGAACCGGGCGAAGAAAATACCAGGCGCCTACCGCACCGATGGCAACGACAACGGCCGCTCCGATTGCATAACGAGTGAGCCGCACGAGACGCTCCTTGAACGCTTCCTATCCGTTCTGTATAAATAGACCGACGGTCGGTTTGTTTCAAGGCCATCCACTTCCTCGACCTTCGGCAGCATCGTGGACCGCGCCGCAAACCCGTGCTAAGCCGCCCTTCTGGGAGCGCTCATGGTCAGAACGAAGAAATCGCCGGAAGTTCGATCGAACGAGTTGATCGATTGCGCCGAGCGTCTGTTCTTCCTGCACGGTTATGAGAACACGACGGTCAACGACGTCATCCGCGAGGCCAATGTCTCCAAGGGCGCCTTCTACCATTATTTCGTCTCGAAGGAGGCGCTGCTGGAGGCGGTCGCGACCCGCCTGGCTGAGCGGAACCTGAAGGAATTGCAGCCGCTTTTCGAGGATCCGTCGCTTGACGCGGTCGGACAGTTGAATGCGCTTTTCGCCGGCTCGCGGCGGCTGAAGCTCGACATGGCGCCGCAGCTGAAGAACAGCTTCAACGCCCTCTTCAAGCCCGAAAATGTGGCGCTTTATCATCGTATCGACGAGGCGCTGATGGCCGTCAGCGTCCCGCTGGTCGCCGAGATGCTGCGGCGTGGGCACGCGGACGGAACGCTCGATGCGCCCGATCCGGAAGCCTCCGCCCTGATGCTGCTGCAACTGCGGCTGAGTGTCGCCAAGGTGATGCACAAGGCCTTGCAGCGGCAGGAGGCCGGCGACCTCGACGGCGCTGCCGCGATGCTCGACGGCTGGATGCGAACCTACGGCACTGCCATCGAGCGCTTTCTGAAGCTTCCCGACGGGACGATCGAAGTCACCGAACCGGGTTTCGCCCGTGCCTTTCTGGAGGCGTAGCGAGTCGTTCGGCGATCGGCCACCCCGTCATTGCGGCCCAACGTCGACGGCGATCAAAGCGCTCCGTCGATCGCGCCGCTATTGCGTTCGCCGATGCCCGACGATGACGGAAAAAGCTGGGAGCCAAAGGCGCCCTGGCTGCTGATCTCGGGGAAGCTGACGTCGGCGATTTCGAAATCGGGCATGAGCGCAAGCATCGGCAAGATCCGTTCGAATACCGCGCCGCCGAGCGGTGCTGCATTCCAGCCGGAGGTGCGGAAGCCATAGGTCTCCTTCAGACCCTTGGGCTCGTCGAGCAAGGTGAGAAGCAGATAGCGCGGATTGTCGACGGGAACGACGCCCATGAAGGATGTGATGTTCAGTTCCTTCGAGTAGCGCCCACCAACCACCTTTTCGGCCGTGCCGGTCTTGCCGCCGATGAAGTAGCCTTTGACCTCCGCCCTCTTGGCCGAGCCGGTCTTGGCGTTGAGCCGCAGCAGATAGCGCAGCGCCTCGCCGGTCTCCGGCTTGATCAGATCGCGCGCGATAATGCGTTCGTCGAGCGCCGCGCCCTTGATCAGCGTCGGCCTTATGAGACGCCCGCCGTTGACCAGCGCCGCGACCGCGATGCTCGCCTGCAGTGGCGTCACGGCGATGCCGTGACCGTAGGACGCGGTGGCCGTGTCGATCTCGCCCCAGCGCCGCGGCAATTGCGGATGGGCGCTTTCCGGCAGTTCCGTCGTCAGCCGCGACATCTGCCCGAAGCGCGTCAGGAATGCCCGCAGGTTTTCTGGGCCGACCGCGATCGCCATCTTCGCCATCGAGATGTTCGAGGAATAGATGAAGGCTTCCGGCACCGTCAGCGGTCGATGCTGGCCGCGGTAGTCGTTGATGCGGAAGCGGCCGAAGGCAAGCGGCTTGCTGGCGTCGACGACGGAGCGAAGCGTGAACTGGCCGGAATCGAGCGCCATGGCCGTCGTTAGTGCCTTGAAGGTCGAGCCCATTTCGAAGGTGGCGGCGGCGATGCGGTTGATGCGGTCGGGCTTCAGCGCATCGACAGGCAGGTTCGGGTCGAAATCCGGGTAAGAAACGAGCGCCAGGATCTCGCCATTGGTGACGTCGAGCACCAGCCCGGCGCCGGCCTTGGCGCTGAACTTGGCGATCGCCTTGCGCAGCTCGACCTCAAGCGCGTGCTGGATGCGAATATCGAGCGTCGTGCTGACCGGCTCGAGATTGCGATGGGAGAGATCCATGCCGCTTTGGCGCAGCACCTCCAGCCCCTGACCTTCGATCCAGCGCTCGATCCCGGCGATGCCGATATTGTCGATATCGACCGCGCCAAGCACATGGGCGGCAAGCGTCCCGTTGGGATAGAAGCGCTGCTTCTCGCGCTGGAACCCGATCGCCGGAAGGCCGGCGTTCCAGACTGCCTGCTCTTCGGCGGGCGTCACCTGGCGCTTGATCCAGGCAAAGGCCGCACCGCTCTTCAGGCGTCGATAGAGGTCGCGCCCGTCGAGATCAGGAAAGATCTCGGTCAGTTTCTCGACCGCCTCGTCGACATCGACGATCAGCCGAGGCTCGGCATAGAGCCCGGAACTCGGAACGTCGATCGCCAGCAGATTGCCGTTGCGGTCAAAGATCGAGGGGCGGCCAAGCGATGGCGGCGGCGGTATGTAGCCGGTGCGCTCGTAGTCGGCGACACCCAGCTGGACAAGCCGCGCGAGCATGAGGCCGAAGACGAGCGCGAAGGCGCCGATGACGAGGAGAAGGCGACCGCGGGGATCCGGCCGGGGCTGAACCTTGCGTGCCATCTCAATAAAGTCCGCTGCTGTTGGTGAGAAGCTTCTCGCGCTGTTCGGGCGTAAGGTCCGCATCGACTGTTGCCGATGTGCTCGCCGTTTCGAAACCGTCGATGACCGGGCAGCCGTTGGCGCAGGGCGCGGTGCCCGGCTTGAAGGATTCGAGAATGGCACCGGGGGTGCCTGCCGGCACCGGCTGGCCGCTTCTCCGGTCGATCGCCTCGACCGTCATGCCCGTTGGCGCGTGGAAATCGGCCGCCGGCCGCCCGGCAAGCGCCACCTTCATGAAGTCGATGAAGATGGGTGCGGCAAGGCCACCGCCGGTTTCGCCATAGCCCATCGGCTTCGGCGTGTCGTAGCCGAGGAAGACCCCGGTGACGACATTAGGCGTGTAGCCGACAAACCAGACGTCCTTCTCGTCATTGGTGGTGCCGGTCTTGCCGGCGATCGGCACGCCGAGCGCGCCGACGTTTCGGGCGGTGCCACGCTCGACAACGCCGCGCAGCATCGAGGTCACCTGATAGGCGGTCATCGGATCGAGTACGTAGTCGCGGTCGTCCACGGGCACGGGCTCTTGCTGGGCGGTCCAGTCGGAGGCGGTGCAATCGTCGCATTTGCGCTGGTCGTGGCGAAAGATCGTGCGGCCGTAACGATCCTGGATGCGATCGACCATCGACGGCGTGACGGCCTTGCCGCCGTTGGCGATGACGGCATAGGCCGAGACCAGCCTGAGCAGCGTCGTCTCGCCGGCGCCGAGCGACATCGGCAGGTAAGGCTTCAGCTCGTCATAGATGCCGAAACGCTTGCCATAGTCGGCGACCAGGTCCATGCCGAGATGGCGCGCAAGACGCACGGTCATCAGGTTGCGGCTGTTTTCGAGCCCGACGCGCAGCGTCGAGGGACCGCTGAAGCGCCTGTCGTAATTCTTCGGCTTCCACATCCGCCCGGCGCCATCGGCAAGGGCGATCGGCGCATCCATCACCAGCGTCGTCGGCGCATAGCCGTTGTCGAGGGCAGCGGCATAGACGAAGGGCTTGAACGACGAGCCCGGCTGGCGATAGGCCTGGGTCGCGCGGTTGAATTCCGACTGGGCATAGGAAAAACCACCGGCAACTGCGAGCACCCGGCCGGTGTTCGGGTCCATCGAGACGAGCGCGCCCTGCACGAGCGGCGGCTGCCGAAGCGCATAGCCGTCGCCCACCTTTTCGACATAGACGACGTCGCCGGGCGCAAGAACCCCGTCCGGTCCCGCGGCGCAGCCCCGCTTTGTCTTGGCCGAGCGGCAGAGCGCCCAGGCCATGCCGGGTCGGCCAAGGCGGATCGTCTCGTCGGTGCCAAGTGCCCCGCTTCGTACCGCAGCCGGAGGTCTTAGCCCGATCTCTGCTCCATCTTTGTCGGTCGCCAGCACCACGCCGAGGCGCCATTCCGGCACGTCGGCAAGCGGCTGCAGCTTGGCGAGTGCCGGTGCCCAGTTTCCGGTCGAGGGCAGCCGGGTGACGGGGCCGCGGTAACCCTTCGCCTGGTCATAGGCGACGAGGCCCTTGCGCAGTGCCGCCATGGCCGCCGCCTGCAATCGCGGATCGAGTGTCGTTCGTACCGAGAAGCCGGCCGTATAAAGGGCGGCCTCGCCATACCGGGCATTGAGCTGGCGGCGGACGTCCTCGGTGAAATAGTCGGAACTCGCGACCGCGGGCGATTGCTGGCGTTGCCTGACGCCGAGGGGGGTGGCGGATGCCTTGGCGGCGGCGGCAGCGTCGATGACACCGTTCTGCCGCATCTGGTCGATCACCCAGTTGCGCCGGCCCATGGCCCGCTCCGCCTGCCGGTCCGGGTCGTAATTGTTGGGCGCCTTCGGCAGGGCTGCGAGGAAGGCGGCCTCCGCGACTGAAAGCTCGCTGACCGGCTTGTCGAAATAGGTGAGTGCTGCCTGCGCGACGCCATAGGCACCGCGCCCAAGATAGATGTCGTTGAGATAGAGTTCGAGGATGCGGTCCTTGGAATAGGTCTGGTCGATCCGAAGCGAAAGGATCGCCTCACGCAGCTTGCGCTCCACCGTGCGGTCCGACGTCAGCAGGAAATTCTTGGCGATCTGCTGCGTGATCGTCGAGCCGCCGATCATGCGCCGACCGGAGCCGTAGTTGGCGAGGTTGGCGAGCAGCGCCGTGCCGATGCTCGCGACGTCGATGCCGGGATGGGTGTAGAAGTTCTTGTCCTCGGCGGAGAGGAATGCCTGGCGCACGCGCGCGGGGATGGTGGCGATGGGCAGGAACAGCCGGCGCTCCCGCGCGAGTTCCGCGACCATCGTGCCGTCGGCGGCATAGAGACGACTGGTCACCGCCGGCTCCCAATTGGCGAGCGTGCGGTGATCGGGCAGGTGCCGCGTCAGGGCTGCGACGAGCGCGGCGGAAGCGAGCGCGACGACGACAGTAAGGTTGAGGCATGTGCCGAGCAGATTTGCGACGAACTTCATAATGCGCAGAGCGGACCTTCAAGGCGGCAGGCAGCGTCGCCGGCACGGGCGTTCGTGCGGCGGGAAGCGCATGCGGAGCGGAATATTGGAGTACGCCTACGTCCACGGACGTGGGCTCGGCGACGGTGCCAGCGGCCGCTAGGGCCAGATGAAACAGTGCATGGATCGGGTCTCCGAAAGCGGCGCGGTTGACCGCGCCTTTCCTGAGTTGGCGGCTGCCGGGCAACGGCACGCACCGCCGATAAAGTTCACCGTAAAGGGATTGTGCTTGCGCAACAAACCACGTTTATTTGCAAGACCCATTAGGTGAGTTAGGGCATTCATGGTCAGGCCATATCTTCCGCTCAATGCGCTGCGCGCTTTCGAAGCCTCGGCGCGGCATCTGAGCTTTACCCGCGCGGCGATCGAGCTCTGCGTTACGCAAGCCGCGGTCAGCCATCAGGTCAAGCTTCTCGAAAGCCGCCTGAACGTGACCCTGTTCAAGCGGCTGCCGCGCGGGCTGATGATCACGGCCGAGGGCGAGGCGCTGCTGCCGGTCCTGCGCGATAGCTTCGACCGGATGGCGGACATGCTCGACCGCTTCGAGGCCGGGCATATCCGCGAAGTGCTGATGATCGGCGCCGTCGGTACGTTTGCGGTCGGCTGGCTGCTGCCGCGTCTTGCCGACTTCCAGGCGAACTATCCCTTTGTCGACGTTCGTCTTTCCACCAATAACAACCGCGTCGACATGGCGGCCGAAGGTCTCGATTTCGCCATTCGCTTCGGCGGCGGTTCCTGGCACAATATCGAGGCGACGCGGCTCTTCGAGGCGCCTTTGTCCGTGCTTTGCATCCCCGAGATCGCCGAGCGGCTGACGACGCCAGCCGATCTGCTCGACGAGACGCTGCTCCGGTCCTACCGGGCCGACGAGTGGGTGACCTGGTTCGATGCAGCCGGCATCGCCTATCCGGCGCCGCTGCTCAAGGGTATTGTCTTCGATAGTTCGCTGGCGATGATGGAGGCCGCAGCTCAAGGGATCGGCGTGGCACTGGCGCCGCCGCTGATGTTCTCGCGGCTGCTGTCGAACGGCACCATGCGCCAGCCCTTCGACGTTCATACCTCGATGGGAAGCTACTGGCTGACGCGGCTGAAATCGCGCCCCGTCACGCCGGCGATGAACGCCTTCCACGACTGGCTCGCCTCCGCGGCCGAAGAGGAGGCGGCGACCTTGCCGGCCACGCCGGACGTTATCGCAGGCTGACCCTGCGCCAAGGGGTCGTGGCGCCGCAAGGTGTGCCACCCATGCGCTGCGCGGAGTTGCGTCTTATTGGCCTAATAATTCTAATGGCTGCTACCAATTCTGCTGATGGTCACGACGCACGGCTTTTTCCGCTCACTCGGACGATTTGGCCGTCGAGCACTCGTAGACCGTGCGTCCGCTTTGCGCGTCGACGCCGGCAAGGCTCACCTCGTAGCCCCAGAGATGGCGGATATGGCGCATTGTCGCGTCACGGCTGCCTTCGTCGAGCAGGATGCCATGCTTGACGTTGTGCTGCAGCCGCAATTGCCGATCGCCGAGCAGGTCGACGTCCATCACCTGGATGTCCGGCTGGTTGGCGGCAACGTCGTAGCTGTTGGCGAGCGCTGAACGAACCGCGGAATAGCCGCGCTCGTTGTGGATCGAGGCAACCTCGACGAAACGGTCCGAAGATCGGTCGGAGAGCTGGAACAGCCGGAACTTGCGCATCACCGCCGGGCTCAGATATTGCAGGATGAAGGACTCGTCGCGATGGTTCGCCCAGGCGTCACGCAGCGTTTCCATCCAGTCGCCGTTGCCGGCAAAGGAGGGGAACCAGTCGCGGTCTTCCTCTGTCGGCTCGGTGGCAATCCGCTGGATGTCCTGCATCATCGCAAAGCCGAGCGCGTAAGGATTGATGCCGGGATAGCGGCGGTCGTCGAAATCCGGCTGGAAGACGACGTTGGAATGGCTCTGCAACAGCTCCAGCATATGGCCTTCGCCGATCCTGCCCTGGTCGTAGAGGCGGTTGATGATGGTGTAATGCACGAAGGTGGCGCAGCCCTCGTTCATGACCTTCGTCTGGCGCTGCGGTGAAAAATACTGCGCGATGACGCGCACGATCCTGAGCAGTTCCCGCTGCCAGGGCTCCAGGATCAGGCTGTGCTTTTCGAGGAAATAGAGCAGGTTCTCTTCCGGCAGGTTGAGCACCTTTTTGCGCTCGGAGGCGTCGCGCTCGGCCTCGGCCGGATCGCGGTTCTCGGCGACCTGCGGCAGCGTTCGCCAGAGGTCGCTATAGGTCTGCTCCTCATATTCCAGCCGTTCGCGCGCCCTCTCGCGCACCTTCTCCGAGGAGAGGCGCGGCGGGCGGCGGTAGCGGAAGACGCCCTGGTCCATCAGTGCGTGGGCGGAATCGAGGATCGCTTCGACGGCGGCAGTGCCGTGGCGCTCCTCGCATTTGGTCACGTATTTCTTGGCGAAATCCATGTAGCTGAGGATCGCGCCGGCATCGGTCCACTGGCGGAAGAGATAGTTGTTCTTGAAGAAGTGGTTATGCCCGAAGGCGGCATGCGCGGTCACGAGCGCCTGCATCGCCATGGTGTTTTCTTCCATGAGATAGGTGATGCAGGGATTGGAATTGATCACCAGCTCATAGGCAAGACCGCGGTGGCCCTTGCGGTAGTGATGCTCCTCATAGGCAAAGCGCTTGCCGAAAGACCAGTGCTGGTACATGAGCGGCATGCCGACGGAGGAATAGGCGTCGAGCATCTGTTCGGAAGTGATGATCTCCAACTGGTTCGGGTAGACGCTGAGGCCCATTTCCTCGATCGCGACCTGCTCGATCGCGTCATAGGCACGCGATAGCGTCGCAAAATTCCAGTCGGAACCCTGGAACAGGAGACCTGAGGTCGTGCGTCGTGCCATCCGGTCTCCCCCTCATTTCCGGGTGCGTACGGCCGGCTGCCGGGCAAAAAGCCTGCGGAAGACCGGGTAGATGTCGGCGGGTTTGGCAATCCGGGTCATCTGGAAATTCGACTTCTCGCCGTCCACCGTGCGATAGGCGCGCCAGAGCGCGGTGCCGTTGTCCGTCGAGCCGAAGATTTCCGTCTCTCGCTCGTCGATGATTTCGACATAGGCATAGTACTGGCAGAGCTTCGTCAGCTTTTCCCTGAGCAGTGCTGCACAGTGTTCGCTGTCGCCGATGATGTTGTCGCCGTCGGACGCCTGGGCCGCATAGATGTTCCAGATCTGCGAGGGATAGCGATCCTCGACGATCCTGATCATCTCTTCGAGCGCGGTCGATACGATCGTGCCGCCGCTCTGGGTGCTGTAGAAGAAGGTCTCTTCGTCGACCTCGCGCGCCTCGTCCGTATGGCGGATGAAGACGATGTCGATGCGTTCGTAGCGCCGCTTCAAAAACAGGTGCAGAAGCACGAAGAAGCGCTTTGCGAGGTCCTTCTCGCGCTCGCCCATCGAGGCCGAGACGTCCATCAGGCAGAACATCACGGCGTTGGCATTCGGCAGCGGCTGCTGCTCGAAGCGGTTGAAGCGGATGTCGACCGGATCGACGTAAGGGATACGCCGCCGTTTCTTCTCGATCCTTTCCAGCTCGCCCCGCAGCTCCTTGAGCCTCTGTCGGCTCTTCGCCGTCGGCTCCGGTTCCGCTTCCAGTTGCGCGATCTCGTCGGTAACCGCGGTCAGTTCCTTCTCCTTCGGCCGGTGCAGCGCCAGGCGTCGGCCGAAACTGTTGCGCATCGTGCGCCCGACATTGATGTTCGTCGGGGTTCCCGCCGTGGCGAAGCCGGCGCGGCGGGGCTTGAAGGTGACGGTTTCCTTGAGGCTGAGCTTGACCATGTCAGGAAGCTCCAGATCCTCGAAAAAGAGGTCCAGCACTTCCTCGCGGGACAGGATGAACTGGAAATCATCGTCGCTTTCGCCGGTTCCGGGCTTGCCCTTGCCGCCGCCACCGCCGCCCGCTTCCGGTTTCGGCAGGCGGTCGCCTGCCGAAAACTCCTTGTTGCCGGGAAGAACGTAGTTGCGTTCGCCGGAGCCGCGGGACGGCTGGAACGTGGGCTCGCTGGCACCATCGGTCGGCATCGGCACGCCATGGGCGGCGTCGACGTCGATGATCCTGTCCGACTTGACCTGATCCTTGATAACCCGCTTGAGCTCTTCGCGGGCCCGCTTCAGAAAGCGCTGTCGATTGCCGAGGCTCTTATCCTTCGGATTGAGCCGCCGGTCGATGAAATTCGGCATATACCAATCCCCTGCTTCGGCCCAATCCCCTGTTTCGGCATCGTCAGCCCGCCTTGTTGACCCGCATGTACCAGTCGACCAGTCGTCGGACCTGACGCTCCGTGTAGCCGCGTTCCGTCATGCGTTGGACGAACTCGGCGTGTTGCTTTTCGGATGCGCTGTCCTTCTTCGAGCCGAAGCTGATGACCGGAAGCAGGTCTTCGACCTGGCCGAACATGCGCTTCTCGATCACGTCGCGAAGCTTTTCGTAGCTGGTCCAGGAGGGATTCTTCCCATGGTTCTTGGCGCGGGCGCGCAGGGTGAACTTGACGACCTCGTTGCGGAAGTCCTTGGGATTGGCGATGCCGGCCGGCTTTTCGATCTGCGACAGCTCGCTGTCGAGGATCTCCCGGTTGAGAATCTGTCCGGTATCCGGATCCTTGAAGTCCTGATCTTCGAGCCAGGCGTCGGCATAGGCGATGTAGCGGTCGAACAGGTTCTGGCCGTATTCGCTATAGCTTTCCAGATAGGCCTTCTGGATTTCGTGGCCGATGAATTCGGCGTAGCGCGATGCCAGTTCGGACTTGATGAAGTCGAGGTAGCTCGCTTCCGTCTCCTTCGGGAACTGTTCGCGGCGGATGGCCTGTTCCAGAATGTACATGAGGTGCACGGGATCGGCCGCGACCTCCTTGGTGTCGTAGTTGAAGGTTTCCGACAGAACCTTGAAGGCAAAGCGAGTGCTGATGCCGGTCATGCCCTCGTCGACGCCGGCGGCGTCGCGATATTCCTGAACGGACTTCGCCTTGGGATCGGTGTCCTTCAGGTTCTCGCCGTCATAGACCCGCATCTTGGTATAGAGCGGCGAGTTCTCGTGACGGGCAAGGCGGGTGGAAACGGTGAAGCGGCTGAGGCTTTCCAGCACTTCCGGTGCGCAGGGGCTCTTGGTCAGTTCGCTTTCGCGCAAAAGCTTCTCGTAGATCTGCCGCTCTTCGGTGACGCGAAGGCAGTAAGGTACTTTGACCACGAGGATGCGGTCGAGGAAGGCCTCGTTGTTCTTGTTGTTCTTGAACTGCAGCCACTCGGACTCGTTGGAATGCGCAACGACGATGCCCTGATAGGGGAAGCCACCGAAGCTTTCGGTGCCGTTGTAGTTGCCTTCCTGGGTGGCGGTCAAAAGCGGATGCAGCACCTTGATCGGCGCCTTGAACATTTCGACGAATTCGAGCAGGCCTTGCGTCGTGCGGTTGAGCCCGCCGCTGTAGGAGTAGGCGTCGGGATCGGCCTGGCTGTAGTTTTCGAGCTGGCGGATGTCGACCTTGCCGACCAGCGAGGAAACGTCCTGATTGTTCTCGTCGCCGGGCTCGGTCTTGGCGATCGCCACCTGGCGCAGCCGCGACGGCATCAGCTTGACGACGCTGAACTTGGAGATGTCGCCATCGACTTCGTCGAGCCGCTTCGTCGCCCAGGGCGAGATGAGGCCGGTCAGCCGGCGTCGGCCGATGCCGTATTTGTCTTCGAGCAGATCGGCCATGCGGTCGGGATGGAACAGGCCGAGCGGTGATTCAAAAACCGGGCTGACCTTGCCGCCGACCGCCAGCGTGTAGATCGGCTGAAGTTCCATCAGTTTTTTCAGGCGCTCGGCGAGCGAAGACTTGCCGCCGCCGACCGGGCCGAGCAGGTAGAGGATCTGCTTGCGCTCCTCCAGCCCTTGGGCTGCATAGCGGAAGTAGCCGACGATGCGCTCGATCGTGTCCTCCATGCCGTAGAAGTCGGCGAAGGATGGATAGATCTTGACGGTCCGGTTTGAGAAGATGCGGCCGAGACGTTCGTCCGCGCTGGTATCGATGAGGGTTGGATTACCTATGGCTGTAACCATCCGCTCCTGCGCGGTGGCATACATGCTTTTGTCGTCACGACATGCCAGAAGGTATTCTTGAAGGCTGATTTCTTCTTGCGCTGCACTTGTATAGATCTCCGAGAAGAGATCAAAAACGTCGCATTCGCTCTTTTGCATCATGCTCTCCCGCGGCCGCTGGCTGAGACGGGGATCGCTGCTTATCGGCTCGCTCATTCGAATAAACGGCGTCCCATGCGCAATGTTCCTTCAGAGTACTCGCTTTCTCGTGATTCTCGAAGGGGTTGTTTCAATGAATGAAAAATCGTGACTGCGGCATCACGAAAACCTGATCGAAGCGGCGGTCACGCGGCGCTGAAGGCGGGCGCGAGCGCGCTTGGCGCCGCGCTTGACCGGGCATTTCTGTGTCGGCGCCACGTTCGGTTGCGTCAGCCGCCGCCGGGGTCGCCAAGGCGGCGAACATGGGTGGCCAGGGCCGCGTCGCCCATGGTGGCGGCCCCGACATGGCCGACGCCCGGCGCTGCAACCATGGATAAGTTGTCTTCAACACCGGCGGCGCGATGGCGGCCCGTGCTTCGGCATGGGCGTGCTCGGTAGCGCCGCCACGCAGCGGCGCTTGAGCGAGGGGGGAAAGGCGTTAGGCGAGCCAGGCCGGCAGGCGCGCCGGAACACGTCCGGTAAGCGCTGCCTCGACGCAATCGGCAAGGTTGCTGAAGCGCACGGCGCGGCCGGAAAGACCGGGGCCGTAATGGGCATATTTGCCGGAATTGGTCATCAGTGCCCGTGTCTTCGTCGGGAACACCGGCTCCGAAATCGAGCACCAGCAAAGATCCGGCAGCACCTGGATGCCGCTTTCTTCAAGGCGGGCAAGCAGACCTTCGTCGCGCGCGGCGGCAATCGCGTCTCGTCCGGCGGTGACGATGACGGCGACGTTGCTGTCGCGCTTGCGGCCGTCGAAGGCCGTGGCCAGCGCGCGGCATTCCTCGAGCGACGCATGCGGGCTGCCGATGGCGACGAGTTCGACCTCCTCCGGACCGTCGTTCAGGAGCGACCAGGCACCGGCCATGTCGGCGCGGGTGATCGTCGTGCGGTCGGCATCCTTAGCCGCGGCGCCTTCCGCTTCCGGGGTCACGCCCTCCACATGCAGCATCGGGGATGCAGACGTGGTGCCGAAGGCGGCGCAAAGCGCCTTGAGGTCGTCACGCGACGGGCGTGCCGATGCGAGACCGCGCAACAGCGGAATGCGGTCGGGCGCGGCCTTGCCGGCGAGATAGCCGATCAACGGCCAGAAGGCATCGTCGATATTGTCAGGCAGCTCCACGTCGATGACGCGCGTCGCCTTGCGCGGCGCGTCGAGATAGACGCCCGAGAGTGGTGCGCGACCGGTCAGCGCGATGCAGAGGTCGAGAAAATCAGGGTGTTTGGCCGTGCGCGCGCCGAGCACCGTATTGGCGAAGATGACGGCGTTCGATTCCGCCCAGGCGATTGCTTCGCCGGACTTCGGCGCGCTGTCGAGCAGATAGGGTGAGCAGGTGAAGGTGGGGCGGCAGCCCATGCGCACATAGGCGTCGGCAAGCCTGGCCGCCGGGTCGCCGAACGATTCCGGTACACCCTGTGCCTGCCAGTTGGCGCGGTCGACGGAGATCGCGTTCATCGTCGTCGGCACCCGAACCTTGGCGCCCATGTCTGCCATCTTCTCGGCGAAGGTGAGGTTGGCGGGGCTCGCATAGATGCAGCCGTCGATATGGCCCTGGACCACGTCGATCAGCTTTTCCGCGCCCTGCTGCGCCGCCATCGCCGCGATGATGCGCATTGCCTGTTGCACCGCGATGCCGTCACGGCCGTCGAGCATGGCGCGATCGTCGTCGGAGAGGTCGAGCGCTGTCGTTGCCGGCGGAGCGACCGGGATTGCCAAGCCATCGGCTTCGATTGCCTTATCGCTGATACGCGCGGTCTTTGCCTGCGAGAGCGCCTTGAAGGCGTCGCGCGAAAGCCGAAGCACCGGCAGGGATTTTCCGAACATTTCGGCCGCGATCAGCGCGCCGAGCGTCAGCACGTCCTCGGCTTCCGAGAAGACAAGGGCCGCAGGCGCGCGGCCGGTCAGGGCCATGTCTAGCAGCACGCCCGAACCGGTGCAGGAGCCGCGGCTCGACGGCATCATCAGGATGCCGCCGGTCAGACAGAGGCCGTGCAGCGGATGGTGCACGTCGATCACCCGGCCGGTTGCCGGATCGACCCCGCCCCAGAAACTCAACGCCTCCTCAGTGGCGATGATGGGGCCATCGGCGGAGCCGGAAAGAATGCTGCGGGCGGAGATCGATTGGGTCATTTTACGACAAATCCATGGGCAAAGGGGTCGCGGTCATCGATGAAGATCGTGTTGATGCCGGTCATGCGGGCCCAGCCGGCGATCGAGGGAATGATGGCGTCACGGTCGGCGACCTTGGTCGCCGCCTCGACGCGGCCCTTGAACAGCGAGCCGATGATCGACTCGTGCACGAACTCGTCGCCGAGCTTGAGCTTGCCCTTGGCGGCAAGCTGGGCCATGCGCGCCGACGTGCCGGTGCCGCAGGGCGAGCGGTCGATCGCCTTTTCGCCGTAGAAAACGGCATTGCGCGCATGCGCCTCGGCGTTTGTCGGTTTGCCGGTCCACTGGATGTGGCTGAGGCCCTGAATTTCCGGGTGCTCCGGATGCACGAACTCGTATTTGGCGTTGAGCGCCGCGCGCAGCTTCGGGCTCCAGCCGACAAGTTCGCCGGCGGTGTGGTCGGCCATGTCACGGAAATTTTTCTGCGGCTCGACGATGGCGTAGAAGTTGCCACCGTAGGCGACGTCGACGACGATCTCGCCGAGACCCTCGACCTCGGCCGTCAGCCCCTCGGCGTAGAGGAATCCCGGCACGTTGGTGAGGCGCACTTCTTCGACGAAGCGGCCTTCCTGGCGATAGGTGATGTCGACCTTGCCGGCCGGCGCGTCGATCGAAAGCTTGCCCGGCTCGCGCGGGGTGATCAGGCCGTTTTCGATCGCCATGGTAATGGTGCCGATCGTGCCGTGACCGCACATCGGCAGGCAGCCCGACGTTTCGATGAAGAGCACCGCCACGTCGCAGTCCGGCCGGGTCGGCGGATAGAGGATCGAGCCCGACATCATGTCGTGGCCGCGCGGCTCAAACATCAGGCCGGTGCGGATCCAGTCGAACTCGCGCAGGAAATGCGCCCGCTTCTCCAGCATGTTGGCGCCTTCGAGCCGCGGCCCACCGCCGGAAACGAGGCGGACCGGATTGCCGCAGGTGTGGCCGTCGATGCAGGAGAAGGTGTGGTTGGCCATGGTCTAAACTCTGTCAGAAACGTTGGGGCGAGAAGGAGCTGATGTCGATCGCCGGCCGCCGGCCGGTGAGCAGGTCGGCAACGAGCCGGGCGGTGCCGGCCGATTGCGTCAGACCGAGATGGCCGTGGCCGAAAGCGTAGACGACGCGGCCTGTGGCGCGGGCGCGGCCGATCGCCGGCAGGCTGTCGGGCAGCGACGGGCGGAAACCCATCCATTGCACGCCGCCCTCGGTCTTGAAGCCGGGCAGGAAGGTTTGCGCCTTCTTCAGCATGGCCTCCGAGCGGCGGAAGTTCGGCGGCAACTTCAGCCCGCCGAGTTCGACGGCACCGCCGACGCGGATGCCGGTCGAAAGCCGCGTCACGACGAAGCCGTGGCCGCCGAAGGTGACCTGGGTGCGCAGGTCAAAGGCATCCTGCGGCAGGGTGGTATTGTAGCCGCGCTCGGTTTCGAGCGGGATGCGCTCGCCAAGCGTGCGGGCGACCTGGTGCGAGAACGCGCCGGCTGAAAGCACGACCTGCTCCGTCCGCCGGGTCTTGCCGTCGGCCGTCAGTTCGACGCCGCCTTCGACAGGCTTCAGCGCCGTGACCTCGGCGCGCTCGATCACGCCGCCCTTGGCGCGGAAATGGTCTGCCAACGCCAGCGTGTAGAGCTTGGGATCGGCGATCGAATACCAGCCGGGGGTAAAGGTGCCATGGGTGAAGCGCGATGCGAGACCGGGCTGGATCTCGGCCATCTCGGCCGCGCCCATGTGCCGAAATTCGATGCCGTGTTCGGCGCGCGCGGTCCAGCCGGGAAGCGAGGCCTTCAACTCGGCGTCGCTTTCATAGACCTGCAGATTGCCTTCCTTGCGCAGCATCGGCAGCGTGCCGGTCTCTGCCAGGAACGGTTCGAGTTCCGCCTTGGAGAGATCCATCATTGCCGTCTGCGCGGTCGTCGAATGGGCGACACGGCTTGCCGAGCAGGCGCGCCAGAAGCGGAACATCCATGGCGCGATCTGCGCGGCATAGGCCGGCGGTACGCTCAAGGGGCCGAGCGGGTCGAGCAGCCACTTCGGCGCCTTCTTGAGGATGCCGGGCGAAGCGAGCGGCAGGATGTCGGTGAAGGCGAAGGCCCCGGCATTGCCCGCCGAGGCACCTGCTGCCGGGCCTTCCCGGTCGAGCACGGTGACGGAAAGTCCCCGTGCCTGGGCGGCAATGGCCGCAGAAAGGCCGACAACGCCGGCGCCGATGACGATGACGTCAGGCTGAACTGCATTCTTCATGATTGGCTCAGTGCGTCGCTGCCAGGAACTTCTGGAGTTCCGGATCCTTCGGCGCGCCGAAGAGCGCCTCCGGTGCGGCGATTTCCGCCATCACGCCCTTGTGGAAGAAGGCGACGCGGTCGGAGACTTCGCGGGCAAACTTCATCTCGTGGGTGACGCAGATCATCGTCATGCCTTCGGAGGCCAGCATGCGCAGCGTGTCGAGCACTTCGCCGACGAGCTGCGGGTCGAGCGCCGAGGTCACTTCGTCGAACAGCATGTACTCCGGCGACATGGCAAGCGCGCGGGCAATCGCCATGCGCTGCTGCTGGCCGCCCGACATGCGGGTCGGGTAGACGCCGAGCTTCTCACCGAGACCAACGTGGGTGAGCTGCTTGACGGCGATCTCCTCGGCTTTCTCCTTGGAAAGGCCGAGCACCTTCCGCGGCGCCAGCGTGACGTTTTCAAGCACGGTCAGGTGCGGGAAAGCATTGAATTGCTGGAAGACGATGCCGAGCTTGCTGCGCAGCTTGTTGAGGTTCGTCGATTTCGCGTGGACCTCGGTGCCGTCGACCAGGATGCGGCCGGAATCGATCGGCTCGAGACCGTTGATGCAGGTGAGCAGCGTCGATTTTCCGGAACCGGAGCCGCCGATGATGGTCAGCACCTCGCCCTTGTTGACGGTGAGGTCGATGCCTTTGAGAACCTCCAGCGAGCCGAAGGATTTGCGAACGTTCTGGATCTCAATCATTGGACCACCGTTTTTCAAGGTAACCGCCGAGCCGGGCGATCGGGAAGCTGATGAGGAAGTAGATGGCGCCGCAGATCAAAAGGATCAGCAGCGGTTCCTGCAGGCGGGTGACGAGAACCTGCGAGGCGCGCAAGAGTTCGATCAGGCCGAGCCAGAGCACGAGGGCCGAGTCCTTCATGACGCCGAGCGTCAGGCCGATCCAGGACGGAAGCGAAACGCGGGTCGCAAGCGGCGCCACGATGTAGCGCATGTCCTGCCACCAGGTCATGCCGAGCGAGCGGGCGGCACGGCGCGTCGTCGGCGGTACCGACGAGATGCCGCCGCGAACGATCTCGGTACAATAGGCGGCCGTATAGAGCGACAGCACCACGCAGGAGGTCGTGAACGGCGCCCAGCCGAGCTTGGCGATCGCCTGGAAGGCGTTGGCAAGCACCAGCTGGATCAAGAGCGGCACGGAACGGAAGATATCGAGCACGAAGGTGAGCGGCATGGCCCAGTAGGGGCCGACCTGATTGCGCACGACGCCGAAGATGATGCCGAGCACGGTGCCGGCCGTCACGGAGACGGCGGTGACCGCAAGCGTCATCAGGGCGCCCTGTAACAGGAAGCCGAGATCAGCGAGGGTGAGGGCGGTATTGAACATCTCTCACCTCTCCTTAGTAGCGGAACATGCGCGCAGCGAGCAGGCGCGCGCCAAGGGTCACGGCTTTGGCGATCAGGTAATAGATGACCGCCGCGATCGCGAAGAATTCGAAGGTGCGGAACGAGCGCGCGTTCAGTTCCTGGGTGATGCCGGCAAGGTCGGTGTTCATGCCGACGGTAACGCCAAGTGAGGTCATCAGGATTGCCCAGACCATCTGGTTGGTGACGGGCAGGAAGGCGATGCGCAGCATCTGCGGCAGGACGATGTAGCGGAAGGCCTGGACCGGGGTCATGCCGAGCGAACGACCGGCCCGTGTCTGGGTGTCCGGAATGGCCTTGAGCGCGCCGCGGAAGTTTTCCGCGAGATAGCCGGCATTGTTGAAGGCGATCCCCGCGAGCAGCGCCGTGTACGGGCTCAAGTGGATGCCGAAATTGCCGAGGCCGAAATGCGCCATGTAGATCTGGAACAGCGCCGGCGTGTTGCGGGCGATTTCGATCCAGGCGGTGGCAAAGCCACCGAGGATGCGATTGCCCGACAGGCGGCAGGCTGTGAGCGCCAGCGCCAGTGCCAGGCCGATGACCATCGAGAGCAGAGCCACCTGCAAGGTGACCAGCGCTCCATCGAGCATCTGCGGCAGGGCTTTCAGCGCCTGGTTCCAATGAAAGGTATAGCTGAACATGTTTCGTCTCACCTCTTCGGAAACGAATAGCGGCGCGAAGCTAAACTTCGCGCCGCCAGATAAACGGCATATTAGCGGTAAACGCCCTTAGCCGTAAGGTCCGGAAGTTCGCCGCCGACCCACTTTTCGTAAAGTTCAGCGTAGCGGCCGGTGCGGACCTGCTGGTTGATGAAGAGGTTGAGGAAGTTGATGAAGCCGTATTCTTCGCGGTTGGTGAAGAGCGCGACGTAGTCGGTGTCGAACGGAGCCTTGCCGACGACGGAGATGCCGGCGAACTTGCCGCCCTTCACGTTGGCCTGGGCGACCGTCGAGGTCGAAACCGTCGCGTCGATCTGGCCCTGGCTGAGCGCGAGGAAGACGTCGGCCTGGGTCTGGTACGGACGGAACTCGCCGGCACCCCATTCCTTGACCTGCTTTTCGAGCGCGATCGCCTCGAACGTGCCGGCGGTCGCGCCGACGGTCTTGCCCTTCATGTCTTCGAAGGACTTGACGCCCGACTTTTCGTTGGCGGTCACGGCCATTTCGAAGGCGAAGTAGGGGATCGTCATGCCGACGGTCTTGGCACGCTCAAGCGTGTCCGAGGTCGAGGCAACGCCGACGTCGACACGGCCCGACATCAGAGCGGGAATACGCTCCGGGAACGGGGTCTCGACGATTTCGGCGGTGACGCCGAGGGCCTTTGCGAGATCGTTGCAGTAGTCGACGTCGAAACCGATCGGGTTGTTGTTCTCGTCGCGAGAACCCATCGGCGGGAAGTCGAGCACCACTGCGCAACGCAGCGTACCCGAGCCGATGACGTCATCCAGCTTGTCGGCATGGGCCTGGCTGGTCAGAGCAGCGGCCGCAACGAGGCCGAGCGCGAGCACCGAAGTCTTCATTTTCTCTCTCCCTGAAATGAGTGCCGTTTGACGGCTGAGGCACTATTCCGTTTTAGAGAGCACAAATCAATAGAAAAATACAATTAGTATACAAAAAGTATAAGTTCATAACGCAGAACGCGCGCAGGCATCCCATTTGTTTCGCGAAATGGGATGCCTGCGAAGCGATCTGTCGTGTCGGCGGACCGCGGGCGGCAAGCCACCCGCAGCGTCTGCCTGTGCCTTAACCCTGGAAATCCTCGGGCAGCAGGCCTTCCGGCATGTTCTGGTAGGCGACCGGACGCAGGAAGCGGCGGATCGACATCGTGCCGACGCTGGTTGCGCCGAAGTTGGTCGAGGCCGGATAGGGTCCGCCATGCACCATCGAATCGACCACCTCGACACCGGTCGGGAAACCGTTGACGAGCACGCGGCCGGCCTTGCGCTCGAGGATCGGGCGCAGCCGGCGGGCGGTCTCGAGATCGGCCGCATCCATGTGGATGGTCGTCGTCAGCTGGCCCTCGAAACCGCGGGCAAGCTGTTCCATCTCTTCGGTCGAACCGACGCGCACGACGAGGCCGAGCGGGCCGAAGACCTCTTCGCCGAGCGCGTGGTCGGCAAGGAACTGGTCGCCAGATGTCTCGAACAGGTTCGGCGAGACCGAGCGGCCGGAAGACTCGGTTGTCAGCAGCGGCTTCACGGTGTTGCGGCTTTCAAAGCGCGCTTGACCGTCGTGATAGGCCTTGGCGATGCCGTCGGTGAGCATTGTCTGCGGTGCGACCTTGCCGAGCGCTTCGACGGCAGCTGAGGTGAAGCGGTCGGCATCGGCGCCTTCGACAACCACGGCGATACCGGGGTTGGTGCAGAACTGGCCGGCACCCATGGTCAACGAACCGGCCCAACCCTGGCCGAGACCTTCGGCGCGTGCCTTCAGGGCTTCCGGCAGCAGGAACATCGGGTTGACCGAGCCGAGCTCGCCGAAGAACGGGATCGGCTCCGGACGCGCAGTGCAGAGATTGAAGAGCGCGCGGCCACCGGCGAGCGAACCGGTAAAGCCGACGGCCTTGATCAGCGGATGCTGCACCAGCGCTTCGCCGACCTGGCGGTTGCCGCCCTGGATCAGCGAGAAGACGCCCGGGTGAACGCCGGTCTTGCGGATGGCGGCTTCGACGGCCTGCGCGACGATTTCACCGGTGCCCGGGTGGGCCGAGTGGCCCTTGACGACCACGGGGCAGCCAGCGGCAAGGGCGGCAGCCGTGTCGCCGCCGGCGGTCGAGAAGGCCAGCGGGAAGTTCGAGGCGCCGAAGACGGCGACCGGGCCGATCGGGCGCTGGATGAGGCGGATTTCCGGGCGCGGCGCCGGCTGGCGCTCGGGCAGGGCCGCATCGAAACGGCGGTCGAGATATTCGCCCTTCTCGATGTGATCGGCGAAAAGGCGGAGCTGGCCGGTGGTGCGGCCGCGTTCGCCCTGCAGGCGGGCTTCCGGCAGGCCGGTTTCCTGGGTACCGATCTCGGTGATTGCTTCGGCGCGCGCTTCGATTTCGTCGGCAATGGCACGCAGGAAGGCGGCGCGCTCGGCGCGGGTCGAATAGCCGTAGCTCAGGAACGCTTCTTCGGCCGCTTCGGCGGCGCGGTTGACCAGCTCTACCGTGCCGGTGGCGAACTGATGGACCGGCCCGTGGGCGGGTGCGGATGCGAAGGTACCCGCGCCGTCGAGCCATTCGCCGGCGACAAGGTGTTTTCCTTTGGGGGTGAAGGCCATCTGCCGATCCTTTCGTTCGATCCCGGATTGCCTTTTCTGGCAGAGGGGATCATGGCTGAATTGCACTTGTCGGATCTTTGTATACTATATGTATGCAGAACATCAATCGCCTGACTGGCCCTTCCGGATCAGGCGCAGCATTTGAGAGGGAGAGAGATGAGCGAAACCAATACCCTGACGATGGCAGCACTTTTCGAGCGCGTCGAGGCGATCTTCCTGAAGGCGGGGCTCAACGCCATTCAGGCCGGTGCACTGGCCCGGGTGATCGTCGCCGGCGAGCGCGATGCCTGCAAGTCGCACGGCATCTACCGCATCGAAGGGGCGCTTCGCACCGTCAAGGCGGGCAAGGTGAAGCCAGATGCCGTTCCGGAGCTCGATGCGCAGGAAGGCTCGGCCATCGTCAAGGTCAACGCCAAGGGCGGTTTCGCCAATCCGGCCTTCGAACTCGGCCTGCCGGCGCTGGCCGAACGCGCTCGTACGCTCGGCATTGCCGCGCTCGTCATCAATGATTGCACCCATTTCTCGGCACTCTGGCCGGAAGTGGAAGGCCTGACCGGCGAGGGACTTGCCGGCCTCGTCATGTGCCCAAGCTATGCGACCGTTGCGCCGACCGGCGGCAACAAGCCGCTGCTCGGCACCAACCCCTTCGCCTTCGGCTGGCCGCGCGAGAACAAGCCGCCCTACGTCTTCGACTTCGCGACTTCGGTTGCCGCCCGCGGCGAGATCGAGCTGCACCGCCGTGCGGGCAAGCCGTTGCCGGAGGGCTGGGCGATCGACGCCGAGGGCAATCCGACGACCGACCCGGAAGCAGCGCTTGCCGGCGCCATGCTCCCCTTCGGCGGCCACAAGGGTTCGGCGATCGGCACGATGGTCGAGCTTCTCGCCGGCATCATGATCGGCGACCTGACGAGCCCGGAAGTGCTCGACTATCTCGGCACGACGACGCTCGCACCCTTCCACGGCGAACTGATCGTCGCCTTCTCGCCGGAGAAGTTTGCCGCCGGCCGTCCGGGCGATCCTTTCGCCCGCGCGGAAGTGCTGTTCGAAGCGATTGTCGGCCAGGGCGCCCGCCTGCCGTCGCAGCGCCGCTTCGTGGCCCGCGCCAAATCGGAGGCCGAAGGTGTTGTACTTAATGCGGCCGAAATGGAGCAGCTCGACCGGTTGCTGGCTCTCGGATTGGATGCCGTCGCGTAAGCGGCGGCTAACCTTTCCGCGGCTTCTTCGCTGCGCCGTCCTCGCCGTCGATAAAAGAAGGCCCTCCCAACCGGAGGGCCTTTTCTTCGAGAGGCGCACCTGCTCACCCTTTTCATCCCCGCGCTCGTGCCGGGATCCAGTGACCCGACGTCCATCAGGTCTAAGGACTCTTTCACCTGCTGGAACCCTGTGACAGGCACAGGAATGAGGGAAATCTTGGCTGGTGCTTGCGATGCAAACGCGGCTTGCGGTCTTGAACGGGGCGACACAAAAAGGCCCTCCAACAGGAGAGCCTTTCTCGTTTTACGGGCCGATATTGATAATCAGGCCTTGTACTTCTGGACGGCGCCCGGGAGCTTGCTCCACTCGCCGTACCAGCTGTTGAACAGCTTGAACTGGGCTTCGACGTAGCCGCGCTGGCTGTCGGAGAGAACGTCGCTCTCGTTGAAGTGCAGCGTGTATTCCTTGTCGCCCTTCAGCACCATCATGTGCTTGAAGTAGAGAACGAGGTCCGGGCCTTCGTCGAAGGACGAGAGAACGGCGAGCGCCTGTTCCAGTTCCAGGGCGCGCAGACGGGCGTCGACGTCGCCTTCGGCGGCGGCACGCGACAGGTTGCACATGTGGATGACTTCCTTCGGCAGGACGCAGCCGATGCCGGTGATCGCACCGGTTGCACCGCAGTTGACGAAGCCATGGAACACGGCCGTGTCGACGCCGATCATCAGCGAGACGCCATCGTCACGGCTGGTGATGTTCTCGGCCGCATAGCGCATGTCGGCAGCGCCTCCGAATTCCTTGAAGCCGACGAGGTTCGGATGTTCGGCGCGCAGCGCGAAGAACAGGTCGGCGCGGGTGGCGAAACCGTAGTAGGGGCTGTTGTAGATGACAGCCGGCAGGCTCGGGGCAGCCGAGAGAATGGCCTTGAAGTGGTTCTTCTGGGCAGCGACGACCGAGCCACGCGAAAGCACGCGCGGGATGACCATCAGGCCCTGGGCGCCAACCTTCTCGGCGTGTGCGGCATGGGCGACAGCCGAAGCGGTGTTGACGGCGCCGGTGCCGACGATGACCGGGATGCCGGCCTTGACCAGGCGCTCGACGCCTTCCATGCGCTGTTCGTCGGTCAGGAGCGGCCAGTCACCCATCGAGCCGCAGTAAACGACGGCGGACATCCCTTGCGCGATCAGCTCCTTGCCCTTGCGCACCAGCGCGTCGAAATCGGGGGTGCGGTCTTCCTTGCAGGGGGTCATCAGCGCCGGGATGACGCCGGTGAAAATCTGAGCCTTCATCTGAAACTCCTCTCGGGCTTTGTCTTCAGGGCAGCGGCGCACCTACGCCCCTGCCATTGATCTAGACAATAGCCGTTTGTATTTTATTTGTCGACAAGAAAAATACAAAAGCCGCTACAGGGCGATGTCGAGCTTGCTATTGCGGGCAAAAAGCTTCTGCACCTGCTCGACGATCTGCTCCGCATGCGCCTTGCCGAGCCGATCGGCAGCCTCGACGTCGCGCGCGGCGATCGCCGCGATCATGGCCGCGTGCTCGTCGACGAAACGCTGGGGGAACTGCTCGTCATAGGACTGGTAATAGAGACGCAGGATACGCCGCCCTTCGTCGAGCAGCCGGCGGAACAGGCTGGTGAAGTAAGGGTTGCGTCCGCTTTCCGCGATCGCCGCATGGAAGGCGGCGTTGGTGGCGATCATCGTCAGCGCGTCGCGCGTCTGCACGGCTGCCGCATAGTCTTCGTGGAAGCCGCGAATGATCGCCAGGTCTTCCGGCCTATGGTTCTGCGCCGCAAGCCGCGTGGTAACGCGGTACATCAGCACCAGTGCGTCGAAGAACGGATTGAGATTGAGGAAGTCGATGTTCGCCACCATCGTCGAGCGGTTCGGCAGCGTGTCGATCAGTCCTTCGCCGGCAAGGCGCACCAGCGCTTCGCGGATCGGCGTGCGCGACATCTTCAGCCGCTCGGCAAGCTGCACTTCGTCGATCGGGCTGCCTGGCGGCAGCACCAGGTCGAGGATCTCGTCGCGCAAGAGATCATAGACCATCTTGACGCCGGAGCCGCGCTTGCGCTCAGGGATGGGGCTGTTGTCGGTGTCGATATCGGTCATGTCAGATTCCTTTGTCGACAAAAGAAATACTTGTCTCTGCCGCAGGGATCAACCGTTTCCGTGATGATGGGTGCATGGTGGCGGGTATATCCAAATACGTGTGCTTGCCTTCAGCGGCACTTTGTTGAAGGCCCTGCGCGGTTGCAACGCGCATTGTTATAAAAGCGGTGTTTGGAAACAGGATTGTGCAATCGGGCCGCCCGCACCAGCGGCTGACCCGGCGCTTTCTGCCGACCCATGCATTTCCCACATGGGAGCGCTGAGTTTTGAGCGCTGCAACCTACGGAAAGCCTGAGCTATAAGGTGTTCATCGAAGTGAACGAGGCGCCACTGACTGGCAGCCAGGCTTCGAAAGCCCATTGAAAGGGGGATCAAATGAACATCGCACGCTCCATCAACAACTGGCGCAAGTACCGTCAGACGGTCACCGAACTGGGCCGCATGTCGAACCGCGAACTTCGCGACCTCGGCATCGAACGCGCCGACATCGACCGCGTTGCACGCACGGCCTTCGCCCGCTAAGGCGAACTACTTAGACTGAAGAATTGCCAAGCGCCTGCATCTCCTGCGGGCGCTTTTGCTTTTTGGCGCCTTCATTGCGCCATTGTCGTCGCACACATCGCTGGCACTGCGATTTGATTAATCGACTACTCCATTAATCCCGACGCTTGCCGCTTCCCGCGGGCGCGTGTTCCTTCAAGAGATAAAGTGCCATGCCGTCGTTTTCCCCTGAGATTACGGATTTCTGGAGCGTAGAGGGCTGAAACGCAGCTCGACGGGTATGCCGGGTCGTCAAAACGATGCTGACAGAATCTGGCAGGGGTCGCGCGTAAAGTGGTTGCAGGATAAGAGATCGAGGGATTGCAGATGTCGGCGCAGGATATGTTTCAGATGGGTGCAGCAAACAGGTCGGGCGAGCGCAATTTCTGGATCGGCGCGGTTTCCGGCGACGACCTGCAGCATGCTGCGGAAGATGGTTTCTCTCGCTTTGGCTACGGCTACGGCAACGTCCAGGCGATGACGCGCATGAAGGCGGGTGACGGCTTCATCGGTTATGCGCCGAACGCCGCCTTCAACGGCCGGGCGGGGCTTGCCTGTTTTGCCGCCATCGGCGTCGTCAAGGAGCGTCCTCCCTACTTCTTTGCCATGGGCGGTGTCGCGCCGCATCGCGGCGATATCGACTGGGCCGACAGCATGGAGGCCCCGGTTCGCCCCTGGCTCGACAGTCTGGAATTTGCCGAAGGCAACCGCAACTGGGACCAGAAGCTGCGTATCGGCCATCTCTCCATCAGCGAGCGGGATTTCCGCGTGATCGCGCGGGCCATGCATGCCGACCTCGGCATGGTTTTCCCGAGAGCGTCGGCCTATCGCCAGCAGCTTGCCGGCTGACCGCCGTCGCCCTCAACCCGTCAACAGCACCGTTGCTTCCTCCCCCGTGTCGACCGGTTGCTCCACGGAGCCGGCCGGCACGCTGGCATACATGCCTGTGGTTCTGAATTCGGTCGGGCTCAGCCCGAAGGAGCGACGGAACACCTTGGCGAAGTAGTTGGGATCCTCGAAGCCTGAAAGGATCGCCACTTCCTTGACCGGCAGGCTTGCCGTTTTCGTCAGCAGTTTGACCGCGCGCTGCAAGCGCTTCTGCAGCACATATTCGGCCGGCGCCATGCCTTCGCTGGCGGCAAAGACGCGGGAGAAATGCGCCCGGCTCAGACCCGACACGCGTGCCAGTTCCTCCACCGGAAGCGGGTTCTGCAGGTTGTTCATGATGTGGTCGACGACGCGGTGCATCGTCCTGTGCTCATGACTGAACACCGGATGGGAGCCGAAGACGTCGTCGTAGAGCGCCATCGCCGCCTCGTAGGCAATCGCCGAGGCGCGGCCCGGCGTCTCGCCGCCGCGGATCAGGCGCAGGCTGCAGTCGGCCAGATGTTCGATCGTTTCCGGCTGCAGCTTCAAGACCGGGCCGGTGACGGCAAGCAGGGCGCGATGTATGCGCAGCGCCTCGTCGCCGTTCATCGAGATCCAGAAAAACTCCCATCGCCCGCCATCTTCCAGCCAGTAGCGATGATTGTGCGGCACCAGCAGCAGCAGCGTCTCGCCTCCGCGTACCCGATAGCTGCGGTTTTCGTAACGCAGGTTTCCGGCACCCGCGATCGTGTGCTGCAGCACGGTGAAGGGCGTGTTTCCGCGCTTTCTGCCGTCCCAGTCATAGGTCGCATTGTTGCGGATTTCATAGCCGGTGCTGGTCGGCATCGCATGCAGGCTCTGGCGTCCCCGCGGCAGCGAAACCGTGCGCATAATCGGGCCGTTGTCGATCAAATCTTGCAGCATAAAATTACCCATGAAAGCACAATACCGCTCTGGCGGGGTCGGTAATTATACACATAATGACCGCCAACAGCGCAACAGGCAGTGCTTTCGGCCCGTAAGAAATGAGGGGATGCATCGAAGTTGCGTGCGAAGACGGTGAAAAACCGTGAATTGATTTTACCCTTTGTCAGAAATGCATGCAGTTCATGAGGAGTGAGGGCATGGCAACGTTCAAGATCGCCATCATCGGCGCCGGCAGCATCGGCTTCACCAAGAAGCTGTTCACCGACATTCTCGCCGTGCCGGAATTGCGCGACATCGAGGTTGCGCTGACCGACCTCAGCGCCCGCAATCTGGAAATGATCAAGGCGATCCTCGACCGGATCGTCGAGGTCAACCGCCTGCCGACGAAGGTGACGGCAACCACCGACCGGTTGAAGGCGCTGGAAGGCGCCCGCTACATCATCAGCTGCGTCCGCGTCGGCGGCCTCGAAGCCTATGCCGACGACATCCGCATTCCGCTCAAATACGGGGTCGACCAGTGCGTCGGCGATACGATCTGCGCCGGCGGCATCCTCTACGGCCAGCGCAACATCCCCGTCATCCTCGACTTCTGCAAGGATATCCGCGCTGTCGCCGAGTCGGGCGCGAAGTTCCTGAATTATGCCAACCCGATGGCGATGAACACCTGGGCGGCGATCGAATACGGCAAGGTCGATACGGTCGGCCTCTGCCACGGTGTCCAGCACGGCGGCGAGCAGATTGCCGAAATCCTTGGCGCCGGCGAGGGCGAGCTTGATTACATCTGCTCCGGCATCAATCACCAGACCTGGTTCGTCGATGTCAGGCTCAAGGGCCGCAGCATCGGCAAGGACGAACTGGTCTCGGCCTTCGAAGCGCACCCGGTGTTCTCCAAGCAGGAGAAGCTCCGGATCGACGTCTTGAAGCGTTTCGGCGTCTATTCGACCGAGAGCAACGGCCATCTTTCCGAATATCTTCCCTGGTATCGCAAGCGCCCGGAGGAAATTACCCGCTGGATCGACATGTCGGACTGGATCCACGGCGAGACCGGCGGCTATCTCCGCCATTCGACCGAGACGCGCAACTGGTTCGAAACCGAGTTTCCGCAGTTCCTGGAAGCGGCCGGAAAACCGCTCGATCACGCCAAGCGCTCGAACGAGCATGCAAGCCATATTCTCGAGGCCCTGGAAACAGGCCGGGTCTATCGCGGTCACTTCAACGTCAAGAACAATGGTGTGATCACCAACCTGCCCGCTGACGCGATCATCGAATCCCCCGGTTTCGTCGATCGTTTCGGCATCAACATGGTCTCGGGCATCACCCTTCCTGAGGCCTGTGCTGCTACCTGCCTTTCCTCGATCAACGTCCAGCGCATGTCGGTCCATGCAGCCGTGACCGGCGATCTCGATCTTCTGAAGCTGGCGATGCTGCACGATCCGCTGGTCGGCGCGATCTGCACGCCGGACGAGGTCTGGCAGATGGTCGACGAGATGGTGGTCGCGCAAAGCCAGTGGTTGCCGCAATACGCCCACGCGATCGACGGTGCGAAGGAGCGGCTTGGCCGCGCCACCGTCAAGACCCGCGAGTGGAACGGCGCCGCGCGGCGTCAGGTGCGCTCGCTCGACGAGTTGCGCGCCGAGCGCCAGGTCCGCGCCGCCGGCTGATCGATTGCAATGCTGCTTGCGTGAGGAGACGCAAGCAGCGCTGCCTGAACTGCAGACTTTTCAAGGAGGAGGCCGCGTTCCGGCGCGGCGAAAGAGGGAGAATCTGAGCCAATGACCAGCCACAGACTGACGAAAATGGCGAGCCTGCTGCTTGTCGGCATCTCGGCCTTTGCCTTGGAGGCGGCCGCCTCCGAGCCCACCGTCGTGCCGCAGCAGCCGGCATTCCCGGCCGAGGGCAAGATCACCTATGTGCCGCGCGACTCAATCGCCGAATTCAAGGCGCTGCCGGAATACAAGGAACCAGCCTGGGTTACCGAGAAATACGTCAAGACCGGCAAGCTGCCGCCGGTCGCCGAGCGCCTGCCGAAGGAGCCGATGGTCTTCAAGACCGGCAACATGCCCGACGGCGTCGGCGTCTACGGCGACACGCTGCGTCACGTGATCGGCGGTCGGCCGGAAGGCTGGAACTACTCGGCCGGCCAGAGCCAGGGCTGGGGCGGCATCGATATCGGCATGTCCGAATGCCTGACGCGCACGGCACCGCTCTTCCAGGTGGAAGCCAAGGACGTCGAGCCGCTGCCGAACCTTGCCAGGAGTTGGGACTGGTCCGCCGATGGTCATAAGCTGACGATGCATCTGGTCGAGGGCGCCAAGTGGTCGGACGGCGATCTTTTCGACGCCGACGACGTGATGTTCTACTGGGAAGACAACGTGCTCGACCCGAGCGTGACGCCGTTGAACGGTGCGACGCCCGAGACCTTCGGCGCCGGCACGACGCTGAAGAAAATCGACCAGTATACGGTCGAATGGACGTTCAAGGAGGCGTTCCCGCGCCAGCATCTCTATGCCATGGCCTATGGCACCTTCTGCCCCGGCCCGTCGCATGTTTTGAAAGCCAAGCATCCGAAATACGCCGGCACCACCTACGACCAGTACAAGAATGCCTTCCCGCCGGAATACATGAACATCCCGGTCATGGGCGCCTGGGTTCCGGTCGCCTATCGTCCCGACGATATCATCGTGCTCAGGCGCAATCCGTACTATTGGAAGGTCGACGAGGCGGGCAACCAGCTGCCCTATATCAACGAGCTGCACTACAAGCTCTCGACCTGGGCCGATCGCGACGTACAGGCAATTGCCGGCTCCGCCGATCTTTCCAACCTGGAGCAGCCGGAAAACTTCGTCGAGTCGTTGAAGCGCGCTGCGCAGGACACAGCTCCCGCTCGGCTTGCCTTCGGCCCGCGCCTAATCGGTTACAATCTGCACATGAACTTCTCGGCCAACGGCTGGGGGGAACCGGACGAACGCGCCCAGGCCGTGCGTGAGCTCAACCGCAACGAGGATTTCCGCAAGGCCGTCACCATGGCGGTCGATCGCAAGAAGCTCGGCGAGGCGCTGGTGAAGGGCCCCTTCACCGCGATCTATCCCGGCGGGCTTTCCTCCGGCACCAGCTTCTACGACCGGGAGTCGACCGTCTACTATCCCTTCGATCTTGATGGCGCGAAGGCTCTGCTTGAGAAAGCTGGCCTGAAGGACACCGACGGCAACGGCTTCGTCAACTTCCCGGCTGATAAGGCCGGCGGCAAGGACGTGGAGATCGTGCTTCTGATCGACAACAGCTATGCGACCGACCGCAACCTCGCCGAAGGCCTGATCGGCCAGATGGAAAAGCTCGGCCTCCGCGTGGTCCTGAACTCGCTCGACGGCAAGCAGCGGGACGCAACCAACTATGCCGGCAAGTTCGACTGGATGGTTCACCGCAACGCGGCCGAATATGCCTCCGTCGTGCAGAACACGCCGCAGCTCGCGGCCGCCGGCCCGCGCACCAGCTGGCACCACCGCGCACCGGAGGGCGGTCAGCTTGACCTGATGCCCTTCGAACAGGAACTCGTCGACATCATCAACAAGTTCATCGCCACGAACGACAATGCCGAGCGCGCGGAGTTGATGAAGCAGTACCAGAAGGTCGCGACGACGCATCTCGATACGGTGGGCCTCACCGAATATCCGGGCGCGCTGATCATCAACAAGCGCTTCGCCAACGTGCCGACGGGCGCGCCGATCTTCATGTTCAACTGGGCCGAAGACACGATCATGCGCGAGCGCCTCTTTGTCCCCTCGGACAAGCAGGGTGATTTCGAGCTCTTTGCCGAACAGCTTCCGGGCAAGCCCGGCGACAAGGGCTTGAGCAACTAACGCAACCGCTCCTCCGGCTACCGGCCGGAGGAGCGCTCGATCACCCCAACGACAGAAGGAAACGGCATGTTCAGGTTTCTGCTTGTCCGCCTCGCCTCTGCCATTCCGGTGCTGCTTGTCTTGAGCGTGGCGACCTTCGCCATCATCCAGGCGCCGCCCGGAGACTATAGCGATTACATTCGTTCGCAGCTGATCAACCAGGGTGGTGCGTCCTACGAGGAGGCCGAAGCCCAGGCGCAGGCCTACCGCAAGGAGCATGGCCTCGATAAGCCGCTGCCGGTGCAATACGTCAACTGGATGACCGGCATCCTGACGCGTGGCGATTTCGGCCACAGCCTCTATTACAACAAGCCGGTTGCCGATGTCGTCGGCGAACGCCTGCCGCGCACGCTGGCGCTGGCACTCGTCTGCCATATCCTCGCGTCGATCATCGGCATTTCCTTCGGCATCATCGCCGCGACCCGGCAATATTCCTGGATCGACAGCCTGCTTTCGACGGTGGCCTTCCTCGGCATGACGGTGCCGCGCTTCCTGATGGCGCTGATCATCGTCTACATCCTCGTCTTCCATTTCAATGTCAGCGAAATCAACTCGTTCCACTCGGCCCGCTACGGTGGTGCGCCCTGGTCCTGGGACAAGTTCGTCAACCTCGTCAAACATGTCTGGCCGGTCGTGGCGATCGCCACCTTCGGCGGCCTCGCCTACAACATGCGGGTGATGCGCGGAAATCTGCTCGACACGCTCAACGCCCAGTATGTCGAAACCGCCCGGGCGAAGGGTTTGAGCGAAGGCGCCGTCGTCATGCGCCATGCCGTTCCGAACGCCCTGCATCCGCTGATCATGTACCAGGGCGTCGTACTGCCCTACATGCTGACGGGCGAGATCGAGACGGCGATTATCTTCGCGCTGCCGACCGTCGGCCCGGCCATCGTCGGCTCGATGTGGGTGGGCGACGTCTATGTCACCGCCACCTTCATGCTGGTTCTGTCGGCAACCCTCATCCTCGGCAACATCATCGCCGACATGCTGCTGGCCGCGCTCGATCCGCGCGTGCGTCTCGGAGGAGCCCACGCATGACCGTCGAGATGCAAACAACTCTTCCGCTCGCCGCCGAACCCCGGCAGGAACATCACAACGAAAGCTACCAGGCGCTCGTCTGGCGCCGGCTGAAGCGGTCCTGGACCGGCATGCTCGGCCTCGTCCTCGTCGGCCTGCTGATCTTCATGGCGGTCTTCGCCGACTTCCTGTCGCCGGTCGACCCGAAGGCGACGGGTGTCGCCTTTGCGCCACCGCAGGCGATCAGCTTTGCCGACAAGGACGGCAATTTCGTCTTCTCGCCGCGCAGCTACCCGCTCAGTGAAGGCACCGAGCTTGACCCGATCACCTTCCAGCCGATCATCGGCCCGGACTACGACAACCCGCAGATCCTCGGCTTCTTCGTCAAGGGCGCGCCCTACCGCCTTTTCGGCCTGATCCCGGCCGAGCGGCATTTCTTCGGCGCGGTCGATGGTTCGCCGGTGCATCTGCTCGGCACCGACAAGTTCGGCCGTGATGTGCTGTCGCGCATTCTCGTCGGATCGCGCATCTCGCTGATGATCGCGCTGATCGTCGTCTCGATCGTCACCGTTGTCGGCACCACCGTCGGCATGGCGTCCGGTTATTTCGGCGGCCGCTTCGATGTCTGGACGCAGCGCTTCGTCGAGCTGGTGCTCGCCTTCCCGCAACTGCCGCTCTACCTGGCGCTGACCTCGCTGATCCCGGTGACGGCGCCGACCAACGTCTTCCTCGCCTTCGTCATCATCGTCATGTCGGCGCTCGGCTGGGCGCAGATGTCGCGAGAGGTGCGCGGCAAGACGCTGGCTCTTGCCCGCATCGACTATGTGCGGGCGGCGATCGCCGTCGGTGCCAGTGACCGGCGCATCATCTTCCAGCACATCCTGCCGAACGTGATGAGCCACGTGATCGTCGCCGTCACACTGTCGATCCCGCAGGTGGTGCTGCTTGAATCCTTCCTCGGCTTCCTCGGCTTTGCGGTCAAGCCGCCGCTCATTTCCTGGGGGCTGATGTTGCAGGACACCTCCACCTATTCCGTCATCGGATCCTATCCGTGGATCCTGTCGCCCGTCGCCTTCGTGCTTGTCACGGTCTTCGCCTTCAATGCCCTTGGCGACGGCCTGCGCGACGCTATCGATCCCTATTGAGGAGGACGCATCATGTCTGAAGCAATCGACGTCCTCACCGCCGCGCCTTCCGCGCGCAGGGACCTTGCCGAACGGGATGGCCGGCCGGTCATCGACGCTCGCAATGTCGCGGTTCGTTTCAAGGTCGAGCATGGCACGGTAGACGCGGTGAAGGACGTGTCCTTCCAACTCTACCGCGGCGAGACCATCGCCATCGTCGGCGAGTCCGGCTCGGGCAAGTCGGTGACGGCGCGCAGCGTCATGGGGTTGCTCTCCAAGCGCGCGACGATCGCCGCCCAATCGCGCATCGAGTATGACGGCAAGGACGTGCTGAAATTCTCGCCGCGAGAACGCCGCGCCTTGCGCGGCAATCGCCTGGCGATGATCTTCCAGGAGCCGATGAGTTCGCTGAACCCGGTCTATACGGTCGGCACGCAGATCATCGAGGCGATCCGGGCGCATCGCCGGATGAGCCGCCGTGCGGCAACCGAGCGCGCGCTCGAACTGCTGCGTCACGTGAAGATCCCGGACCCGGAGCTTCGCATCAAACAGTATCCGCACCAGCTCTCCGGCGGCCAGCGTCAGCGGGTGATGATTGCCATGGCGCTCGCCAACGATCCGGATGTGCTGATCGCCGACGAGCCGACGACGGCGCTCGACGTCACCGTGCAGGCGCAGATCCTCAACCTGATCCGCGACCTGCAGCGCGAGCTCGGCATGGCGGTGATCCTGATCACCCACGACCTGACGGTGGTGCGGCAGTTCTCGGACTATGTCTATGTCATGCAATATGGCGAGGTGAAGGAGCACAACACCACGGCTGATCTCTTCGCCAATCCCTTGCATCCCTATACCAAAAGGCTGCTCTCGTCGGAGCCTTCCGGCGCCGCCAAGCCGTTGCCGGACAATGCGCCGATCGTGCTCGAGGGGCGGGACGTGAAGGTCTCCTTCATGCTGAAGAAGGGCGGCCTGTTCCGCTCGCAGTTTTCTGAGTTGGTCGCCGTCGACAGGCTCAGCCTCAACCTGCGCAAGCATGAGACGTTGGGGCTCGTCGGCGAATCCGGCTCCGGCAAGACGACCTTCGGCCAGGCGCTGATCCGCCTTCTCAACGCCGATGGCGGCGAAGTCTACTTCGACGGCATCCCGATCCACGACAAAGACCGTACCCAGATGCGGCCTTTGCGCTCGCGCATCCAGATCGTCTTCCAGGATCCTTTCGCGTCGCTCAACCCGCGCATGTCGATCGGCCAGATCATCGAGGAGGGCCTGGTCGTCAACGGCATCGGCGCGAACCGCAAGGAGCGGCTCGACCGGGTCGTGGACGCGCTCACCGCCGCCGGCATGCCCGGCAACATCCTGTCGCGCTTTCCGCACGAATTCTCCGGTGGTCAGCGCCAGCGCATCGCCATCGCCCGGGCCATCGCACTCGAGCCGGAATTCATCCTGCTCGACGAGCCGACCTCGGCGCTCGATCTTTCTGTCCAGGCCCAGATCATCGAACTCTTGCGCAAGCTGCAGGACGAGCGGGGCCTGAGCTACCTCTTCATTTCCCACGACCTCAAGGTCGTGCGCGCGCTCTGCCACCGGGTGGTGGTGATGCAGCACGGCAAAATCGTCGAGGAAGGGCCGGTGAGCGAAATTCTGTCCAATCCCAAGACCGCCTACACCGAAAGGCTCGTGAGAGCCGCCTTCGATGTGGCAGCATGACCGCTAGAAAGCAGAGGCAATCCATGACCAGACAACCCAAGATCACCTTCATCGGCGCCGGCTCCACCGTCTTCATGAAGAACATCATCGGCGACGTGCTGCAGCGCCCGGCGCTGTCGGCCGCAACGATCGCGCTGATGGATGTCAACCCTGAGCGCCTCGGCGAAAGCGAGATCGTCGCCGGCAAGCTGGTGCGCACGCTCGGCGTCAAGGCCAAGATCGAGACCCACTCGAACCAGAGACAAGCGCTCGAAGGGGCTGATTTCGTCGTCGTCGCCTTCCAGATCGGCGGCTTTGAGCCCTGCACGGTCACCGATTTCGAGGTGCCGAAGAAATACGGCCTGCGCCAGACGATCGCCGACACGCTCGGCGTCGGCGGCATCATGCGGGGCCTGCGAACGGTGCCGCATCTCTGGAAGATCTGCGAGGACATGCTGCAGGTCTGCCCGAACGCGATCCTCTTGCAATACGTCAACCCGATGGCGATCAACACCTGGGCGATCTCGGAGAAGTTCCCGACGATCCGCCAGGTCGGCCTTTGCCATTCGGTCCAGGGCACGGCCTACGAGCTTTCGCGCGATCTCGATATCCCGGTTTCGGAGATCCGCTACCGCGCCGCCGGCATCAACCACATGGCCTTCTTCCTCAAGTTCGAGCACAAACAGGCCGATGGCAGCTTCCGCGATCTCTATCCGGATCTGGTGCGCGGCTACCGCGAAGGCCGCTTCCCGAAGCCCAGCCATTGGAACCCGCGCTGCCCCAACAAGGTGCGGTACGAAATGCTGACGCGGCTCGGTTACTTCGTCACCGAAAGCTCTGAGCACTTCGCCGAGTACACGCCCTATTTCATCAAGGACGGCCGTCCCGACCTGATCGAGAAGTTCGGCATCCCGCTCGACGAGTACCCGAAGCGCTGCGTCGAGCAGATCGAGCGTTGGAAGGGGCAGGCGGCCGCCTTCAAGGAGGCCGAGACGATCGAGGTGGCCGAGAGCCACGAATACGCTTCCTCGATCATGAACTCGGTCTGGACCGGCGAACCCTCCGTCATCTACGGCAACCTCAGGAACAACGGCTGCATCACCTCGCTGCCCGAGAACTGCGCGGCGGAAGTTCCCTGCCTCGTCGACGCGTCCGGGATCCAGCCGACTTTCATTGGTAATCTGCCGCCGCAGCTGACCGCATTGATCCGCACCAACATCAACGTCCAGGAGCTGACGGTTGAGGCGCTGATGACGGAAAACCGTGAGCATCTCTACCATGCGGCGATGATGGATCCGCATACGGCGGCCGAGCTCGACCTCGACCAGATCTGGTCGCTCGTCGACGACCTGCTCATCGCTCATCGCGACTGGATCCCGGAATGGGCGCGGGTGTCGAAAAAGGTCCAAGCAGCCTGATTTTTTCTCCCGGTCAGGCCGCGTCGAGCCCCGGAACTTCATGCCCTCTTCCCCCATGTCCTAGCCGATTCAAGGGAAAGCAGCGTAGGTTCCGGGGCTTGTTCGTTTCAGGCTGTCTTGGCTGCCGACAGCGGCAGCACGATGCGCATGCAGGCGCCGCCGGACGCCGAGCGGGCGACGTCGACGTAGCCGCCATGCAGGTGCACGATCTTCTGCACGAGGTTGAGGCCAAGCCCCGCGCCCTTGCCGTCCTTGCGCAGGCGCTGGAACGGCTCGAAGATCCGGTCGGTTTCGCTGCGCGGAATGCCGTCGCCGTCGTCGCAGACATCGATCGCGCCCAGCGGATCCACCTTCACCATGATGGTGCCACGCCTTCCGCCGTGATCGATGGCGTTCTGCACGAGATTGGTGAGCGCCCGTTCCAGCGACGCCTCATCGCCGGAAATCATCACCGGTCGTTGATCCGCCTCGAAACTCATCTCGTAGCCGGCGCCGAAGCCGAGCGGTGCGAGCGCGACGATCACCCGCTCGGCCAATGCCGCAAGATCGACCGGCCTGAACTCGTCGTTCTCGGCGTCGAGCCGTTCGAGGTCGAGAAGCTGGCCCGCCAGAATGGAAAGGCGCGTCACGTCCTCGTTGAGCCGCGTCTTGTCCGGACCCGGCGGTAGCGAGGCGATGCGGGCGCCGAGGATCGCGACCGGCGTGCGCAGTTCGTGGGCGGCCTGAGCCAGGAAGCGCTTGTGCCTCGTATAGCCGTCGTCAAGCCGCGTCAGCGCATCGTTGACTGCCGTCACTAGTGGCAGGAACTCGTTGGGAACGCCCGTCACCGGCATCTGGATGCCGCGCTGGTCATATTCGATGTGGGCGGCATGCGCGGCCGCGTGCGACAGGCCAGAAAGCATCCTTCTAACGACGATCGGCGTGACCACCACGGTCGCAAAGGCGAGCAGCAGCAGCATCGGCACGAAGATGGTGAGGAAGGCGCCGGTGGTTGTGAGCAACAGACGGCCGAGGGTCAATTGTCCCTCCGTGCCGCTGAAGATCTGGACCATGCCGGCCGGCGACTCGAGCCATTTGACCACCGCCTCCGGACGGGCGTTCTTGTCGGGGGAGCGCCGGAAGCGGGCGTCGTTCATGCGCTCGAGTCCGGCGACCGCAAAGGCGAATTCTTCCGGCACCGTGCCCTCCGCGAGGCTGTGCCCTTGCTTGTCGCGGACGATGAACCAGATCTTTCCAGCCTGCTGGCGCAGTCGCTGTAGCTCGGGCGTTTCCTGAAGTTCGAGCCCGCCATCGGCTTTGCGGGTGATCGCATCCTTCAAGACGTCGACATTGCCGTTCTCGTAGCCGTCGATGAGATAGCCGGTCACCCAGAGCAGGCCGACCGCAATGGCGATGACGATGAGGATCGCCGCCGTTTCGAACAGCACGAGCCAGCCGACCAGCCGCCACTTGAAGGAATGGGAAGCGCGGACGCTCATTGGTCTTCCCGTAGCAGATAGCCGACGCCGCGGATGCCGTTGATGGTCACGCCGGCGTCGGCGTCTGCCAACTTGCGGCGCACGCGCGAGATATGGGTGTCGAGCGCATTGGACTGGATTTCGTCGTCGAGGCCGAAGACCGCCTCCATCAGGGCGGCGCGCAGCACCATGCGCCCCATGCGGCGGGTCAGCGTCTCGAGCACCAGAAGCTCGCGCCGCGGCATCTTCAGCGGTGTGCCGGCCACGCTCGCCTCGCAATGGGCGAGATCGAAGGAGAGACGCCCGACGGTGACGACATCGGATTGCACCGGAACCGGGCGACGGGCCAGCGCCCGCAGCCGCGCCAGCAGTTCCTCGAAGGCGAAGGGCTTGCCAATGTAGTCGTCGGCACCGCCATCGAGCCCGGCGACCCGGTCGGCGAGGTCGTCGAGCGCCGTCAGCATCAGCACCGGCACGGTGTTGCCGCGCGCCCGTATCACGGGGATGAGCGAAAGCCCGTCGCCATCGGGCAGCTTGCGATCGAGCACGACCACGTCATAGACGGCATCATTCAGGATCAGCGCGGCTTCGGCGAGATCGCGCGCATGATCGGCAATCATCCGGTGATGGCTCAATGCGGCCTTCAGCGCCCCCGCCAGTTCCTTCTCATCTTCGACCAGCAAGACCCGCATGAATGCGCTTTACCCCGTGCAATGTGCCTACGCGCGCGACCTTAGTGCCGCTTCATTGAGGGAACCTGTCATCCCGCCGCAAGGTAATCCCGATTTTTGTCGCCGCACAATCATTCGTTGCGAGCGCCCTGCATGACATGCAGGCTCAATCTTGATCCTTAGGCTTGCGCGCCAGTGACACCTGGAAAGACAGGTCTCGCGGGCAAAGCCAACCCGGATCACGGCGCATGACACTCAACAAACGGACGTCGATTACAATCAGGCAACGCAGGCAAAGGCCGGCTGGTTACCGCGTGGCCCGCCCGGTTGCGCTTGCACGCGTAAATCGGTTCCTGCGCCACGGTACCCTGGCGCTCGCCTTTGCCGCAGCCGGCTGCGCCGGCCCGGACGTGACGCCCACCAACAGGCGACTTGAACTGACAACGGGTGCCGTGCCGCTTGCGCAGTCGACGCCGGATGTGAGCGATACCGGTATCATCCTTGCCTTCTCCGGTGGCGGCGCCCGTTCTGCTGCCTTCGGCTACGGCGTCCTGTCGGCGCTGGCCGAGGCGCCGTCCCCGGGCGGGCGAGGGCGTCGGCTCGCCGACGATGTCGCCGTTGTTGCCGGCGTCTCCGGTGGTGCTGTGCTCGCCTCGTACTTTGCCTTGAACGGCCGCGCGGGCCTTGAGGATTTTCGCAAGCGCTTTCTCGGGCGCGATGTCGAGGCCTCGCTCAGGACGTCGTTTTCACCGCCCAATATTCTGCGCGGTTATCGCGGCGGCGTGAACGATCGCACCGGGTTCCCAGCCTGGCTCGATGCCAACCTGTTCGAGGGCGCGACGCTCGGCAGCCTCGAGCGTCGCCCTGGTCAGCCGCGCTTGGTGATCCACGCGACCGATCTCTACAACCGTACACCGTTCATCTTCGACCGCTCCTCGTTCACCGCCATCTGCAGCAGCTACGACGACTATCCGCTTGCCTATGCGGTCGCGGCCTCGGCCGCCGTCCCGGTCGTTTTCGCGCCGCTGACCTTGCAAAATTTCCGAAGCGGTTGCGAGGCGCTACCGGAGGCGAAAACACCGAAGACAGGGCCTCGGGCGCCGGGCTCGCTCGTTGCGCGCGAATACGCCGATTCCCTCAGGCGCTACGAAACGGCAAAGGATCTCAACTATTTGAAGCTCTACGATGGCGGTCTGGTCGATGGCGTCGGAACGCAAAGCGTGCTGCACCTGATGGGCCGGCCTGCCCCGGAGCCCATCCCGGTGGAGCGCGCCTTGCGTCTCAGGCATCTGGTGGTCATCGTCGTCGACGCCTCCACGCGGATCGGCGGGGACATCTCGAAAAATGTCGACAGCCCCAGGGCTCTCGATGCGATCGTCGCCGCCATCGACGCGATGATCAACATTCCCAATCTCCAGAGCTTCGACGCGCTGCGCGATCATCTGCCGGCCTGGCGGGAGAAATTCGTGAGATGGCGGTGCGGCAGTGGCGGCGGCAAGCGTGGCTGCGGCGACCTCGATGTCGATATCGTCAGGCTGGCGCTGTCGGATGTCTCCGATCCGGCGCTGGTGCAGCGGATCCTCGGGCTGCACAATCGGCTGAGCCTCAAGGAGAAGGACGTCGATTTTCTTGCCGGTCTCGGCCGTCGCCTGTTGCGCGACCATCCCGGCTATCGGCGGTTCCTCGACCGTATCAACCACGGCGGGCCGAAGGTGGCCCGCGCGGGTTGAGAAGGCGTAAGGTTAGGTCAGAGAAACGAGAGGCGTGCCCGCCGGCTCAGTTCGCCCGTGCCTCCAGCCAGTCGTGCCACTGGTCCTCGCTGCCGTGGAAGACGTTGAGGTCGATCTTGCCATCGACGCCCTGCGAAAGGCCGGAACCGGAATACTGCCAGAACAGCCATTTGCGGTTCGGGTAGACAATCGACGGGTGCTGGGCGACGGCACGCAGCCAGAACGGATAGTTCTTGAAAGCGCCCTGCAGGTTGTCGGCGTAGAAGTCCGGCGCCGTGTAGATGATCGGACGCTGGCCGTAATGGGCCTCCAGCTTGTCCATGAACACCTGCATCTTTTCGCGCACGCGCTCGGGTGACAGGCGGCGCTTGCAGCTGGATTCGCCGTTATATTCGACGTCGATCACAGGCGGCAGCGCGCCCGGTTCACGCGGAACGTTGCGGATGAACCAGTCGGCCTGTTCGCCGGCGGTGCGGCACCAGTAGAAGAAGTGATAGGCGCCGCGGCGCATGCCGGCCGCCTTGGCGGCACGCCAGTTCTTCTTGAACATAGGGTCGAGATGGTCGCCGCCATCGGTCGCCTTGATGAAGGCGAAATTGGCGCCTTGCGTGCGCAGCTTGGCCCAGTCGATGTCGGCCTGCCAGCGGGAGACGTCGACGCCATGCACGGCCATCTTGCGCGGATTTTTGGCGCGGCCGAAGTTGATCGGCTTGGCGTCGCGGAAACGATGACCGTAGATCCGCGAGCGGCCCTGTGGCATCGCCTGGGTCACCGGATTTTCCGGGGCGACGAAGGCGACCGGGCGCGCGTCCGGAACAGGCGCGGCGAGCGTTGTCGTCGTCGTGGTGTTTGCCGCGGGCGCGAAGGCTTCCGGTTCCGGAACGGGGCCGGCCCAGGCGAGCATTTCCTGCGGCGGCGCCGATTGGACGTTCTGCGGCGGCGTCACCTGAGCGACCCGTGCACCGACATTGGCGGCGGGCACCGGTGCGGCCGACATAGCGACCGAACTCGTCGTTTCGCGCGAGGGCGGCGCGATGGTGTCCAGGCTGGAACTGGAGGAGCAGCCCGAAATGAGGCCGGCAAAAAGGATTGCGGTCGCAGCTGAAAGACGCATGGGCACCCGTACGCAAAACAAGGTCGACGGCGATCGCCGGCCGACAGGTGTGAAATAGCTAACGGAAGCTTACTCAAAAAGTTTGAATCCAATCTTACCAAGCGAACCCAATTTCACGCACTGGAGGTTGCATCGGGCCGGGCACTTTGACGCAGGCGTGGTGGCGCCTTTAAGTGGACGAATGTTCGATGCCGGTGCCTGTCCGTTGCCGGCGGCTGCTGCGGAATTCGAGGTTGCGGGCGATGGTTTCGTCGAGCGCGCCGGACGCGTCGGTGATCATCGTCGGCGCAAAATGCGAACGGAAACCCTCGCCGACCCGGAAGGCTGGCGTGTAGAGCGGGCCGAGCGGCTGCGTCGTCGTCACATAGGTGAGATTTTCGTCGCTGCCCGAGCGCGTCGGCAAGCCGTGGCGATGGAGGACCGAAGGAAGCGCCAGGCGCAGGCTGTTGGCAAGCAGATGGATCATCTGCCGCCCGGAAAGCGAATGGCGGTAGTTGCGGTAGAAGCCCAGGCAATGGCGCAGGATCCTGGCACGGTTGCCGTCGAGCCGCGACAGCTTGCGGGCAAAGAGCGCCACCTCCTCAAGGCCGTCGAGCGGACGGGTCATCAGGGTGAACCCATCCATGTCACGCAGCTTGGCCGAGGGAAGGAAGCGTTCGTCGGCGACGCATTCGTCGAAGAGCGGCGTGCCGAGCAGCGGGATCGTCAGGCTCAGAAACGCCGGCAAAGGCATCGTGGTTTCGCCGGTGATGAAGGAGAGTTCCTCCTGCATCGCCTCGATCGTCTGCGACGACGGGTCGAACATCAGGCCATACTGGAAGGCGACGCCGGCATTGAGGCAGGTCTTGATCGCCTCCAGCTGCGGCACCACCAGGTTCTGCTTCTTCTGGTAGCGTTTCAGCTGCGCTTCGCTCAGCGTCTCGACGCCGCTGAACAGACCGAGACAGCCGGCCGCTCGCACCGCTTCGAGATTTTGCGGATCGCGGTAGAAGTCGCCGGTGACAAGGGCGATCCAGCCCTGAAACAGGCCCTGTCGCCACAGCGAGCGGATCACGTCGAGCTTGGCATGGAAGACGTCCTTGCTGTTGCCGTAGAAATTGTTGTCGATGAACAGCACGTATTTCTTCGGTGGGGCGTTGCGCAACTGCGCCTCGATATAGGCGGGGTCGTAGCTGTGGTAGCGCCTGCCTTCGGCGGTCAATGCACAGAAGCTGCACTTGAAATTGCAGTAGCGGCTCGTCTCGACGTAGCTGACCGGACCGCGCCAATTGGCAAGGTCGAAGCGCGGCAGGATCGTCTCGGAGACGGCCCATTCGCCAAACACCTCCCGGATGACCGCCTGCATTTCCTCGACGTCGCCGTCGCAGGCGTAATCGAAGGTCTCGGCGCTCGAAACCGGCAGATTGCGCACGACCGGCCCGCCAGCGACGACGACGCAACCGGGCGACTTGGTGCGGGCATAGGCCGTCAGGTGCTGCATCCGGTCGAAGGCCGCGGTCACGCCGGTCAACACCAGCATGTCGAGTTCGGCGAAGGCTGCCTCGTCGACGAGCGGTCCGTCGTGGAACTCGCTATAGGCGCGAAGGTCCACGCGGTCGCGGGCAAAGGCGCCCGCCAGGAACAGGTGACCGGTTCCCTGGGGAATGAAGTCGGGGCGGCCCCTGGGGTTCCGGGTTTCGTCGAAATGGGCAAGCACGATCAGGATGCGGGGAGGACTGGTACGGTTCATGCGCGGCTTCCCTGGGATCTGGCAAACTGGACATGCGGCGCCTGGTCGGTTTGACCAAGCGGAAGAACCTCGCACCAGGTGGCCCGGTGCAGAGAAAACATCGTCTCGAACGCCTGGCGCGATTCGGCATCCCGCGGCCCGGCGGCATGCTGCAGGGCGGCGAGCGCCACGGCCGGCATCTCCAGGCGGATCGCTTCCGCGAAAGCATATTGGGTGACGCGCTCGGCGCGGCGTTGCTGGCCGCGGCGCAGGTGCAGGGTCGCTTCGCCGAGTGCCGCCGCTGGCCGGCCGATCGGGTAGACCCGCGCGAAGCGCTCGAGTTTTCGAAGGACAAGCTGAGCTGCCAGCAGGTCGCCGCCATCGGGGTCGCTCGCGACATCGAAGAGACGGGCAAGCGCCGGCAGCGTCCGCGTTTTCATCGCCGGGTTGAGCGTCTCGCACCAGGATAGTGCCCGCTCGAGCCAGCTTGCGGCCTCCGTCGTGTTGCCCCGTCGCCGCGCGGCCTCGCTCAGAAGCGATGCGCCTTCGATCGAATGGACGAGTTCCAGACCGTCGCCCTTTTCGCGCAGGATCTGTTCGAGTTCGTCGAGGTCGGTCTCGATCGCGTTCCACCGGCCAAGCGCTGCATGGCCCCGGAGACGGCCGAGCAGGCCGCAGCCGAGCACCTGCATGTCCCCGCGCCGGCGTCCTTCCTCGCAGATCCGTTGCACGAGGATCTCCCAGGGCGCGATGCCCTCGAAGGCGGAGGTCAAAAGCCACGGGCCGGAAATCGTCTCCAGCCCGACCGCCACCTCGCACCAGCGCCTCAGGTCGCCGACCGTCGCCGCATTGTTGAGGCCTGCCTCGAAGGCCCGCTTGCCCGCGTGCCAATGACCGATGCCGATCTGGTACATGCCCGACAGCAGGTCGACGCGCACGCGCGTTCCCAACTGGTCGACGCGTTCGGACAGTGCCGCCGCCAGCCGGCTGTAGTGTTCGGCCTGGCTGTGCAACGGGATCACGCCGCAGATGGCGCCGAGGCTCGCGTAATTGGCGGCGGTCGTCGGCGAGACGTATTTGTTTCTCTCGGCAAGGTTCGTCGCCCTAAGCGTCGCATGGATCAGCCGCAGCTTCTCGCTGGTGAAGTAGTAGATCCGTGTCAGGTCCTCATGTGCCTTCGCCGCAAGCAGGAAGGGATCGGACGGCGATCGCGAGATTTCTCGTTTCAGGATCCAGTCCGCGTCGCGATGGGTGGTGCGCCGCCACACCTGTTCGGCCAGATCGAGCACGAGATGCAGCGCGAGGCCGGCGGAGGTGCGCGGAAGCGGCAGGCCGGAAAGCCGCAGGCCTTCCTCATAGGCATGGCGGGCCGCTTCGGCGCGGCCAAGATTGAGGCTGGCTTCGCCGAGCAGGAAACAGGCGGCCGCCCGTCTGGCCGGTAGAATGGTGATCGAAAGATCGCGCGCCGTCTTGAAGAAGCGTTCGATCAAGTCGACCACGGCGGCGTTGTCGAACTGGCGCAGCCGCAGTTCGGCAACGCGATCCAGATAGTTGAAGGCCTGCGCGGCGTCGCCGGCGCGCTCCCAGTGGCTGAGCACGCGCGGCAGGTTTTCGGCATTGTCCGGCTGCCCGCCTTCTTCCATCGCCTTGGCGATGGCGCGATGCGCTTCATGGCGCTGTTCCGACAGCAGGCTTTCGTAGATCGCCTGGCGGATGACGGCATGGCTGAACATGAACCGGCCCGGGCGGTCGTCGGCGGGCTTGATCAGGTGCGCCGCCTGCAGCCGCTCGATACTCGCCTCGATGTCCAGTGCCGTCTTCCTGATCGGCGGCAGCGCGCCAAGCTCGGCGAGCGAGAAGGTCGCGCCCATGGCGCTTGCGATCTTCAGCAGCACCTGCAGCTCCGCTGGAAGCTGGTCGGTCCGGGCAATCACGGTCACCTTGGCGGTGTTGAGCAGGGTCGCATCGTTCGAGCGGGGCTCGGAGAGCAGCGAGACGGCTGCGGCAGGCTCGGCCGCCTTGGGCAGCCGACGCTCGCCGATCATCCGGCAGATTTCGCAGATTAGCAGCGGGTTTCCGGCCGATTGCGCATAGACCGCTTCGCCGAAGCCGTCGGCGGGCGAGTTGCTGCCGATCGAAGCGCGAACGAGCGCGATCGTGCCCTCGAAATCGAGCGGTAAAAGATCGAGCGTCTGGGCGCCGTTATGGTGCAGGCCGGTCCACCGGGTCAGGTCCTCCTGCGTGCGGGTCGTCCGGGTCGACACCACGACCGGTACCGGTGCCGCCCCTGAAACCAGCCGCCCCAGCAACTGGCCGGACGCCTCGTCGAGCCAGTGCACATCTTCAAGCACGACGAAGCCCTGCCCGCCGGCGAGGCTGTCGGTCATAAGCTCGCTCAGCAGTTCGCGCAACCGGTGCGAGCGCCCGTCGCCGGACATGGCCCGCGTCTCCGGCGTGTCCGGCAAGGTGAGGTTGATGGCGTCGTTGAGCAGCGGCGCGAGCGAAGCGAGTTCCGGTCTTTCCGCAAAGAAGAGCCCCACCTGGTCCGTGGCCTCGGCGCCGCGCAGGTCGCCGATGCCGAGCAGATCGCGGATAACCCCGCGCCAGGCAAAATAGGGCACGTCGCTTTCGATATCGTCGGCATTGCCGACGAGCACGCGGTTGCCGCGGTCGCGACAGCGCTCGACGAAGGCGCGCAGCAGGGCCGACTTCCCAACGCCGGAATCGCCTTTGACGATCATGATGCCGGACTGCCCCCTGGGCGCGCTGTCGAGATAGGCGGAAAGGGCCGTCATTTCGGCTGCGCGGTTGAGGAGTGCCGGCGACTTGGTGTCGATCGTCGCGACCGTCTCGGCGATCGGCGCGAAGGCGGACACGCCGCCGCGCACACCCGGTATGGCCAGCGACCACGGTCCGGAAAAGGCGATCTGGCTGGCCGTCTCCTTGGCCGTCGCCTGGTCGACGAGGATGCGCCCGGCGGCGACGCTTGCCAGGCGCGCGGCCATGTTCACGGCGGCGCCGACCACCGTGTAGTCCGCGCGGTGGCTGGCGCCAAGCGCGCCGCAGAAGCTCTCCCCGGTGGAAATGCCGGCCGAAAGGCCGATGTCGGGATCGTCGAGTTCGCCTGAGAGACGCAGTGCCGCAACGATCGCGCGACGCGCGTTGTCCGCATGTTTGGGGCCGGGCAGGCCGAAGACCGCGAAGATCTCGAGACTGTTTGCATGGAGAGCCGTATGGAGGATTTCTCCGCCGGTGCGACCGACAACGGCGATCGACCGTGCAACGAGCTGGTTCAGCCGGTCGAGATCTTTCTCGAGGTCCGGGCCGACGATATGCACGAACAGGGCGGTAACGGTTCTCAGGTCCGCCAGCCACTCCGAAAGCGGCGACAGAAGCCGACCGCGCAGCGAAAGCGGCAGATAGGTTTCCAGCCGCTTGCTGGCGGCGCCCGAAAGGGTGCGGGGCGGCCTGGTCGCGGTCGAATAGGCGTCGATGCGTTCGAGGCGGGCGGTGCCCTCCCGGCCGGGCGCGCCGGTTGCCCGCTTGCCGATCAGCTGCCACACGGCATCGGAGACGAGAATTTCGCCGGCATCGCTCAAAAGACCGCAATGGTCCGCCTGCGCCAGGCAGTCGCCGCCGACAATCAGCCAGCGCTGGTCGACGCGGGGAACGAGGTGCAGCAGGGTGATGGTGCCGACGCCGACGGCGATGCGCAGTTGCAGCGCGTCCTCCGGCCCGCCGGGGCCGCCGATCTCTTCACGGATGCGGCCGGCGCAATAGCAGCTGCGCCAGGCGGCCTGCTCCAGTTCGCTGTCGGAGGCAGCCTGCCAGCCGGCAAGCAGGCTGTCGCCGGCAAAGCTTAGCACGGTGCCGCCATGTTCCTCGATATGCCGGACGAGCGGTCCCATGTAGCCGTTGAGCAGCCGGCTTACCCGTTCGGCGCCGGCGGCGCGGTCGCTTTCCGACCATTTGGCGGTCAGCCGGGTAAAACCGGAAATGTCGGCGAACAGCAATGTGCCGGGAAAGTCCTCGCGCGTCGGGCCAGCCGAATCCGTCGCCGCCGGGGCAGACCATCGAACCAGGGCTCCCGACAGGTAACGTTGGAATTCATTCTTGCCGGCGCCACCTACCACGCAAAATTCTCCCCAAGATTTTAGAGTAACATGCCTCCTTTCGCACTTAAAGTCCGCCCGTGTTGACCTACGGGTTTCCAGTAACGGCAAGTAAATATCTGTTCCACGCCGCTTGCGAACGGAGTAATGTTTGCCCGATTGTTCGAGGGGGTCTCGCAACAGGAGGGGACGATGGGGGTCGACTGGGGTGGTCCGGTCGCCGCCGTGACACGCCGCAATGTCTTGCGGCTGTTCTCGGCAGGCGTGATGGCGAATGTGCTTTCCGGGTGCCGACACGACTGGCCACCGGCTGCGGCCTGCGAGCTGCCCTATCCGATCGTCGACGTTCACTGCCATTTCTTCAACGCGGCCGATGTGCCGGTTGAAGGTCTGGTGCGCTATGTGGCGCTGCGGGAAAAGCTGCCGGAAGCGAGGCTCTCCGCCGATCCCCTACAGTCGAAGCGCCTGGAAAACGCCCTGGTGGTCTTTCTGGTGACGGCCCTTGGCGATGTCGCGCCCAAGGCCAAGGTCGAGGACGCCATTCTCAAGAGGCGGATGCCGCGCCCGTCCGACGCCGAGTTCGAGCGGCAGAAGGACGAGCAATTGCGCATCGCCGTCAAGCAACTGGTCGCGCTAGCGGGCGAGCAGCGCGCGTCATTGACCGCACGAAGCGGCGCCGAAACGCCGGATTATCAGGGCCTGCTGGAGCAGATCGGCGGCGCCCCCGGCTTGCCGCAGGGCCTGCAGCGGCGCTCCGGCAGCGTGGAGGAGACGGATGTCGATGCGCTGGCGTCGGCCGCCAAGGCCCACGACCAGATCGGCAACTACCTTTCCTTCGTTCGCCTCATGCAGGATTACCGGGAAAACCTCGCGGAAACCTATGCCCGGATCTTCGCGTCGAAATGCCGGTTCTCGATGATCACGCCGAGCATCCTCGATTTCGAGAAATCGATCGGCGGCAGGGCATCGCCGCAGCACGACCAGATCGACGTGATGGACGAGATCCAGCAACTGGTGATCAAGCGGCACGGCATCCACATGCACAGCTTCGTCGGCTTCGATCCGCACCGGGAGGCGCAGAAGCGCGGCTCGTCGCTGGAAAACGTCCGCTACGCGATCATGGAAAAAGGCTTCATCGGCGTGAAGATCTACCCGCCGATGGGCTTCAAGGCCTGGGGCAATGCGGATCCGGCGATCGATGCGGCGCTGAAGCGTCTCTACGACTGGTGCCGCGACAACAGCGTGCCGATCATGGCGCATGCCGAAAACAGCATCGGCGCCGGTTGCGGCTACGGCAATATGGCGAGCCCCGCCTACTGGAAGAAGCTGCTCGATACCAACCGTTACAATGACTTGCGGATCAACCTCGCGCATTTCGGCGCATTCGATGAAGTCATTCGCCCGGGCGCGCCGACGGGGGTCATGGTGTCCTGTGCCCAGGACAAGTTCTCCGGTACGCCGACCTGGGAGGACATCATCGGCAGGACGATCGGCCACGGACGCCGGCCGAACCTGTTTGCCGACCTGAGTTACCTCAGCGAACTCGTCACCGACAACACGCCCGGGCTGCACGAAAAGATCCGCGTGCTGCTCGACAAATGGCTCAAGGACTACGATCCCGGTGCGCGCCACCTGATGTTCGGCACCGACTGGTCGATGATGGCGCTGGAGAAGGACTACAACGCCTATGTCCCGCGGATCGCCCAGCAGCTGAAAGAGGCCAATGTCAGCGAGGAGGACCAGCAGAACATCTTCTGGAAGAACGCCTCCCGTTACCTCGGCCTCGACCGGCCGGGGCCGACCCGCCAGCGGCTCGCCACCTATTGCCGCAAGCGCGGCCTGGATGCCTCCTGGCTGTCGCAGCTGGAGATCGCCTGACCGCGGAGACCGACGCCCGCGGTCCGGCACGTGGCTATCGCCACGGTGCGGTTCTGGCGATCCATTCGCGGGTCCGGCCTTCCGGATCGGCGTTGCGGGTGATGTCCGTCACGACGGCGGCGATGTCGGCGCCGTGCTCGAAGACGCCGGCAATCCGCTCGACGTTGAGACCCCCGATAGCGACCAGCGGCAGGGAGCCGAGGCGCTTCCGCCAGGCGGCAAGACGCGGTAGTCCCTGCGGCGCCCACTTCATCGCCTTGAGGATGGTCGGGTAGACCGGCCCGAGTGCGATGTAGTCCGGGTCGGCCGCCAGCGCCGTCTCCAGTTCCGCCTCGTCATGGGTGCTGAGGCCGAGCTTCAGGCCGGCGGCGCGGATAGCGGCAAGGTCGGCCTCCGCCAGGTCCTCCTGACCGAGATGGACGAAATCGCAGCCTTCGGCGATCGCCAGCTGCCAGTAGTCGTTGACGATGAGCTGGCAGCCCTGCTCGTCGCAAACAGCCTTGGCCGCGCGGATCTCGCGGCGGATCTCCGCTTCCGGACGATCCTTGACGCGCAGCTGTACCAGCTTCACGCCGAGCGGCACCAGCCGCTCGATCCAGGCCGCGCTGTCGACGATAAGGTAGAAGGGGTCGAGTTTCACGCAAACACCGCCTTTCCGATGACGGGGGTGGAAGGGACGGCAAAATCGCGCGGTTCGAGCATGCCCGCCTCGAAGGCCTGCCGCCCGGCATCGATCGCGCCCGCAAATGCCGAGGCCATCAGCGCGGGCCTGGCGGCGCCGGCGACGGCCGTGTTGAGCAGGACGGCGTCGAAGCCGAGTTCCATCACCGTCGTTGCGTGCGAGGGCCGGCCGATGCCGGCATCGACGATCAGCGGCACATCGGGAAAGTTCGCCCGCATTGCCCGGAGCGCCTGGATGTTCTGCGGCCCCATGGCGCTGCCGATCGGCGCGCACCAGGGCATCAGCACCTTGCAGCCGGCTTCGACGAGCCGCTCGGCAACCACCAGATCATCCGTGGTGTAGGGAAAGACCTCGAACCCTTCGGCCGAGAGGATGCGCGCCGCCTCGACCAGCCCGAAGACATCGGGCTGCAGCGTGTCGTGGTGGCCGATCACTTCGAGCTTCAGCCAATTGGTGCCGAAAACCTCGCGTGCCATCTTGGCCGTCAGCACCGCCTCGGACACCGAATGGCAGCCGGCGGTGTTCGGCAGCATGTGCACCCCGAGCGCCCGGATCAGTTCGAAGAACGCGCCGCCCTGGCGGCCCCCGGCAGTTTCGCGCCGAAGCGAAACCGTGACGATTTCGGTGCCCGAGGATCGCACCGCATCTTCGAGCACGGCGGGGGAGGGATAGCGGGCGGTGCCGAGAAGCAGTCTCGAGCGCAGGTCCTGTCCATAAAGCGTCAGCATGTCTCAGCCTCCTTTCATCGGCGAGAGAATTTCGATGCGGTCCCGGTCGCAAAGCGCGTGACCCGAACGGTCGGCTCGGTGCACCAGTTCGCCGTTGACGGCGGTGGCGAGCCAGTCGCCCTCGAAATCGAGCACGGTCAGAAGCTCGGCGAGGGTGGCGACGGCGAGGTCGTGATCCTCGCCATTGACGGTCAGTCTCATGCGGCATCTCCCTTCAGGTCCCGCGCAAGGGCAAGGTCGGCTGCTTCCGCCGCCACGGCCGGCGAAAGCAGGAAGCCGTGGCGGTAAAGTCCGTTGATCGTGATGGTCTGCCCGGCGCGCAGGGCGCGCGGCAGGTTGTTGGCGAAGGCGGGGCGGACGCCGGCGCCGGTTTCGACGAGGCGCGCTTCGCCGAAGGCCGGATGCAGCGCATAGGCGGCGTTCAGCAGTTCCATGAGGGAACGGGCGGTGATCGGTCCGCCGTCATCCGTCTCGATCATCGTCGCCCCGCACATGAAGAGGCCGCCGCCGCGCGGCACGATGTAGAGCGGGATGCGCGGATGAACGAGCCTGACGGGCCGCGACAGCTCCACGTCGCTTGTCTCAAGGTAGAGCATTTCGCCGCGCACGCCGCGCAGGCCGGGCGTGTCGCCGATGCGTGCCGCACCGGTGCAGTCGGCGACGAGATCGTGGTGTCCGTTGTCGCTCGCCTCGGCGACGAAGGCGATGCCGCGATCGACAAGCTTCTGCCGCAGCCGGGCGAGCGCCCGGCGCGGGTCGAGATGCGCCTCGCCCGGAAAGAACAAGGCCTCGCGGAAGCGCCCGGAAAGTGCCGGTTCCAGCCGTTCGATCGCCGCGGTGTCGAGCCATTCGAACCCGGAGGTGCGCGAGGCGAAGCGCCTGAGTTCGCCGGCGTCCCGTGGCGGGGCGACGACCAGCGTGCCGTTGCGGGAAACTTCGCCTGGCAGGACGTCGTCCCACCAGTCGATGGCGCCGATGCCCTTCGTCAGCACCGCCTCTTCGGCGCTTTCGCGCTCGCACCAGGGCGCCAGCATGCCGCCGGCAAACCAGGAGGCCGCGCCGGCAAAGCCTGGCTCTTGCTCGACGACCGTCACCGCGACACCGCGGGCGCTGAGTTCATGGGCCAGACAGAGCCCTGCGACGCCGGCACCTTTGACGAGGACCCGCATCGCTCAGCGCTCCCGTGTGGCGCGAACGGGCCGTCGTAGGCAACGAAGCTGGATGGTGTTGGCGGTGTGCATGCCGAGGCTCCAAAGGTGGAGACCCAGTTCACGAGCGGGGGAGGGGAAGGACGCCCTGCCGATTGATCCGTCACGTGAGCGCGACGTTTGCGGCAGCGAATCTGCACCGTCCCTACGCCAGTATGAACTGGATCAGGTTCAACGGGTCACTGCACCGCGCAACCGCATAGCAGAATCTCAGCCCCTTGGCGGGACACCCCTGGTGAATGCTCCAAGCTGACCGCTCGGGGCCGTTTTTGTCAAGAGCCAGCATTCGTGCTGACCGTGATCTGACTGACGAAAAAATTATCTATAATTTTGCGGCGAGAAAGCGCAGGCGTCGGTGGCGCGATGGAAGGAAGGGGGCGGGCCGACCGGAGTGAAGCTTGGAATACCGGAAAAGTCCGGACTCGTAGTGGTTTTGTTGGCGGCGTGCGCGAGACTTCGGCGCTGACGCGCGAGTGATTGATTGTCGGCTCTCGACCGGTGCCGACGGCGTCCGGATCCTCATGCGATCCCAAAATACAACCAGAAGAGTATGTCATGTAAACATTTCTTCCCTTGGGTGCTTGTCAATTTTCGTGTCCGACAAAATTATAGATAATATTGGATTCTATCTATTTTGCGATCGTGAAGACCTGGAGGACGAGCTGAAATGCTGGACGAAAACCGACCGACTGGTGCTGATTTTATCCCGGGCGACACCGCCCAATCCCGCTGGACCCAGGCGGAAGCGGAGAAAATCTATAATCTGCCGTTCAACGATCTGCTCTACCGCGCCCACACGGTCCACCGTGCGCAGTTCGATCCCACCGCCATTCAGATGAGCCGGCTGCTCTCGATCAAGACCGGCGGCTGCGCCGAGGATTGCGGCTACTGCAGCCAGTCTGCCCACTACCCGACCGGGCTCAAGGCATCGAAGCTGATGGAGGTCGAGCGTGTGCTTGCCGAGGCGCGAAAGGCGCGCGACAGCGGCGCGACCCGCTATTGCATGGGGGCCGCGTGGCGCAGCCCGAAGGACCGCGACATGGATGCCATCGTCGCCATGGTCGAGGGTGTACGCGCGCTCGGCATGGAAACCTGCATGACGCTTGGCATGCTGACGCCGGCCCAGTCTGCGCGGCTTGCCGAGGCTGGGCTCGATTACTACAACCACAATGTCGATACGTCCGAACGCTTCTATAGCGAGATCATCACCACTCGCAGCTTTGCCGACCGGCTGGAGACGCTGGCCAATGTCCGCGACGCCGGCATCAAGGTCTGCGCCGGCGGCATCCTCGGCATGGGCGAGACGGCCGACGACCGGATCTCGATGCTGGTGACCCTCGCCAACCTGGCCGAGCCGCCCGAGAGCGTGCCGATCAACATGCTGATCCCGATCCCGGGCTCGAAGCTGGCCGATGCAGCACCCGTCGATCCGATCGATTTCGTCCGCACCATCGCGCTTGCCCGCATCCTGATGCCGCAATCGCATGTCCGGCTTTCGGCCGGACGCACCGACATGAGCGACGAGACGCAGGCGCTCTGTTTCTTCGCCGGCGCCAATTCTATTTTCGTCGGCGAAACTCTGCTGACCGCCGACAATCCCGGCGAGGACCACGATGCAGCGCTCTTCCGGCGGCTGGGGCTGAAGCCGATGGCTCCGCCGGCAAGGCAGGACGCGGCGGAATGACCGCGGGTCTTTTTGCGCGCCATGAGAAGACGCTGGAGAGCCTCGAACACAGGGGCCGCCGGCGCGCTCTTGCCCCCGCCGGCGGAGTGGATTTCACCTCGAACGACTATCTGGCGCTCGCCGCCTCGCCGCGGCTGAAGGCGGCGATAACGGCCGCCATCGCGCGCGGCGTGCCTGTCGGCTCCGGCGGCTCACGGCTGTTGCGCGGCAATCACGAAGAACACCAGGCGCTGGAGACGGAAGCGGCCGCCTTCTTCGGCGCCGAACGGATGCTCTTTTTCGGCAGCGGCTATGCCGCCAATGCTGCCTTGTTTTCGACGCTGCCGCAGCGGGACGATCTCATCGTCCATGATGCCCTGATCCATGCGAGCGCTCATGAAGGCATCGCGGCAAGCAAGGCCGATGCGGTGGCAGCAGTGCACAACGATGTCGGCGCCTTTGCCGATGCCATCGAAAAATGGCGCCGGGCCGGCGGAGCGGGGCGCCCGTGGATTGCCGTCGAAAGCCTCTATTCGATGGATGGCGATCGCGCGCCGCTCGCCGACCTCTTAGCGCTTGCCGCGCAGCATGACGGCTTTCTCGTCATCGACGAGGCGCACGCGACCGGCGTCTTCGGACGGGAAGGTCGCGGTCTGGCGGCGGAGTTGGAAGGCCGGGAGAACGTCGTCGTGCTGCACACCTGCGGCAAGGCGCTCGGTGTTTCCGGCGCGGTGGTCGGGGCGAGCGCCGTCCTTTGCGACTATCTCGTCAACCGCGCCCGCAACTTCATCTACTCCACCGCACCTTCGCCGCTCGTTGCGGCCGCGGTGCGCGAAGCGCTCGCAGCCCTCGTCGACGAGCCGGAACGCCGCGCCGCATTCGAGGGCCTCAGATCCTTCGCCAACCGGGCGCTCGTCGAGACGCTCGGCATCGAAGGCAGCGGCTCGCAAATCCTGCCCATCCCGATCGGCGACAACGGCCGAGCGCTCCGCATCGCCGCCCGCATGCGCGCCGAGGGTTACGATATCAGGGCAATCCGCCCGCCGACGGTGCCGGAAGGCACCGCGCGTCTTCGGATCGCCATCACGCTCAACGTCGACCAGTCTGCAATCGCGCAGATGCTACAGCAGTTGAAAATCGCGATCGCCAAGGAGCGGCCATGAAAACCCGTATCGTGGTCACCGGTACCGACACCGGTATCGGCAAGACCATCTTTTCCGCGGCGCTTACCGATGCGCTCGACGGCTGCTACTGGAAGCCTGTGCAGTCGGGCCTCGACGAAGAAACTGACAGCGAAACCGTCGCCCGGCTTGGCCGGTTGTCGGCCGACCGCGTCCTGCCTGAAGCCTACAGGCTCGCAACACCGGCCTCGCCGCACCTCTCGGCACGGATCGACGGCGTCACCATCGCTCCGGACCATCTGTCCCCGCCCGCGGTGGACCGATCGCTGGTGATCGAGGGCGCAGGCGGGCTTCTGGTGCCGCTGACGGAGCGCATGGTCCTTGCGGATGTCTTTGCGCGCTGGCAGATCCCGGTGGTTCTCTGCGCCCGCACTGGGCTCGGCACGATCAACCACACCCTGTTGTCGCTCGAAGCGCTGCGCTGCCGCGCCATTCCCATCCTCGGCGTCGCCTTCATCGGCGACGCGCAGGAGGACAGCGAAGCGGTCATATCCGAACTTGGCGCCGTGCGGCGTCTCGGCCGGCTGCCGCGGCTCGACGCGCTGACGCCCGACCCCCTGCGCCGCGCCTTCGCTGAAAATTTCAACATCGCCGATTTCCTGGAGGTGTCGGTATGAGAAACACCGCCGTCTGGTATCCCTTCACCCAGCATGCGCTGGAACCGGCGATGCGCCGCATCGTCGGCACCGAGGGCGCCTGTCTCGTCGACGAGGACGGCGCGTCGATCCTCGACGCGATTTCGTCCTGGTGGGTCATCACCCACGGCCACCGTCACCCCACCATCATGGAGGCGATCCGCAGGGCTACGGAAACCTTCGACCAGATCATCTTCGCCGAATATACCCACGCGCCGGCCGAGGAACTCGCGCGCGGGCTGATCGAGATCGCACCGCCCGGGCTCGCCCATGTGTTTTATTCCGACAGTGGTTCGACCGCGGTCGAGGTCGCGCTGAAAATGGCGCTCGGTTTCTTCCACAACAACGGCCGGCCGCGAAACCGCATTTGCGTGCTGGAGCACGGTTATCACGGCGACACGATCGGCACCATGTCGGCGGGCGAAAGAGGCGTTTTCAATGCCGCCTACGCGCCGCTGCTCTTCGCTGTCGATCGCCTGCCCTTTCCGGAGCCGGGCCGGGAGCAGGCGACACTCGACGCCTTCGAGCGGGCTTGCGCCTCCGGCGAGGTCGCCGCCCTGTTGGTTGAGCCTCTGCTGCTTGGCGCCGGCGGCATGAAGACTTACCCCGCCTCCGTGCTGTCCGAGCTGAAACGCATCGCCGAACGGCATGGCAGCCTGCTGATCGCCGACGAGGTGATGACCGGTTGGGGGCGGACGGGCAGCCTGTTTGCCTGCGAGCAGGCCGGTATCACGCCCGATATTCTCTGTACCTCGAAGGGGCTGACCGGCGGCGCGCTTCCCCTGGCCGCGACGCTTTGCAGTTCGGAGATCTTTACGGCGCATCTTTCGGCCGACCGGCGCAAGACCTTCTTCCATTCGAGTTCCTACACGGCCAACCCGATTGCTTGTGCCGCGGCACTCGCCAATCTCGCCGTCTGGAGACAGGAGCCGGTAGAGGCGCGCATCGAAACCTTGGGCGCACACCAGCATCGGCATCTGGCGCGCTTCGCTGATGATCCGCGCTTCGCCGACGTCCGCCAGCTCGGCACCATTACGGCCCTCGATCTCGTGGTGCCGTCCGGCGGTTATCTCGCCGAGGTCGGCCCGCGGCTCCGGGCGTTTTTCCGTAAGCGCGGTTTGCTGATCCGTCCGCTCGGCAACGTCATCTATCTGATGCCGCCCTATTGCGTCACCGATGCCGATCTTGGGCGGGCCTATGACGCGATCGACGAGGCGGCGTCGCTCTTCGGGGCAGGGCAGCTATGAGGCCCGCTCGCTCCTCCCGGATCGCCGGTTTCGGCCATGCGGTGCCGGAACGGCGTGTCGCCAATAGCGAGATCGAGATGACGCTCGGGCTTGAGCCCGGCTGGATCGAGCGCCGCACCGGCATTCGCGAGCGGCGCTGGGCCGCGCCTGACGACACGCTTTCGGGGCTTGCGGCAAAGGCGGGCAAAATGGCGCTCGACGATGCCCGCACGCCATCCGGCGATATCGCCCTGGTCCTGCTTGCGACCTCCACGCCGGATCACCTGCTGCCGCCGTCCGCTCCCCTGCTTGCCCACCATCTCGACCTTTCGAATGCCGGCGCGATCGACCTTGCCGGCGCCTGTTCTGGCTTCCTCTACGCCCTGACGCTCGCCGACGGCTTCGCGCGGGCGCAGGGAAAGCCGGTGCTGGTGGTGGCCGCCAACATCTTGAGCCGCCGGATCAACCCGGCCGAGAGGGCGAGCGCCGTGCTCTTTGCCGATGCCGCCGGTGCCGTCGTCGTCGCTCCCTCCGATGATCCGAAAACCGGTCTGCTCGGCGTAGACCTCGCCGCCGACGGCAGCCGCTACGACCTGATCTCGATTGCCGCCGGCGGCAGCAACAGGCCGTTTTCTGCCGACACCAGGCCGGAGGATCTGCTGATGACGATGCGCGACGGGCGCGAAATGTTCGCGCAGGCGGTGGAGATGATGACGGCCTGTGCCGTCAACGCCATGGACGCCGCCGGCTGCGTGGCTCCGGACATCAGCCGCTTCGTGCCGCACCAGGCCAATGCCCGCATATTCGACGCCGTCTGCGACCGGCTCGGCATCGCGCCGTCGAAAACGGTGCGCACGATCTCGGACTACGGTAACTCGTCGGCCGCGACCATTCCGCTGTCGCTATCCCTGTCGCACCGGCAAAAGCCCTTCATCGCCGGCGAAAAGCTGTTGCTGACGGCGGCCGGCGCGGGGCTTGCGGGAGGGGCGGCGGTGCTCGCGATCTGATGAGGCGCCGAGGATGGCAACACCCCGTATCGCGAGGCGCGGCTTAATGTCAGCGCGTTGAGGGCGCAGCGCACGAGCCGCGCGTCATCAGCTTTGGCTGCAGCTTGTATTCCTCCTGCAGTGCATGGCTGCCGAGCACGCCTTCAAGCGCCAGCCGGGCGATCTCGTCGATTGGCTGGCGAATGGTGGTCAGCCGCGGCAGCACCAGCGAGGCCAGCGGAATGTCGTCGAAGCCGACGATCGAAAGATCGTTCGGAACCCGAAGCCCTATGTCGTCGGCAGCGCGCAACAGGCCGATCGCCTGCTGGTCGCTGGCGGTGGCGATCGCCGTCGGGCGGGTTGCTTCGGACTGCGTCAGCAGCTGCTTACCAAGGTCTTCGCCCGAGCGGTAATCGAAATGGCCTTCGACGATCTGCGGCTGAACGTAGTCACCGGGGTGGCTCTTCCGGAATTCGTCGAGCCGTTGAACGAAGCCGCCGCGGCGCTCGCCGGAGACTTCGGTCGTGCCCGGACCGCTGATGTAGCCGAGCCGACGATGGCCGAGCGAAAGCAGATGGTCCGCGGCGAGATAACCGCCCTGGCGGTTGTCGACGGAGACGAGCGCATGGCCGCTCAAGGGCCGGTCGACGGTCACCGTGCGCGTGCGCGACGCCAGCCCGTCGGCGAGGCTGTTGCTGACCGGCACGAGGATCAACCCGGCCGGCAGCCGTCCGAGCAGGGTTTCGATCTGCTGCTTTTCGGCGCCCGGGTCGTCATGGGTGTTGGCAAGCAGCACCGAGTAGCCCTCGGCGGAGGCTAACATCTCCACCTGTTTGGCAAGCTCGGCAAAGAACGGGTTGGTGATGTCGGGCACGACGAGGCCGATGATGTCGGTCTTGGCGAGCCGGAGGCTGCGGCCGAGAATGTTCGGCCGGTAGCCGATCGCGTCGATTGTCGCTTCGACCTTCGCCCTGATGTCCTCGCTCACCGTCTTGTTCTTGGCAAGCACACGCGAGACCGTGCCGACAGAGACGCCGGCGCGCTGTGCAACATCCTTGATCGTCGGGTTCAAACGTTGTCTCCCACTTACGCATGTGCGACCGGCGACGTGCGAAAATCGCGCGCCAGATCAAAGTCTTGCACCAGCGACCGCAGGTTCGCCCGACGGCGCTGGCCTTCCTCTTAAATCAGAGAATGCCGCGAACGGGTAGCAGCTTCCAGCACAATTTTCTTTTCGATGAAACGTTTCATATTGACAGAGATGTTGCCTTTCTATCTTCTAAAGCTCGAAACGGAACACGCAGGCTCATGTGATGAAACGTTTCATCGATGGTTGGAGGACCATCTTTTCACCGGAGGAGAACCCATGAAATTTTCCCTGTACGCATCTATCGTCGCACTTACCGTTGCCACTGCATTGCCGACGCTTGCCATGGCTGCCGATAAACCAGTCGTCGGCCTCGTCATGAAGTCGCTTGCCAACGACTTCTTCAAGAACATGCTGGAAGGCGCTGAGGCGCATGCCAAGAAGCGTGGCGACTACGAACTCAAAGCCATCGGCATGCAGAACGAGACTGATTTCGAGAGCCAGTTGAACGGTGTCGAGAACTTCATCACGCAAGGCGTCGACGCGATCGTGATTGCGCCGGCGGATTCCCGTGCCATGGTCGCGCCGCTGAAGAAGGCCATGGACGCGGGCATTGTCGTCATCAATTTCGACGTTTCGCTCGACGAGCAGGCGAAGAAGGACGCCGGCGTCGATCTGGCCTTCGTTGGCCCTGACAATCGCGGCGGCGCCAAGATGGTCGGTGATGCGCTCGCCAAGGATCTCGGCACCGGCGGCAAGGTGGTGATCCTCGAGGGCAATCCGGGCGCCGACAATGCGGCGCAGCGCAAGCTCGGCTTCGAGGATGCGATCGCCGCAGGCAAGCTCGATCTTCTCGATTCCCGCACGGCGCATTGGGAAACGGAAGAGGCCAATTCCGTCTTCTCGACCATGCTGACGGCGCATCCCGATATCCAGGGTGTGCTCGCCGCCAACGATTCCATGGCGATCGGTGTCGTCAAGGCGCTGGACGCGGCAGGCCGCAGCGACATCAAGGTCGTCGGCTTCGACAATGTGCCGGCGGTCGCGCCGATGCTGAAGGACGGCAAGCTTTTGGCAACGGTCGACCAGTTCGGTTCGCAGATGGCGGCGAACGCCATCGACAAGGCCCTCGAAGTCGTGGCCGGCGGGCCCAAGCTCGAAGGTTGGGTGAAGACCGACATCGAGCTCGTGACCAAGGACAACGTGAAATAACCCTGAGACCGCGCGTGCGCACCGGGCGCTGCCCGGTGCGCTTCGGCAAGGACAGCATCCGCCGCAAGCCAATGGTTTGCGCGCGCGATTGCTGCGTTTCAAAAGGGCTAGGTCATGATGAACACGCAAACCGTGCAGGCGGAAGCGGCCGGCGTTTCGATGCCGCCGGTTCTGGAACTGCACGATATCAAGAAGGCCTTCGGTGGCACCAAGGCACTCAACGGCGTCAGCCTCTCCATTCAGCCGGGCGAAGTGCACGGCCTCATCGGCGAGAACGGTGCCGGCAAATCGACTTTGATCAAGGTTCTCTGCGGTATCGTCCATCCGGACGAGGGCGCAATCAATCTTGCAGGCCGGCCTTATGCGCCTGCAACACCGCGCGAGGCCAAGGCCAACGGCCTCCAGGTGGTGCACCAGGAATTCAACCTTCTGCCCCATCTGTCGGTAGCGGAGAACATCTTCATCGAGCATCTGCCGCGCAACGCGTTCGGCGTCGTCAGACGGCAGCAGATGCATGCCGGCGCACGGGCCGCACTCGACGCCATCGGCCTCAGCGACATCGATGTGCGCTGGCCGGTCTCGCGCCTCGGCATCGCCCACCGACAGTTGGTCGAGGTGGCGCGGGCGCTGATGACGGAAAGCCGTATCCTCATCCTCGACGAACCCACGGCGACGCTGACATCGCGCGAAACCGAGCGGCTGTTCAAGATCGTCAGCGACCTTCGCAGTCGCGGCGTCTCGATCGTCTTCGTCTCGCATCATCTCGACGAGGTGTTCCGCATCTGCGACCGGGTGACGGTGTTGCGCAACGGTGAGACGGTGTTCTCGCGGCCGATCGCCGAGACCAATCAGGATGAGCTGGTGCGCGCCATGGTGGGCCGCAAGCTGCAGCAGCAGATGGCGAGCGAAGTGGTCTCGTTTGCTCGGCCGGCACAAGCGTTGTCGCTTAACCGGTTTCGGCCGCCGCAATCGCCGCACGCCGAGGGCATTTCACTTGAACTGCACAGGGGCGAAATCCTGGGGATCGCCGGGCTTGTCGGCTCCGGTCGAACCGAGCTTCTGCGGGCGATCGCGGCCGCTCAACTGCCGCTCTCCGGCGAGCTCTTCCTTGAGGGGAACCGCACCTCCTTCCGCTCGCCGCGCGAGGCGATCAATGCCGGTATCGGCTTCGTGACCGAGGACCGGAAGGAGGAAGGTCTGATCCTCAACATGCCGATTTCGGCCAATGTCACGCTCGCGTCCCTCTCGGACGTCTCGCGTGCCGGAATTCTCGACAGGAAGGCGGAAATCGAAGTGACGGAACGGCTCGGTGCCGAGCTCAAGTTGAAATATGGCGGACCCGGAAAGAATGCAGCGACGCTCTCGGGCGGCAACCAGCAGAAGGTGGTGCTCGCCAAATGGCTGGCGCGCAATCCGAAGATACTGCTGCTCGACGAGCCGACACGCGGCGTCGACGTCGGCGCCAAGGCCGAGATCTATGCCCTGATCCGCCAGTTCGCCGAACGCGGCTTGGCGCTGTTGATCGTCTCGTCCGAGCTGCCGGAACTGATGACGCTGTCGGACCGCATCCTCGTGATGTCGCAGCACCGTGTCGTCGGCGAGCTGTCGCGGCCGGAATTCTCCGAAGAACGTATTCTGCAATTTGCCTACCAGGGCGAGCAGCAACAGGTGAGGCAGTAAGATGCAAGCACTCGAAAAGACACAATCCGGCGAAACCATCGACACGCGCCGGCTTTCGGGCTGGTCGCCGAAGGTGTTTTTGCGCGACGCCGGCATCGGCCTGGCGCTCTTGCTCCTGATCGTCTTCTTCTCGGTCTCGACCGAGCACTTCCTGACGGCCAACAACGTCTCCAACATCCTGACACAGATCACCATCAACCTGATCCTCGCCGTCGGCATGACCTTCGTCATCTTGATCGGCGGCATCGATCTCTCCGTCGGCTCAATGCTCGCCTTCTGCGCCGTCGTCGGCGGCACGGTGCTTACGATCCCCGATCTCTCGGTGTTTCAGGCCGTGGCGCTGGCAACGCTCGCCGCTGTCGGCACCGGCGTCGTCTGCGGTTTCCTCAATGGCTGGATCAGCGCCTTCTGGGGGCTGCCTTCCTTCATCGTCACGCTTGGCATGCTCAATATCGCCCGCGGTGCGGCCCTTCAGGTGACGGATGCGCGCACGATCTATTCCTTTCCGCCAAGCTTCAACGCCTTCGGCTCGCAGATGATCTTTGGCATCCCCGTCGTCTTCCTGATCGCGCTGATGCTCGTCGCGATCGCATGGTTCGTGCTGTCGAAGACGGTGTTCGGCCGGCTGCTCTATGGCATCGGCAACAATGAGGAGGCGGTGCGTCTCGCCGGCCATTCGCTGATGTTCTACAAGGTGGCGGCCTTCACGATTGCCGGGGCGCTCGTCGGCATAGCCGCCATGGTCTACATGGCCCGCCTCAATATCGCGAGCCCGATCATCGGCATCGGCTTCGAGCTGAACGCGATCGCCGCCGTCATCATCGGTGGCACCAGCCTCAACGGTGGCCGCGGCACGGTCATCGGCACGCTGCTCGGCGCCTGCATCACTGGGGTGCTTGCCAACGGCCTCATCCTGTTCGGGCTCAGCGACTTCATGCGCCAGATGATAACAGGCGTCGTCATCATCCTTGCTGTCATCATCGACAAGTATCGCGAGCGGCTGACCGGTATCTAAGACCGGGAGCCACGTGCGGGCGGATCGTCGCCCGCCGCGACTGACGAGACACGGTGAAGGACAGGGTGGTCGGTTCGATGGACCCGCCCGCGGGGATCTCTGCGGTCTGGTTTTCACGCAGAAGCAAATGAGGAAGGTTAGGCTGATGCTCAAGAACATCGATCCGGCGCTGAACGCCGACGTGTTGCATGCGCTGCGCTCAATGGGACATGGAGACCGGATCGCGATCGTTGACGCGAATTTTCCCGCCGACACCGTCGCCCGCCACACCCGGCTCGGTCTGCCGCTGCACATTGCGAATGTCTCGGCCGCGCGTGCGGTGCGCGCCATTCTTTCCGTCATGCCGCTCGACACGCCGCTACAGCCTTCGGCGGCGCGGTTGACGCCGGACGGGGCGGCGGGCGAGCTGCCCGAGGTCCAGCGCGAGGTGCAGGCCGAGGTCGCGCGCGCGGATGGTCCTCTTTCGAAGATGTATGCGATCGAGCGTTTCGCCTTCCACGAGGAAGCCAAGCGCGCCTATTGCGTCATCGTCACGGGCGAGGCGCGCCGATTCGGCAGCTTCCTCTTCACCAAGGGCGTGGTACCGCCAGCCAGCCACTGGGACGAGACCGTCGCCGGGTGAGAGCCACCTTGGGATAGTCGGCGGCGGAAAGGGCCGCCAATCAAAGCGTCGCAAGCTCCCGATTGGAAAGCATGCCATCATTGGCGCGCCTTATCTCGACCTTCCGTTCGAGCTCGGCGACGATGTCTTCGCTGAACTCGATCGAGGTCAGCTCGGCGATCTCCGGCAGGGCGCCGGGCGTGAAGACATTGACCTCCACCAGCTTGTCGCCGACGACGTCGAGGCCGACCAGGAACATGCCGTCGCGCACCAGCTTGGGGCGCATCTCCTCGGCGACGGCGAGCATCGCCGGGGTGACGACGGCGGCGACGGGCCGGCCGTTGACATGCATGTTGGAGCGCAACTCGCCTTCGGCCGGAACGCGCCGCACGGCGGCGTAGGTGTCGCCACGCTTCAGCGGCCGGCCGTTCATCAGGAACAGGCGGACGTCGCCTTCCTTCGCTGCCGGCAGATACTCCTGCGCGATCACATAGCCCATCTCGCTGACGGCCTCGAAGATCTGATTGAGGTTCGTCTCATGACTGGAACCGACCTTGAAGACGTTCTTGCCGCCGGAGCCCTGCAGCGGCTTCAGGATGACGCCCTCGGGATGGGCGTCGAGGAAAGACCGGACCTCCTCCATGTGCTTCGTAATCAGCGTGGTCGGACGGACCACCTCGGGAAAACCCTGCAGATAGAGCTTGTTCTGTGCTGCCGCCAATCCGTCCGGGTCGTTGACGACGATCGCGCCGCGCTCGGCGGCGAGCCGTCCGAAGATGATGCCGGCCTGGGCCGCCCAGGGCCGTGTTGCGACATCCTCCGACGGGTCGTTGCGCAGAAAGAGGATCTGTATGTCCGTAATGTCCAGGATGTAGCGCCGGGTCGCGTCGCCCCGCAGCGCCGTTATGAAGGTTTCGGCCTTGCGCGGCTTTGCCATTCCGAGAGAAAGCGCATGGACGATCAACCGGCCGTCGGGAGTGAGAACGAAATCGCCGGGCGTGAGGTAGACGATCTCATGGCCGCGGGCGAGGGCTGCGAGCGCCAGCGACGTCGTCGCATAGAACGTCTCCTCGCCCTCGATGGAGTTGACGAGAAAGGCAATGCGCATTCGGTTTCCTACTCTGCGATCAAGTCGAGCGGGGACAGTCCCCCTTGGGCTCGCTGAAGTCGGTCGCGCGCTTTGACCTCATCGAGAAAGATAGGGCGGAGCGCTGCGGCACCAAGGAGGCCGCGCAGGCTGAGCTCCTGGATCGCGCTGAAATGCGAGGCGGCGATCTTGCCCATCCAGAACGGTTCGAGACTGCCGCCGCGGGCCAGATGATCGAGAAGCTGCAGCAGGCCGCGCAGGTAGATCGCGTCCTTGACCAGCCCGCCGCCGCGATAGATCCGCAGCGTGATGTTGAAGGCTTCGGCGGCGGCAAAGTCATGTCCGTCGACGAGCAGCCGGTAGGTCTCAGGAAAGGGTGCGCCGTCGAGCATGGCGGCGCAGCCGACGACCCGTGCTGCCAGGACGCGCAACCGTTCGATCGTCATGCCGGCGCTCAGATATTCGGCAAAAACCGCGAGCCCCTCCTGCATGCCTTCGTAACCGGCCAGTCCGGAGCGGAGGATACGCAGTCCCTGGGCAGAACCGTTGAAATAGGTCAGCAGATGCACGCCAATCTCGTGGTTGAGCAGCGCCTCGACGCGATCGGCGTCGAGCGCGGAACTCCTGGCAATCAAAAGCTGGCCGCGGGAAACGAGCAGGCCGGCCGGCAGGTCGTCGCGGATGTCGATGGAGGCGGAAAAATCGGCCGACTGGCGCCGATAGGCCGTTATCATCGCCTGGGCGCGCTTCCTTATGTATTCGCAATCGCGCCGGTCTGCGCTCGATGACGGGGCGTGGCGATCGGGCGCCGTGCGTGCCAGGATTTCGGAGGCGGCGTCGTGAAGCGTAGCTTCCACCGGGCCGTAGAGGGCGCGGCCGAACTCGACGAAGGTGCGGGTTTCCCGCGCCGAGATCATCGACAGCTGCAGATCGACCTCCTGCTGCTTTTCCCGGTAGAGGGCGTAGAGCAGCGGATCTTCAAGGTGTTCGAAGTTGAGCGAGAAGAGTTTCCGCTTGGCCGTCTCGATCTGCAGCGTCAGCGGCCGGTAATAGAGGCGCGGGCTCTTGGAGAAGTCGCCCGAGGCGAATTCCGCCCAGGCGGCTTCCGCGTTGATGGGGGTCACTGCCAGCAGGAAGTCGAAGCTCGACGCGATCTCGTCGATGCCGCGGTCGGCGCGCACGACGGCATCGACGAAGGCCTTTCGGCCGAAAGCGCGGTGCGTCGGCAGTCGAAAATTGTCCGATTTTGCGCGGGCGAAAGCGGCAACGGCCCTCAGCCCTGCGTCGAAGACGCTCGCGACCAGCCGCTCGCGCAGTTGCGGATAGATGCGGCGCGTGCCCGGCTCGCAGTAGATCGGCGCAAAGCGCAACGTCAGATGTGGGTAGTCGAGCGCAAGCGCCTTTCCGCCTGTCGCCGTCGGGCGCTCGACGAGCGTCACATGCGGCGTCCGGAACTTGCCTTCGATCGTCGCTGCCGTCTCGATCAAGGCCTTGGCGGCGACCTGCTCGGCGGCGTGCGCGCCGGCGACCACCTCGATCAAGAAGGGCGGCAGGAAGGGGGCGTCCTTGGCCGGCGGTTCATCGCTTTCGAGCTCGCCGAATTCGAGCACGATGAACAGGCCGAGACGCTGTTCGATCACCCGCCCGACACGTTCGATGATTGTGGCGGCAGTATCGACGTCGGGCGCCAGCAGATAGGCGGCGTTCGCCTGGGCGATGTCGCGGGCCACCGGCTGCTCGTACTCGGCGGCGATGTGCACGCAGAGGAAGGGAACGAGACGGTCGATGTGCAGCCGCCCGCCCTCGCCGAAATCCCGCCGAACGGCGCGGCCTTCCGTCAGTCGGCCGATGGCCTCGTCGAGCCAGGCCGGGGTTGGACTTAGGGGCGTCGCTTTCTCCTCCGTCATCGCTGCCTCGCCAGCGTTTCGGTCAGGATCGGGACGAGGGAAGCGACCAGTGCCCGCAGCGAACGAAGCGCCTCGATATCCGGCTTACCGGTCCATTCGTCCATGAAGGTCTTCTTGAACTCGATCGCGATCGCGCAGCCGGTCTCGGGAAAATGCTCGTGGATGAAGCGCGTCTGCTCTCCACGTCCCTGGAAGGCGATGTTCTCGCGCACATCCACCGGTCGGCCGTCGATACGGGCGGCACTGAGCGCCGACATCAGCGTATCGATGACGTCGGCCCACCTTGCCCGGTCCATCGAGGAGGTTCCGATGTTGATTTCCGGGGCTTCGTCGGCGGCCGTGGGCGCCGCTTCCGGTCCCTGTCGCCGGTGGTTGTAGCTGTGCATGTCGAGCACGATGAAGCGACCGTGGCGGCGCTCGATCGCCGCCAGCATGGCATGCAGCATGGCATAGTATTCGTCGTGGACGGCGAGGGACGCCTCGATCATCTCGACGGGCGGATGTTCCCGCCAGACGGAAAGGCCCCAGGCCTGCGCCGGTTGGAGATAGACCGCGCCAGTGCGGGCACGGTTGAGATCGACCTCGAAGCGGGACCTGTGAACGACGATGCGGTTGGCAAGATCGCGGATGACGAATTCCGTGTACGGATCCTCCTCGCGCAGCCGTTCCTCGTCCGTCAGGGCGGTGAGTGCGCGGGCGTCGCCGCGCATGGCATGCCCGTTGTGGATCGCGGTGCCGACGATCGGCCCGTCGCCGCGTTGCACGGTCCACCAGGTGGTTTCGCTGGCTGAGCGGAACTGTTCCGTCGGCTCGCTTGGCATCTTCGCTCCGGCACTCCCTCGCTCTGGTCGCTACGGGGGTGCAACTCCCCGGTGGCCCGAAGGGTTCCGGGGCGCAGGAAAATTCCCGGGGGCCGTCGAGACGCAAGACCACCCTGCTGCGACAGCCGTCTTCACCCTTTTTGCTGGCCGATCTCGCCGAGAATCCACTGGCGGAAGGCGCTGATTTTCGGGGAGTTTCGCCGGCTTTCCGGATAGACAAGCCAATAGGCCTGGCTCTCGTCGCAGAGCAGATCGAAGGGTTGGATCAGGCGCCCGTCGGCAAGTTCCGCGGCAAAGAAGGCCGGCGTCAGGATCGCCACGCCCTGTCCGGCGGTCGCTGCATTCCCCTCATAGACCTGGGCGCCCATGCTGGCGCCGGGCCGGCTCGCAAGCCCCTCCACCGGCACGTTGGCGGCGGCAAACCACCGCGCCCACCAGGGATCGCCGGGGTCGAGAAGCGGCAGCCGCAGCAGGTCGGCCGGTTCCTTCACACCGCCGATGCTGGCCGCAAGGCCCGGGCTCAGCATCGGTGAAAAGTCGGCGTCGATCAGCCGGTGGGCCGCAAGTCCCGGCCACGCGCCGCGGCCCGAGCGGATGCCGATATCGACCTCCTCGCGGCTGAAGTCGACGAGATGCGGCTCGGTCTGAAGGCGCACGGCAAGCGAGGGGTGGGCGATCTGAAACGAGCCGAGGCGCCGCGCCAGCCAGTTGGAGGCAAAGGTCGCGATCGTGCTGATGACCAGCGTTCCCTGGGCGCCGCCGCGCGCGTTTACATAGGCTTCGCTGAGCTGCTCGAAGACCTGCGTCACCACTGGGGCGAGCCGCTGGCCGACCTCGGTGAGCGCGATCTGGCGCGGGCGGCGCAGGAATACCGGCGCGCCGATCCGATCTTCAAGCACCTTGATCTGATAGCTCACCGCGGCTTGCGTCATGCCGAGTTCGCTTGCGGCGTTGGTGAAGCTTCCATGGCGCGCGACCGCCTCGAAGACGCGTATCGCCGTCAATGGTGGGAGCGGAAGTGTCTTATGCATTAAATGGCCTTATGCATGGTGACCGATATTCGATTGGAAGTTGATGCCGCCCACAACCATTTTCAAGGTCCGTCCATTAGACGGATTGATGAAGAGGATGACGGCTATGACAACCATTCAAGTACGTAGTTTTTCGTCGACAAACGATTTTTCCGTCGGTTCCTGGCTGGCGTTCCTGTTCGCGAGGAAGAGCCGGACGACCGATGTCGTCGACGTCAGGGATCTGTCGGATCACCTGAAGCGAGATATGGGCTTTCTCGACGGCAACCGCCCCGAGGGGCACGACCTCCCGACCACGTGATTTCGCCCTACCGGATGATTTCGAAAGACCCGGGCGGACCTCCCACCGCCCGGGTCTTTTCATGCCCGCGACGCAGCGTCGTCGTCGGGGAGCAGTTTTTCACGACCTGCCCGCTCTTTGGGTCAGAATTCCTTTAATCTACTAGTTAAGTGGATAATCATCGGTGATGTCCGGTCGACGCAGGTTTGCGGCGGCCGCCTGAGATGAGGTCCATGATGAGCATGCTGCGGCAATATGAGCGTTTGAGTGCGATCCGCGAGGTCCTGCAGGGCCGGCTGGAACTGCACGAGGCACGCGATTGTTTTGGTTTCGAGGATATCGAGGATGGCACGGTCCACGAACTCAAGGACCGTATCGCCGAACTCTCCGAGGAGATTTCGACCTTGAAAAGCCGCTGCGATCGCTATCAAAGCTTCGGCCGTCGGTGATCAAACCCGCCAACAATGACCCCAAGTGACGGCGAAACGCCGTCGATGAATGGAACACCCCCATGACATTGCATGTGAATTCCCGCGTCGCAGATTATGCGATCAACCCGCTTTTCCTCGAGCGCTGGTCTCCGCGCGCCTATTCGGGTGCCGAGATTTCCGAGCCCGACCTGTTTCAGATTCTCGAGGCTGCCCGCTGGGCGCCGTCCGCCTACAATGCCCAGCCTTGGCATTTCGTCTATGCGCGCCGCGGCAGTGAAGGCTGGGAGAGCCTGCTCGGCCTCCTCAACGAGTTCAACCGGAGCTGGGCAGCAGAGGCCTCGGCGCTGATCTTCGTGCTGTCGAAGACCTCTCTGCTGCCGCCGGGCGCCAGCGAGGAAGTGCCGTCCTACACCCATTCCTTCGACGCCGGGGCCGCTTGGGGTGCGCTGGCGCTGCAGGCCGCCCATTCCGGCTGGCAGGCGCACGGCATGGCCGGTCTCGACTATGAGCGGGCGCGCGCCGAGCTTGGCGTGCCGGAGAACTTCCGGATCGAAGCGGCCGTCGCGATCGGGCGCCTCGGCGACAAGGCGCTGCTGCCGCAAGCGCTGCAGCAGCGCGAGCAGCCTAGCCCGCGCAAGGCGCTGTCGGAGATCGTATCGGAAGGGCGGTTCGTCGCTGGCTGATCCGTGAAACCAGGTGCCGCGGGGAGGTGGGGCTTGCCGGCCCGACCTCTCAGGGGTCGTCGCTCTCATCCCGGCTGGTCTCGTTCAGCGCCTGTACGGTGACCGCTGCGACGAGGCCGGTCAGGACGATGCCGGAAAAGCCGATCACCAGTGCCAGCACCCGCGCGCTCAGATGTTTGGGCGTGATGTCGCCATAGCCAATGGTCAGGCCCGTGACGAAGGTGAAGTAAAGCGCCTCGTCGAGCCGCCAGTCTTCGATACGCCAGATGATGATACCGGCCCCGACCATCACGATCAGGATCGCCGAGAAGATCGGCCAGAGCAGCTGAAGCTGCTGGTAGAGATTGAAGAAGAACCGGCGTCGCATTCTTTTCGTCTGCCGCCGGCGTTGAGACTCTGCCACCGCAATCCTCCCTCTCGCGGGTAGGCCCGATGCGAACCAGCCACGCCCTCGTAACGCTCCACCCAAGGCCCGTTTCCCGTCGTCGAAATCCCCTCTCGATGCGAGCTGCCGCGATCAGGATAGACCTGAGTCGGGACGGCTTCCAGCGCCTGTTTTGCCGGCCGGCAGGTAAGGTACGATGCGGACAATTGCATTTCTTGCAACCGCTTTGGCCGAGTGTTATCGATTTAGAAGGATCTCATGAATCTCCTGCCGAAGGACGATCCCGATGGCATCGCATGAGCATTCACTTGCCAGCGACGGCCGCGGTCTCTCCGCGGGCCTGCGGCTCGACGTGATCGCAGGCCTGACGGCCGCTGCCGTTGTCCTGCCCAAGGCGATGGCCTATGCCACGGTCGCGGGCCTGCCGGTCAGCGTCGGTCTCTACACCGCCTTCGTGCCGATGATCATCTATGCGCTTCTCGGCACCTCCCGCGTCCTGAGCGTTTCGTCGACCACCACCCTTGCGATCCTTGCCGGCACGCAGCTCGGCCTTGCCGTCCCCGACGGCGATCCCGCCAAGCTGCTGACGGCAACCGCGACGCTGACCGCCCTGACAGGGGCGCTTCTCTTCCTCGCATCGCTGCTGCGCTTCGGTTTCGTCGCCAACTTCATCTCGTCGCCGGTACTGATCGGCTTCAAGGCCGGCATCGGCCTCGTCATCGTGCTCGATCAGGTGCCGAAGCTGCTCGGCATCCACATCACCAAGGAAGGTTTCTTCCGCGATATCCTCAGCATCGCCGGCCACCTGTCCGAGGCCTCGATGCTGACGCTCGCGATTGCAGCCGCGGCGCTTGTGGCGCTGCTGGCGATGGAACGGCTCTGGCCGCATTCGCCGGCGCCGCTTCTGGCCGTGGCCGCGGGCATCGCGCTTTCCTGGTTTGCCGGGCTGCAGGCGCTCGGCGTCTCCACCGTCGGCTTCATCCCGCAGTCCCTGCCGTCGCTGACGCTTCCGAGCCTCGGCCTCGTCCGGGAGCTGCTGCCGGGCGCGCTCGGCATCGCGTTGATGAGCTTCACCGAAACCATTGCCGCCGGCCGCGCCTTTGCCGCGCCCTCCGATCCGCCGATCCGGGCGAACCGGGAATTGCTGGCGACGGGGGCTGCCAATTTCGCGGGCGCATTCTTCGGCGCCATGAGCGCCGGCGGCGGTACGTCGCAAACCGCCGTGGTGCGGGCTGTCGGCGGCCACAGCCAGATGGCGTCGCTGGTCACCGCGGCGGCCGCGGCGGCGACCATGCTGGTGCTGGCGCCGCTTCTCGGTCTGCTGCCGCAGGCCGTCCTTGCGGCCATCGTCATCGTCTACTCGGTCGGGCTGATCAAACCGGCGGATTTCCTCTCCGTCCGCAAGGTCCGGCTGATGGAGTTTCACTGGGCGCTGGCCGCCTTCCTCGGTGTGCTCTTCTTCGGCACGCTGCAGGGCATCATCGTCGCGATCGTGCTGTCCTTCATCGGGCTCGCGCGCCAGGCGGCCTCCGCAAAGGTCTATGTCGTCGGGCGCAAGCGCGGCACCGATCGGCTGCGGCCGCTCTCGCCCGAGCACCCCGACGACGAGACCTTCGAGGGGCTATTGATCATCCGGCCGGAGGGACGGCTCTTCTTTGGCAATGCCCAGCAGGTGGCCGATCAGGCGCAGATGCTCGTCGCAAAACAGAAGCCCCGGGTTGTCGTGCTCGACATGAGCCGGGTTTTCGACATCGAATATTCGGCGCTGCAGATGATGATGGAGGGCGAGCGCCGCATCAGCGAACACGGCGTCACCGTCTGGCTGGCCGAGCTGAACCCGGACGTGCTTGCCTATGTGCGCGCATCCGGCTTTGCCGACCAGCTCGGCCCCGACCGCCTGTTCGTCAATACCCGCACGGCGCTGCAGCATTATCTGGCGGGCACCGCGCCGGCTTAATCAATTCCAGGAAAAGTGCGCAGCGGTTTTCCGTCCGGAATTGCGCTCTATTCCGCCATCATCTCGCCCGTTCCGCCGAAGGCCGGCGGGAAGTCGCGATATTTCGGCAGGCCGTCCTTCATCGGCAGCACCGTTTCCTGATAGTTGACGTGCAGCATCGGTTTGAAGGCCAGCGCCGGGATTGCCGCGGCAAAGACGTCGGTGACACCCCACAGCGGATGCTCGGTCATGAGATGCCCGCCGCAGGCCTTGCACCATTTGCGTACGCTCGTCGCCGTCTTCTGGTAGCCGACGAGATTGTCCGCACCCTTGACGATCTTGACCTTTTCCGGTGGCCAGAGCGTGAAGGCGTTGACCGGGCCTGCCGACCAGCTGCGGCAGGAACTGCAATGGCAATAGCCCATGGCGGCCGGATCGCCGCTCACTTCGATCTCGACTGCGCCGCAGAAGCACTTTCCGTTGAGGCTGCCGTTTCCTGCCATGACTTTCTCCTTTCGGCTCTTGTCACCCGGAAATCTGGCTCTAGCAGATCACCGGCGTGAACCCTGACTGAGGGTCTCACTCTGAGCCCTGAGGTCAACGCCTCCTTTCGAGCTAGTTGCATTGCCGGCGGTCTCGGAAATAAAAGATGAGTACAATACTCATATTTGTTGTGTGTGCTGCGAGGACGCGCTAATGAACGCCGGCGCTGCCTCATGCGCGCCGCGCCATGTCTTTCATCTTCGCTCTGCCGACGGCTCCGGATCGGCCCTGAAAATTGTCATGCCAGAGAAATCAGCTTCGCATTTGATGCTCGACGACGCGATCGTGGCCTACTACGACGAACTCTGCGCCATGACGCGGCGACGTGGTCACCAGGCGGCCACCGCAAACGAGGTCGTGCACGAGCTTTATGTCCGGCTGGTCGATCGGCGCACGCCGCTTGAGAACAAGTCGTCGCTCAGGGCGTTTCTGCGCCGCGCTTGCGCCAATCTCGGCATCGACCGGCTGCGGCGCGACCGCTTTGAGCTCAAACTTTTCTCCGGCAGCGAAGAAGACGCCCTGGCGGTCGCCAGCGATATCGCCGCACCCGACGCCAACATCGATCTTCCCCGGCGACTGATGATCCTGAAAAGGGCGATCATGGAGATGTCGCTGCAGCGGCGGCGCGTCTTTCTCGCAAGCCGCATCGGCAACCTCACCTCGGACGAAATCGCCATGCGCATGGGCATCAGCCGCAACATGGTCGACCGCCATCTGCGCAAGGCCTATCTGCATTGCCTCGACCGGTTGGAGGAGGTGTTGTGACGGCGCGTGACAGGCGGGTGCGCGAGCAGGCGGTGGATTGGCTGGTTCGCCTGACGGGCGATCCAGACGACGAAGCGTTGCGGCTCGCCTTCGAACGCTGGCGCGCGGAGGATCCTGCCCATGCCGAGATTTTTGCACGCGCCCAAAGGGCGATCGGCGACGCATCGCTGTTGATCCGGCGCGAACCGGAATTTGCCCAAAAGGCTGCGACAGCAACCGGGACGCGGCGAAAAACCGTGACAGCGCTGGCGGCCATCATCACCATCGGCGCCGGGCTCTTTCTTGCGCTCGACGGCGCCATGTGGATGCGGGCGGACGTCATCGCCGGCAAGGGCGAACGGCCGATCCTTGCCCTTGAGGATGGTTCGACCCTACAGCTCAACGCCCAGTCCGCCGTCGCCTATCGGTTCACGTCCGCCGAGCGGCGGATCGTGCTGCTGCGTGGCGAGGCCTTCGTCCAGGTCGCAGCCGACAACAGCCGACCCTTTGTCGTCGAGGCTGGAGGCGGCACGACGACCGCACTGGGGACGGCATTCGACGTCAATCTTACCGACGACGGCACCAGCGTCACCGTGATCGAACACGCGGTATCGGTCGCGACGGACATGGCGATGTCGCCGCGCCGCGTCGCGGTCAACGAGCAGGCCAGCTACGACCATGACGGCCGGCTCGGCGATATCACGCCGATCGATCCGTTCGTGGCGGCAGCATGGCGACAGGGGCGCCTGGTCTTCGAGGAACGCACGATCGCCTCGGTCGTCGAGGAAATCGGGCGCTACGTTCCCGGCAAGATCCTGATCGCCGATGCCGGCGTCGGCGCCAGGCGGGTGTCCGGCAGCTTCGATCTCTCCGATCCCGTCGGCGCATTGCAAGGTCTTGCCGAAGCCTTCGACGTCAAAATCACCCGGATTGGCCCCTACGTCACGATCCTTCGCTAAAAAAATCGAGGACGAGGTGTCCCTGAACCGGCACCTCGTTCGTCCAGAAACCAGACCCCGGCCGTTTCGGCCATCTCTCTGTCTGGAACCATCATGCCATATTCGAATACGACCGGCCGCCGCCGCCAATCCGGAATTTTCAGCCTGCTGATGGCAGGCACCGTTTTTGCCCTCGCCACGACTGTCGCGCTCGCGCAAGATGCGTTGCGGTACCCGGTCGACGTGCCCGCGGGCAAGCTGACAACTGCCGTCAACCGCCTGGCCGCGCAGCTCAAGCTGCAGTTGGTGTTCGACAGCTCGGTCGCCTCAGGTGTCACGACGCCAGGCCTTTCCGGCGAGATGACGGCCGAAGAAGCGCTGGCGCGGCTGCTGAGTGGAACGGGTGTCCGCTATCGCTTCGTCGGCGGCTCGACGGTGAAGCTGATGGGTGCCGTGGAGGCCGCGACGCCGGCAGACGGCGAAGGCACGAAGCTCGCACCCATCGTCGCCCGCGGCGACGCCAAGGACGGTGACCGTGCGCCGAACATCGCTGTTCTTGACGCCGAGGATATCGAAAAGGCCCAGGCATCGAGCCTTCCGGAATTGCTGCAGAAGACGCCCGGCGTGTCGATGGGCGGTGGCGTGCGTATCGAGGGACAGACGCTCGCCATCCGCGGCTTTGCCCGGCAGTCGGACGTTCGTATCATCCTCGACGGCGCGCCGAAGAACTTCGAGAAATACGATCAAGGCACCGTCTTCATCGAGCCCGAACTGCTCAAGCGCGTCGAGATCGAAAAGGGCGCGACGTCGGTGCGCTACGGCAATGGCGGCTTCGGCGGCACGGTGCTGATGGAAACCAAGGACGCGGCCGACATGCTCCGGCCGGGCGAAGAATGGGGCGTCTGGGCCAAGTCCGGTTTCCAGAGCGCCAACAAGCAGTTTCTCGAAACCGGCGCGCTCTACGGAAAGTCGGATTTCGGCGGCCCCATCACCTATGACGGCCTTCTGGCGGGCACGTGGCGCAAGAGCGACGACATGCGCGTCGGCGGTGGCGAGGTCTACAACTATTCCAACTCGAAGCTGACCACCCTGCTCGCCAATGTCGGTGCCGAATATGACGGTCACGAGATCAGGGGCACGGTCGCCTACGGCCAGAACGACAATTGGGGACCCGTGGCCGCTATCCGCGGCCAGTCGGCGCCGTCGGACTACAACATCACCCGCTATGGCTACAAGGAAGCGATGCGCCGGCTGCTCACCTGGCGCGAAATCGAGGATTTCACCTCGACGCTCACCTACACCTACACCGGCGACAGCGACCTGGTGAACTACCGCATGATGGGAAGCTTCTCGTCGACCGGCCAGCATGCGAAACGGCCCGACATTCCGGGGCTCAACCCCAGCGCATCCGTCGGCGGCTACGAAAACGACGCCACCTACACCGACATCAAGTTCGAAGCGGAGAACACCTCCAATTTCACGCTCGGCGGCCTGTCGCACAGCCTGAACTATGGCATTCAGTACCTCGATCATGACCGCGACATCTGGATGTACGACATCGCCAACCGCACCCAGGCCCAGTACAACCACGGCTACTACGCCCCGTGGTTCATGCCCGAGGGCACGCAAAAGACCTTTGCCGCCTTCGTCCGCGACCGGATCGACCTGACCGACACGTTTGCCGTGACGCCCGGCCTGCGCTACGACCATGTGCGTTCGAAGGGCGTGCCGAACGCGGCGCCGCGCTTTAACAATCCGCTGGCCGGCCACGACTATTCCGCAGTCTCCCACCAGGGTGTGACGCCGGCGATCAGCCTGGCATGGGAAGCGACGCCGTCCGTGCGGTTCTTCGCCGACTGGGCCTATGCGATGCGGGTCCCCAACATCGACGAGCTCTATTCGACCCAGAGCGCTCTCACCAAGGCGTCCGGCACCAGCCGCGGCCTGGAGGTCGAACGCAACAGCACCTTCAACATCGGCGTCGACTTCAGCTTCAACGACGTGCTGACGACCGACGACATGCTGTCGACGCGCATCTCGGTCTACAACAACCACGTCTCCAACCCGGTAACGCGCCGGTTCGGCACGGCCAACCTCGCCGACGTTACCGGCAACGTGCCGTTCTACTGGAACACGCCGTCCTACGATATCCGCGGCATCGAGTGGCAGGCGCATTACGAGGCCGAGCGCCTGTTCGGCGATCTCGGCGTGTCCTGGATGACCGGCGAGCGGACCGGAGCCGTCAACAACGTCTGGGGCCCGGACACCTATATCAACGACCTGGCGCCCCTGACCGTGATCGCGACCGCCGGGATCAAGGTGCCCGACCGGGATCTCGCCTTCGGCTGGACGGGCACCTTCGTCGACGACCAGAACCGCACACCCTACAACCAGGGCGGACAGACCTACGCGCGCCCGCCGAGCGCCGGCTATGCGGTGCACGGCCTCTTCCTCGACTGGACGCCGACATCGGGCTTCATGGAAGGTGGCGAAGTGCATCTCGCCGTCGACAACATCTTCGACAAATATTACGAGCCCTATCTCAGCGACGGGATCTCGGCGATGCCCGGCCGCAACTTCAAGATCGCAATCAGCCGCAAGTTCTGACCGTCATGGACACTCGATCGGCTCGCACGCGGGCCGGTCGAATTTCTTCGTACGTCCCTCCACGCAGCAGTGGCGCTTGATTGCGGGGCTCCGCCCGGCTCTGTGTGTAAAGTTGCGCACAATCGGGCGCGAGCTTGCCAATCCTTGCTTGACAGCCGTCGATTGCCCGTATCTTAATCATGCTCTCAGATTGAGCATGATCAATCCATTCACATGACCTCGATGGTCGACGGGCAGTTTCGCCCCATGATGCCCCCATCTTCGATGGGCCCGGCGTCGTGGGGTTTTTGGTTTTTGGCGGGTACATGAGCGGCGCGGTAAAGATCGGCATCCTCTATTCGACCACCGGGCCCTACGGGACGATGGGTCGCGACTGTCGCGACGGCGCGGAACTGGCGATCGAGGAGATTGCGGCAAGCCATCCGGGCCGGATCGAGCCTGTTTTCATCGATCCGGAAGCCAATATCGACCGTTATCTCGAAGGCGCCAGATCGCTGCTGCGCGATCACGGATGTCGCCACATCATCGGCACCATCACGTCGCTCGCCCGCAAGGAGGTCATTCCGCTCGTCGAAAAGCACGACGGCCTGCTCTGGTACATGTGCCCCTATGAGGGCTTCGAAGCCAACGACAACGTCATCTATACGGGCGGCTGCCCGAACCAGCATTTGCTGCCCTTGCTCGACTATCTGCTGCCGCGTTTCGGCAACCGGCCCTATCTGATCGGCGCAAACTATGTCTGGGGCTGGGAAATGAACCGCCTGGCGCGCGAGCTGGTGGAGGAGACCGGCGGCGCCATCCTCGGCGAGCGTTACCTGCCGCTCGAGGAAACCGCGGTCGAGCGCATCGTCGCCGAAATCGAGCAGCGTCGGCCGAGCTTCATCCTCAACAACCTCGTCGGCCCTTCGAGCTACGCCTTCCATGCGGCGATCCGGGCGCTGGCCGAACGCAATCCTGCCTTCCGCCCAGAAAATTGCCCGGTCGTCAGCTGTGATCTGCAGGAATGCGAGTTGACGGATATTGGCCTCGGGGTCGCGACCGGCCAGCTGTGCGCCGCTTCCTACTTCGACACGGTGGTCTCGCCCGACAATGCGGCCTTCAAGCTGCGCGTCGCCAGTCGCTTCGGACCCGGGCGGCGCATTTCCAGCCTGTTTGCCAGCGCCTATGCTTCCGTCAAGCTCTGCGCCGAGGCGATCATCGAGGCGGGCATCGACGACCCCGCGACGATCACGCAGCTTGTTTCGGCCGCGCCGCATCAGAGCGTGCTCGGCCCGCTCAGGATCGATTCGCAGACCCACCATGCGGCGTTGCCGTTCCATCTCGGCCGCATCAGCGACGACGGCGGCTTTAACATCGTCACGTCGCTGCCGTCGATTGCCGCCGACCCCTATCTGACCGGCCAGCGCAAGCGCAAGGCGCCCCAATTGCGGATCGTCTCATGAGGGAAACACCGAACTTCACCGGCTGGCGTGCGGCGATCCTGCACCGCGAAGACCAGACGACGGAGCGGCTCGTGCGACAGCTCAAGCTCTTCGGCTTCGACGTCAGCGTGCAATGGCAGCCGCTCGATGCGCGCGACCTGCCCGATATCATCCTCGTCGACGCCGACCAGGGCTGGAGCGGGCTGTTGCCCTGGAAGGACGAACAGGCGCCGCGGCCATTGATCGCCCTGCTCGGCTCGGAAGCGCCGGGCCGGGTCGCCTGGGCGATGGGGCAGGGGGCTGCGGCGATCATCGCCAAACCCGTCGCCTCGTCGGCGGTCTATCCGGCATTGGTCATGGCCGTCGGCATCCATCAGGAACGCCGGGCGGTTGCCGACAAGGTCGCCCATCTCGAAGAACGCGTGCGCATGCGCCCGCTCGTTCACGCCGCTGTACAGAAGATCGGCCAAGCCTGTCATGTCGACGAGGAGCGGGCCTACGGCATCCTGCGCAATTGCGCGATGAAGAAGCGCCTGTCGATGGAGCAGGTCGCCGGTTCCATCCTCGGCGGTGCCGAGCCGCTGCCGGAGGCCGGTTGATGCAGGTTCTGAAATCCATGTTCAGGCAGCCGGCGGCGCTGTTCGGTCTCGTCGTCGTGGCGCTGGTCGTCCTGCTCGCTTTGGCCGCGCCGCTGATTGCGCCCTATAGCCCGGACGAGCAGATGTTCGACGGGCTGACGCTCGAAGGCGCGCCGCTGCCGCCAAGCGCGCAGTTCCTGCTCGGCACCGACACGCTCGGCCGCGATCTTTTTTCGCGCCTGCTCTACGGCGCCCGAACGTCGCTGGTCATCGGCCTCGTTGCCAACGGCGTCGCCGTCTCGATCGGACTGATGATCGGCATTCTCTCGGGTTATCTGCGCGGCCTCGTCGGCAACGCGTTGATGCGCTTCACCGATCTGATGATGGCCTTTCCGGCGCTGCTGCTGGCGATCGTCCTTGCCGCCCTGCTGCGCCCGAGCCTCTGGATCGTCGCCATGGTGATCGCGCTCGTCAACTGGGTCCAGGTCGCCCGCATCGTCTATACCGAGACCCGCGGCCTCGTCGAGCGCGACTTCATCCTCGCCGAGCGCTCGCTCGGTGCCGGCCACGGGCGCATCCTGTTTCACCACATCCTGCCGCATCTCATCCCGACGGCGATCGTCTGGGGCACGCTCGGCATCGCAACGACCGTGCTGCTCGAAGCGACGCTCTCCTTCCTCGGCATCGGCGTGCAGCCGCCGACGCCCTCCTGGGGCAACATCATCTTCGAAAGCCAGAGCTACTTTCAGGCTGCCCCCTGGCTGGTCTTCATCCCCGGCGCCGTCATCCTGTTGACCGCGCTCTCCTTCAACCTGGTCGGCGATGCGCTTCGCGATATCCTCGACCCGACGCAACGCGGGAGGGGTTGAGATGGCATTTCTCCTGCTGCGCCGTCTCGTCCAGACCGCGCTCATCCTGCTTGGCGTCGCTGCTATCACCTTCCTGCTGCTCTACGCGCTTCCGGCCGATCCGGCGCGCATGATCGCCGGGCGCAGCGCCACGGCGCAGACGGTCGCCAATATCCGCCGCGAACTCGGGCTCGACCAGCCGCTGCTCGTGCAGTTCTGGAGCTATCTGCAGGGGCTGGTGCAGGGCGACCTCGGCCGATCCTACGCGCAGAAGACCGATGTCGGTACGCTGATCGCGGCGCGCCTGCCGGCAACGCTGATCCTGATGGCGGCCGGTATCTTCGTCGAAGTCCTGCTCGGGGTGTTTCTCGGTGTCGTCGCCGCCATCCGGCGCGGCGGTTTCGTCGATCGGCTGGTGATGATGGCGTCCTTCGTCGGCGTCTCGGCGCCGCAATTCGTCGCTGCGCTGCTGCTGCTCTATGTCTTCGCGGTCACGCTCGCCTGGTTCCCGATGAGCGGCTTCGGCAGCTTCGCCCATGTGGTCCTGCCGGCGCTGACGCTCGGCATCCTCGGTGCCGGCTGGTATGCGCGCATGGTGCGCTCGGCGATGATCGACGTCTTGAACCAGGACTATGTGCGCACCGCACGCGCCAAGGGCCTGTCGTCGTTCCGCATCATCTTTCGCCATGCGCTGCCGAACGCGCTTCTGCCCGTCATCGCCATGATCGGCATCGATATCGGCCAGTTCATGAGCGGGGTCGTCGTCGTCGAGGCCGTCTATGGCTGGCCGGGCATCGGCCAGCTCGCCTGGCAGGCGATCCAGCAGGTCGACATCCCGATCATCATGGGGGTGACGCTCGTCTCGGCGCTAGCGATCGTGCTTGGCAACCTCCTTGCCGACCTCGTCGCCCCGCTCATCGATCCGCGCATCCGCGCCCGCTAATCCGAAACCAACCAAAAAGGGGAACAACAATGTTCAAAAGCTGGCTTCGTACTTCAACCGTCGCTGCAGCACTGCTCGCAGCGCCGCTCTCGGCCCTTGCACAGGATGCGCCGAAACAGGGCGGCGATATCGTCATCACCTACAAGGACGATATCGCCACGCTCGATCCCGCCATCGGTTACGACTGGGTCAACTGGTCGATGATCAAGAGCCTGTTCTCGCGCCTGATGGACTACAAGCCGGGCACAACCGAGCTGGTGCCGTCGCTCGCCGAAACCTTCGAGGTCGCGCCGGATGGCCTGACCTATACGTTCAAGCTGCGCAAGGGCGTGAAATTCACCAACGGACGCGAGATCGTCGCCTCGGACGTGAAATATTCGATCGAACGCGCGGTCGATCCGAAGACCCAAGGACCGGGTGCCGGCTTCTTCGGCGCGATCAAGGGCTTCGACGACCTGTCGGGCGGCAAGGCGGCAACGCTGGAAGGCATCGAGGCACCTGATGACGCGACCGTGGTCTTCCACCTGTCGCGCCCGGACGCCACCTTCCTGCACGTGCTCGCCGTCAACTTCGCCTCGGTCGTTCCGAAGGAAGCGGTCGAGGCTGCTGCCGGCGACTTCGGCAAGAAACCGGTCGGCTCCGGCACCTTCGTGCTCAAGGACTGGACCGTCGGCCAGAGCCTGACCTTCGAGCGCAACCCCGACTATTTCGTCAAGGACATGCCGCATATCGACAAGTTCACGGTCGAGGTCGGCCAGGAGCCGCTGGTGGCTCTGCTGCGACTGCAAAAGGGCGAGGTCGATATTGCCGGCGACGGCATTCCGCCGGCCAAGTTCCTCGAAATCAAGAACTCGCCCGAGGGCGCCGAGATCATCGTCGACGGGCAGCAGCTGCATACCGGCTATGTCACGCTCAACACCAAGGTGAAGCCCTTCGACGACGTGAAGGTTCGCCAGGCCGTCAACATGGCGATCAACAAGGAGCGTATCACCCGCATCCTCAATGGTCGCGCGACGCCTGCCAACCAGCCGCTGCCGCCGCTAATGCCGGGTTATGACAAGGCCTTCACCGGCTATGGCTATGACGTTGAAAAGGCGAAGGCGCTGCTCGCCGAGGCCGGACATGGCGATGGTTTCGAGACGGTGCTCTATTCGACCAACACCGATCCGCAGCCGCGCATCGCCCAGGCGATCCAGCAGGATCTGGCCGCCATCGGCATCAAGGCGGAGGTGCGGGCGCTGGCCCAGGCCAACGTCATTGCCGCCGGCGGCACGGAAGGCGAAGCGCCGATGATCTGGTCGGGCGGCATGGCGTGGATCGCCGACTTCCCGGATCCGTCGAACTTCTATGGCCCGATCCTTGGCTGCTCCGGTGCTGTCCAGGGCGGCTGGAACTGGTCGTGGTACTGCAACGAGGCGCTCGACAAGCGCGCGGTCGCAGCCGACTCCATGTCGGATCCGGCAAAGGCCGCCGAACGCCAGGCGGAGTGGGGCAAGATCTTCACCGACATCATGGCCGATGCGCCGTGGGTGCCGGTCACCAACGAGCGCCGCGTCGTTGCCAAGTCGCCGCGCATGGGCGGCGAGGGCGAGATCTACGTCGATCCGACCCGGGTCATCAACTACGACGCCATCTTCGTGAAGCAATAAGCGGCGGGCTCCCCGGGACGCGTTTTCGGGGAGCCCTTCTTACGTTTGGGAGAGAGTTCATGTGCGTTGCCTGCACACACACCATCCATCGCGCCAAGCACCATTTCGGCTGGAACCGCGACTTCAAGCCGACGCTGATCGCCAAGCCCGGTGAGACCATCCATTTCGAATGCCTGGATTCCTCCGGCGGCCAGCTTGGCGCCGGCTCGACGCTCGAGACCTTGGCCTCGCTCGATTTCGACAGGATCAACCCGGTGACGGGTCCTGTTTATGTCGAAGGCGCAAAACCCGGCGACGCACTGAAGGTGACGATCCGCCGCTTTGTGCCCTCGGGCGTCGGCTGGACGGCCAACATTCCGGGCTTCGGCCTGCTTGCCGATCAGTTCACCGATCCGGCGCTGCACATGTGGTCCTATGATGCCAACACCATGGCGCCGGCGCTTTACGGCCCTGGCGGGCGCGTGCCGCTGAAACCGTTTGCCGGCACGATCGGCGTGGCACCGGCAGAGCCCGGCCTGCATTCCGTCGTGCCGCCGCGCCGGGTCGGCGGCAATCTCGACATTCGCGATCTGACATCAGGCGTCACACTCTATCTGCCGGTCGAGGTGGAGGGCGCGTTGTTTTCGATCGGCGACACGCACGCGGCGCAGGGCGACGGCGAAGTCTGCGGCACGGCGATCGAAAGCCAGATGGAGGTGGAAGCGACGATCGAACTCGTCAAGGACGCGCGTCTCGCAAGCCCTCGCTTCACCACGCCGGGTCCGGTGACCCGCCATCTGGATGCCGCCGGCTACGAGGTGACGACCGGCATCGGCCCGGATCTGATGACCGGCGCGCGCGAAAGCCTGATGCGCATGATCGACCTGCTTAGCGCCGAACATGGCCTCAGCCCTGTCGATGCCTATCTGCTCTGCTCGGTCTGCGGCGATCTCCGCATCAGCGAGATCGTCGACGCTCCGAACTGGGTCGTTTCCTTCTACTTCCCGAGGATCGTCTTTTCGTGACAACGGCCGTACCCGTGCTCGGCATCGATGGCCTCTGTGTCGATGCGCTGACGCCGCAAGGACCGCGAAGGGTCCTTGATGCCGTCAGCTTCAACCTCATGAGCGGCGAGACGCTGTGCATTGCCGGCGAGAGCGGCTCGGGCAAATCCGTGACCTCGCTCGCCGTCATGGGGCTGCTACCGAAAGCTTCGCTCAGGATCGCCTCCGGCAGCATCAAGCTCGAAGGGCGCGAACTCTCGAAGCTCTCCAACAGCGCGATGCGCAGCGTGCGCGGCGGCGATGTCGCCATGGTCTTTCAGGAGCCGATGACATCGCTCAATCCGGTGATGTCGATCGGCGAGCAACTGACCGAGGCCATCCGCGAGCATCAGGGATCCGAGGGGGGAACGGCGAGCGCCGTCGCCCTGCGCATGCTGGATGCGGTGCACATCACCGAGCCGGCGCGGCGCATGACCCAATATCCGCACGAGCTTTCCGGCGGCATGCGGCAGCGCGTGATGATCGCGATGGCACTTTCGTGCCGACCCAAGGTGCTGATCGCCGACGAGCCGACGACGGCGCTCGACGTCACCGTGCAGGCGCAGATCCTGACGCTGATGAAGGAGCTGAAGCGCGAATTCGGCGCGTCGATCGTGCTCATCACGCATGACATGGGCGTGGTCGCGCAGATGGCCGACCGGGTGGTCATCATGCAGCAGGGCCGCATCGTCGAGCAGGGCGACGTGCTGCCGATCTTCCGCTCGCCGCGCGAGCGCTACACCCAGGAGCTATTGGCGGCCGTGCCGCGGCTCGGGGCGCATGCCGGCACCGACGGCCCACCGCGTATTGCCGCCGAGGCTGCGGCAGCGGGCCCGCGCACCGCAAGCCCGGTCCTCTCGGTGCGCGACCTTGCCGTCTTTTACGGCAAGAAACCGGGCGGCCTTCTGGGCGGAAAGAAGCAGGCGGCCGCCGTCAGCGACGTTTCCTTCGACATCTTCCCCGGCGAAACGCTGGGGCTTGTCGGCGAAAGCGGATCGGGCAAGTCGACCACCGGCAAGGCAGTGCTCGGCCTCATTCCATTCGATGGCGATGTGGCGATCGACGGCCAGCAGATCGGCGCGCTGTCGCAGCGCCAGATGCGGCCGGTGCGCCGGTCCGCGCAGATGATCTTCCAGGATCCCTATGCCTCGCTCGACCCGCGCATGGCCGTCGGTGCGGCGGTCGCCGAGCCGCTGCTCATCCATGGCATCGGCAATCGCAGCGAACGCACGGATCGCGTCGCCGACCTGTTGCGCCGCGTCGGCCTTGGGCCCGATGCCGCCAGCCGCTATCCGCACGAGTTTTCCGGGGGGCAGCGACAGCGCATCTGCATTGCCCGCGCGCTGGCGGTCAATCCGAAGCTGATCATTGCGGATGAAAGCGTGGCAGCGCTCGACGTCTCGGTTCGGGCTCGCGTGCTCGATCTGATGCTCGAACTGCAGGAGACGATGGGCCTTGCCTATCTCTTCGTCTCGCACGACATGGCCGTGATCGAGCGGATGTCTCACCATGTCGCCGTCATGCGCGGCGGCCGCATCGTCGAGATGGGAACGCGCCGGGCCGTGTTCGAGGATCCGCAGGACGCCTATACCCGGGCGCTGATGGCCGCCGTGCCGCTGCCGGACCCGCCGATGCGGAAAAGCGCCTAGAGCGATATCAGAAGAAGGCGGGTGCGGTTTTCGCCCGCATCCCGCTGCTGCTCGAAACAGCCCGGCTCGCTCATTGCGCGAGGGCTTAAGGAAACACGATGCGGGCCGAGAGGCCACCGCTCGGTCGGTTGCGCAGTTCGAGTTCGGCGCCGGTGCGGTCAAGCGCCCGCTCGACGATGCTGAGGCCGAGCCCGCTGCCGGCAGCCGCCTTGAACCGGCCGCGGAAGAAGCGCTCCGTCACGCGCGGCATTTCCTCTTCGGGGATTCCGGGGCCCTCGTCGTCGATCGCGATCACCAGATGCTGGTCCCGACGCTCGGCGCGGCAGCGAACCGTTGCGCCCGGTGGCGAATGGTTGACGGCGTTTTCGAGCAGGTTGCGCGCCGCGAGCCGGAAGAGGTCCGGATCGATGCTGATCCGCAGACCGGACATCGCCGCGTCGATGACGACATCGACGCGATGGGGCTGACCGGCAAGTTCGGTCCTGAGACCTGCCAGCATCTCGCCGACATCGAAACCGGCTGCTGGCCTGGCGCTCTCGGTGGCTTCGACCGAGGCGATGTCGAGCAATTGCCGCACCAGCTTGCCGGTACGGTCGACCCCGGCGACGATCTGCCCGAGCGCCTTTTCGCGGATTTCGCCGTCGTCGCTGGCGAGTGCCACCTGCGCCTGCGTCTTCAGGCCGGCGAGCGGCGTGCGCAATTCGTGGGCGGCAAAGGCGATGAAGTTCTGCTCGCGCTCGCGGGCGCCGGCAACGCGGGCAAAAAGGCCGTTCAGCGATTTCAGCACTGGGCTGATCTCGCGCGTCGTGCCGGTATCCTCGATCGCGTGCAGGTCGGAAGCTTCGCGCGCGGCGAGGTCGCCGGCAAGCTTGCGCAGCGGCGCGAGGCCGCGCCCGACGCAAAGCCAGATCAAGACGGCCAGAAGCGGAATGATCAGCAGCGCCGGCAGTAGCAGCCCCTTGACCAGGTCGTTGACCAGCCGGTCGCGGATGCGCAGGTTGTCGCCGACGAGCACGCGCACGCCGAGGCTGGCATTCTCCACCGCAAAGACGCGCCAGGTCTCGCCGTTGATGACGGTTTCGGAGAAGCCCATCGCATGGGGCGCAAGCGTCGTGTCGGGTGCGCTGTCCGACTTGCCGATCAAGGTTCCATCCAGCGACCAGATCTGACAGGAGAGCTGGCGGTCGTAATGCGGGTGCTCCAGCAGCGGGATCCGGATCGCGCTCTGTGCCGGGCGGCTGGCGGGGGTGTCGCCTTCCTCCTTCATCATGTCGGGGCTGACGATCAGCGAATTCACCATGCGCGCCGCCTCCATCAGCCGCGCGTCGAGCACACGCTCGACTTCGGCGCGGGTGCTGAGGAAGATCCAGACGGTGGCCGACAGCCACAGAAGGCCCGTCGTGATCAGGAGGATGGCGAAAAGCCGGGCGCGCAGCGATTGCATCAGCCGGCTCCGCCCAGCCGGTAGCCGATGCCGCGGATGGTTTCGATCAGTCCCGGGCCGAGCTTGTTGCGCAGATGGTGGATGTGCACCTCGACGGCATTGCTCTCGATTTCCTCCTGCCAGCCGTAGAGTTTGTCCTCCAGCTTGGTCTTGGAGAAAATCACCCCCGGGTGCGCCATCAGCGTATGTAGGATGGAGTATTCTCGCCGCGACAGCTGCACCGGCTTGCCCGCCTGTTCCACCGATTGCCTGGCCGGATCGAGCCTGAGCGTCGACCATTCCAGCGCGGCGGTCGCCCGTCCGCTGGAGCGTCGGGCCAGCGCCCGAAGCCGGGCGGCGACCTCGTCGAGGTCGAAGGGTTTGCCGAGATAGTCGTCGGCGCCGGTGTCGAGGCCGGCGACGCGGTCGCGCACGGTGTCGCGTGCGGTCAACAGCAGCACCGGAATGTCGCTCTGCCTGGCGCGCAGGTCCCGCAGGATGTCGAGGCCGGAGCCGTCGGGCAGCATCAGGTCGAGCACGACCGCGTCGAAGCCGTTGGCAGCAAGCGCCGTAGCGGCTGCGTCGCAGGTGCCGACGGCATCGGTGGTGAAGCCCGCCAGCGCCAGGCCGACCTTCAGGCCGTCTCTAAGGATATCGTCGTCTTCGACGATCAGGACTCGCATCGCTACTCCTAACATTTCTGAGAGCGCGATCCTTTAACCGCTCCCTTAAGGCAGCCTTAAGGTAGGACTTCCCTCTGAGGCGGCATTGCAACAATCGAATCGTTGAATGCCCGATATGACCGAAGCACACGAGCCTTCTTCTTCCACGGCCGATCACAAGACCGGCATCACGCTGACCCGCCGCAGCCTCGTCGTCGGCGTGGCCTCGCTGTTCGTCACCGGCTGCGCGACCGCCCGCCCGACGCCGGCGGTGGTGGCGGCGGCCGTAACGCCCGTCCGCCCGGCGGCCGGCCGGACGGTGCCGCCGATGTACTATGCAATGCTCGACGAGCAGTTTCCGATCCCCGAGGTGAAGATCGCCGAAGTCGATCCGAAGTTCTGGCGGCAGGAGGTGGACTATCCGACCAGCGAGCGGCCCGGCACGCTGATCGTCGATACGCCGGCGAAGTACCTCTATCACGTGCTGCCGGGCGGCCGGGCGATGCGCTACGGCATCGGTGTCGGGCGCGAGGGCTTTGCCTGGTCGGGCCGGGCGATCGTCGCCTACAAGCGCAAATGGCCGCGCTGGACGCCGCCCGACGAGATGGTGGCGCGCCAGCCGAAACTCGAACCCTACAGCATCGCCAATGGCGGCATGCCTCCGGGCATCAAGAACCCGCTCGGCGCCCGGGCGCTCTATATCCACAAGGACGGCAAGGACACGCTCTACCGCATCCATGGCAGTCCCGAGGCGTTTTCGATCGGCAAGGCGGTCTCTTCCGGCTGTATTCGTCTGCTCAACCAGGATGTCGTCTACCTTCACGATCAGGTCCGCGACGGCAGCACCATCGTCGTCATTCCGGATCCGACCAAGGGCGACATGGCGATCGGTTAGGCGAGCGCAGACGGCGAGCGCGGGAATTCTGCAACACTTCGAAGATGAGTCCCGCCTCGCGCAAGCGATCCACGTCAAAGAAAGATTTTCACCACATTTCGGTCACGGTTCGGCCCAACAGCCTCCCCTCGGATCCTCCCAACCGAAATCTCCAACCCTGGAATGAATTAAAGTGTCGATGAATTTGTCCCGCCGGTCGCTGCTCGCGGTGGTCGCCAGCTCTGTTTTGAGCGCCTGCACGCAGATCCCGAAACCCGAACCGAAGCCGAAGCTGATCGAGCCGATCGCCGGTGACGGCGGCTCGCCGGAGAAGGCGGCGGATGCGGCGGGCGTGCCGACGAAGACCTTCGACTATGCGAAGGTCTACGCCCCGGTGAAGGACGAAGGCTACGACGTTCCGGGCATCCAGTACACCGAGATCAAGTCCCAGTTTCTGCGCCAGGAAGTGGCCTACGCCACCAACGAGCCGCCCCATTCGATCGTCGTCGATACCAACACGATGTTCCTCTACTACGTGCTGCCGGGCGGCCGTGCGATCCGCTACGGCGTCGGTCTCGGCGCGGCCGGCCGCGCCTGGAAGGGCCGCGCCGTGGTGCAGTGGAAGCGCAAATGGCCGCGCTGGACCGTGCCGGACGACATGGTCGCGCGCCAGCCACATCTCAAGAAGTACGGCATCGATGCCGGCGGCATGGATCCGGGCCTCGACAACCCGCTCGGCGCCCGCGCCATGTATATTTTCCAGAACGGGCAGGACACGCTCTACCGCATCCATGGCTCGCCGCAGTGGCGCTCGATCGGCAAGAATGCGTCGGCCGGCTGCGTGCGCATGCTGCAGCAGGATGCGATCGACCTCTATGATCGCGTCAGAGGCAAGACGCCGCTGCTCGTCCTGTAACGGGCGACACTCTGGCGGAATTTCAGCGCCCTTGCCGGACGGATTGCCTCAGAGCGGCTGCGGAAGCGGCAGTCCGTCCGGTCCCATCAGCATATAGTCCGGCGACCGCCGCACCGGCTGTGAGTCCGGCAGGGGTTGCCCATCCGGCAGGGGCTGCGCGTCCTGCATCGGCTGGGACTGCACCATGCCACCGCCCGAGAGGTCGGTGACCACGATCGGCGTGCCGTTCGGCACGCGGTTGTAGAGATCGACGACATCCTGGTTGATCATGCGCACACAGCCCGAAGACACCGACTTGCCGATCGTCCACCATTCCGGCGAACCGTGAATGCGGTAGAGCGTGTCCTCGCCGTTCTGGAAGATGTACATGGCCCGGGCGCCGAGCGGGTTCTTGAGGCCGGGATCCATGCCGCCCGCCTCGATGCTGAATTGCTGCAGCTCGGGCTGGCGCGCCACCATCTCGTTCGGCGGCTTCCAGCGCGGCCATTCGCGCTTGTACTGGATGACACCGCGGCCGGCCCAGGCGAAACCGGCGCGCCCGAGGCCGACGCCGTAGCGCATCGCCTGGCCGCCTTCATAGACCCGGTAGAGAAAGTGGCTGCCGACATCGACGACCAGCGTTCCCGGCTTTTCCCCGGTCGGGTCGGCGACCATCTGGCGATAGAAGCGCGGATCGATCTTCTCGTAGGGAATGGCCGGCAGCGGGTAGGTCTCGTTCGGCTTCTCGCCGTACATGTCGGCCAGGAACGTATTGGTCTCGGGAACCGGTTCCGGCGCGTAGGAGCGCGTCACCGTGGGCCGCGGCGAGGCGCAGCCGGCGAGACCAGCGGCCGCCAACCCGGCGGAAAGCTGCAGGAAGGCGCGGCGGCGGATCTCTCTTTCGGGCATGGAATCCTCGATCGTCCTCTATTCGCTACCGGCGATGCAACCGACCCTTTAAGTCAATTGTGCGTCGCCAGCCGACGGAACGATCACAGGCCAGCGTAAGGGTCCGCCAGCGCCGCTTCGGGTCGGCTGATAGGATACTTAGTTCCCGAGATCTTCGCGGCCAGCTTTTCAGCGCCGTTTTTCTCAAGAAGCGCCCGGAAGCTCGGATGCATGCCGCCATCGACATAGGCGTTGATGGGCGCCGAGGTCTGATTGGCCATCATGCCGGCGAGCTTCGCGTCCTCCGATTGCAGCCGCGCCACCAGTCCGGCATCGGGCGTGGAGATCGCCGCCGGGCAGGCTGCGAGCGGATCGGACGGTTCGCCGTCGGCAAAGTCCGTATTGAAGACGTAGCGGCGTCCGCAGGCCGAAACCTTCGGCTGGCGCTTCGTCGCCGCGAAGATGTCGTAGCCCTGCTTGATGTTCTTCCAGAAGTCGAAGTTCGGGTCGTCGCGGTGCTTGGCCATGTTCTCCGCCGTCATGCGGAAGGGATAGGCCTGCACCTGGAACGTGCCTTGGCCGCCGGCAAGCGCGCGCTGCACGACGGCATAGATTTCGCCGACGCCCTGGTCGGTCATGGCGTAGCAGCCGGACGACGAACAGGCGCCATGCACCATCAGCGCTTCACCGGTGTAGCCGAGCGCCGATTCCAGCCGGTTGGGGTAGCCGAGGTTAAACGACAGGAAATATTGTGATTTCGGGTTCAGCATCCCGGCGGAGACATGGTAGAAACCTTCCGGCGCCTGGCGGTCGCCGGACTTCGTCTTCGGGCCGAGCTTTCCGGACCAGCGGCACATGGGGTAGCTCTTCAACAGGGCGTACTGGCCCTGCTTGTTCTGCTTCCAGACCTCGAGTTCGCTTTCCTGCTTGAAGATGCGGATCAGCACCGGGCTTTCCGGCTTGCTGCCGTTCTTTGCCATCGCGGCGATCAGCTTTGCCGGGATCGGCGGCGGCTCTCGCACGTCGTCGGCGTCGAGCGCCATGCAGCCGGACAGCACCAGAGCCATCGCGCCGATCGCCAGGGCATGCCGCATCCGTCGCAGCTGCGCGAATATCCTGCCGGCCTGGGGTGTCTCGGAAGAGGGGCTCTTGATCGTCTCGCGCCGCATGCGGGCTCCTGGAAATGCTTCCGCCACCAAGCGTCCTTCGTGTGGCGTGGTGCCGACCCGAAGCGTTCGACGCAGCTCGGTTCAGCCTTGAGTTCAGCGATTAAGCGGTGACAGCCCTGGCTGCAAGCCTTTGTCCCTGGCACTCGCGATCAACAATTCTTGAACGCGCGCCGCCATAGCTGACCGCCGATTGGGTCGATGTTGAGACAAGATGGTGAATTTTTTCTCAACGCCGGCGCCGGGACGTCCCGATGCGTCAGTCCCGCGGTTCGCTGCCGGGTGCATAGACGGTCTTCTGCTTGAAGGCGAAGACGTTGCCGCAGCGGCAGCGCACCATGTGCTTGGCGGGATCGGGAGAATTGCGCTCGGTGGAGAAGCCCTTCGGCATGACGTCGATGGTAAAGCCGCGACTGCTGCCCTTGCCGCTGTCGTTTTCCGACGCTTCGGCGAAGCCGGCGGCTCCGCACTTGGCGCATTCCAGCTTTCTCGAATACCGATCCCGCGATGCCATGTTCAATCACACTCGATAGCGCTGCCGCATCCAGAAGCGGGCGGCGGCGCTGGGGTTGCCCGAAACACCGAACTATAGGAGCCGGCTCCCCGTTTCAAGTTTGCCGATGACGGCTTGGCGGCTGTGCGCCCTAGCGATAGCCGGTCGCGTCGGCCGGCTTGTTTGCCTCCATGACCTCGCGCATATAGCGCCAGCAATCGGGCCGCGAGCCGTCGAGATCGGTGAAGCCGTAGACCTGCGCCAGCCCGCCGCTCGACAGCGACTGGCCGTTCCAGCGGGCCTTGTCCGGATCGGCCGCGAGTGCCGCAATGGCGCGGCCGACGAAGCGCGGCGTTTCCGAAATGATGAAATGCGGCTGGTTCTTCGTGGCGTCGTGCCAGTTGTCTTCGCGGACGTCGAAATGTTCGAGCATCATCTCCGAGCGCATCCACCCCGGCGTGATCGAAACCGCGGTGGCGCCGTGCGGTGAAAGGTCCTTGGCGTGAGCCCAGGCCATGCGGTTGGCCGAAACCTTGGCCAAATCGTAGAAGGGCGACAGCCGGTAGTTTTCTTCATTGTATTCGGCGGTGCCGTCGGTCACCTCGACCAAGAGGCCGCCGGGTTTCTCGATCATCAGCGGCAGGGCGTAGTGGGCGGTGATCAGGTGGGTATCGACACCGAGATGCAGAAGCTTCAGCCCGTTTTCGAGATTGTGCTCCCAGACCGGCTTGTTCCACTCGAACAGCAATTCGCCGCCCCAGACGTCGTTGACGAGGATGTCGAGCCGTCCCTGTTCATTGCGGATGCGCTCGACGAGCGCCTTGACCTGCTTCGGTTGCAGATGGTCGACCTGGACGGGAATGCCCTTGCCGCCGAGGCTGGTGACGATCTCGGCGGTGTCCTCGATCGTTTCGGGACGCCTGTATTCGGACTGCTGTTGCCGCGTCGTACGACCGGTCACGTAGACGGTGGCGCCGGCGGCACCAAGTTCGGTCGCGATGCCGCGCCCGCCGCCGCGCGTCGCGCCAGCGACGAGGGCGACTTTGCCTTCTAGCGTCATGATTTTTCTCCTTCATGGCCGATTGCCAACTGGCGTTTTCCGGCTGGTATGATATATAAATGATTGTTCGGTTATAAATGAGAGTCAAGATGCCTCGCCCAAAAACCATGCCAGACGAAGAGGTGCTGGCCGCCGCCTTCGCACTGATGCGGGCCGATGGTCCCGATGGCCTGACCTTCGCGGCGCTGGCTGCACGCACAGGTCTTTCCGGCGCAACGCTGGTGCAGCGCTTTGAGAATAAGGCGAAGTTGATCCAGCGGGCGCTCATCCAGGCCTGGGATGGGCTGGACGGGCAGACGGCGGAGCTGATGGCGAGCGTGCCGCGAACACCGGAGGGCGCTGTCGCGCTGCTGGTGGGTCTCTCGGGCGATTATGGCGGTATCGACAGCTATGCCGACGACCTCCGGATTCTCCGTGAGGACCTGCGCGATCCTCTGCTGCGTGCCCGCGGCGCGAAGTGGCGCGACGTGCTTTCGGGCGTGCTCGACGAATGTCTCGCCGGTCTGCCCGCTGCGAGCCCGGGCCTCGGCCTTTTGATGGCGTCGCAATGGCAGGGATCGTTGCTCTGGTGGAGTTTCGACCCGAAGATGCCGGTCACGGCCTTTGTCGAGCAGAGCCTGACGCGTTTCGTCGAAGCCTTCGCACGGCGGCCGGAGGGCTGAGTTCGACGGCGGCGCCCCGCTCACCGGGCTGTCAAATCGCCGTGAGATGGCCGTGCAGTGGATGACGGCGGCGCAAGCCGGTCTTAGATGCTGATCCATGATCAGATTTGCCGCAGTCATCGTCGCCCGCTTCGCCGCCTTGGTCCTCGTCGTCTCGACGCTCGTCGCCTGGCCGGCCTTGGCCCAGACGCCATCGCCGGTTTCGGCCTTGCTGGACGAACTGGCCTCGCGGCCGGACCTCGATCCTCTGAAGACCGTGATCGTCGCGCGCGAGGGCAAGATCGTTGCCGAGCGTGGTTACGGTCGCAACCGCGTGACGGACTCGACCAACATCAAGTCGGCCTCGAAATCGATTATCTCGGCGCTGGTCGGCATCGCCATCGACAAGGGGCTGCTCGAGGGGCCGGATCAGAAGATCGCGCCGATCCTGAAGGCGGACCTGCCGGCCTCGCCGGATCCGCGCATCAACGACATCACCATCGGTCATTTGCTTTCGATGCAGGCGGGGCTTGGCCGTCTCTCCGGGCCGAACTACGGTCGATGGGTCGCCAGCCGTAACTGGGTGCGAACGGCGCTGGCTCAACCCTTCGACGACGACCCCGGCGGCGAGATGCTCTATTCCACCGCCTCCACCCATCTGCTTTCGGCGATCCTGACGAAGGTCAGCGGCAAGTCGACCCTGGCGCTGGCGCGCGAGTGGCTGGGGCCGCTCGAAGGCTTCCGCATCGGGGCCTGGGATCGCGACCCGCAAGGCATCTACCTCGGCGGCAACCAGATGGCGATGAGCCCGCGCTCGCTGCTGGCCTTCGGCGAACTCTACCGCAATGGCGGGCGCACCGCGTCAGGCCAGCAACTGGTCTCGGCAGGGTGGATCGCGGCCTCCTGGCAGCATCGCACCAACTCGCGCTTTTCCGGCGACGAATACGGCTATGGCTGGTTCGAGCGCCAGATCGCCGGCGAGGAGGTGCATTTCGCCTGGGGCTATGGCGGCCAGATGCTCTACATCATCCCGAGCCTCGATCTGACCGTGGTGATGACCTCGGCCGAAAGCGGCCCGTCTGCGCGCAACGGCTACCGCGACGCGCTGCATCTGGTGCTCGGCGAGATCATCACGAAGGTGAAGGCCGAACCGGAAACGGACGGGTGACGAGGATTCGACCGGGGCAGACTCGACGCTGATCCGCGTCAGGCCAGCAACGGTTCCACGATGCCGAGCAGGCATTCGATCGCAGCTTCATCTCTTCGCACGTCCTTGGACGCTTCGAATTCCGCGAGCTCTATGCCGGCGATCTGATCTTTCGGGATCGCCGCGAAGATGGCGCGCAAGATCTGCGGATAAAGGCCGTCGCCGATGGCATAGGCGGCCGGCACATGGTTCGGCTCGAGCACGTCCCAATCGACATGGATCCAGACCGGCGCATCGCCGATCAACGAAAGAATGGCCTCCGGCGTCGCTTCCGCGGGCGGTACGATGCGCACGCCCGCCTGCTGCAACAGATCCATCTCCGCGGGATCGATGTCGCGCGCGCCGACGATGACAACCTTTTCCGGGTTCAGCCCGCTGCCGTGGCCGCTTTCCCAAAGCCCGCAGGCGGCAGCCAGCACCATGCCGCCGAGATAGCCGCTTTCGGTCGTCTGCGGCGTGTTGAAATCGCCATGGGCGTCGATCCAGAGCAACACCGCGTCGGCGCGTTCCCGCGCAACGACAGGCAGTGTCGCAAGGCTGGCGGAGCAGGTATTGGCGATGAAAAGCGGTTTGTCGCCACGTTGCAGTGTTGCGGCAATCGCCGCCTGCAGGCCCGCCAGGGTCTCCCCGGCCTCGGGCAGGCTTGCCGACCAATCGTCTTCCTTCGCCGGCGATGGGCTGCCGATAGTGATCGGCTGCAGCCCGGTGCGCTTGCCCAGAGCTTCGGCCGTCAGGGCCGCCCCGAGGATGGCGCCAGGCGTTCTGTCGGCGATGCGTCCCTGGGAGACGACGAGTTCGTAGGGCACGAGCATTCTCCTTATTTTTCTTCGGGCGTTTACACCGGCCTTTTCGCGTGCCGCGAGGTCGCCTGTTCGGGCGTTTTTGGGCGGATGTGTCGGGATTGGCCTGAAAGGAAGCCTCGAAGAATCGATATATCTGTTTGGATATATCGATATCGCGCTGCGGTCGCAATTTCATTGGGGCGAGCGTTGATACGATTGCTGTGCACGGGGCGCCGCGATCGCCAAAGTTGCCCGACCGTTTGGCGCGGCGCGGTATGCTGCCGAAATTTCAGAGGTGGGGGGCGCTTGCCGCAATCTGTGTCGCGGCAAGCGATTTCACTTGGATCGACGACCGTGGCGGTTAGCCGCCAAAGCCTTCGATGACGATCTTGCCCTTGGCGGCCCCGGTCTCGATACGGCGATGCGCTTCGCGCAGGTTCGCGGCGTTGATCGGCGAGAGCACCTCGGCAAGCGTCGTCTTCAGCCGTCCGGCGTCGATCTCGTCGGCGACGAAGCTGAGCAGACGATGTTGCTCGATCATGTCTGATGTCTGGTGCATCGGGCGGGCGAACATGAACTCCCAATGCAGGCTCGCCGCCTTGGTCTTCATGCCGGCCATGGGCATCGGGACGTCGGTGTTGTCGATCGAGACGATGCCGCCTTGCGGCCGGATCAACTCGACGGCGTCGTCCCAGTGGCGCATGTCGTTGAAGATGGCGATGTGGTCGACATGCGTGAAGCCTAGCGACCGGACCTGCGCGACCAGCGGTTCACGATGGCTGACCACATGGTCGGCGCCGAGTTCCTTGACCCAGGCGATGGTTTCCGGCCGCGACGCCGTGGCGATGACGGTGAGGCCGGCGCGCTTTGCCAGCTGGATGCCGATCGAGCCGACGCCGCCGGCGCCGCCGACGATGAGGATCGACTGGCCGCGGTCTGCGCCGTCCCGGTCGATGCCGAGCCGGTCGAAGAAGGCCTCATAGGCGGTGATCGTCGTCAATGGCAGGGCGGCCGCTTCCGCAAAGGACAGGGTCTTCGGCTTGCGCCCGACGATGCGCTCGTCGACCAGTTGATACTGCTGGTTGGATCCCGACCGCGTCAGGTCGCCGGCGTAGTAGACGGCGTCTCCAGGCTGGAACAGCGTCACGTCAGGACCGACCGCCTCGACCACGCCGCTTGCGTCCCAGCCGAGCACGCGCGGCGTTTCCTCGATCTTGTCCTTCGGCGCGCGCATCTTCACGTCGACGGGATTGACCGCGACGGCGTGGACGGCGACCAGGATGTCATGCCCCTTGGGTTCCGGCTTCGGGAGCTCGACATCGACGAAACTTTCCGGGTCGGAAACCGGGAGATAGCGGGTGAGGGCGACAGCTTTCATGAGTTGCTCCTTTTTGGGGTGAAGAGGTGTGATTGCCGCGGTCATGCCACGCGCTCGAGTGCCGGATAGTTAGAGTAGCCTTCGGCGCTACCGCCGAAAAGCGTGGCCCCGTCGAAGGTTGCGAGCGGCAGCCCGTCTTTCAGCCGGCGCGGCAGGTCCGGATTGGCGATGAACGAGCGGCCGAAGGCGACGATGTCGGCAAGGCCGGCGGCAAGGATCGCCTCGGCCTTGTTGCGATCATAGCGGCCGGCGACGATGATGCGGCCGGAATAGGCGGCGCGCAGTTCGCGGCGGAAGTCGTCCGGGATAACGGGCGCATCGTCCCAGTCGGCTTCCACCAGATGGATATAGGCGAGACCGACGCGGTCGATTTCACGCGCGGCTTTCAGGATCGTCGGGATGATCTCGTCGTCCTCCATGTTGCGCTGGGTGATATAGGGCGAAAGCCGGATGCCGACGCGGGAGGCGCCGATCTCGCCGGCAACCGCCTCGGCGACCTCGACCAGGAAGCGGATGCGGTTTTCGGCCGGGCCGCCATAGCGGTCGTCGCGTCGGTTGGACGAGCGCCGCAGGAACTGGTCGACCAGGTAGCCGTTGGCGCCATGGATCTCGACGCCGTCAAAACCGGCTTCGATGGCGTTGGCCGCCGCCTGGCGGAAATCCTCGACGATGCCGGCGATCTCGCTCAGCGCCAAGGCGCGCGGCACGGGGCTGTCGACCATCGCGCCGATGCCGGTTTCCGGATCGGCCACCCAGACCTTTGCGTCCGGTGAAATCGCGGACGGTGCGACCGGGCTGGCGCCGTCGTGGAAACTCTCATGGCTCATGCGGCCGACATGCCAGAGCTGCAGCACGATGCGGCCTCCGGCCCGGTGCACCGCGTCGGTGACGAGCCGCCAGCCGGCGATCTGCTCGGGAGAGTGGATGCCGGGCGTAAACGAGTAGCCCTGGCCCTGCGCCGAGATTTGGGTGGCCTCGGTGACGATGAGGCCGGCCGAGGCGCGCTGAGCATAGTACTCGGCCATCAGGGCGTTGGGCACGTTGCCCGGCTGGCTGCTGCGCGCCCGCGTCATCGGCGCAAGCGCAATGCGGTTGGGCAGGGTCAGCGATCCGAGCGAGATCGGAGAAAAGAGCGATGGCATGGTGAAATCCTTGGTGAGGGGCAGTCGCCAGGCGACCGGGCAAAGCGTGGGGAGGCGCGTCAGTTGATCAGCGCGCCGCCTTCGATGTCGATCACCGAGCCGGTGACGAAGGGATTGTCGATGGCGAAGAGATGGCCTTGGGCGATATCTTCGGGTTGCCCGGCGCGGCCGGCAGGCAGGGTCGCTGCAGCGCGGTCGAACATCGCGTCGCGCGCCTCGCCGGCCATGCCGGCATAGGCTTCCGTCCGCGTCAGGCCGGGGCTGACGACGTTCACCCGCAGCGGGGCCAACTCCTTGGCCATGACCTTGGCGGTCGCTTCGAGCGCCGCGTTCATCGCCGTCTTGACGAAGGTGCCGGGGACCGTTCGGCGGGCGAGGAAACCCGAGGTGAAGGTGATCGTACCGCCGGCGCGCATGTATCGGGCAGCCTCCCGGGCGACCACGACCGATCCCCAGAACTTGATGTCGAAAGCCGCCTTGGCGGCATCGAGATCGACATCGCTCACCTTGCCGCCGGGCGCGGCGGAGCCGGCGGTCATGATCAGGTGGTCGATCGGCCCGAGCCTGCGGAAATAGGCAGCCACTGCTGCGGTATCGGCAAGATCGAGACCGGTGGCGCGGCTGGCGATCTCCACCCGACCCGGGCGCTTGGCAAGCGCCTTGGCGACGGCGGCGCCGATACCGCTGGTGCCGCCGATGACGACGGAGACAGTGGTGTCAGTGAAGGTCATGGTCATTCTCCGGGATAATGGGTGGGAACGGGTTCGGAAAAGACGGCTTCGAGCAGCGGTCCGCCGGGCGCGCGCAGGAACAGCCGGCGCTCGCCGATATCGGCAAGGTCCATGGTCGAATAGGGAATGGCGAGCCGGTCGAGTCTGGCGCGAAAGGCGGCGTAGCCTTCCAGCCGAAAGCCGACATGATCGATCGCTTCGGCCGCCCGCTCGAACCCCATGCCGCGGCTGCCGATGATGTGAACGATCGGCTTGCCTTCGGCATAGAGCCAGCAGCCGGGGATGTGTCGGATTGCGGCCGGACGTTCCCCGATGGTGAGATCGAAGACCGTTTCGAAGAACGCGCGCGTTCCGTCGATATCGGCAGTGCGAATGGTGACATGGTCGAGCTGCATCACGCGTCTCCTTTCGCTTCGGAATTTAGCGCTTGCGGCGCATCCGGATAATTGGCTTAGTTCCAAAATTATATTTCGGAGAAATCGAAAGATGCTGCTCGACAATCTGGCACTGTTCCTTCTGATCGTCGAAAAGGGCGGGCTTTCCGCCGCCGGTCGCGAGAAGGGGTTGTCGCCAGCCTCGGTGTCCGAGCGGTTGGCTGCACTGGAAGCGCACTATGGCGCTGCACTTCTGAAACGGACGACGCGGGCGATCAGCCTGACGGAGGAGGGGCGTCTGCTGGTGGACGGTGCCCGCCGGTTGCTGGCGGAGGCCGACGAACTGGAAAGCGGCATCCGTTCGGGCACGCGCACGATCTCCGGCCCGATCCGGCTGAGTGCGCCTGAGGATATGGGGCGGCGCTATATCGTGCCGATCCTCGACCGGTTTCTCGCCGAGCACCCCGACGTGACGGTCGATCTCAATCTCACCGACGGTTACCTCGACCTGGTCGGCCAGGGCATGGATTTCGCGATCCGGCACGGCGTGCTTGCCGACAGCACGCTGCGGTCTCGGCCGCTTGGGGAGAACCGGCGCGTCGTATGCGCGGCGCCGGCCTATCTCGAAGCCGTGGGGCGACCGGAACACCCCGACGATCTCTCCCGCCACGACTGCATCATCATGCGCTTCGGCGCCAATCTCGATCGCGAATGGGCCTTTCAGGTGGACGGCAAGCCGCACAGGGTGATGGTGCGCGGCCGGCGCGTCGCCAATGACGGTGGGCTCGTGGCGCAGTGGTGCCGGGATGGCCATGGCATCGCGCTCAAGTCCGTCTGGGACATCGCCGAGGACCTGGCGTCCGGTGCCCTCATCGAACTGCTGTCCGAATTTGCGGTCGGCGAGACCGGGCTTCAGATCGTCTATCCGCCGCTGAGCGTGCAGCCGCGCCGGGTGCGGCTGCTGATCGAGCGCATCGCGTCCGAGTTGGGTTCGTTCGCTGACGTTGTGGCGGGTACGAAGCGAAGCTGAGAACGGCGCTGCCGTCCATTCCTTGCACCCGGGTTGCTGCAGCCGCGGAGGCGTGCAGCACGCTTAGCGTCCGGTTTCCGCCGTGGGCCGGCTGCGGAACTGACGACGATAACTCGCCGGCGAAATGGAAAACGCCCGGGTGAAATGCTGGCGGAGCGAGACGGTGGAGCCGAAGCCGGCCATGCCGGCGATGTGATCGACGGAACAGGAACCCGTCTCGAGCAGGCGCTGCGCCACGGCGAGACGCTGCGCCAGCAGCCATTGCGTGAAGGTCGTTCCGGTCTTCTTGCGAAAATGACGGGTGAAGCTGCGCAGGCTCATGCCCGCGTGATCGGCGAGGCGCTCGAGCGCCAGCGGCTCGTCGAGATGTTCGATCGCCCAGGCGATCGTCGCTCCGAGCGGGTCGCCGCTGCCGGGGGCCGGGATTGGCGCTTCGATATATTGCGCCTGGTCGCCATGGCGGTGCGGTGCGACGACCAGCCGGCGGGCGATGCGGTTGGCGATCTCGGCACCATGATCTTTGCGCACGATGTGCAGGCAGCAGTCGATCGCCGCCGCCGTTCCTGCTGATGTCAGGATATCGCCCTCGTCGAGATAGAGCGCGTTCCGGTTCAGCGTGACATGCGGATAGGCACGCTCGAATTCATCGGCCCAGGCCCAGTGCGTCGAGGCGGCCCGCCCATCGAGCAGGCCGGCCTCGGCGAGCACGAACGTGCCGAGACAGAGACCAACAAGCCGGGCGCCGCGGGCGTGGGCTGCGCGCAGAGCCTCAATCAGGCCTTCCGGCGGCCGGTTACCGGGATCGTTCCAGGCCGGCACGACGATCGTATCCGCCTCGGCGAGGCTCGCGAGATCGTGCTCCACCTCGATGCTGAAGCCGGACATGGTGCAGATGGAGCCGGCCTTCTCTCCGGCAATCAGCAGGCGGTAACGCGGCGCGCCGAGCTTCAGGAGGTCGTCGCCGAAGACGATGCAGGGCACCGAAAGGTGAAACGGGCTGATACCCTCAAAGGCGACGATGGCGATGGTGTGCACGTTCTGGCCGATACTCATTCACTCAACTTGGCCGGAACCTATCACATATTGTCGTTCAGGCCACTTTCGCGTTGAGCCCGCTTTGACGATCTTCGCGAGCGTCGAAATGCGAAAGGAACCTCTGATGACGCAACACCCGACCATCCGCACGATTGCCGGCGCTCCGGCGCCTAAGAGCCTCGATCCCAAGACGACGGCGCTTCTGGTGATCGATTTCCAGAACGAGTATTTTGCCGGCCGCATGCCGATCCCGGACGGCGAAAGAGCGCTCGCGAATGCAAAACGGCTGATCGCGCGCGCCGATGCCGAGGGCATGAAGGTCTATCATGTCAAGCATGTCACGCCGGCCGGCAGCCCTGTCTTCGCCGAGGATAGCGAAGCCTCTGCGTTTCACCGGGACATTCAACCGGCTGCGAACCATTCGGTGGTGCGCAAATCGTCGGTCAGCGTTTTTGCCAGCACGGATCTGGGCGCGCAGTTGAAGCAGGCGGGCGTCGAAACACTCGTGATGTCAGGCCTGATGACCCATGCCTGCGTGGCCGGCGCGGCGCGCGACGCGGTGCCGCTCGGCTTCAACGTCATCGTCGCTTCGGATGCCTGCGCGACGCGTGATCTCGATACGGCTGACGGCGATGTCGTTTCGCATGCGGTGCTGCATCGCGCATCTTTGGCGACGATCGACGACACTTTCGGCGATATCCTGACGACCGATCAGGTTCTGGCGCTGCCGCGCCGATCCTGATTGTTGGGCGCGACCGGGCCTCTCTGGAGCGGACTTTTCTGAAAGGTCGCATTCGGGGAGAACGGTTCGCCCGACCCTCGCTAGGCCGACCCGCGCAGCATGATCTCGGCGCTCAGGAGAATGCGCTCGTCCTCGGGGAAGGCGCCGCCGTCGTCGGTGGTTTCCCCGAGCTTGAACAGAAGCAGCTCGATCGCCAGTCGGCCGATCTCGTTGTAGTTCTGCGCCACAGTCGTCAGCGGCGGGCAGGTGTAGCGCGACAGCGGATGATCGTCGTGGCCGGCGACACGCAGGTCCGCGTCGGCATCGCGTCCGACCTTGAGGCCCGACTGGAAGGCGGCGGCGATAACGCCGAAGGCGACGCGGTCGTTGGCGCAGAGTACCGTCTTTGTCGGAAAGCCGCCGGCGCCGAGGATGCGCAGGGTCTCGTCGAAGCCGAATTTTTCAAAATCCCAGGCGGCGTTCGGTGTGGTTTCGACCAGCGCCGGCTCCATCTTCAGCTGCTGCATCGCCTCCAGATAGGCGTCGCGCCGGGCGATCGCGTTGTTGTTGACCGGCGGCATGCCGAAGTAGCAGGGCGGACTGCCGGAGCGGCAGAGATAGTCGACCATCAGCCGGAAGCTCTGGCGGTTGTCGGTGCCGACGAAGGAGGAGCTGTCGTCGAGTGGCGAGTCCACGTAGATCAGCGGAATGCTGGCGCCGAGCGTTGTCAGCGTCTTGTGATGCGACTGCACGCCGAGCGGGGCGATGATGGCGCCGGCGACGTTCATCGACTTGAAGGTCTCGATCGCCCGTTCCTCCATTTCCGGCCGCCCGTCGGAGGAGAGCACGAAGGCGAGGAAACCCGCCTGGTTGGCGATGTGTTCGATCCGGCGCGTCAGCGCCATGTAGAAGGGGTCGGTCGAGTTCGGAACGATGACGCCGAGGATGTTGGTGCGGCGGCGGTTGAGGTTGACGGCGAAGATGTTCGGGCGAAAGCCCGACTGCTTGATCGCCGCCTCGATGGCATCGCGGGTCTTCTTGCGGACCGAGCCTGGATCATTGAAGTATTTGGAGACCGTCGGGCGCGACAGGCCGACGAACTCCGAAAAATCCTCCATGGTCTTGATCTGTCTGTCCACGGTCGCTGTGCCCCATATTGTTTTGATTTCGTTTATAGGTTCATTTCGAGGGGATAGGCAGTACCGGCTCGCAAATATTCACCGAACAGAGGGCCGGCCGCTAAGCGCGGCAGGCCATGAAATAATCCTCGAGAACCCGGTCGACGGCAGCAAGTGCCAGCGGTTTTGCTTGAGCGGCAACTTCGCCGTCGCGCACCCGCTCGTAACTGCCGGGGAGATATTGGCTGATCAGCGTTTCCGGGATCGTCACGCCATCGAGCAACGCCAGAAGTTCTTCGACCGCTGCCGCGACCTTCGGGTGCGGCCAGTAATAGCGGATGCGGTCGCTATAGGAGAAATGCCGCTGCAGTCGCTGGGCTTCTGCCGAGCCGTGGTAATACTTGCCCCAGTTGGCCGGCTCCTCGCGCATCACGTCCTCGGTGACCGCCGCCAGCGTCTGCTTGCGGGCGTCCGGAAAGAGGAAGGCGGCGATCTGGTCGAGGCCGTAAAGCGCTTCGCGCAGAGCGAAGGTCAGGCCCGGGCCGACCTTCAAGATGGCAAAGCCGTCGGAAACAAGATCGCGCAGCGCCTCCGGCGTCTGGTAGTCGGTCGAATGCGCCTCGAAGACGACGCCGTCGAGCTGTTTCAGGCTGGCGCTGAGCTTGGCGGCCTTTGCCCTGTCATAGGCGATGACATTCTCGTTGCCGAATTCGACGCCCGGCTGGACCACAGCGCCGACGACGCGTCCGAAAGCGTCGGCAGCGCCGGCCTTTTCAAACGCCTGGCGATGAATGGAGACGGTCTCGATCGCCGCCTCTGGTGCGGTGACTTCCAGCGTGTCGAGTTCTTCCAGTGCGCCGCCCGGAACCGGCACTTCGGTGCCGATGATATAAACGGGGGCGGTGCCATCCTCGCCGCGAAGGGCAGCTTCGGCGGCGGCGGCCAGACGCGCGGCGCGTTCTGCGGTCATCGCATCGGGCAGCGCCACCGGCTCGCCGGCGCAGCCCATGCTGGTGTCCAGATGCAGCTTGGTGAAGCCGGCCTTCGCATAGGCCTTGATCATCGTCTCGGCCTTGTCCATCGCCTCATCTGCCGGCAGGTGCTTCCATGGGTTCGGGCCGAGATGGTCGCCGCCAAGGATGATCTTTTCCTTCGGGAAGGCGACGCGATCGGCGATCTCGGCAACGAAGCGGGTGAAGTCGGCGGGCGTCATGCCGGTATAGCCGCCGTCCTGGTTGACCTGGTTGCAGGTCGCCTCGATCAGGAGCGCCGCGTCCTCCTTGAGTGCCCGCAGCATGGCGGCTTCGATCACCAGCGGGTGGGCCGAGCAGACGGAGGGAATGCCGCGCGGGCCGGGGCGTTCGGACCAGCGGGCGATGTCGATCAGAAGGTTCTGTTGCATGGCGGTCAGCCCTTTTTCGCGGTGATGAAGGTTTCGAGATCGGCGCGCGCCGAGGCGCCTTCCATCGGGCCGGAGATCATGACGGCGCGCGCGCCCGAGGCGTTGGCGAATTCCAGCGCTTCAGCGGGTTTGGCTCCGTTCAGCCAGAAGGTGACGAAGGTCGCACCGAAGCAGTCGCCGGCGCCGGTCGGGTCGACCTCCTCGGCGGCAAAGCCCGGATGCGAGAGCGTCGTTTCACGATCGAAGTAGCTCGCGCCCTCGGCGCCGCGCTTGACGACAACGGCCTTGATGCCGGCGGCGAGCAGTTCCGCAACGGCTTCCGCCTCGGTCTTTGCCTGCGTGAACAGGAAGAGTTCCTGTCCGCTCGGCAGGAAGAGGTCGGTCTTGGCAAGCACCGTCTGCAGCGCCTCGCGCATGCCGGGGCTGTCGAGGATTTCGGGTCGAAGGTTCGGATCGAAAGAGACGGTGCCGCCGGCCGATTTGATGATCTCGATCGCGGCGATGATGCTCTCGACCACGCTCGGGGCGTAGAGCGACGAGCCCATTACGTGCAGGTGGCTGCAGGTTCTGACCAGCGCCCGGGTTGCCTCGTCGAGCCGGATCGTGCCGCAGGCGCTGTGGCGGATGTTGAAGACGAAGGCACGGCTGCCGTCGGCGCGATAGCGCACGAAGGCGCTGCCGGTGGTGCCGAGCGGATCGACAGCAATACCCGAGATATCGACGCCATCTGCCTTCAACCGGTCGAGGTTGACGTGGCCGAAATCGTCGTTGCCGACGCGCGAGATCATGGCCGCTGCCTGGCCGAGCTTGCCGACCTGGTCGATGAAGATCGCCGGCGCGCCCGACGGGTAGGGACCGATCAAAGGGGTCGCCTGGCGAAAGCCGTCGCCCTTTTCGGTGGCGATGATCTCCACGAGGATTTCGCCGATCGTCAGTATCTTGTGCATGGGGTTGTTTCTCTTCGGAAAGATCAGCGCTTTGCCTGCTTGGCGCGCACGTCGAGCCAAACGGCGATCAGGATCACCAGGCCCTTGACGATGAGCTGGTAGAAGTAGGGGACCGACAGCATGTTCATGCCGTTGTTCATGACGCCGATGATGAGCGCGCCGATCAGCGTGCCGACCATGGTGCCGACGCCGCCGGCAAGCGAGGTGCCGCCAAGCACGGCAGCCGCGATCGCGTCGAGCTCGTAGCTCATGCCGGCATTGGTCTGGGCAGAGAACAGGCGGGACGACAGAAGCACGCCGCTGATCGCCGCCATCACGCCCGAGATCATGAAGATGGTGATCTTCAGACGGTCGACCTTGATGCCGGAATAGACCGCTGCCTCGCGATTGCCGCCCGTCAGATAGGCGCGGCGGCCGAAGCTCGTCTTGCTCAGAAGGATGTGGTTGACGAGGAAGAGCACGGCGACCACCCAGATGATGATGGGCAGGCCGAGGAAACTCTCCGTGCCGATGGCCGTCCAGGTCGAGTTCTCGATCATCGCCGGCGCGCCGTTGGTCGGCAGGCTGACCATGCCGCGGTAGATGCCCATGGTCGCGACGGTGACGATGAAGGATGGCAAAAGCAGCTTTGCCGTCAGCACGCCGTTCAGCATGCCCATCAGGGCGCCGGCGAGAAGCGTGACGACCAGCGCCGGCGCGAAGCCGAGGCCGAAGGCGAAACATTGCGCCCCGACCATGCCGGCGACCGCAATGATCGAGCCGACCGAAAGGTCGATTTCACCGAGCAGGATCACCCAGGTCATGCCGAAGGCGGCGATCGCCACCACGGCTACCTGCTGCAGGATGTTCATGAAGTTGACGACCGACATGAAGCGCGGGTTGAGGAAGGAGAAGATGACGCAGAGCATCACCAGCGACAAAAGGATGCCGCCATACTGTTTCAGGGCACGCAGGAAGGCGGCCTGGACTTCGGATTGCTGTGTCATGATTGGAATCCCGTTGCGTGCGCCATGATCGTTTCCGGGTTGAGGTCGGCACTGGTGAGCGTTGCGCCGATGACGCCTTCGTGCATGACGACGACGCGGTCGCTCATTCCCAGAACCTCCGGCAGCTCGGAGGAGATCAGCAGGATCGCCGTTCCCTCGGCCGCCAGCTGGCGGATGATCTTGTAGATTTCGAACTTGGCGCCGACATCGACGCCGCGGGTCGGCTCGTCGAGGATCAGCACCTTGGGTCGGGTCAGCAGCCACTTGGCGAGCACGATCTTTTGCTGGTTACCGCCGCTCAAGGAGCCGGAGGGCGTATCGAGCGAGTGGGTCTTGATCGCCAGTCGGCCGACTTCCTGGGCTGCCGCCGTGCGTTCGGCGCGGCTGCGGGTGAAGCCGAGCGGGCTGGTGAAGTCGGAAAGGGCGGCCATCGAGATGTTCCAGCCGACACTGTGGCTGAGCACGAGGCCTTCTTCCTTGCGGTTTTCGGTAACGAAGCCGATGCCGCGGGCAATCGCCTCTGCCGGTGAGCGGAAGCGGACCGGTTGCCCTTCGAAGCGCACGGTGCCGGTCGCAGTCTTCATGCCGAACAGCGCGTTCATCACCTCCGAGCGGCCGGAACCGACCAGTCCGAAGAAGCCGAGGATTTCCCCGGGCCGGATGTCGAAGGAGATGTCCTCGAATTCGCCGTCGCGGGTCAGGCCATCGACGGCCAGAACCGGCGTGGCCTTCGCCTTCTGCTCGTGCGCCGGCGGCGGATAGATTTCGTCCATGCGGCGGCCGACCATCAGCGCGATCAGCGCCTCGATGGTGACGTCGTCACGGTCATGGGTGGAGACATATTCACCGTCGCGGATGACGGTGATGTCGTCGCTGAGCCGCATGATCTCTTCCATGCGGTGAGAGATGTAGATGACGGCGACGCCGCGGCTCTTCAGCCGCCCGATGATCTCGAACAGGATCTCGGCTTCGCTGTCGCTGAGCGACGACGTCGGCTCGTCGAGGATGACGACCTTGGCCTCGTGGCTGAGGCCCTTGGCGATCTCGACCAGCTGGCGCTGGGCGATCGAGAGATTGCCGACCTTCTCGCTGACGTCGATCGGCAGGCCGAGATCGGCAACGATCGCACGGGCTTTGGCGACCAGTTCCTTGTCGTTGATGAAGCCGAAGCGGCGCGGCTCGCGGGTCGCGAGAATGTTCTCGGCCACCGTCAGGTTGCTGCAGAGGCTGAGTTCCTGGAAGACGATGGCAAGCCCGAGGGCGGCGGCATCCTGCGGGTTGCGCGGCTGGTAGGGGCGTCCGTCGAGTGCGATTTCACCCGAGGTCGCCGCGTGCACGCCGGCAAGGATTTTCATCAGCGTCGATTTGCCGGCGCCGTTTTCGCCGAGCAGCGTGTGCACCCGGCCGCGCCGGACCTTGAGGCGCATGCCCTTCAGTGCCGCGACCTGGCCGAAGGATTTGGTGACGTTGTCGATTTCGAGAATGGTATCGCTGGTCGAACCAAACATGGCGGCCTCCTTCAGGTCAGCCGAGAGCAGCGCCTCCGGCCAGAGGACGGAAACGGACCCTGATGGGTGCCGCCGCCCCTGAGGTGAGGCGGCGGCTGTCCTGGGAGGACTTACTTCGCGGTGTAGACGCCCGGAACGATCGGCTGTTCGGCCGGGACGGTTTCGCCGGCGGCAACCTTGACGGCGGTGTCGACGGCCTGCTTGCCCATCTGGTCCGGGAACTGCTGGATGACGCCGACCATGACCGGGTTGGTGTCGACGGCGTCGCGGGCTTCCTTCATGCCGTCAAAGCCGATGACCTTGACCTGGGATTCCAGACCAGCAGCCTTGACCGCGACGGCGGCAGCGAGCGCCGCATCGTCGCCGAAGCCGAAGATGCCTGATATATCGGGATTGGCCTGCAGCATGTTCTGGGCAGCGGCCAGCGCTTCGGCGCGGGTGATGCCGGTCTGGATCGCGACGATCTCCATGTCGGGATGCTTGGCGATCGCTTCCTTGAAGCCGTTGACGCGGTTCACCACCGACTGGACCGTCGGGTAGTCGATGACGGCGACCTTGCCCTTATTGTCGAGGACCTTGGCCATCAGCTCGCCGGCCTTGACGCCGCCGGTGAAGTTGTCGGTGCCGATGTGCGAGGTCACGGTCGCGCCGTTGGCCGGAACGTCGACGGTGATCACCTTGATGCCGGCCTTCTCGGCCTTCTCGATCGCGGCGCGTACGCCCTGGCTGTCGACCGGCGAGATGACGATGACGTCGACGCCCTTGACGATGAAGTCTTCGACGTCGGCGAGCTGCTTGTTCAGATCCTGGTTGGCGATCGAAACCTCGAGCTTGACGTTCTTGGCTTCAGCCTCGGCTTTCATCGCGTCGGCGAGCTCGATGTAGAACGGATGCTGCTGGGTCAGCAGCGATGCGCCGATACCATCGGCGAAGGCGGTGGAGGCGAGGAGCGACAGCGCCGTGCCGGCGACGAGCGACTTCAGAATGCGGGACATGTTCATGGTTTCCTCCCTGGAAACGGCGCGGGCCTTCTTGTGTCTCAGCCAAGCTGGCGAGGCCCTCCCACCGCCGTCTTGGTGAGGCCGTAAAAACCATAAAAGTTTTCGCGCGTCAACTTTTAAAAATACACGAACAAAATATTTGAAATGTAGTGTGGAAATTTTTAGGTTGCAGTGGTCGCCTTTCCAGTCCATTTGCGGGTGGCTTGTCTTTCCGCCACCCTGCGCCAGATTGCGTGATAGACGACAAGGGAGACGAGCCATGGCTGAGGCTGATAAGACGGCGCTGGTCCGGATTCTCGGGCGTGTGCAAGGCGTTAGCTTCAGGGTCTGGACGCGCGACGAGGCGCGCAGGCTCGGTCTTGTGGGATGGGTTCGAAACGAAGCGGATGGCTCGGTGGCTGCGTTGATCAGCGGTCCGGAGGCGGCAGTCACTCTCATGCTAGAGCGTCTGCATGACGGCCCGCCGGGTGCATGGGTTTCGAAGGTCGTTGCCGAATTTGTCGACGCGCCCGAGCACATCGGTGATTTTCGCATCACCAGATAGGTCGGGATCGGTTTCTGGCGACGGGTGGCGTTAGCCCACCGAGGCCGCTGCCGGCCGGCCATAGGCGCGCAGGAACGTCTTCACCGCCCTGCGGGCGCTGATCTCCAGGTCTTCTTCGCTCGGCGTTTCACCGAAGAGCCCGCCCATCTGCAGGTCCGCCTTGATCAGCGCGATGAACTGGCGCGCTGCGAGGTCGAAATCGTCGATGTCGAGCGGCGCCACGTGGGCAAGGCGCGCAAACAGCGCCGCCAGCGCCCGGTCGGTCTTGCCCGGTCCCTGCTCCCGCCAGAACTGGAACAGATGCGGATAGCGGTTGCCCTCGGTCGAGATCAGCTTCTGGATGAACTTGGCGTCCTGGTTGCAATTGCAGTTCTTGTTGAGGCGCACGGCAAATTCGACCAGGTCTTCCTCGAGATTGTCGGCATTTTCGGGAAAGGTCGCGAGGATGGAGAAAAGCACGCCGTTCACGCGATCCATGATGTCCTGGATCACCGCCATGAACAGCGTCTCTTTCTCGCGGTAGTGATTGTAGATGGTCTGGCGCGAGACCCCGGCAACGACCGCGATCTCGTCGATGCTGGCGCCGGAAAAGCCTTCCCGACAGAAAACATCGGCCGCGGCCTCCAGGATCGAGAGGCGTTTCGCGAATTGCCCTTTCTGCGGGCGAGCGTCAGCCGAGGCCAAATCAAATTTCTTCATGGAGCGAAGATAGGCCCCATTGACGATTTAGACAATACTGTCTAATTTTACACTTGTGTCCAAATTAATGGACGAGATAGTCAGCGCAGGATGCGGTTCCCCAACGCTCTATCCTGGCACGACGATGTCTTTGAGTTTCAATCCGGGCGGCAGCGGTTCGGCTGGCGCGATTTCTGAAAGTTCATTGCCATGACAACGTCCTTCCTTCGCACGGCGATCGTGCTCGGCCTGATCTCGGCGATCGGCCCCTTTGCAATCGACATGTACCTGCCGGCCCTGCCGTCGATCGGCAAAGATCTGGCGGCCGAAAACGGCGTGGTGCAGCTCAGCCTGCTGGCCTTCTTCATCTCCTTTGCCATCTCGCAGCTGATCTACGGTCCACTCTCCGATATCTGGGGCCGCAAGGCGCCGCTTTACCTCGGCATCGGCCTCTTCACCGTCGCCAGCATCGGCTGCGCGCTTTCGACCGACATCGAAACCCTGATTGCCTTCCGCTTCCTGCAGGGCATCGGTGGTGCCGCCGGCATGGTCATCCCGCGCGCCGTGGTGCGCGACATGCACACCGGCGTTCAGGCGGCGCGGCTGATGTCGATGCTGATGCTGGTCTTCAGCATTTCGCCGATCCTCGCGCCGCTCGCCGGCAGCGCCGTCATCGGCTTCTACGGCTGGCGCGGCGTGTTCTATGCGGTGACCATTGCCGCCTTCATCGGCCTGATCCTGCTGTCGACGCAGTTGCAGGAAACCCGGCCGAAGAAGGACCGCGCCGACAGCAGCATCGCAAGCGCGCTTGCCGCCTATCGCCTGCTTCTGTCCGACCGCAACTTCCTGACGCTGACCTTCATCGGCGGTCTCGGCATTTCCGGTTTCCTCGTCTATCTCGCTAACTCACCCTTCGTGCTGATCGACCACTATGGGCTGACGCCGACGCAATATAGCCTGGCGTTCTCGATGAACGCCGTGTCGTTCTTCGCGGTGTCGCAGGCGACCGGCTGGCTCGGCGAGCGTTTTGGCCTGGTGCGCGTCATGCATCTTGCCGTCGGCGCCTTCGCGCTCACCATGGTCACGATGTTCATCGCCATGAGCCTCGGCTTCAACCAGTTGCCCGTTATGGCTGCCTTCCTCTTCGTCGGCTACGGCGTGCTCGGCCTGGTCATCCCGACCTCGGCGGTGCTGGCGCTCGAAGACCACGGCGAGATCGCCGGCACGGCGTCGGCACTGATGGGCACGCTGCACTTCGTCACCGCCGCCGTCGCCATGGTGGTCGCGACCATCTTCTTCGACGGCACGGCTCTGCCGATGGCCGGCGCGATTGCCGCTTGCGCCCTTGCCGCCTTCCTGCTGACCCAGGCCACGATCGGCCGAAGCCGGGTGGTCGCGGCAGAATAGGGGCTGTTATTGCTGAACCAAAAGGCCGGCGAGGATGTCCTCGCCGGCCTTTTGTTGTCAGGTGTGCACGGATGGACTGCGCTTAAAAATCCCAGTCCTCGTCCTCGGTCGCGACCGCCTTGCCAATGACGTAGGAAGAGCCGGAGCCGGAGAAGAAGTCGTGGTTCTCGTCGGCGTTCGGCGAAAGGGCGGAGAGGATAGCGGGATTGACCTTGCAGGCTTCCGCCGGGAACAGCGCCTCGTAGCCGAGGTTCATCAGCGCCTTATTGGCGTTGTAGTGCAGGAACTTCTTCACGTCTTCGGTGAGCCCGACGCCATCATAAAGCGCCTCGGTGTATTTCGCCTCGTTGTCATAGAGTTCGAGCAGCAGGTCGAAGGCGAAATCCTTGATCTCCTGGCGGCGCTCCTCGCTCAGACGCTCCAAAGCGCGCTGGAATTTGTAGCCGATATAGTAGCCATGCACCGCCTCGTCGCGAATGATGAGGCGGATCATGTCGGCGGTGTTGGTGAGCTTGGCGCGGCTCGACCAGTACATCGGCAGGTAGAAGCCGGAATAAAACAGGAAGCTCTCGAGAAAGACGCTGGCGACCTTCTTCTTCAAGGGATCGCCGGAGGAATACTCCGCCATGATCAGCGCCGACTTCTTCTGCAGGAACTCGTTTTCCTCCGACCAGCGATAGGCGTCGTCGACGTCAGGCGTCAGGCAGAGCGTCGAGAAGATCGAGGAATAGGAGCGCGCGTGCACCGCCTCCATGAAGGAGATGTTGGAAAGCACCGCCTCCTCGTGCGGCGTGGCCGCATCCTCCATCAGCCTGATGGCGCCGACGCCGTTCTGGATCGTGTCGAGCAAGGTGAGGCCGGTGAAGACCCGGATCGTCAGCGTCTGCTCCTCGGATTTAAGCGTCGCCCAGGAGGGGATGTCGTTGGAGAGCGGCACTTTTTCCGGCAGCCAGAAATTGCCGGTGAGCCGGTTCCAGACCTCCAGGTCCTTGTCGTCCTCGATCCGGTTCCAGTTGATGGCGCGGATGCGGCTTGTGGTTTTGGTGTGCATGTTCATGTCGTTGTCCTCTCGGGCGTAAAGCCATCTCATCCGTGCGGTGCGGGTTGCCCCTCATCCGCCTGCCGGCACCTTTTCCCCGCGCGCGGGGAGAAGGGACTAGCCGCACCGTCATGATGCATCCGTCGGCGTTGCGTGGGGCACGTCCCCTCTCCCCGCAAGCGGGGAGAGGGTTAGGGTGAGGGGCACTTAATGGGTACGGAGTGCTACAGCGCGCAGGAAACGCAGCCCTGGACCTGCGTGCCCTCGAGCGCCATCTGGCGAAGACGGATGTAGTAGATGGTCTTGATGCCCTTCTTCCAGGCGTGGATCTGGGCGCGGTTGATGTCGCGGGTCGTCGCCGTGTCGCGGAAGAACAGCGTCAGCGACAGGCCCTGGTCGACGTGCTGGGTGGCGGCCGCATAGGTGTCGATGATCTTCTCCGGCCCGATCTCGTAGGCGTCCTGGTAGTATTCGAGATTGTCGTTGGTCATGAAGGCGGCCGGGTAATAGACGCGGCCGATCTTGCCTTCCTTGCGGATCTCGATCTTCGAGACGATCGGGTGGATCGAGGAGGTCGAGTGGTTGATGTAGGAGATCGAGCCTGTCGGCGGCACGGCCTGGAGGTTCTGGTTGTAGAGGCCACCTTCGATCACTGCCCGTTTCAGGTCCAGCCAGTCTTCCTGGGTCGGGATGGCGATGCCGGCTTCCTCGAACAGCGCCTTCACCTTTTCGGTCGCCGGTAGCCATTCGGCCTCGGTGTATTTGTCGAAATAGTCGCCAGAGGCGTATTTCGAGTTTTCGAAGCCAGCGAAGCTCTTGCCCTTTTCGACCGCCAGCCGGTTCGATGCGCGGATGGCGTGGTAGGTCACCGTGTAGAAATAGATGTTGGTGAAATCGATGCCTTCTTCGGAGCCGTAGAAGATGCGCTCGCGGGCGAGATAGCCGTGCAGGTTCATCTGCCCGAGGCCGATCGCGTGGCTGTCGTCGTTGCCTTTCTCGATCGAAGGTACGGACGAGATGTGGCTCATTTCGGAGACGGCTGTCAGTGCCCGGATCGAGGTCTCGATCGTCTGGCCGAAATCCGGGCTGTCCATGGCAGCGGCGATGTTCAGCGAGCCGAGGTTGCAGGAGATGTCCTTGCCCATGTGCTTGTAGGAGAGGTCGTCGTTGAATTCGCTCGCCTCGCTCACCTGCAGGATTTCCGAGCAGAGGTTGCTCATGGTGATGCGGCCGGCAATCGGGTTTGCCCGGTTCACCGTGTCCTCGAACATGATGTAGGGATAGCCGCTCTCGAACTGGATCTCGGCGATGATCTGGAAGAAGTCGCGCGCCTTGATCTTGCGCTTGCGGATGCGGGCATCCTCCACCATCTCGCGATACTTCTCCGTCACCGAGATTTCGGTGAGCGGCACGCCATAGACCTGCTGCACGTCATAGGGCGAGAACAGGTACATGTCCTCGTTGTTGCGGGCGAGCTCGAAGGTGATGTCGGGGATGACGACGCCGAGCGACAGCGTCTTGATGCGGATCTTCTCGTCGGCGTTCTCACGCTTGGTGTCGAGGAAGCGCATGATGTCGGGGTGGTGGGCGTGTAGGTAGACAGCACCTGCGCCCTGACGCGCGCCAAGCTGGTTGGCATAGGAGAACGAGTCCTCCAAAAGTTTCATGACCGGGATGACTCCGGAGGATTGGTTCTCGATCTGCTTGATCGGCGCGCCCATCTCGCGGATGTTGGTGAGCGACAGCGCCACGCCGCCGCCGCGCTTGGAAAGCTGCAGCGCCGAATTGATGGCGCGGCCGATGCTCTCCATGTTGTCCTCGATCCTCAGCAGAAAGCAGGAGACGAGCTCGCCGCGGCTCTTCTTGCCGGCATTGAGGAAGGTCGGCGTCGCCGGCTGGAAGCGGCCGGAAATGATCTCGTCGACGAGGTCGCGGGCAAGCGCCTCGTTGCCGCGCGCCAAGGCCATCGCCACCATGCAGACGCGGTCTTCGTAGCGCTCCAGGTAGCGCTTTCCGTCGAAGGTTTTGAGCGTATAGGACGTGTAATATTTGAAGGCGCCGAGGAAGGTCGGGAAACGGAACTTCTTCGAATAGGCGTGGTCGTAGAGATCGCGCACGAAGTTGAACGAATACTGGTCCAGCACTTCCTGCTCGTAATAGCCCTCGATCACCAGATAATCGAGCTTTTCCCGCAGGTTATGGAAGAACACCGTGTTCTGGTTGACGTGCTGCAGGAAGTACTGTTTTGCCGCCAGCCGGTCCTTGTCGAGCTGGATCCGGCCCTCCTCGTCATAGAGGTTCAGCATGGCGTTCAGCGCATGATAGTCGAGCGCTGCTTCCGTCGCCTTCAGGGGGCGTTCGAGTGTCGTGACGTCCAAAATCGTTCCATCCCGTGTCTGACATTGGCGACGTCCTCTTCGGTTCCGAGAAGTTCGAACCGGTAGAGGTAGGGCACCCGGCACCTGGCCGAGATCACGTCGCCGGCGATCCCGAAGGTCGCGCCGAAATTGCTGTTGCCCGCAGCGATCACGCCGCGGATGTGAGAGCGGTTGCCCGCGTCGTTCAGGAAGCGGATCACCTGTTTCGGCACGGCACCTCGGCCATCGTCGCCGCAATAGGTCGGTACGACGAGCACATAGGGCTCCGAAACCGTAAGTGCATCCTTACTTTCCCTAAGCGGTATGCGGGCTGTGCGAAGGCCGAGTTTCTCAACGAAGCGATGGGTGTTTTCCGAGCGGCTGGAAAAATAGACGATCAGCCCCATCGCTTCTCTCCCTCAGGAAAGCGCGCTGATCATGTCCGGGCGGAACCCCGCCCAATGCCGTTCGCCGGCGACGACCACTGGAACCTGCCGGTAGCCGAGACCCTGCACGAGCGCGAAACCGTCGGAATCCTCCGAGATATCGACGATGCGATAATCGATGCCCTGACGGTCGAGCGCGCGGGTGGTGGCGGTGCATTGGACGCAGGCAGGTTTGCTGTAGACGGTGATCGACATGGGTTCCTCGTGAGGGGCTGGCAAATGGGCGCAAAAAATCGGCGGGCCGCGCGAACGCGAACCGTGGGCTTGGCGATAGGGCATGAAACATCGCTCCCCGGTCGCCTCGACCGGAGCGGATGTCGGCAAGCTGGTCCATGTGCAGCTACGCGACCTGGCCGGCTCGTTCTGGTCGGGCGCTCCGGAATTTCCGCGGATGCGGACTCTCAGGGCGCGGCCTTTCGATCAGGCGCGCAACAATGCGCACCCGTCCGCAGAAGGTGGATCTGAACTGGAAGAAACTGACATGACTTCACCCCGAAGCTTTCGACAGGCTGCCGGGGAGATGTCGAGACGATCGGGCAGGCTCATCCTGCCACGCACTCAACCCCTCCGGACACCCCGCCCGTGGACGTTTGTTGCTCGAGGCAGGTCTCCTGGCTTACGGGTCAAAGCTTCCATCCCGACCTTCCCGAGGCCTCATGCCTCAGTGGTCCAATTCCGGACAGTCGCTCGCCGTCTACAGTTGCGGGGGCAGCTACGGCATAGCCTGAGCGGAAACCCGCCGGCGCACCGTATTCCCGTCTTAGCTCCCAATCCTTGCGAATCGGAAGAACCTCGAACACTAGATATAGTAGTTCATCGCAAATCTGCGTCAATAGGTTCTATATGCTGGAGGCGGGGGTGCAGAGGTCTTTTCTTTTTCGGTGTGGATAACGGGGAGTAAATGGCGGCGCGCAATCAATCCTGTGGACCGAGGGCGCCATGAGCGACACTCCCGGCTTGCTCAGGCGGCGAAGGCCGCAACCGGGCGGTTGCGGCTGTCGACGGCCACCATCACGAAAGTCCCGGTGACGGTCAGCAGACGCACGCCGCTGAGCAGTTCTTCCGACCAGAGCTCGACCTCTATCGTTGTGGAACTGCGTCCGGTCCGGGTGACGCGCGCCAGCGTGTCGACGATCGTTCCGGCGGCGACACGCCGCTTGAAATCGCTACTGCAGGAGGCGAGCACCATCGCTTTGCCGGTCAGCCGGGTCGCGGCGACGAAGGCCGCCTTCGTCATCTGGGCGAGTGCATCGCCGCCAAAGAGCGCGCCGGCGCTGTTGGTCTGGCCCGGAAAAACGATGTCGGTCATGCCGACGAAATTGGCCGCGGGCACAGCCGGCGCGGGCTCGGCGAGCGGCGGAAGGTGCCAGTCGGCACCTTTGTCCTGCGGCATTCCAACCATGGTGAACTGTCCGCGTGAGCAAAGATCGCGGCCGCCGGTCGCAAGGTCTTCGGCCACCATCTCGACGTCGACGACCATCGAGCGCCGCCCGACGCGCACCGGGCGGCCAGAGAAACTGACGATCTGGCCGATGCGGGCGGGTGCGCGAAAGTCGATCCGGTCGCAGGAGGCAGTGACGAAGGGAACGCGGCCGTGGCGGGTGGCGACGATGAAGGCGATCCGGTCCATGAGCGCCAATGCGGCACCCCCAAAGAGGGTGCCGTGATGATTGGTGTCGCCGGGAAAGACGATATCGACGAGGGTCTGTGGCGCCGGGGGTTCCCCCGACGCCGCTTCCGTGTGGTCCGTCATGCGCGAAGCGCCTTGCAGGGATCATCCGCGAAGGCCTGGCGCAGGGCGCGCGCCGCCGCCACCATGTTGACAAGTGCTGGCCGGGTTTCCTCCCAGCGCCGGGTCTTCAGCCCGCAATCCGGGTTGACCCAGATCTGCGCCGGCGTCAGCCCTTCGGTCGCGCGCTCGATGAGGTGCACCATTTCAACCACCGCCGGTACGCGGGGCGAATGGATATCGTAGACGCCCGGCCCGATCTCGTTCGGATAGGCCCTTCCGGTGAACGCGCCGAGCAGTTCCATCTTCGATCGCGACGTCTCGATCGAAATCACGTCTGCATCCATCGCCGCGATCGCCGGCATGATGTCGTTGAACTCCGAGTAGCACATGTGGGTGTGGATCTGGGTGGCGTCGCCGACGCCGGCGGCGCTGAGGCGGAAGCACTCCACCGCCCACTCGAGATAGGCCTTGCGGTCGGCGGCCTTGAGCGGCAGACCCTCGCGCAGCGCCGGCTCGTCGATCTGGATGATGGCGATGCCCGATGCCTCGAGATCCCTGACTTCGTCGCTAAGCGCCAGCGCGATCTGCCGGCACACCACCGACCGCGGCAGGTCGTCGCGCACGAAGGACCATTGCAGCATGGTGACCGGACCCGTCAGCATGCCCTTGACCGGTCGATCGGTCAGTGACTGCGCAAAGGCCGCCCATTCGACCGTCATCGGGTTCGGCCGGGAAACGTCGCCGAAGATGATCGGCGGGCGCACGTAGCGCGAACCGTAGCTCTGTACCCAGCCACTTCGGGTAAAGGCGTAGCCCGAGAGCTGCTCGCCGAAATACTGCACCATGTCGTTGCGTTCGAACTCGCCGTGTACCAGCACGTCGATGCCGATCTCTTCCTGCCAGCGCACCGCCTGCTCGGTTTCCCGGCGCAGATAGGCGGTGTAGTCGACATAGCTGAGTTCGCCCTTGGCATGCAGGGAACGGGCCTGCCGGACCTCCGGCGTCTGCGGGAAGGAGCCGATCGTCGTCGTCGGGAAAAGCGGCAACGGCAGCGCGTCCGCCTGGAGCGCGCGACGGGCCGGGAAAGGAGACCGGCGCTCGCTGTCGGCTGCCGTCAGCGCCTTCAGTCGCCCGGCAACAAGTGGATCATGAATCCTGAGCGACGTCAGACGCGCCTTGGCCGCTTCGCTCGAGGCCGCAAAGACCCTTTCCGGGCTGGCAAGCCCCGGCTCGAAGGCACGGGCGAGAAGGCTTAATTCATCGAGCTTCTGCACGGCGAAAGCGAGCCACGAGGCAAGCTCCGGGTCGAGCGCCCGTTCCATGTCGAGGTCGACGGGCACATGCAGGAGCGAGCACGAGGGTGCAAGCTCGATCCGGTCGCGGCCATGGGCAGAGACCAGCGGCTGCAGGCGGCGGAACAGGCCGGCAAGATCCGTCCTCCAGACGTTGCGGCCGTCCATGATGCCGAGCGACAGCACCCGGTCAGCCGGAGCGGACTGGATGAGGACCTCGATCTGCTGCGGCGCGCGCACGAGATCGACATGCAGGCCCGCGATCGGCAGCGCCAGGGCGCTCACCATATTGTCGCCGATCGCGCCGAAATAGCTCGCAAGCATGATCCGGAGCCCGGGAACCTTCGCCCGGAACGTATGATAGGCAAGGTCCAGGGCCTGCCTTTCCCGGTCGGTGAGATCGAGCACCAGACTAGGCTCGTCGATCTGAACCCAGTCGGCGCCGGCATTGGCAAGTTCGGTTAGCAGCTCGACGTAGACGGGAAGCAGGCGCTCGATCAGGTCCAGGGGATCGAATTCTCCGCCCTTCGCCTTGCCGAGCTTGAGGAAGGTCACCGGGCCAAGCACGACCGGGCGGGTTCGATAGCCGAGAGCTTCGGCCTCGAGAAAGGCTTCGAGCGGCCGGTTATGCGTCAGCGCAAAGCGTTGATCCGCTTCGAATTCGGGCACCATGTAATGGTAGTTGGTATCGAACCACTTGGTCATCTCGAGTGCGGCGTTGCCGCCGTCACCCGCATGCGTGCAACCGGAAGCGCACGGCGAACCGGTCGAGCCGCGCGCCATGGCAAAGTAAGTGTCGAGATCGACGGGACCGCCCTTCCAGCCATAGGTGGCCGGGACCGCACCGACGAGCACGGCAGTATCGAGCACGTGGTCGTAGAACGAGAAATCGTTCGAAGGGAGGATATCGATGCCGCGCGCCTTTTGCGCCGCCCAGTTTTCGGCCCGAAGCCGGCGGCCGACGTCGAAAAGGTCGTCACGGCTGATCTTGCCGGACCAGTAGCGTTCAAGCGCGAATTTCAGTTCGCGGTGGCGGCCGATGCGCGGGAAGCCGAGATTGGCGGTCTTGATGGTCATTTCCTTACCCCGAAGGTTGAAGGGCAAGGTTTGAATGCGACGCATCCACGACGCGAGAAGGGTCCCGCGTCGTCAACGCGCCTCATCGGACACCCCGCCCGTGGACGTTGTTCATCGCGGCAGGTCTCCTGGCTTGCGGGTCAACGCGGACCGTTCCGTCTTCCCGAGGCGTCTTCCTCAGTGACATCATCGAACGGCCGCTCTCCGCCTACAGTTGCGGGGGCAGCTCCGGCCTTAGCGCTTGTCAGCGCCGCACCGAATTCCCTCTTAGCTCCGCCCCGCCGGATGGCGAGGCGCAGAACCACGATGCCGGGACAATGCCCTGCAATCGCTTGCTCGTCAATCGCATAAAGAAATGCTTATGTCTTTATTTTCTCCAGCCAGGGCGCGGGGCGAGACGCGGGCAATGCGCGGCCCTTCGCTACAAACTGCTTTGGCGGCGGGTTGCACCGGCACGGGATCGGGCTCCTCCGGCCAGTGCCACGGATCCGCTGTGTCGCCGACGCGCGCACGGATATGTTCCTGGTCCCGCGTCAGGCCGATATCCCGGAGCTGGAACTCGTTGAACGTGTCGATGGCGACCGGAGCACTGAGGGTCCTGTCGGCCCAATTCAGGACATGGTAAATCATTGATCGCACTGCGCTAAGCATTGCTATCCTCACTTCTCTACAAGGCGTGTGTTCGCGAAAAAAGTGAGGTTTTTTGCCGTTTCGCGCAAAGCGATTTCTCGCATGCTGGCATAAAGAATGCTTATCTCAGCGTCATGAGCAAGATTCCCCCTATGAGTGCAGTGCGCGCCTTCGAGGCCGCTGCCAGGCACCTGAGTTTCACCCGCGCCGCCGAAGAGCTCGGCATGACGCAGGCGGCCGTCAGCTACCAGATCCGGTTGTTGGAGGATCGCATCGGCGCGCCGCTGTTCGTCCGCCTTCCGCGCGAGGTGCGGCTGACCGGCGCCGGACGGCAGCTGGCGCCAAAGGTAACCGAAGCGATCGATCTTTTAGGGGCGGCCTTCTCGGAGATTGCCGACAAGACCGAACATCACCTGCACATCTCGGTGCTGCCGACCGTCGTTTCGAGCTGGCTCGGCCAGCGGCTCGCCTCGTTCCAGACCGCCCATCCGAACATCAGTATCAGGGTGCACATGTCGACCGAACTCATCGATTTCAAGCGTGATGCCATCGATCTTGCGGTGCGCAGCGGTGCCGGCGATTGGCCGGGCAACGATGTCTTTCCCTTGTTTCCGCTCGATTACGTGCCGGTCTGCACGCCGTCCTTCCTGGAGAAACATCAGCTCAAGGAGCCCGCCGACGTTCTGAGGATCCGGCGTTTCGGCAACGCCAACTGGTGGCGGCGCTGGATGATCGAAACCGGCGTCGAGCCGCCGGCTAGCAACGGTACCGAGCTGATCTTCGACGTCCAGGCGATGGATGTTGCCACAATCCTTTCGGATCACGGCATGGCGATTGCCGTCTCGACCTTCCTGATGGATGAACTGAAGACCGGCAGGCTGATTCGGCCGTTCGAGCATGTGGTGCGCGACGGCCGCGCCTATTGGCTGGTCTATCCGCAAAGCACCAGGCGGCAGAAGAAGATCCAGGCTTTTCGCGACTGGGTCGTCGCCGAAGCAGACGCGTCGAATGCGATGCTTGCGACCGTCATGGAGCAATCCTGTCCGGCGTCAATTCGGGGCGAACTCGGCGCAAAGTGGTGAGCCTGGGGAAATAAGACGCAGACGCATCCGGTGCGCGCGTGCCGGTTCGCGCCGGCCGGGCTTCGGAAAATGACGCTTTCATGGAGAAACTGAAAATCAGCTGAGAACGGCTGTTACCAAACTGACATGGCGGCTCCCTAAAGACTGCGTCCAACCGCAGAGAAGGGGAGAGACAGCCCTCCGACGCGGATACCGCAAGCCATCGTCGGAGGCCCGTTTCCATGAAAATCGTCCAGATCAGCGACACCCATCTCAGCCCCGCCAAAAGCCATTTCAACGGCAATTGGGAACCGGTTCGCGCCTGGATCGAGGCGGTAAAACCCGATCTCGTCATCCACACGGGCGATGTCACCATCGATGGCGCCGACCACGAGGACGACATCACCTTCTCACTCGATCTGATCGGCCAGCTCTCGATGCCGGTCGCGATCGTTCCCGGCAATCACGATGTCGGCCATCTGCCGGGCTCGCACCAGCCTGTGGATCCCGTTCGGCTTGCCCGCTGGCGCCGTCTCGCCGGTCCGGACTACTGGGGCCACGACCATGGCGACTGGCGGCTGCTTGGCCTCAACAGCCTGCTGATCGGCTTCGAAGACGAGGAAGAGGACAGGCAATTTGCCTGGCTGGAGGAACAACTGCTTGGTCGCGACGGCCGCCGGGTGGCGGTCTTCGCCCACAAGCCGCTCTTCGTCGACGCCCCGGCCGAAGGCGACACCGGCTACTGGGGCATCCGTCCGCGCCAGCGCCAGCGCCTCTTTGATCTTTTCGCAGAAGCCGAGGTGGCATTACATGCCAGCGGTCACCTGCACTGGGCCTGGACCGGCGAACATGCCGGGACGTCGCTTGTCTGGGCTCCGCCGACCTCCTTCATCATCGACACGCTGGAGCGGCCGATGCCGGGCGAGCGGCTGGTGGGTGCCGTCGTGCACACGTTCACTGAGGACGGTGTTTCGAGCGAAATCGTCGCTGTGCCGGGTCTGACGAGCTACGTGCTCGACCCGATCGTCGAGGACGTCTATCCGCTCGCCGCCAAGAAGAAGGTTCGCGTGGAGGCAGCGCAATGAGCGTGCTTTCGCTGGATGGCATCACCAAGTCCTATGGCGGCAACGCCATCCTGAAGGGCGTCAGCCTGGAGGCGGGAGCCGGCGAGTTCATTGCGCTCGTCGGCCCTTCCGGCTGCGGCAAGAGCACGCTTCTGCGCATCGTCGCCGGCCTTGATCACGGCGATGCCGGCGAGATCGTCATCGGCGGTCGTAGCGTTGTCCGCATGGCGGCGGCCGACCGCAACGTTGCGATGGTGTTCCAGTCCTACGCGCTCTATCCGCACCTGACGGCAGGTCAAAACATTGCCGTACCGCTCGCCATGCGGCGCCTGACGGCGATGCAGCGCCTGCCCATGATTGGCAGTCTTCTGCCTGGCCAGAAGCAGATCCGCAGCGATATTCAGCGCCAGGTCAAGGAGATGGCCGGAGCGCTGAAGATTGATCATCTGCTCGACCGCAAGCCTGGGCAGATGTCCGGCGGTCAGCGCCAGCGCGTGGCGCTTGCCCGCGCCATGGTGCGCCGTCCGGCCGTGTTCCTGATGGACGAGCCGCTCTCCAATCTCGACGCCAACCTGCGCGTCCATGCCCGCGGCGAAATCGTCGACCTGCACCGCCGCGCCGGTGTGCCGACACTCTACGTCACCCACGACCAGTCGGAAGCGCTGTCGATGGCCGACCGCGTCGCCGTCATGATCGGCGGCAATCTCTTGCAACTGGCGAGCCCGAAGGAGATCTACGACAACCCCTCCCATATCGAGGTTGCGCGCTTCCTTGGTCAGCCGAAGATCAACGTGCTCGAAACCCGCACGGATACCGCAAGCATCGTGCGCTTCGGCGATTTCGTGCTTCTGGCAAGCCGCGGGCAGGCGCCGGATGCACCGGTGAAGCTTGCAATCCGTCCGGAATTTGTCCGCTTCCATGCGGCAAGCGCCGGCCGCCTGACCGCGCGGGTCGAGCGCATGGAGTTTCTCGGCTCCGAAGTCATCGTCCACGCCCGTCTCGATGCGATCGGCGAGGTGGTCACTGCCAAGTCAGCACCCGCCGAAGCCGCAGCACTCGCGATCGGTCAGCCCGTCGATGTCGCGTTCATGCCGGAACGGGCGATGCTGTTCGACGGCGAGGGCACCCGGGTGGCAGCCGAGCCGATCACTATCGCCGCGACGCTGGAGAAGGTCCATGGCTAGTGTCGCAACCTTCGAAACCGCGATTGCTGCGTCCCACCCCGATCGCCGCGAAGCCCGCATCGCCTGGTTGCTGGCGCTGCCGGCCATCACGCTGCTCTTCCTGTTCATCCTGCTGCCGACCGCTGCCGTGATCGTGCTCGGCTTCACCGATTTCGAGCTCGGCTACGGCAGCTTCCGTTTCGTCGGTTTCGAGAACTATGCCGAGCTCTTCGGCGACCGCACCTTCCGTCGCTCGCTCTGGAACACCGCCGTCTACACCGCGATCGTCACACCGGTATCGATCGTGCTTTCGCTGGCGATCGCCATGTTGATCGAGGCGGAAACCAAGGGCCGAGCCTTCTTCAGGACCGTCTATTTTCTGCCGGTCGCCTCGCTGCTCGTCGCCATGGCCACGGTCTGGCAATTCCTGTTCCACCCGACCATCGGCCCGATCAACACCTTCCTCGCCGTTTTCGGCATTGCCGGCCCCAACTGGCTCGGCGCCTCCGGCACGGTGCTCTATGGCCTGTCGATCATCGGCATCTGGCAGTCGGTCGGCTTCAACATGGTGCTGTTCCTCGCCGGCCTCACCGCCATCCCGCGGGAACTCTATGCCGCCGCCGAAGTCGACGGCGCGAAATCCTGGTTCGATCGTTTTCGGCTCGTGACCTGGCCGATGCTCGGGCCGACGACGCTGTTCGTCACGACCATCAGCATCATCAATTCGGTGAAGGTGTTCGAGACAGTGAAGACGCTGACCGAGGGCGGTCCGAACAAGGCGTCGGAAGTGCTGCTCTTCACGATCTACCAGGAAGGCTTCGTCTATCTGCGCGTCGGCTACGCCTCGGCCATGACCGTCGTCTTCCTCGCAATCTTCGTCGTCCTGATGTTTCTGCAGTACCGCGTGCTTGACCGGAAGGTGCATTACGCATGACCAGCAACGCCTTCTCCGTCACCCGCATCGCCCGTCTGACGGTGCTGTCGCTCGGCGCTCTTATCTTTCTAGCGCCCTACATCTTCATGGTCTCGACCGCAGGCAAGGCGCAGAGCGAGATCTTCTCCTCGTCGCTGTCGCTGATCCCTGAGCAGTGGTCCTACATCGAGAACTTCTCCAAGGCGCTGTCGCGCGTCTCGATGTCGACGCTGCTCTTCAACGGCGTGATCGTCTGCGCGCTGATCTTCGTCATCCAGATCGTCGTCGCCATCCCTTGCGCCTATGCCATGGCGAAGCTGAAGTTCCGGGCCGCCCGCACCATGATGGTTCTGGTCATGCTCGGACTGCTCGTGCCGATCCATGCGACGGCGCTGCCGATCTACGTGGCCTTCGACAGGCTCTCGGTCTTGAACAGCTACACGGCCCTGGTGGCGCCCTTCTCGATCTCGGTCTTTGCGATCTTCCTGTTCCTGCAGTTCTTCCGCGCCATGCCCGACGATCTGATCCATGCGGCAAGGCTCGACGGCATGTCCGAAGCCGGCATCGTCGCGCGGGTCATCGTGCCGAATGCCTGGCCGGCGATCACGGCTTTCGCGATCTTCTCGGTCGTCGCCCACTGGAACGATCTCTTCTGGCCGCTGATCGTCGTCACCAACCAGGATTATGCCACCCCGCCGCTCGGTCTTCTCTACTTCCGAGCCGCGGAAGCCGGCGACGACTACGGCGCGCTGATGGCCGCCACTCTCATCATTACCCTTCCTCTCGTCACCGCTTTTCTGCTGGCGCAGAAGCGCTTCGTCGAGGGCATCACCATGACCGGTCTCAAAGGCTGAACGGTCCAACCTGGAGCGCAACCATGACACATCTGAGACAGCTTTTTACCGCGGCTGCCGCATCGCTGATGCTCGCTGCCCCCGCCTTTGCCGATACCCAGCTGACGGTGCATTATCCGATGCCCGGCTTCTTCAAGGACGTGATGGACACGATCTCGAAGAAGTTCATGGAAGAAAACCCTGATATCAAGATCACCTTCGCCAACCCGTCGGCGACCTATGAGGAGGGCATCCAGACGATCATGCGTCAGGCCGGCACGGCCGAGATGCCCGATCTCACCTTCATCGGTCTCAACCGTTTGCGCATGGTCAACGAGCGCGACATCCCCGTCGATCTCGGCCCGTTCATCGCCAAGGACGGCAACATGGCCGAGCAGGGCTTCTCGGAAAACATCCTGAAGCTCGCCCAGGTCGGCGGCAAGCAGGTGGGCCTTGCTTTCGCCACCTCCAACCCGATCATGTATTACAACGCCGATCTGGTGCGCAAAGCCGGCGGCGATCCGGACACCCCGCCGAAGACCTGGGATGAGGTCATCGCGCTCGGGGGCAAGATCAAGGCGCTTGGCGACGGCAACGAAGGCATCGACTTCCGCTGGCAGGGCGACGACTGGATGTTCTCGGCGCTGCTCTTCGGCGCCGGCGGCGAGATGCTGAGCGAAGACGAAAGCAAGGTTGCCTTCAACGGCCCTGAAGGTGAGAAGGCTGTCGAAGTGCTTGACCGCATGGTCAAGGAAGGTGGCCTGCCGGTTCTGACCAAGCAGGCGGGCGAGCAGGCCTTCGTTGCCGGCAAGGTCGGCTTCGCCTTCCAGACGACAGGGGCACTTCGCAACACCATCAAGAATGTCGGCGACAAGTTCGACCTGCGAACAGCGCATATTCCGCTGATCGACCCGGCCAAGGGCAAGCTGCCGACCGGCGGCAATGCCGTCGTCATCCTGACGCGCGACGCCGAGAAGCAGGAAGCAGCCTGGAAGTTCGCGAAGTTCGCGGCCGGCCCCTATGGCGCCTCGGTCGTCGTTCCCGGCACCGGCTATGTGCCGAACAACGAGCTGGCTGCCAAGTCGCCGGAGTACCTCGCCAACTTCTACAAGGAGAACCCGCTGTTCCGCGCCGGCCTCGAGCAGATGCCGCTGATGCGCCCCTGGTATGCCTTCCCGGGCAGCAACGGCGTGAAGGTCACGCAGACGATCGTCGAGAACCTGTCGCGCATCGTCGAGCAGCAGGCCACACCGAAGGAAGCGCTGGACGAAGCTGCAGCCGAAGTCGAAAGCCTGCTGCCGCGGAGCTGATCCTGTACCTAGGTGACAAGCGCCGCCCCGGGGAAATCTCGGGGCGGCGTTTTCGTGTTTGCTCAGGCGAGGTGGCGAACCGTGCCGCCGGGATAAAGGCGGCAGTCGAGATTGAGATGGCGGCAGACCGACGCGTTTTCCGCCATATCGAGCAGCAGGGCGGCTGCCGCAAGCCCCATGTCGCCGTCGGGCATGGAGATGGTGGTGAGTGTTGGCGTCATCAGCCGTCCAAGGGCGATGCCGTCGAAGCCGGCGACGGAGACATCGTCGGGCACGGCAAGGCCTTCGCGCCGAAGCGCCGCGATCACGCCGAGCGCCAGAAGATCGTTGGAAGCGATGATCGCCGTCGGGCGGTGCTGCGTTAGAACCGTCGCGAGGTCGAGGTTCTCGTAGCCGTCGACGAAGGGGATCTCGACCGCTTCCATCGGCTGGACACCCGCTTCTCTCATGGCGGCGGAATATCCGTCGTAGCGCAGGCGCGCCCGGTCGGACGAACGGAAGTGGCCGGAGACGACGAGGATGCGGCGATGACCGTGGTCGAGGATGTGGCGGGTGAGGTCGAAACCGGCCCGGTAATTGTCGACGGTGACCGCGGCGGCGAAGCGGGCAACCGGACGGTTGTTGAGAAGCACCGTCGGCGGCAGCGCCGCCGAAAGCGCCTCGCTGGTCTTGGCGTCGCAGAGCGTCAGGATCAGCCCGGTCGGCCGCTGTTCGAGCAGCGAGCGCACGGCGCGTGCCTCGAGTGCGGGATCGTAATTGGACTGGGCAATCAGCACGCCATGGTTTGCGGCCTGCAATCGATGCTGGATGCCGCCGAGCGATGCCGCGAAGACCGGATTGGTGACGCTTGGCACCAGCACGCCGACGATCGGCTGGCTGCGGCTGGCCGCGCGGCCCGTGGCCGGCTGTGGCCGATAGCCGAGTTCGGCCGCGGCCCGGCGTACGCGCCGCACCATTTCGTCGCTGACAGGACCTTCGCCCTTCAGCACCCGCGAGACGGTCGCCAGCGAGCAGCCGGCATGAAAGGCGATCTGTTGCAGGGTAATCATGTGCGCGCTCTAAAGGGTCTGCGTGACAGCTGATTGAATGACCAGACCCGAGTTTTCCCACGTCGCGCATGAATTATTATTCATGCCATGAATTATATTGACAGAGGCTGAGTCCGCGGCTTAAATCGCAATTGTCGGAAGTCGAGGAGGAGTTCCGGCAAACTCATACATTCAGCGGCCGCAAGCAAACGGCCCTATCGGTTTTTTGGGAGGGGCTTCGGCCTCGAGGAGGACGCGTGCGCAAATTTCTCAGCACGACCGCTCTGGCGGTCATTGCAGCTTCGTTCTGGGCAGGTTCGGCCAGCGCCGAAACGGCGAACCCGTTTCGCTGCCAGCCCGGCGAAAAATACGTCATGAACGTCATGGTTTCGGGCGTCGAATACTGGTTCCCGGTCTATGAAATGTTCAAGCAGGCCGGCCAGCAGTTCGGCTGCGAGACCGAATATACCGGCACGCCAGAATATGACGTCAACAAGCAGATCGCCACTTTCGACCAGGCGCTCGCCCAGAACCCGGCCGGCATTCTGGTACACCCGATGAACTCCGATCCGTTCATCGAGCCGATCAACCGGGCGATCGACCAGGGCACGGCCGTTGTGACCTTCGCGGCGGACTCGCCGCTGTCGAAGCGCGTCTCCTTCATCACCTCGGACAACACCCGCGAAGGCATCTATGCCGCCGACGCGATCGCCGAGAAGATGGGCGGCAAGGGCGAATATGCCGTGCTTGAAAACCCCGGCCAGGACAACCACGACAAGCGCATCACCGCCTTCGTCAACCGCATGGCCGAGAAATGGCCGGACATGAAGCTCGTCGGTCGCGCCGCCTCCAACCAGGATCCGAACAAGGCCTATCAGGGCCTGATGAGCCTCATCCAGGCCAATCCGAACCTCGGCGCCGTGTTTATGCCGGAAGCCAACTCCGCGATCGGTGCGGCTCAGGCCAGCAAGGAAAGCGGCGGCAAGGTGCTCGTCATGTGCGCCGACGTCAACGCCAACATCCTCGACATGATCAAGGCCGGCGAAGTCTTCGGCTCGATCAACCCGAACCAGGGCATGCAGGGCTACATGGGCTTCATGCTCCTGTGGATGGCCAAGCATCCGGAACTGATCGACCCGATGAACGACGCCAAGCGTTCCGGCTTCAACCCGATGAGCATCCCCTTCGTCGACAACGGCCTTTCGATCGTTACCGCCGAGAATGCCGATGACTTCTACTGGGACAAGTACCTGAAGCGTCGTGGCACCAAGGGCATCGACGAGTAAGATCGTGAATTGGCTGCCCGGACGTTTCCGGGCAGCCAGGACTGCGGGTGGAGGACAGCATGACAGCACAACCGGTTCTGGAGGTCCGGCGCGTCACCAAGCATTTCGGTGCGGTGAAGGCGCTGACGGAGGTGGATTTTCGCCTCGAGCGGGGAGAGATCCACGCACTCTGCGGCGAAAACGGCGCAGGCAAATCCACGCTGATGAACATCATTGCCGGTGTGCTGCAGCCGAATGACGGCGAGGTGCTGGTGGATGGAGCGCCCGTGAAGATCGCCTCGCCGGCGATTGCCCAGACGCTCGGCATCGGCCTCGTCCACCAGGAAATCGCGCTCTGCCCGGATGCGACGGTGGCGGAAAACATGTTCATGGCGGCCACCAACCGCCGGCGTTCGCCGCTGATGAATTACGGCGCGCTCGAACGCGAAGCTCAGGTCGTGATGAACCGGCTGGCGCCGATCGACGTCCGCCGCAAGGTCGCCGACCTTGCCATTTCCAGCCAGCAGCTCGTCGAGATCGCCAAGGCGCTGACGCTCGACTGCCGCGTGCTGATCCTCGACGAGCCGACCGCGGCGCTGACGGAAGCCGAGGCCCAGGCGCTGTTCGGCATCATCCGCGACCTCAAGGCCGCGGGCATTTCGATCATCTATATCAGCCACCGCATGGCGGAGATCTTTTCGCTCTGCGATCGCGTCACGGTGTTTCGCGACGGTCGCCACGTGGTCACCGAAAAGATCGCCGACGTGACGCCCGACGACGTGGTGCGCCGCATGGTCGGCCGCGAAATCAGTCAGCTCTATCCGCAAAAACAGGCGCCGGAAGCCCGCTCGGGCGAGACCATTCTTTCGGTCCGCAACTTGAGTGACGGCGAGCGGATCGACAATGTTTCGTTCGAGCTCAAGCGCGGCGAAATCCTCGGCATCGGCGGTCTGATCGGCTCCGGTCGCACCGAGATCGCCGAGGCGATCTGCGGTCTTCGGGCGAGGTCGAGAGGCGACGTTGCGCTGCGCGGAAAAGTCCAGCGCATCGGCAACTACCGCGATGCGGTCAACGCCGGCATCGTCTATCTCTCCGAGGATCGCAAGGGATCCGGCGTCTTCACCGAGCTGTCGATCGCCCAGAACATTTCCGTGCTCGACCTGAAGACGCTGACCGGGCCGCTCGGTCTCTTGAACGCAAGGGCCGAAGCCGATCTCGCCCGCGATTTCGTGCGACGGCTCGGTGTGCGCATGGGCGGCATCGAGATGCCGGTGTCGTCGCTCTCGGGCGGCAACCAGCAGAAGGTGGCAATCGCCAAGCAGCTGGCGGTCCGGCCTGAGGTCATCCTGATGGACGAGCCGACGCGCGGTATCGATGTCGGCGCGAAATCCGAAATTCACCGGCTGCTGCGCGAGCTTGCGGAAACCGGCATCGGTATTGTGGTCATTTCGTCGGAGTTGCCGGAACTGCTCGGGCTTTGCGACCGTGTGCTTGTCATCCGCGAAGGGGCGATTGCCGGTGAACTCGACGACACTGAGATGAGCGAGGAGGCGGTGATCCGCCTGGCGTCGGGCGTGACGCAGGCGGATGGAACCGCAACAGGCAGGACAGCCCATGTCGCCTGAAAGAACGGAAAGAGCCGGGGAGGCGGAAATGGCAGTGGATACGATGGTTGCAACCGCAAGGCAGGCGCCCGCCTGGAAACGCATCGGCACGATGCGCGAGGCCGGGCTGATCGCGATCATCCTGGCGCTCGGGCTTGTCATGAGCTTCGCCTCGCCGCATTTCCTCACCTTCGGCAATATGCGCGCCATGTTGATGAGCTTTTCGGTCGAAGGCATCGTCGTCGTCGGCATGACGATCCTGTTGATCGTCGGCGGCATCGATCTGGCGGTCGGCTCGGTCGTCTGCTTTGCCATGGTGCTGGCCGGCTCGCTGTTCCTCGCCGGTGTCGATCCCTGGACGGCGTCGCTGGTCGGTATCCTCGCCAGCAGCGTGATCGGCATGATCATGGGCTTCTTCGTCACCGTGGTCGGGCTCAACCATTTCATCACGTCGCTGGCGGCGATGGTGATCGTGCGCGGCCTCTGCCTCGTCATCACCAAGGGTACGCCGCTGTCGCTGTTCACGCTGCCGGCCTCCTTCAAGGCGGTGGGGCAGGGCACCTTTCACGGTGTCCCCTATGTCATCCTGATCTTCGTCGCCGTCGTCATCCTGTTCGACTTCCTGCTGCGGCGGGCCACTGCCTTCCGCAAGGTGTTCTACACCGGCAGCAACGAGAAGGCGGCGCTCTATTCCGGCATCAGGACCAAGCAGGTGAAGTTCTGGGTGACGGTGCTCTGCTCGACGCTCGCCGGCGTCGCCGGCGTCATCTACATGTCGCGCTTCGGGGCGGCGACGCCGACCTTCGGTGTGGGCATGGAGCTCAACATCATCGCCGCGGCCGTTATCGGTGGCGCCTCGCTCAACGGCGGCTCCGGCACCATCCTCGGCGCGATCCTCGGCATGGCCCTGCTTTCGGTCGTCACCAGCTCGTTGATCCTGCTTGATGTGTCCGTCTATTGGCAGGACATGATCAAAGGCTGCATTCTGTTGGCCGCCGTTTCGATCGATCACTTGCTGCACAAGCGGAAGGCCGCCTGATCATGCCGATTGCCAAACCCACCCTGTCCCCGGTTTCAGGCGCGCGCGAAGAGCTCGTCGTCGCAAGACAGATGCACCAGGCGCTGGTGCTGCATTTCCTCGAAGGGCTGACCCAGTCGCAGATCGCCGATCGCCTCGGCATCTCGCAGCCGACTGTCAACCGGCTGATCAAGCGCGGCCGTCAGCTCGGTCTCGTCGAGATCAAGATCAAGTCGCCGATCGAGCCGCTGGTCGACATGGAGGAGCAGTTGCTTTCGATCGGTGGCATCCGCCGGGCGATCGTGGTGCCGACGGTTTCCGACAACCAGCAGACCGCGCTCCAGGCGGTCGGCGAGGCGGCGGCGAGACTGCTGCTCGAAGAGATCGGCGACGGCGACACCATCTGCATCACCGGCGGCAAGGGCGTCAGCGCCGTGGTCGCAGGATTGCAGGCGCCGCGCCGCTTCGATGTGGAGGTGATCCCGGGAACCGGCTGCGTCCAGGGCAAGCACTATACCGACGTCAACCACGTCTCGACGATGCTGGCCGACCGGCTCGGCGGCCGCTCCTTTCAGATCCACGCGCCGCTCTTTGCCGACAGTGCCGCCGAACGGGCGATGCTGATCAATATGCGCTCGGTCGCCGATGTTTTCGGCAGGGCGCGCGAGGCGAAGGTCGCGGTGGTCGGTATCGGCTCGATCCTGTCGGATGACTCCAGTTACTACGACCTGCATCCGTCCTCGAGCACGGACCGGGCGGCGATCGAGCGCTCTGGCGCAAGCTGCGAGCTGCTCGCCCATCTGCTCGATGATAAGGGCCAGGTCTGTGACTATAGCCTCAACCGTTCGCTGGTGTCGTTGACGCTCGAGGAATTCGCCTCGATCCCGACGAAGATCGGCGTGGCGAGCGGACCGAACAAGGCCGGGCCGATCCTCAGCGTCATGCGGGGGCACCACCTCGACACGCTGGTGACGGACGAGGCGACCGGCGAGCGCGTGCTCGCCATGGCACAAGAAAAGGGACTTCTGGCATGAGCGGGGATCAATTGATGCGGGAGATCGGCCGGTCGGGCGTGAAGGCTTCGGCCGTCGGGCTCGGCACCTGGGCGATCGGCGGCTGGATGTGGGGCGGAACGGACGAGCGGGAATCGATCGCAGCGATCCAGGCCTCGCTCGACGCCGGCGTGACGCTGATCGACACGGCACCGGCCTATGGCCTCGGCCGCTCCGAAGAAATCGTCGGCAAGGCTTTGGTCGGTCGTCGCGACAAGGTAATCATCGCCACGAAATGCGGCCTCGTCTGGCATACGGACAAGGGGCGGCACTTCTTCGATCAGGACGGAAAGCCGGTGCATCGCTACCTCGGCCGCGATGCCATCCACCATGAAGTCGAGCAGAGCCTGAAGCGGCTCGGCACTGATTACATCGACCTCTACATCACCCACTGGCAGGATCCGACGACGCCGATCGAGGAAACGATGGCTGCACTCGAAGAGCTGCGCCAGGCCGGCAAGATCAAGGCGATCGGCGCCAGCAATGTCGGGCGCGGCGAGTTGGAACAGTACATCGCGATCGGCGGGCTCGATGCCATCCAGGAGCGCTTCAGCATGATCGATCGCGAGATCGAGGCGGAGCTTTTGCCGCTGACGCGGCGCAACGGTGTTGCGACGCTGAGCTACTCCTCGCTGGCGCTCGGCCTTCTATCCGGGGGCATCGGACCGGAGCGGGTGTTCTCGGGCGACGACCAGCGGCGCGACAACCCACGCTTCTCGGTCGGCAACCGCGAAAAGGTCGCGGTCTTCGCTAGGGCGATCCGGCCGGTCGCGGAGAAGCATGGCGCGACGATCGCCCAGATCGTCATTGCCTGGACGCTCTGCCAAGAGGGCGTGACTTTCGCGCTCTGCGGGGCACGCAATCCGGCGCAGGCACTCGATAATGCACGGGCCGGGACGATCCGGCTCGATCAAGACGATCTCAAGGGGATCGACGCGGCGATCGCGGCGACGCTCGTCAACATGGACAGCTAACGGACTGCCATCATGAACCGGGAAGAGATTTTCAACGGGCTCGCCAAGAGCCCGAAGGTGGACGTGTGCGTCCTCGGCGGCGGCATCAACGGCCTCAGCGTCTTTCGCGAACTGGCGCTGCAAGGGGTGAACGTGCTGCTCGTCGAGAAGTACGACTACTGTTCCGGCGCCAGTGCGGCACTGTCGCGCATGGTGCATGGCGGGCTTCGCTATCTCGAAAATGGCGAGTTCAGCCTGGTCCGGGAATCGCTGGTCGAGCGCGACCGGCTGCTGAAGAACGCGCCGCATTACGTGGCGCCGCTGCCGACCACCGTGCCGATCTTCGATATCTTCTCCGGGCTTGCCAATGGCGCGGTGCGCTTCCTGGGGCTTACCCGTCGGCCGAGCCGCCGCGGTGCCATCGCCGTCAAGATGGGCCTCGGCATCTACGATTTCCTGACGCGCAAGCGGGCGCTGATGCCCAAGCACGCCTTTCGCGGCCGGCGCGCCACGCTTGCCCGCTGGCCGGCGCTCAACCCTGATATCAAGAGTTCCGCCACCTATTACGACGCCTGGGTCAGCCAGCCGGAGCGTCTCGGCATCGAGCTCTTGAAGGACGGCCTTGCCGCCGGTTCTCACGCCCAGGCGTTGAACTACACGGAACTGACGCTGGCGGCATCCGGACGCTACGAACTGAAGGACGGTGTCACCGGCGCGGTCGCTGCGATCGAGCCCGGCCTCATCATCAACGCCACCGGCGGCTGGATCGACATCGCCAACGGCGCGCTGTTTCCCTCGACCTCAAAGCCGGCGCCGCTGATGGGCGGCACCAAGGGTTCGCATCTGATCATCGACAATGCCAAGCTCATGGCTGCGCTCGATGGCCACATGATCTACTACGAGAACGAGGATGGGCGGATCTGCATCCTCTTTCCCTATCTCGGCAAGGTGCTGGTGGGCTCGACGGACATTCGCGTCGATGATCCGGAAACCGTGCGCTGTGAAGTCGACGAGCGTGACTACATCCTGCAGTCGCTCGCCTTCGTCCTGCCCGATATCCGGATCCGGCCGGAAGAGGTGGTCTTCCAGTTTTCGGGTGTCCGGCCGCTGCCGGCAAGCCAGGACAGCTTTACCGGACGCATCCCGCGCGACCATTTCTGCACCTTCGTGGAGGTCGCCGACGGCGGCCCGCCGGTGCTCTGCATGATCGGCGGCAAATGGACGACATTCCGCTCCTTCGGCGAAATGGCGGCGGACCTCACCCTGGAACGGCTTGGACGGCAGCGCCGGGTGAGTACGGGCGAGCGCGCCATCGGTGGCGGGCAGCACTATCCCGCCGATCGCGACCGGTGGATCGATGGTGTTGCAGCAGCCACCGGGCTTTCGCGGGAGCGCTTGCGCGTGCTTTTTGTCCGCTATGGAACGGGCGCGCGCGATGTCGCCGATTTCATCGCTGGCGGTGCCGACCATGCCTTGCCGCACCCGGATTACTCCGCGCGTGAGCTGCAATATCTGATCCGCAGCGAAGCCGCTGAACACCTCGACGACCTTTTGCTGCGCCGCACGACGCTTGCAATCACCGGCGCGCTCTCGCTCGACATAGTGGACGCGGTGCTCGCTCTGCTCACCATCGAAAAGCAATGGTCGCCGCCACGTATCGCTGCCGAGCGTAAGCGATTTCTTACCCTTCTCGCCGAGCGCCATGGCGTCGACGAGGAAACCCTATCCGTACGGAACGAACAAAGGAGTGCATTATGCGAAACAACAGCAAGGTCCGGATGAACCGTCTGTTCGGCGGTGGACGTTGCCTCGACGTGGCGATCGACCACGGCGTCTGCAACGAACCGTCCTTCCTGAACGGGCTGGAAGACATGTCCGCCGTGGTCAAGGCCTTGGTTGCGGCCGCACCGGATGCGATCCAGATGAACTATGGCCAGTCGGATCTGTTGCAGGAGGTGCCGGGCAAGGACAAGCCGGCGCTGGTCATGCGCCTCGACATGGGCAATCCCTATAACCGCATCCGCCACCGGCACATGTGGGCCGTTCTGCAGAACGAAGCCGAACCGTTGATCGGCGCGCTGGCGATGGATGCGGCCTGCGTCGTCGTCAACCTGTTCATGCTGCCGGACGAGCCCGATCTCTTCCGCCAATGCGTCGCCAACATCTCGCGCGTGCGGGCCGATTGCGACAAGTACGGCATGCCGTTGATGATCGAGCCGCTGGTGATGCAGCCGGTCACCGAGCATGGCGGCTACATGGTCGATGGCGACGCCGAGAAGATCGTGACTTTGACCCGGCTTGCGCGCGAAATGGGTGCCGACATCGTCAAGGCGGATCCGACCACCAATGCCGAAGATTTCCACCGGGTCGTCGAGGCGGCGCGCTGCCCGGTTCTGGTGCGCGGCGGCGGCAAGGAGGATCTGCGCAACGTCTTTGACAAGTCGGCGGCCTTGATGCGCCAGGGCGCAATGGGCATGGTCTATGGGCGCAACATCTACCAGCACGCCAACCCGAGCGCCGTCGTGCGCGGCCTGATGGCGATCATCCATGAGGATGTCAGCGGCGAAGAAGCCTACGCGCTCTACCAGCGCGGTTGAAATCGCTCAACCGGAACCGCTTCATGAGCGATGCTCCGGGGCAAGAGGAACGCTGCCGCTGTGAGGACACCGGCGGCGTTCCGGCAAAGGAATTATGGACCTTGGGAGGGGTTCGACAATGGGTAAATATCTGCTCGGGATCGATGCCGGGAACACCGTAATCAAGACGGTACTTTTCGATCGCGACGGCAACGAGATCGCGATGGCTGCGGAAGAAGGACACAGCCACGTGCCGATGCCCGGCCACGTCGAGCGTGGGCTCGGCGAACTGTGGAGCCATGCCAAGGTGGTGATCCGCGCCTGCATCGAGCGCGCCGGCATCGATGCCAGCGAGATCGCCGCGATCGGTTGCGCCGGGCACGGCAACGGACTTTATGCGCTCGATCGAGACGGGGAACCGCTTGTCGGCATCCAGTCGCTCGATACGCGCGCCGCTGGCCTCGTCGAAGAGTGGCAGGCCGCAGGTGTCGGCGAGCGAACCTATCCGATCGCCGGACAGAAGCCCTGGCCATCCCAGACGCCGACCTTGCTTGCCTGGCTGAAGCGCCATCGGCCGGAGCAGTTTGCAAGGATCGGCACGGTATTTCTCTGCAAGGACTTCGTCGTCAATCGCCTGACCGGCGCGCGCGTCAGCGACGTCTCGGACATGAGCGGCGCGGGTCTGCTCGATGTTGCCGGTCGGCGCTACGATGCGGGATTGATGAAGGCCTATGGCCTCGGCGACGACATGGCGCTGCTCCCCGATCTCGCCGAAAGCGCCGATATCGTCGGACGCGTCACCGAAGAAGCGGCGGCGCAGACGGGTCTGGCTGCCGGCACACCCGTCGTCGGTGGGCTCTTCGACGTGGTCGCCTCGGCGATCGGTTCAGGCGTCACCCGCACCGGTGCGGCCTCGATCATCGCCGGCACCTGGAGCATCAACCAGGTGATCATCGATCAGCCGGATCTTTCGCGCCCGCTCTTCATGTCTTCGACCTTCGACCGTGAGCGCTACATGGCGATCGAGGCGAGTGCGACGTCTGCCGCCAATCTCGAATGGCTGGTGCGCGAACTCTTCCCGCATGACGGCAAGGACGGCCGGTCGCCCTTCGATCTCTGCTGCCAGTTGGCGGCCGAGATCACGCCGGCCGCGGATGATCCGCTTTATCATCCGTTCCTCTATGGCGCGCAGCAGGACGGCAACGCGCGCGCGGGCTTCTACGGCGTTGCCGGCTGGCACGGCAAGGGGCATCTGGTCCGCGCCGTGCTTGAAGGCGTCGCCTTCGGCCATCGCCAGCATATCGCGGCGTTGCGCGCCGCCGGCGCGCGCTTCGATGAAGCTGTGCTTTCGGGTGGCGGATCGCGCAGCCTGATCTGGCCGCAGATCTTCGCCGACGTGCTCGACGTGCCGGTCACGGTCGCCCGTTCGCGCGAGACCGGCGCACTCGGTGCGGCGATCACGGCAGGCGCCGGCATCGGCCTTTTCGCCGACATCTCCGCTGGTGCGGCGGCGATGGTCAAGACCGAGCGCCACTACCGGCCGAACCCGGCACTTGCCGCGCATTACGACAGGCGCTTTGCGCTTTACGGCGAGATCGCCGCCGCCCTGGCGCCGATCTGGCGTCGGCTGGCGACGCCCGAGCGATCGGCGCGGGAAGCGGCGGAGTGATCAGGGCAGGGGCATCGATCTGTCGGGGCGCTACGGGGAGGAACGTTGCAGCGCCGCCGCAAACCGTCTGACCCCTCAGAAACGCATGTTGATGCCGGCCTTGATGACGTGGCTGTTGATGTCCTTCTCGCTGGAGCCTGAGCTCGTGTGGGTGCGGACATCCGGCGTCGTGATGTAGTTGTATTCGAGCTTGGCGGAGAGGCCGCCGGCAAAGGCCTGCTCCACGCCGGCGCCGAGCAGATAGCCGCCCTTGAAGCCGACGTCGTTACGCACGTCGCCGCCCTTCTTGTAGCTGGTCATGGCATAGCCTGCTGTGCCGTAGACCAGCGTCTGGTCGAAGGTGAGACCCGCCTTCGCCTTGATCGCGCCGCGCCATTTCTCCTTGAGCTTGCCGCCATTGACCTTGTGCTCGGTGTCGCCGAGGTAGGAGCCTTCGATTTCCGCGCCGACGATGCCGGGGCCGGCCTGCATGTTGTAGCCGGCCTGGACGCCGAGTGCGACGCCGTTGCGGTCGGCGAACGGGTTGGGGCTGCCGGTAAAGCCAAGGCCGCCATGGGCACCGACATAGGCGCCGCTCCAGCTGAAGGCTGGCGGGTCCTGATAGGTGGGGGCGGAGAAATCAGCCGCCCGGGACGATTGTGCGCCGCAGAGGGCGAGGAGGGTAAGACCCGACCAGATGGAAAGCTTGCTGGACTGCCGCATTTTCTTGCTCCGTGCATAGGAAACGCGCCTTGGTGGCGCTTGCGTCCTCCCATGCGCGCTTCACCTTTGGGGCGAGATGGCCATGTTTGGACGGTACACCGCCTTTGTCGGCCTCGCGGATTGCATCAACATTGCGCAACTTGTCTAAGTTGCTGATTTTGTTGTTAGTTGTCTGTTAACCATAAGCCCCCGGACATGACCTAGCCGGTCGGCAAGGTGATCCGGAAGCAGGCGCCGCCGGCGGGATCGTCGACAACGGAGATATGGCCCTTGTGGCGGCCGATGATTTCGCTGACCAGATGCAGGCCGAGGCCGGCGCCATGGTCTCGCGGCTGCAGGCGGTGGAAGGGCTCGAAAATCCGCGCGCGTTCCCTTTCCGGAATGCCGGGGCCTTCGTCGGTAACCTCGATCACGCCGCCGCGCTCCACCCGGATCGTGATCAGGCCGCCGGCATGTTCGATGGCGTTGCGCACGAGATTGGTGACCGCCCGCTCGATGGCGCCGGTATCGCCGCGCACGATGACGCGCTCGATGCCCGGTGCAAAGGAAAGCTCGCAACCGGCCGAAAGCGCCAGCGGAGCAAGGTCGGCCGTCACGTCGCGGCAGAGCGATACCAGGTCGAGCGTGGAGAAATCCGTGCCGTCGCGATCGATGCGTTCGAGGTCGAGCAACTGTTCCGCAAGGCCGGCAATGCGATTGGAATCGATCAGTAGGCGGTTGCGGAGCGGGCCGGCCTCCATGCTTTCCAGGCGCGTATGCAGGATCGCAACCGGGGTCCGAAGCTCGTGCGCGGCATCGAGGATGAAGCGCTGGCGGCGCTCGTAGCCTTCATCGAGCCGCTGCAGCGCGCCGTTGAAGGCCTCGACGAGCGGCCGCACTTCGCCGGGAATGCGATGATCGGGCAGCCGAGCGCCGCGGCGGTCGACATCGATCGTCTTGGCCTGGTCGACCACCTCGGCGAGGCCCGCAAAGGCGCGCCTCACAATGATCGGAATTGCGAAGGCCGGGATCAGCACCACGATCAGGACGATCGGCAGCAGCAGCAGGTTGGCCAGGATGAACACGGCGAAGGACGCGCTCCAGAGCCGCCCGCCGCCGGCAAGCACCGTGTAGGTTCCGCTGTCCGTGGTTACCGAGCGCACGATCGACGAGAGGGTATAGGGCTCGATGCTGTCGCGCATATCGCCAAAGGCAATGCGGTCGAGGTGCTCGCCGATGCTGCGATAGGCGTCCGGCACGGGCCCGCTGCGGATCATCTCGCCGCGTTCGTTCCGCGCGACGAACCAGAAGTCGGGGGACTCGGCCCGCATGGCAAGCAGTTGCGGCGTCTCCACCAGCGTCAATCCACCGGCGGGATCCGGCCGGATTGCCCCGGCTGCGATCGATGCGGCATCGGCATCGAGGAACTTGCCGCCGAGATCGGCGCGCGTCAGCAAGGCCATGAAACCGGCGATGACCGCCATCAGCAGCAGCACCTGAAAGGTCAGGATCTGCCAGATCAGCCGTTTCTTCAGCGAGTTGGTGGCAACGTTTGTCATGGAGTGGGTCTCAGAAGGTAGCCGACGCCGCGGATGCTGTGAATTTCGACGCCGGCACCGGTTTCCGAGAGCTTCCGGCGCAACCGCGAAACATGCGCGTCGAGAGAGTTGGATTGGATTTCGTCGTCATAGCCATAGACGGATTCTTCCAGCGTCGAGCGCTGCACCGTGCGCCCCTGCCGGCGCGCCAATGCCTCCAGTACCAGGAGCTCCCGCCGCGGCAGGTCCAGCACCCGGCCGTCGACGCGGGCCTGTCTGCCTTCGAAATCGAAGATCAGCTGGCCGATGCGGGCGGTGATCGGTGCAATATCCGGCGAACGCCGCATCAGGGCACGGATGCGCGCCAGCAGTTCCTCCACGGCAAACGGCTTGGCGAGATAGTCGTCGGCGCCCATGTCGAGCCCCCGGACCCGTTCGTCGATGGCGCTGCGCGCCGTCAGCACGATCACCGGGATACCCGATCGCAGCGCGCGCACCCGAGGGATCAGCGACAGGCCGTCGCCGTCCGGCAGTTGCCGGTCGAGGATGATGCCGTCGTGAACCTGGTTGGCCAGGGCCGCCATTGCATGGTCCATCGACGGTGCATGGTCGAGGATCATGTCATAGCGGCTAAGTGCGGCGCTGAGCGCGGCCGCCATTTCCAGCTCATCCTCGACAAGGAGCAGGCGCATTGAATATCTCCGAATCCGATAGGCGTGTCTCGTTCACGTCTGGTGGACGAGGATTGCAACAACGTTGCGGCCTTTCCTGCCTTTTTAGCGGCGAGGGCGGGAGCCCGGCAATGCAGCGCGGGTGATGCTTACCGTGTTCGGATGGGACGGAGAGAATTCCCGCGCATTCGCGGAGCGGCGATCGGAAGAGGGCCAGTAAAGTAGCCTTGCGCGGCAGCGCCGTGTGGGCTGCCGCGCGAGACCGTTCATCAAAGCGTGATCAGCGCGATTTGGCCTTGAACAGCGCGGTCACGCGCTGCGGGTTCCAGTCGACGGCCTCGAAGCCCGCATCGATCAGGATGTTGAAGACGGGAACCAGAGTGCTCTCCTTGTTGACGCCCTTTTCAAAGCCGCAGTCGACCGTGACATAGGCGGTCGACTTCAGCATTTCGCGTGCGCCGGTCAAAATCTCAGGCTCGGCGCCTTCGGCTTCGATCTTCAGGATGGCGATCTTCTTCAAGCCGACCTCGGCGGCGAAGCTGTCGAGGCTGCGCACCTTGATCTTGAATTGATCGACGTATTCATCGGTTTCGAACAGCGAGCCATCGGCGGTCGAAGGTTTCGAATAGAAGGTCAGTTCGCCATCATGCGACCAGAGCCCAAAGCGGTTCGTCCCTCGCGCGCCGTCGAAATTATTGAGATCGCAGCAATCGGCCTCGAGGTTCTCGGGCTCGAAGGCGTGGTACTCCAGCCCCTTGCTGCGGCTAAAGCTGCCGAGTTCGCCCACATTCGCGCCGCAATCGATGAAGGCCCCTTCAAGCGGTTCGGTGATGTGGTGCAGCAGGTATGAGCGCGTCAGTTGGGCCATGCGCGCATCGATGCCGCGCTTGTAGAGCCAAAGCCGATCGCGGCGGCAGATATGCAGTTCGTTTTTGCCATCCGTCAGCGTCATGATGGCGTCGTTGTCGTTCATCGCGATGCGATGCTTGTGACCCTTCAATGCACTCGTGCTGTTTGCCAGTCTGACGAACTGACGGTTGGAGATCCCCTCAATCAATGATTGTTGAGCGCTTTTCAGCAGCTTCATCTAAATTTCGCCCCCGCGATATAATGATGTCGTGTTGCCCCGAGATCAGATGGGAAATATCCCAATGATCCCATAGGATTGCCCTCTCAGGCATTCCTGTAGGCCCGTCAACGGGGAGTGTGACGGTTTTCCTACCCATGATTGCATTTTTACCCAGGAAAATCGCTGGCTATCGCTTTTTCCGCGGCAGTGTTGACACCACTGCCCCCGGCGCGTCGCCGCCGCTATGAAGCAAGGCCGAGCGACCGCAGGTGCGTGCGCGATCAGGGAGAGGTTTGGGAGCCAAGGATGTGCCGCTGCGCAAGGGCACGCAGCGGCACGGACCGGTCATAGGCCGGTCGATGGTGGCGGTCAGGCGATGGCCATGATCCGCTGGAATGCGTCATAGGCCGCGAGCACCGTTTCCTTCTGCGCCTCGTGGCCGGCGATGAAGGCATCGCCGTAGATGGTCTCGTCGGGATACTCGGTGATCAGCGTCAGCGGCGCCGTATGGCGGTCGTCGACCGAGATCATGCAGGGGAAGCCGTTGATGATCCGGAAGCCGGTTTCGCCGGCATGGGTCTCGTAAAGTGCGATCTGGGCGTCGTTATAGGCGATGAGGCCCGGAACGGCGGCGAGCCGCTCGGTGACGTCTGCGATCAGCTGTTCGGCGCGCGCTTCCCATTCGGCGTGGTGACGCATGATCAGGAAGAAGCCCTTGGGCAGGGTCCACATGGCAAAGCCGCGCGGCACGTAGCCCGAAAGCGGCCGCGTCCATTCATGCGACGGGTAGCCGTGCAGGTTGACGTGCAGCTGCGCGCCCGTCAGCCGCTCGGCTTCCTTGCGGATCTCGCGCTCGTTGAGTGCGGCACCCGTGCGATATTCGAGATCGTCGCCGAGGGCGGTGTATCGGGCGGCATGGTGCATGTGCAGCGGGTTGTCGACGCGCAGTCGCTGATGCACGGCATAGCCGTCGGGGTTTTCGAGCGGCGAGATGGTGAAGTGGGTGCCGGCACGTGTGGCGAGCGCCTGCGCGGCGCGGAGCACGCCGACGATGCCGGTCGTCTCGTTCGGGTGCTGACCGCCGCTGATCATCACAGCGGCGTCGGTTCCCTTGTGGTAGCGAGCCTTGACCGGCCGGCCGGCACGCGACTTGGCCTCGAAGGGCTCGCCGTCGATCGCGGCGAGTTCGGCGTGGATCTGCGCCACCGCCAGCGGTGCCTCGGCGGTATTAAGCGGCAGGGTTTCGCCGTCGACATCGGTCGCCTGCAGCGGCCGGGCCTTGACGGCGACCGTTGGCTTGCCGACGCCGAAGACGATCTCCGGCACGATCTGGCCCGGCTTCAGGCCGCGGTCGCCGAGCGGACGTCCGGATTTCTTCTGGAAGACTTCGAGCAGCGAGAAATAGAAGTCCTCGTGCAGCGCCTCGCGAAGGCTGATGACCTCTTCGCCGACCGGCAGGCGGAAGTCGGTGATCGGCAGGGTCGCGCGGATGTTGAGCTCTTCGAAATAGGGCTCGCTGTCGCCCCAGGCATGATCGGCGATCGCCTGCATCGTACCGGCAAACAACCGCTCGTAATCGGTCTCGAGGTGGCACTCGCGATGTTTGTCGCAGCCCTCGTCGAGGCGGATCCAGCCCGTCGGCGACAGCAGTGTTTCGCCGATGAAGTCGGTGTGGATGCGGTTCGGGGCAAAGACCGCGTGGCTCTCCTTCCGTCCGTCACGGAAGGTCAGTGCGACATCGTAGGTGAAAGCCTTGGCGCTACCGGCCGCAAAGTGGATCTCGGCATCGCCGAGGAGGGCTGCGAGCGGATAGGCCTCGAGCAGGAAGCGGTTCTGTGGCGCACCTTCATGCTGGGGATAGCGGACGATGACGTTCGCGAGGGCTGCGCGATCCACTTCTTCCAGGAAGAAATGCAGCAGCGGCTTGTAGGCGCTCCTGAGCGCCGCCTTGACGCCAAAGCTTGCGAGCTTCTGTTCGGCCGCCTTGCGGCTCGCGGCATCGTCGAACAACCAGGCTTCGAGCTTGGTGCCGCGGGCGGCTTCCTTGCCGTAGGTGGTCAGGAGCGTGTCGAGCGTGCGCTCGAAGGCGCCTTCGAAAATCGTCGTCATCGTGAGGTTCTACCGGTTGGGTCGAGGCTGTCGCGCAGCCAGTCGCCGAGAAGATTGAGGCCGAGAACGGTCAAGAGGATCGCAAGGCCCGGGAAGACGCTGACCCACCAGGCGTTCTGCAGGTAGGTACGGCCGTCGGCGAGCATGCCGCCCCAGCTCGGGATCAGCGGATCGACGCCGAGGCCGAGGAAGGTGAGGCTGCTTTCGAGCAGGATGTTGTTGGCGACGTTGAGCGTCATCAGGACGATCACCGGGCCGACCAGGTTCGGCAGCAGGTGCTGGAACAGGATCTTGTAGTCGCGCACGCCGATGGCGCGAGCCGACTGGATGAACTCGCGCTCGCGCAGCGACAGCACCGAGCCGCGCACGAGTCGCGCATATTGCACCCATTGCGAGACGATCAGCAGGATGATGGTGTTGCCGAGCCCGCCGCCGACGATGGCGATGAAGGTGATCGCGAGCAGAATGAAGGGGAGCGCGAGCTGAACGTCGGCAAAGCGCATGACGATCATGTCCCAGAAGCCGCGATAGTAGCCCGAGACGAGCCCCATGACCACGCCGACGACGACGGCGCCGGCAACCGAGGTCAGGCCGACGAGCAGTGAGATCTTGCCGCCGGCAACGACCCGGGCAAGCACGTCACGACCGAGCGGGTCGGTTCCGAGCGGATGCGCCCAGTTGACGAAGGGTGGCGTCAGCCGCGCCATCAGGTCGATCTTGTCGACGCCGCCGGGAAAGAGCACGCCGGAGAAAAGAACGGCGAGGCAGATGCCGCCGGTGAGCAACGCACCGAGGATGAATTCGAGATTGCGGAAACGGGCGAAGCGGGAGTTTGCAGCCTTTGACGTCATCGGCTCACTCCGTCCGGATGCGCGGGTCGACGAGGCCATAGGCGATGTCGACCAGAAGATTGACGAACACGATCATCAGCGAAAGCACCGTGATGACCGCCTGAAGCACGGGGTAGTCGCGGGAAGCGACCGCATCGAAGGCCAGCGTGCCCATGCCCGGCCAGTTGAAGACGAGTTCGACGACGACGATGCCGCCAAGCAGGCCGCCGAACTGCAGGCCGAAATAGGTGATCAGCGGGATCGCGCAGTTACGAAGCGCGTGCTTGTAGAGCACCTTGCTTTCGCTGAGGCCCTTGGCGCGCGCGACCATGATGTATTGCGACTGCAAGGTTTCCAGCATCGCGGTGCGCACCAGGCGCACATTGGTTGCCGTCAGGATGATGCCCATGGTCAGCGCCGGCATGATGAAGCTTGCAAAACCGTCCATGCCGCTCGGCGGCAGCCATTTGAGGACGATCGAGAACAGCAACACCAGCATGATCGCCAGCCAGAAGTTCGGGAAGGAAAGCCCGATCAGCGACAGAATGCGGATCGTCTGGTCGGCCCATTTGCCGCGGGCGACGGCGGCGCGAATGCCGAGCGGAATGGAAATTGCGATCGAGACGATCAGCGAGGCGAAGGCGAGCAGCATGGTCGCCGGCAACGCAGAGGCGATCAGCTGCGAAACAGGCGTTCCGCCCATGAAGGAGCGGCCGAAATCGAGCCTGAACATGCCCGTGATGAAATCGGCATATTGCGCCAGGAAAGGCTGGTTGAGGCCGAGGCCCTCGCGGATGCGCACGAGGTCGGCCTCGGTGACGCTGCCCGCACCCTGCGCCAGCATCAGCGCCGGGTCGCCGGTGAACCGGATGGCATAGGAGACGGTCAGTGTCACGACGAACACCACGAAAACCGCCTGCAGAAAACGTTTGATCAGAAATCCGGCCAAGTGACCCGCCCTTTAAGGAAAATGGTCCGCCGCCCCGAAGCGGCGGCGGACCGCACTGTTTTTACTCGACCGTCACATCCGTCAGCCGCAGGCGGCTGTCCGGCACCGGCACGAAATTCTTGACGCGCTTGCTCACGCCGAAGATGGCGTTGAGGTTGTAAAGCGGCATCTCGAGCGAGCGGTCGGCGGCGTAGTTGGCGATCTGCTTGAGGATTTCCTCGCGCTTCGCCTGATCGGTGATCGAACGCTGCGACTCGAGCAGCTTGTCGAGTTCCGCGTCCTTGTCGTAGGGGTTCCACTTTTCGCCGGAGTGGTACATCGAGTAGGCGGTGTTGTCATAGTCGAGCGTCCAGCCGCCCCAGGACTGCTGGAACATCGCGCCGGTCTTGCCGGCCGGGATGATGTCGTTCAACAGAACGTTGGTCTCGTACGGCTTGATCGTGGCGTTGATGCCGATCAGCTGCAGGTAGCTTGCGGTTGCCTGCACGACCTCGTTGAAGGTCGCGTCGTTGCCGCGGACGTCGATCTGTACGGAGGCACCCGGTGCAACACCGGCTTCCTTCAGCAGCGCCTTTGCCTGTTCCGGATCGTAGGGAAGCGGCTTCATCGCCGGGTCGAAGCCGAAGGAGAGCTTGCCCTGGAAGCTGGCGATCGGGTCCGCCTGGCCGGCGAGGATCGACTGGATGATGGTGTCGCGGTCGACGCCGAGGATCAGCGCCTTGCGGACCTTCGGATCCTTGGTGATGCCGTCGCGGGTGTTGAAGCGCAGCGCGTAGACCGTCGGGCCGGCGCTGGAGACGATCTCCAGATTGCTGTCGCCCTGGATCGTCGGGATCATGCCGATCGGAATGGTCGGCGGGATGACGAGATCGACGCGGCCGGCCTGCAGCTCGGCAACGGCGGTCGCCGGCTCCGAAATGAAGCGGTAGTTGAGGTTGGAAAGCTTCGGCGCGCCGCCCCAATGGTCGGCGAAGGCTTCGAGCTTGATGCCGACCTTCGGCTCGTAGGAGACGAACTTGAACGGGCCGGTACCGACAGGATGGGCGTTGAAGTAGTCTTCGCCCTTCTCCTTTATGTACTTCGGCGGCACGATCATCGCGCCGTAGCCGGCGAGCTTGGTGAGAAGCACCGGATCCGGGGACTTGAGAACGAGGTCGACCGTCTTTTCGTCGACGATCTCGACCTTTTCGATCACGGCATAGTTGGACTTCTGCGGGCCCTTGGAGCCTTCTTCGCCGAGCAGGCGGTCGAAGGTGAACTTCACCGCTTCCGCGTTGAAGGGCTCGCCGTTGTGGAACTTGACGCCTTCACGCAGCGTGAAGCGCAGGCGCTTGCCGCCGTCGAGTTCTTCCCATGCGGTGGCAAGGCCGGGCACGAGCTTCAGGTCCGGGCCGCGATAGGTCAGGCCGTCATAGATGTTGGTGGCGACCGACGCCCAGTTGACGAGGAAGGTGTCGACCGGGTCCCAGCTTCCCGGATCCTGCGGTGAAGACACCGTCAGCGTGCCCGCGGCAAAGGCCGGGGCTGCGGTCATGAAACTGCCCGCCATCGCAAGTGCGATGAAAGCGGCGTGGATCCCCTTTTTGTTGATCATTTACTCACTCCTGTTTCGACAGCCTTCTTGAGAAGAGAAAGCGGCTCACGCACCCTTGGCCACAAAATGGCCAGGGGCGATTTCTTTGCGCGGCAGCACCGCGGGTTCGTCGCCGACACGGCGGATCGGGCTCGGGATTTCGCCCTCCAGCATGGCGCGCTCGCGGCCCTTGCCGGGCTCTGCGACGGGCACAGCGGAAAGCAGCCGGCGCGTATAGGGATGACCGGGCGTTTCGAATACCTGCTGGCGGCTGCCGAATTCCATGACCTGGCCGAGGTAGAGCACGGCCACGCGGTGGCTCATGCGTTCGACGACCGCCATGTCATGGCTGATGAACAGATAGGCAAGGCCTTCCTGCTCCTGCAGCTCCATGAACAGGTTGATGATTTGCGCCTGGATGGAAACGTCGAGGGCCGACAGCGCCTCGTCGGCGATGATCAGCTTGGGGCGGGAGGCAAGCGCCCGGGCAATGCAGACGCGCTGGCGCTGGCCGCCGGAGAATTCGTGCGGATAGCGCTTGGCGTGAGCTGGCGTCAGTCCGACGCGCTCCAGCAATTCATGCACGCGCTTTTCGATGTCCTTTTCACCGAGGATCAGGCCGTGGGTGCGGATGGGTTCGGCGATCGAGAAGCCCACGGTCTTGCGCGGATCGAGCGAGGCGAAGGGATCCTGGAAGATGTACTGGATTTCCTGCTTCAGCCGCTGCCGCTCGGCATAGCTCATGGCCGAGACCGGGCGACCGCCAAAGAGGATCTCGCCCGAGGTTGCGTTCTGCAGTTGCTGGATCGTGCGGCCGATCGTCGACTTGCCCGAGCCGCTTTCGCCGACAAGCGCCAGCGTTTCGCCCGGGAAGATGTCGAAGTTGACATTCTCGATCGCATGCACGCGGTGCGTCGCCTTGCCGAAGAGGTTCTTGCGCACGTCGAAGCGGGTGACGAGGTCGCGCACCGAAAGGATCGGTGCTGCGTCGTAGCGGGCGGTACGCTGGATATGGGTTTCGCCGACACGCTTCGGCTCGCCGTCCACCATCATGGTCAGCGGCAGGCGCTTAGGGAATTCCTCGCCGGTCATGCTGCCGAGCTTCGGCACGGCGGAAAGCAGCGTCTGGGTATAGGGATGCTTGGGGCTTGCGAAGATCTCGTCGACCGGGCCTTCCTCGACCTTGCGGCCCTTCCACATAACGACGACGTCGTCGGCCATTTCGGCGACGACACCCATGTCATGGGTGATGAAGATCACCGCCATGCCGAGTTCTTTCTGCAGGTCGCGGATGATCGTCAGGATCTGCGCCTGGATCGTCACGTCGAGCGCCGTCGTCGGCTCGTCGGCGATCAGCAATTTCGGCCGGCAGGCAAGCGCCATGGCGATCATGACCCGCTGACGCATGCCGCCCGAGAGCTGATGCGGATAACGGCCAATCAGTTCGGCGCTGTCAGGAAGGCGGACCATGTCGAGCAGGCGGCGCGTCTCGACGAGCGCTTCGGCCTTGGTCATCTTCTCGTGCAGCATCAGCACTTCGGCGACCTGGTCGCCGATGGTGAAGACCGGGTTCAGCGACGTCATCGGCTCCTGGAAGATCATGGCGATCTCCTTGCCGCGGATGGCACGCATGGTCTTTTGCGGCGCGGCCGTCAGGTCGATCTCGCCGTCCTTGCCGCGGAAAAGGATGCGGCCTGAAGGAAACTGGCCGCCCATCATGTCGGCGAGCCGCATGATCGACAGCGACGTCACCGATTTGCCGGAGCCGGATTCGCCGACGATTGCCAACGTGCGGCCCGGTGTTACCGTGAAGCTCAGGTCTTCGACGACGGGATTGCCGTTGAAGGCGACGGAAAGCTTCTCAACGGCGAGCAGGGGCGCAGGCTTTTCGACGGTCACGCGGTCTTCCTTGTTACAATGTGGTCGCGGCGCGCGCGGACTGTTCATAGGCGCCCGACATGAAACGCAGGACGGCGGCGATCTCGGAAAGCGTCTCTTCGGAAGGACGCGCCTTGGCGGTGGAGGAAACCAGCAGCCGCTCGCGGATCTTTGCGTAGCGCGTGCAGGCGTCCGAGCCCTTGTCGGTGATGAGGATGGTCTTTTCCTTGCCTTCCTTGCCCGTCGTCACCAGGCCGGCGGCTTCGAGCTTGCGGATGGCATAGGTCGCGACATGGGTGTCTTCGATGTCGAGTACGAGACAGATGTCGGCGAGCTTCTTGCCGCGATCGCGATGACGGATCGTGTGCAGGATCAGGATTTCGATGGGGGAGAGACCGGGAACGCCGGCAGCCGCCATGCAGCGCATCATCCAGCGGTGAAAGGCATGCGACGCGAGAATCAACCCGTATTCGACCTCGGAGAGGCCGGGAGAGCCGCCTTCAGCCAGGTGCGCGGAGGAAACGATCGGGCCGATGGCCGCGACCGGCTTTAGATGTTCGGGCAGGGCATTTTCGGCCCATTCCCTTCCTTCGAAGCTATCCTCCGACTTCTTCGTCATTCAGCTCTTCCTCATCTTGACGATTTTATGTCATCATTTTATCGACATTTTGTCAACGAACTGCTTTGATGAATTTCCGGGCTTGCACAATGAAGCGGCTCGCGAATGAGAGGGATGGACAATGAGCGCACGCGAAACCGGCAGCTGGGACTTCTGGATCGACCGCGGCGGCACCTTCACCGATGTCATCGGTCGCGATCCGCAAGGGAACTTGCATGCGCGCAAGGTGCTTTCGGAAAATCCCGAGGCCTACCGCGACGCGGCCGTGCAGGGCATCCGCCTGCATCTGGGCCTTGCGACCGGTGCGCCGATCCCGACCGGTCTCATCGGCGAAGTGCGCATGGGCACGACGGTCGCCACCAATGCGCTGCTCGAGCGCAAGGGTGAACCCTTGGCGCTGGTGACGACGAAGGGTTTCCGCGACGCGCTGAAGATCGGCTACCAGGAACGCAAGAAGATCTTCGCGACCGAAATCATCAAGCCGGAAGCGCTCTACCAGGACATCGTCGAACTCGACCAGCGGGTGCTCGCCGACGGCACGATCGAGCAGCCGCTCGACGAAGCAAAGGCACGCCTTGCCCTCGAAGACCTGAAGGGCAAGGGCTACAAGGCCGTCGCCATCGTCTTCATGCATGCCTACAAATACCCGGAGCATGAGGCGGCCGTTGCCCGCATTGCCCGCGAACTCGGCTTCGAGCAGGTCTCGGTCAGCCACGAGGTTTCGCCGCTGATCAAATATGTCGGCCGCGGCGACACCACCGTCATCGACGCCTATCTTTCCCCGGTCCTGCGCCGCTACGTCGCTCAAGTCTCGGGCGAGCTCGACATTGCCCGCACTGGCGCGCGCGTCATGTTCATGATGTCGTCGGGTGGCCTGACGGCAGCGGAGATGTTCCAGGGCAAGGACGCCATTCTCTCCGGCCCCGCCGGCGGTGTCGTCGGCCTAGCCAAGACCGGTGAAGCCGCGGGCTTTGATCGCGTCATCGGCTTCGACATGGGGGGCACCTCCACCGACGTCGCCCATTTCGACGGCGAATATGAGCGTGCGTTCGAGACCGAGGTCGCCGGCGTGCGTGTCCGCGCGCCGATGATGCTGATCCACACGGTTGCCGCCGGCGGCGGTTCGATCCTGCACTTCGACGGCGAGCGTTTCCGCGTCGGCCCGGACTCGGCCGGCGCCAACCCGGGCCCCGCCTGCTACCGCAACGGCGGCCCGCTTGCTGTCACCGATGCCAATGTCATGCTCGGCAAGCTGATGCCGGATTTCTTCCCGGCGCTCTTCGGACCGAACCAGGACGAGCGCCTCGATGTCGAGACCGTCCGCGGCCGCTTTGCCGCCATGGCCTCCGAGATCGGCGATGGCCGGAGCCCCGAGGACGTGGCCGATGGCTTCATCCGCATCGCCGTTGCCAACATGGTCGAGGCGATCAAGAAGATTTCCGTGCAGCGCGGCTATGACGTGACGCGCTATGCGTTGAGTTGCTTCGGCGGCGCCGGCGGCCAGCACGCCTGCCTCGTTGCCGACCAACTCGGCATGAAGAGCATTCTCGTGCATCCGATGTCCGGCCTGCTCTCGGCCTACGGCATGGGCCTTGCCGATATCCGCTCGACCCGCCAGAAGGCGCTCGGCGTCGCGCTCGACGACCAGGCGCCGGCAGCGCTCAGCACGCTCGGCGCCGAGCTGGAAGTCGACTGCCTCGGCGAACTGGAAGCCCAAGGAATTGCCCGCGACGAGATCCGCACCCATCTGCGCGCCCATATCCGCTATGCCGGCACTGATACGGTGCTCGCCGTCGACGCGACCTTCCCGGCGCATGACGACATCGCCCGCCTGCGCGCCGAGTTCGAAGAGCTGCACAAGCGCCGCTTCGGCTTCGTCGCCGACAACAAGGCGCTGGTGATCGACGCCGTCGAAGTCGAGACGGTCGGCGGCGGTGCGGCCCAGATGGAGCGCGAAGGCGCATCCGTCACGTCAGGCGCACCAGACGTTTCACGTCGCACCCAGTTCTATTCTCAAGGCCAGTTCCACGATGCGCCGGTCCTGCTGCGCGCCGAGCTGAGCCCCGGCCAGCGGCTCGACGGTCCGGCGATCATCATCGAACCGAACCAGACCGTCGTCGTCGAGGACGGCTGGCAGGCGGAACTGACCGCCAAGGACCATATCGTGCTTCGCCGCGTGAAGGTACTGCAGCAGCAAAGCGCGATCGGCACCCATGCCGATCCGGTCATGCTGGAGATCTTCAACAACCTGTTCATGTCGATCGCCGAGCAGATGGGCGTGACGCTGCAGAACACCGCCTATTCGGTCAACATCAAGGAGCGGCTCGATTTCTCCTGCGCCGTCTTCGACAACCGCGGCAATCTCGTCGCCAATGCCCCTCACATGCCGGTGCATCTCGGCTCCATGGACGCCTCGGTCGCAACTGCGATCCGCGAAAACCCGGTCATCCATCCGGGCGACGTGTTCCTGATCAACGCGCCCTATAACGGCGGTACGCACCTGCCTGACCTCACCGTCTGCACGCCAGTCTTCGACGATGCCGGACGAGAGATCCGCTTCTGGGTCGCCAGCCGCGGCCATCATGCCGATATCGGCGGCATCTCGCCGGGCTCGATGTCGCCGCTTGCCACCAATATCGAGGAGGAAGGCGTCTATATCGACAACTTCAAGCTCATCGATGCCGGCCGCTTCTGCGAAGCGGAGCTCGAAGCGCTTCTGAACGGTGCACGTTATCCGGTGCGCAACATCCTGCAGAACGTCAACGACCTGAAGGCGCAAGTTGCGGCCAACGAAAAGGGCGTCGCCGAACTGAAGAAGATGATCGCCCAGTTCGGCGAGGATGTGGTCGAAGCCTATATGGGCCACGTCCAGGACAATGCCGCCGAAAGCGTGCGCCGCGTGCTCGACCAGTTGCCCGATGGTGAGTTCTCCTACGAGATGGACCAGGGCTGCAGCATCGTGGTCAAGATCACCGTCGACCGCGACAAGCGCGAGGCGACGGTCGATTTCACCGGCACGTCGGAACAGCGCGGCGACAACTTCAATGCGCCTGCGCCCGTGACGCGCGCGGCGGTGCTCTATGTCTTCCGCGTGCTGGTCGAGGCCGACATTCCGATGAACGCCGGTTGCCTGCGGCCGATCCATATCGTCATCCCCGAGGGAACGATGCTGACGCCGCGCTATCCGGCAGCGGTCGTTGCCGGCAACGTCGAGGTCAGCCAGGCCGTGACGAACTGCCTGTTCGGCGCCGTCCAGAGCCAGGCGGGCGCGCAAGGGACGATGAACAACCTGACCTTCGGCAACGACAACTATCAGTATTACGAGACGATCTGCTCCGGCGCGCCGGCCGGTCCTGGCTACAACGGTGCCGATGCGGTCCACACGCACATGACCAACTCGCGTCTTACCGATCCGGAAATTCTCGAAACCCGCTTCCCGGTGGTACTCGAAGACTTCCACATTCGCGTCGGTTCCGGTGGCCGCGGCCAGTGGCACGCCGGAAACGGCACGAAGCGCACGATCCGCGCCCGCGAAAAGCTCGACTTTGCGATCCTCTCCGGCCATCGCCGCGTCGCGCCCTTCGGCATCAAGGGCGGCAGCCCGGGTGAACTCGGCCGCAACATCGTTCGCCGCAATGACGGCCGGACGGAGGAGCTGTCGGGCTGCGCCCACACGGTGCTCGAGGCGGGCGAAGCCTTTACCGTGGTGACGCCCACCGGCGGCGGCTACGGCCGGTCATAAGCCGGAAAGACTGAAATCTCCCAAGACTGCTGCGGTGGTCTGCGGGCGGGCGAGCGATCGTCCGCCCGTTTTTCGTTCTGGGATATGCGCCATTTCTTTTGCTGCATATGCGAAAAGACGTGATCGCTTTTTTAACTCGAATTTAAATTCGAAATTACTAAGTGCTCATTGGTCAGTGCGCGCCCGACCTCCTCCCTCGACGGCGCTTGCAAACATCCGGTCCTCCTCCCGCCGGTTTGGCTGACCATGTCCCTCCCAACAGCGCGATCGCGACATCCAAGGAGTCACGGCAGTGACGTTCAAGAACCTCTCGATTTTGACCAAGGTCGGCCTCGTGGTCGTGGTCATGGGCATTTCCTCCATTCTGATTGCGCTCGCCGGAGCGCGTGGTCTTTCCTCGCTCGGTGCGACGATCGTCGATGTCGGCGCCCGTGAGGAAGCAGCGCGCGAGGCGATGGACCTGCGCGTCGACATCATTGCCGTCAGCCGCATGACCTACCAGCTCGCCGCCGCGCCTGAGAACGCTGCCGACTTTGGCGCGGAAACCGAAAAGCGTGCCGAAGAAATGCTCGGTCGCCTGACCAAGATCGAGGCCGTCGCGGACGATGCCGAAGACAAGCTGCTGAACGACATTCGCCTGACGCTCAACAGCTACTTCGACGAGATCCGCGCCATGGTTGCCGTTGCCGCCGAAAAGGGCGGCGATGCCGGCGCTGTCAAGGCCGCACTCGACAAGGCGCTCGAAGCCCAAAAGACGGTGACGGCAACGGTCAAGACCTACAGCACCTATTCCGGCGATGCGCTGGCTGCTGCCCGTGAAGAGGCGCTCAACTCCTCGTCCGTGGCCATGACGATCCTTGCCGCCGCCGCGGCGCTTTGCGTTCTCTTCGGCGTCGGCGTCAGCCTCGTCGTTGCCCGCCGCGGCATCGTCATGCCGGTCCGTGACCTGACCTCGACCATGAGCGAACTTGCCGACGGAAAACTGGATGGAGATGCGACGGACGTTTCCCGCCAGGACGAGATCGGCGAGATGGCCCGCGCCGTTGAAGTTTTCCGCAAGAACGGCATCGCCATGCGTGCGATGAAGGCGCAGGAAGCCGCACTCCATGCCCGCAGCAGCGACCTGCAGTCCAATATCAGCGTTGTGGTCGCCTCGGCCGTTGCCGGCGATTTCACCGGCCGCATCAACAAGGACTACGAAAACGACGACCTCAACCGCTTTGCCTCGAGCGTCAACGAGCTGGTGTCGAGCGTCGACCAGACGGTCAACGAAGTTCGCCGCGTCATTGCAGCCCTTGCCGATGCCGACCTGACGCAGACGATGCGCGGCGAATTCCACGGTGCCTTTGCCGAGCTGCAGGTGAACGTCAACCAGACGATGGTGACGTTGCGCTCGACCATGCAGAACGTGCGCAGTGCCGCCAGCACCATCAACGACAATTCCGCCGAGCTGAGCTCGGCTGCCAATGATCTTTCCAAGCGCACGGAACAGCAGGCGGCTGCGCTTGAAGAGACCGCTGCGGCACTCGACGAGATCACCTCGACCGTGCGCACGGCCTCCGAGCGGGCGAACGAGGCGCATGAGATGGTGCGCGCCACCAAGGAAAGTGCCGGCCGGTCCGGCGCGATCGTGCGCAGCGCGGTGGACGCGATGGGCCGCATCGAGGATTCGTCGAACCGCATCAACCAGATCATCTCGGTCATCGACGAGATCGCCTTCCAGACGAACCTGCTGGCGCTCAATGCCGGCGTCGAAGCGGCACGCGCCGGCGAAGCCGGCCGTGGTTTTGCCGTCGTCGCCCAGGAAGTGCGTGAACTCGCCCAGCGTTCGGCCAATGCGGCCAAGGAGATCAAGACGCTGATCCACAGCTCGGCATCGGAAGTCGAAACCGGCGTTTCGCTGGTGCGCTCCACCGGCGAAGCGCTGCTGGAGATCGAGACGCTGGTCAACAATGTCAGCGGCCACGTCAACACGATCGCAACTGCTGCCCGTGAGCAGGCGACTGCGCTGCAGGAGATCAACACCTCGGTCAACCACATGGACCAGATGACCCAGCAGAACGCGGCGATGGTCGAAGAGACCACGGCGGCCAGCGGCACGCTCGCCGAAGAAAGCCGTCAGTTGCGCACGATGTTGGCGAAGTTCAAGCTGGAAGGTACAGCGGCACGCGAAAGCTGGAGCCGCGCGGCCTGATCGAGCGGCGCAATCGCCACGACTTTACGTGACATTCTCGCTGCGGCGGCACTGTCGTTTCTGCACCCCCGTGTTGGCGGGGGCAGGGACGACGGTGCCGCCGCTGCCTATTGAAGGGGCAGTTTCCCCATCTTTTGCCCCTGAAAAACCAGGCACTCCTGCGCCTTCTTCCTGATTTTCTGGGAAGCATGCCCGTTAGCGGCTATTCTGGAGCGCACGCGTGTGAGTCGTTAATGTGCGGGACAACCGAATGACGCAGCAGTTCGACCTCTTTGCTTCGAGCGAGGCCACCTCCAAAAAGGCAGGCGGTGGCTCAGCGGTCAAAAGGGCATCGCTGAACGAGGAAGACATGGTCCGTCACCTTCAGGCGACGGGTCGTTATCGCCTGTTGCAGCGGCTCGTGCCGCGTTCCGTGGTGCCCGTCGCTCGTCCCGGCTTTCCGCTGCATGGCGTTATCCTCGATACTGAAACCACCGGGCTCAACCATCGCAAGGATGAGATCATCGAGATCGGGCTGGTCGCCTTTACCTTCGATGAGAAGGGGAACCTCGGCGATGTGACCGGCGTTTTCGGCGGCTTGCGCCAGCCGGCCAACCCGATCCCCGCGGAAATCACCCGCCTGACCGGCATCACCAACGAGATGGTTGCGGGAAAGTCGATCGACCTCGACGAGGTGCGGACGCTGATGGAAAAGGCAGACCTTGTCATCGCCCACAATGCCGGCTTCGACCGGCCCTTCTGCGAGGCCTTCTCGCCCGTTTTCGCAGGAAAAGCATGGGCCTGTTCCGTCTCCGAGGTCGATTGGTCCTCTCGCGGTTTCGAAGGCACGAAACTCGGCTACCTGATCGGGCAGGCCGGTTACTTCCACGACGGCCATCGGGCGGTCGACGACTGTTTCGCTCTGCTCGAAGTCCTTGCCAAGGACGGCGGCTCCGGCGAAACACCCTTTTCCGAGCTTTACCAGGCGAGCCAGCGATCGCGCGTGCGCATTTTTGCGGAAAACAGCCCGTTCGACATGAAGGATCACCTGAAAGCCCGCGGCTACCGCTGGTCTGACGGAAGCGACGGGCGCCCGAAAGCCTGGTGGGTCGAGGTCGCCGAAACCGCACTGGAAGACGAACTCGGCTATCTCCGCTCGGAGATCTATCGCTGGAAGGAAGCCGATCCGCCGATCAAGCGCTTGACCGCTTTCGATCGCTTCCGCGCCTGACAGGCGAGCGAGCCGCTCCGGTGGACTGAGCGGCCCTTCAGCGGATATGGGCGTCGCTCGATAAGGGTATGCTTTTCCACCGACCTTCGGATGGCCCGGTTTCCGATCGGCCGGCCGGCGTTGGAGTGGGTTGTGCCGTGTCCGGCGCGAGGCAATCGACCCGCCAGGCCCGATTACCCGTCATTCCGCATCCGGCAGGCAACGTGCGATTTACCGTTAACCGCTGAATTCACGCACAAAAAGCGTGGACGCCCGGCCGAATCCGACTATACGTGCACAGACTTGACTTAGAAATTCAAGTTTTATGCCGTTGTTATAGTTGATGTTTCAATGCCGATGTTCGCAATGTCGCCCAGTTTTGAGACTGTTCCCAACCATGGGACGCCCCGCGATCGCCGATACTTTGTCTGGCTGCGGGCCTGCATCGGCGTAACCGCACGCGCAGTGACCGAAGGACCGGTCACGCACCCGCTTTGCCGAAGCGAGCTGCTGCGCACGAGACCCGTCTGTCGGTCGAAATAGCCGCAACTGAACGCAATGTCTGGGGCTCGCCCTGCACCGTTTTTCAACGGGCAAGGCGCGTGCGTCGCGTTTTGAGCGGCGGCTGGGTTCGGCCGGCGACCGTGGCGGATACGGAATTCACGTTAATCGAAGTTACAGGGGTAAGAGAATGGCAAGGGGCAGGTTCAATTCGGTTTCGCGTCGGCGAGGCAAAGTCGTTCTGGCGGGTGTGTCGCTGCTGGCGATGTCCGCCGTAGCGACGTCGGCGCAGGAGGCGCGCAAGACCAACCGGGTCGAAAGCCCGGCCCAGGCTGAACGGAGTTCGGGCGGCGCGACGCAACTGGCCCCCATCGTGGCCGTCGGGCAAACGGGCGGCCAGCCGCCTGAGACCGGCACCATCGGCCAGCCTTCGGCGCCCTATGCGGGCGGTCAGATGGCGACCGGCGCACGGCTCGGCGCGCTCGGCAACCGTCCTGTCAAGGAAACGCCGTTCAGCATCACAAGCTATACGGACAAGCTGATCCGCGACCAGCAGGCGCGAACGATCGCCGACATCACGCTCAACGATCCGTCCGTGCGCATGGATGCGCCGGCATTCAGCGAGCGCGATTCCTTCTTCATTCGCGGCTTCTCGGTCACCAATCTGGATACGGCCTTTGACGGCCTCTTCTACATTACGAATCCGCGCCGCAGCCCGCTTGAGGGCATCGAGCGGGTCGAAGTCCTGAAGGGCCCGAGCGCGCTGGTCAACGGTGGCGTCGGCCGCGTCGGCGGCACCATCAACCTCGTGCCCAAGCGCGCCACCGACGAGCCGCTGACGCGGCTGACGACGACCTATATGTCGGACTCGCAACTGTGGTCGCACCTCGATGTCGGTCGCCGTTTCGGACCCGAGGGCGAATGGGGCGTCCGTTTCAACGGATCCTATCGCGGCGGCGACACGGCGCTTGATCACAACGAGAACGAGATCGGCGTGCTGTCGCTCGGCCTCGACTATCGCGGCGAACGGGTACGTGCCTCGCTCGACATCAACCACTCCAAGCAGAACATCAATGCGCCGGCCTCGCTGTTCAACGCGGCAGCGCCGGGCATCAAGATCCCGGAAGCGCCGGACGGCCGGATCAACACATCCAACCCGTTCGAATACCACGACAGCGAGCACAACATGGCCGCTGGTCGCATCGAATTCGACGTGTTGGATAACACCACTGTTTATGCCGCCGGCGGCATCAGCCGCTACCGCGAGGACTTCCTGAGCACCTCCTACACCATTCAAAATCCCAACGGTGATGCACTGGCCGAATTCGGCTACAACCCGCAGGAGATCCGAGGTGTCTCGGGGGAAATCGGCCTTCGGTCTGAGTTCGATACGGGTCCCGTCGGTCACCAACTGAACGTTTCCGTGAGCCGGGCGCTCAACGAGAACAACCGCGGCTACTTCCATCCCGGTCGGCTCGGCTTCAGAAGCTATATGACGAATATCTACAACCCGATCTATGTGCCGAGCGATTGGGTCAATACGGGCGGACTTCCGCGCTCGAACGACCTACATGCATTTTCTGACCTGCTCGCGACCAGCGTTGCAATCTCCGATACGCTTTCGTTCGCCGAGGATCGGTTCCAGCTGACGGTCGGCGGGCGCTATCAGGAAATGCGTGTGCGGGGCTACAATACGCGTCCCGGTGCCGTGCCGCTTGGTCAGCAGACCTACTACTACGAAGAATCCCGGTTCAGTCCTGCCGTCGCCGCTCTCTTCAACGTTTCCGACAGCCTCTCTGTCTATGCCAACTATGTGGAAGCCCTGACCGAAGGGCCGTCAGCGCCGTCCACCGCTGTGAACAGCAACCAGATATTCCCTCCGGTCGTCAGTAAGCAGAAGGAAATCGGCCTCAAGTACGATCTCGGCGAGGTGATGCTGGGCGCAGCGCTGTTCGAGATCAGACAGCCCAACGGTCTGACGACCGGCGGCGTTTTCGCCGTCGACGGCCTGCAGGTCAACCGTGGTCTCGAGCTCTCGGCCTACGGCGAACCGGTTGATGGTGTTCGTCTGCTCGGCGGCGTCACGTTCATGGACGCCAAGCTCGATAAGGCAGAAAACTCGCGGACAGGGGAACGGTTCGATGGCAATCGTGTTCCCGGCGTTCCGGATGTCGCGGTCAGCCTCTACGGCGAGTATGACACGCCCTGGGTCGAGAACCTGACGCTGACGGGCCGCCTCGTCTACACCGGCAGCACCTACTACGACCAGAAAAACACGCAGAAGGTTTCGGACTGGACGCGGGTCGATCTCGGCGCGCGCTATTCCTTCGAGCGCGAAGGCGGCAAGCCGGTGGAAGTGCGCGCGACGGTGCAGAACGTCTTCGACGAGAACTATTGGGCCTCGTCGGCTCGTGGCTTCCTCGCCGCCGGCGCGCCGCGCACCTTCATGGTGTCGACCGCATTTGAATTCTGAGCCAGCGGAACTTCAGTCACAAAAAGAAACGGCCGGCATTTCGCCGGCCGTTTCTCGTTGCGGGGCTCGTGTCGATCAGGCTTCCGGCGAATAACCGAAGACGACGGCCGGGTTTTCCGCTGTCTCGACCCAGACGCTCTTCGTCTGGGTATAGGCCATCAGTGCGTCGCGGCCCGAGGAGCGGCCGTAGCCCGAGCGGCCGAAGCCACCGAAGGGCGACATGACGCTGATCGTCTTGTAGCCGTTGATCCAGAAGGTGCCGGCACGCACATTCGATGCGACCCGGTGCGCGCGGCCGACATCACGGGTCCAGACCGCACCGGCCAGGCCGTAAGGGTTGTCGTTGGCGAGGGCCACCGCTTCTTCCTCGTCGTCGAAGACGGTAACGCCGACGACCGGGCCGAAGACCTCTTCGCGGGCGATCGTCATGTCCGGCTTGACGTTGTCGAGAATGGTCGGCGCGAAATAGAAGCCGCCGGAGGACTGAAGGGCAGCCGGCTTGGCGCCGCCGGTTGCAAGCGTCGCACCTTCGGCCACGCCTTGGCGGACCATTTCCTCGATCTTCGCCCATTGGCGGGCGTTGTTGATCGGACCGATCTGCGTCGTATCCAGGTAGGGATCGCCAACGGGGATGCGGGCGGCAGCCTCAGCATAACGTTCGACGAACTGCTGATGCACCGAGCGATGGACGAGCAGACGCGAGCCGGCAACGCAGCTCTGGCCGGCGCCGGAGAAGATCGCCGACTGCGCGCCGACGATGGCGCGGTCGATATCGGCATCGGCAAAGACGATGTTGCCGGACTTGCCGCCGAGTTCGAGGATGCAGGGCACGACGTTCTTGGCCGCTGCCGCGGCAATCGCCGAACCGGCGAGCGCCGAGCCGACGAAGACGACCAGTGCCGTCTTCGGATGGGCGACCATCGCCTGGCCGGCAGTCACGCCCTGGCCGGCGATGACGTTGACGAGGCCGCGCGGCGCACCGCCCGCCTCGCAGAGCGCACCGAGCACGAGGGTGCTCAGCGGCGTCAGTTCCGACGGCTTGATGACGACGCCGTTGCCGGCGCAGATCGCCGGCGCGATCTGCCAGCCGCCGGTAAAGAGCGGGGCGTTCCAGGGGGTGATCTGGGCGACGACGCCGACCGGCTCGTTGCGGGTATAGTTCACGTGCGAGGTCGGGACCGGGATGACCTCGCCGTGCAGCTTGTCGCACCAGCCCGCGTAATATTCGAACATCTCGGCGACGCGAACGGCCTCGCCGCGGATGTCGCGGATCGGCCGGCCGGCCGAGCGGCTTTCGAGTTCGGCGATCTCGCCGGCGCGCTCGCGGATCTTGCGGGCGATCTCGTTCATCACCCGGCCGCGGGCGGAAGCGGTCATCGAGATCCATTCGCGCTGGGCGCGGGCGGCGGCCTGCATCGCGGCATCGACGACGTCAGCACCGGCATCCTTGAAGGTGGCAAAGATTTCGCCGGTCGCCGGATCGGTCAGCGCCTGTTCGTCGCCGGAGCCTGGCACCAGCGCGCCGTCGACATAGCTGCCGATCTCGCTGCCGGGAATGATGCCGTGGAACAGGGCGCGGATGCGCTCGGCCTTGGCGGGCATGGTCATGTCGTTCATCGTCGTTCCCTTCAAGTCTCAGTTGTCGTTGGCCACGGGGCGGAAGGCGCCCATGCGGGTGAAGTCTTCGGCGTTGTCGAGCGGGCTTTCGGCCCAGAGCTTGGCGACGGCGCTTGCCAGCGGAACCTCGGCGCCGGTGCGCGCCGCAAGCTCGCTGGCAAGCCGCACGTCCTTACGCATCAGGCCCATGGTGAAGCCGCTGTCGAAGCGACCATTCATCACCCAGGTCGGGAAATGCACTTCGCTGATCATCGACTTGCCGGAGGCGGCGTTGAGCACTTTGAGCGCCTCTTCGGCATCGAGCCCGGCGGCAAGCGCCAGCTTCAGCCCTTCGCCCGTCGTCACCATATGGGCGGCGGCTAGCAGGTTGTTGACGAGCTTGGCGACGTTGCCGGCGCCGCTCGGGCCGACATGCAGGGCCTTGGCCGACATCGCGTCGATCACCGAGCCGGCAAGGCCGACGTCCTGATCGCTGCCGCCGATCATCATCGTCAGCTTGCCGCTTGCGGCACCCGCCGGCCCGCCGGAGACAGGCGCGTCGATGAAGCCGTGGCCAAGGCCGGCAAGGGCGGCGGCGAGATCACGCGAGACATCCGGCTCGGAGGTCGAGGTGTCGATGATGACGACCCGCCGACCGGCCTCCTTCAGCGGCTCGAGATTGGCCTCGACGACGGCTGCCACGTCCTTGGCGGTCGGCAGCGAGAAGACGATGAAATCGGTGTCGAAGAAGACCTCGGAGAGTGAGGCGACCGGGGTCACCCCGCCATCGGCGGCGAGTGCGCGGCGCGCGTCGGAAAGGTCGAAGCCCTTGACGGCAAAGCCTTTGCCGGCGAGCGTCGTCGCCATGCCGAGCCCCATGGCCCCCAGTCCCACCACGCCCACTGTCGTTCGTTCCGCCGTCATGATCCGCTTGCCCTCGTATGATCAGATTGATCCGGCGAAGGTGACATGCGGGCTGGTGAGCGGGTAGACGGCGCGCCTGGTACAATGCGTTGCTGGCGTGGCAACGTCTGGAGGGCCGCCGGCGGCGGGGCGGGCGCGAGTCAGCGGCACGCGGGTTCTTAGAGCCAGGGAAGCTGTCTAGGACCGGAAGGACTGCATCTTCTGCGCAAGGTGCTGGCCGAGCTTTTCGACCGATAGCGGCAGGCGGCGGTGCGCCCGCACCATCAGATGCGCGCTCGCCTCGCTCAGCAGCGGATCGGCGAGGTCGATCGCCTGCATGGACCCGCGTGCGATTTCGACAGTGACGGACGTGCGCGGCAGGAAGGTGACGCCAAGGCCGGCGGCGACAAAACGCCTGAGCACCTCGATCGAATGGGTTTCGAGCAACGGCGCCAGCGCCAGCCCCGCATCGGCCGCCACGCGCGCCACCAGTTGGGTCACGCCATTGCCCTTGCCGAGCAAGGCGCAGGGGAAGGCGAGGCAATCGGCAAGTTTCACGGCGCTTCGCTCGGAAAGCGGATGGCCCGCCGGCACGATGACGCAGAGCGGCTGGCGCGCAATCGCCAGCGCCCGGATGCGCGGCTCGGTCAGGGGATTGTAGGCGATGCCGATATCGGCATCGCTGTTGGCGATGGCGTCGACGACATCTTCGGTGCTGCCGAGCTCGACGATGTAGCGCACGTAGGAATACGCCTTCGAAAACGACGAAAGCCCGTGCTCCACCAGATCGGCCATGAAACCCTCGCCGCAGCGAATGCGGATGCGGGTCTGCTGCACGCCGCGGATCTGGTCGAGCTGCTCGGCGAGCAACCCGTTGTCCTCGAGCACCCGTTTGCCGTGTTCGAGCACCAGTTCACCGGCGTCGGTCAGAACAGTGCCGCGGGCGGTGCGCTCGAAGAGGGACAGGCCAATGTCGCGTTCGGTGTCGGCGACCTGGCGGCTGACGACCGATGGCGCCAGCCCCATATGCTCCGCAGCGCCCCGGATCGAACCGATGCGCGCAACCGCCATAAAGATCCTGAGCGCTTTCGCGTCGAGTACGTCCATGGTGGTCATGGATGCGACGGAATCCCCTTGGGGTCAACGACCAAGCGAGGTCGCGATCAGGCGTGTCCAGAGGTTTACGCCCTGGCCGATGATCGCGTCGTTGAAATCGTAGTGCGGCGAATGCAGGCCGGGATTGGCGCCCTCGCGTCTTGCGCCGAGCCAGAGATAGCAGCCGGGGCGCTCGTCGAGCATGAAGGCGAAGTCTTCGGCGGCCATGCTCGGGGCTGCGTCGACGACCGTCAAGGCCGGGTCTGCCGCGGCGACCGAGCGTGCGAGCGCGGCGGCTGCGGGATCGTTGACCGTCGCCGGATAGCGGCGCTGATAGTCGAGTTCGGCCGTGCAGTCGAGCCCCTCGGCAAGTGCAGAAACGAGCGTGCGCATGCGGTTTTCGAGCGTGTCACCGACCGCCTTGTCGAACCAGCGCGTTGTGCCGCGGATCACGGCTTTTTCCGGGATTACGTTCCAGGCGTCGCCGCCGTGGATCTGTGTCACCGAGACGACGGCGGCTTCGAGCGGCGAGACGTTGCGGCTGGCTATCGTCTGCAAGGCCGTGACGATCTGAGCGGCGGCCACCAGCGGGTCGGCGCCCTCATGCGGCATCGCGCCATGGGCGCCGCGACCGGTAATGGTGATCTCGAACACACCAAAGGCGGCCATCATCGCGTCGTCGCGGGCAACCACCGTGCCGACACCGAGCGCCGGCCAGTTGTGCAGCGCATAGACGGCATCGGCGGGGAAATCACGGAAGAGGCCGTCGGCGACCATGACGCGGGCGCCGCCCTCGGCCTCTTCGGCCGGCTGGAAGATGAAATGCACGGTACCGTCGAAATCCATCTCGCTTGCCTGGCGGGCGGCTGCAAGCAGCATGGCGACATGGCCGTCGTGGCCGCAGGCGTGCATCTTGCCCGCCGTGTTCGAGGCGTATGCGACGCCGCTCGTCTCGACGATCGGCAGCGCGTCCATGTCGGCGCGAATGGCGATCGATCGGCTCGACGTGCCACGCTTGAGCGTTCCGACAAGCCCGGTGCCGCCATAACCGTCCTTCACCGCGATGCCCCATTCACCAAGCTTGCCGGCGATGAAGGCAGCAGTCTGGCGCTCCTCGAAGGCAAGCTCGGGATGGGCATGCAGGTGATGACGCCAGCGGATCGTTTCCTCGATGCGCTCGGGGCTGATGTCGTGGCGTGTCATGGCGTGCGTCCTGTCATTTGAGGGTATGGCCGGCCGCAGAGCGGCCGACCCTTTTCTTTTGTGCAGTTCCGGACGGAAAACCGCTGCGCAGTTTTCCTGGAATTGGGCTCCCCGCGTTACTGCCCGAGGCGCAGGAAGAGATCGGCGACGACGACCGAGCCCATATAGGTGCCGATCATCACGCAGATCGCGACGATGACGATCTTCCAGCCGGAGCGGCGGGCGATCGCGAATTCGCTCGCGGTCAAGGCCAGGCCGCCATAGGCAAGCGCCGGGGTCGCCAATGCGAGGAAGTTGAGGTGCTCGACCTGTTCGCTGACCCAGGCAGCGCCCGGTACGCCCGGGATGGTGATGAGGATCGCGATCAGCGAAACCCAGGCGACGCTCGGCAGGTAGAAGGGCACGAAGCGGGCGAGCGCCAGGCCGACGATGCAGGCGGCATAAAGCGTCGCCATGCCCGGCAGTGCGGTAAGCGGCGACGTTCCTGTGCCAACCCAGTTGGCGACGAGGCCGATGGCGCAGGCGATGATCAGCAGGCCGGCATGGCCGACGACGTCGAGCTTGCGCTCGTCCTCCGGGTTCAGCGGGAGATCGTCTGCGTAGTTGGCGGAAGTGTTCTGGTTGGTCATGGTTCTCTCTCCCGATCAGGCTGCGGTGCGACGCTCGGACGGGCGAGCCTTGTTGTAGAGCCACTCCGTCAAGGGCAGCGCGACGAACATGCCGACATAAAGCCCGGTGGCGTAGGTCAGAATGTTGCTGGCGGCGGCGAGTGCGAGAATGATGTCCTTCTGGTCCGGCACGGCGGCGACAAGACCGCCGGTGCAGGCGGCGAGCATCGAGCCGGAGCCGACGCCGCAGGACATGGCGAGCGCGCGCACGTCGAAGATGCCGAGGCCATGCACGATCGGCGGCATGATGGCGAAGACGAAGGTGCCGATCAGCGTGCCGGTCGCATAGACGCCCATGGCGCCCGCACCTTCCGGCGAGTTGAGGCCGTATTTGTCGGCGATCAGCGCGATGTTCGGCTCGCGGTCGATCGAATAGGTGGCGCCGACGGCTTCCCGGCCCATCTTCAGGAGAAACACTGCGACCGGGAAGGCGACGATGATCGTGCCGAGATTGCCGAGTTCCTGCAGCACCAGCGCCGGGCCGGCCTCGATGATCTGCGAAATCTGCGGGCCGACCGTCGTTCCGAACTTGGCGATGAACGGCATGATCGCAACGGTGATCATCGCGCCGGAAAGCTTGACCGCATCGCGCGACAGGAACTTTCCGGTTGCCTTGAAAATGGCCGGATTGAAGGCGATGCCGAGCGCGAAGGCGTAAAGGATCGGCAGGAAGATGACGGTGCCGATACCGATCGGAAGGCGCTGAATGCCGATCAGCTCGGAGACGATGACGATCGCCAGCACAAGGATATGCAGATAGAGCGCGCCCGAGGCGGCTCCGGTTTTCCCGGTCATGATGTTCTCCTCTGGTTGGGAGCCAGTTGTTGTTCTTTGCCCAGCGTTCAGAGTAGGCGGTGAGGGCAAATTGCGGCTAGCCGGCCGGCAAGCAACGAAGTGTTGCGATTTGAGCAACGGGGGCCGCTGTTCGGGCGGTCATCGGGACCAATCCCTGAGCGCCTTCATGTCATGGCGTCATTCCTGCACTTCATTCCAGTTGGCGCAACGACGAATCGTCAACGCCTCTGCCCTTGCTGTCGCACAGCGGGGAGGGGCAGCCAAGCGCTATTGGCTTCTTTCGGCGAGAGACTTGGCGAAGTCTATTCCGCCTGCGCCCAACGCTCTCCATCATCTCGTTGATACTCCGGCGACGGAAAACGAGAGCCAACAAAATTCCCTGAAAACCCCCATTGAAATCGATTACATTTTCTGGCTTCATGGTTTTCGCAAGATTTGGGAGGATCTGATGAAGAAATTTATCGCCGCAGCGCTTGGCGCTGTCGCAACCATTGCTATTTCCGCTTCTTTCGCCAATGCCGAGACTTTCAAGATCGGCCTGTCCAACGGCTGGGTCGGCAGCGAATGGCGCACGCAGATGATCGACGAGGCCAAGGAGGCCGCGGCGAAGTGGAAGGAGAAGGGCGTCGACGTCGAAGTCTCCGTCCAGAGCGCCAATGTCGACGTGCCCGGCCAGATCGCGCATGTGCGCAACTTCATCGCCGAGGGCGTCAACGCCATCATTATCAACCCCAACAGCCCGACGGCCTTCGATCCGATCTTCGCCCAGGCGAAGGAAGCCGGCATTCTGGTGATCGCAACCGACGCCGAGGTCTCCTCGCCGGATGCGACCTATGTCGGCATCGACCAGACCGCCTGGGGGGCAGCCGGCGCCAAGTGGCTCGCCGAAACGCTCGGCGGCAAGGGCAAGGTCGTCGCGATCAACGGCGTCGCCGGTCACCCGGCCAATGAGATGCGCGTTGCCGGCTACAAGAGCGTCTTCAAGGATTTTCCGGATATCCAGGTCGTCAACGAGGTCAATGCCAACTGGGATCAGGCCCAGGGCCAGCAGGCGATGCAGAACATCCTTGCAACCTATCCTGACATCAACGGCGTCGTCGTGCAGGACGGCATGGCGGCCGGCGCCTGGAAGTCGATCATGGATGCCGGCAAGACCAGCCAGATCGCCGCGACCGGCGAAATCCGCAAGGACTTCATCGATCTCTGGAGCAAGGACAAGCTGAACTCCGGCGCGACCGTCAACCCGCCCGGCGTCATGGCAAGCGCGCTCAACGTCGCGGTGCTGATGCTGCAGGGCAAGGAACTGAAGGAGCCGGCAACGGCCGGGCAGTACAAGAACGCCATGTATCTGCCGATCCCGTTCATCGACTCGAAGAACCTTGGCGACGCTGCCAAGCAGCTCGACGGCAAGCCGGGCTACTACTCCTACACCAACGCGCTTTCGATCGACGACGCCACGGCGTTGTTCAAGTAAGCAGGGGGTTTTGCCGGGCGGCTCCTGTCTTGAGCCGCCTGGCGACCGATGCCGCCGATGGCGAACAAGGCCGATCGGCGTGAAAGAGCGCTGCAGTGGAGCCTGTCCCGAGACACGGGCATCCCTGATGATGCGGCAAGCAACCAAGTGGACGACAGCCGATGTCGAAACTGAGACTGAACGGCGTGAGCAAGGCTTACGGCGCAACGATGGCGCTACGCCGTGGCGATCTCGAGATCGCTGCCGGCGAGGTGCATGTGCTGATGGGCTCCAACGGCTCCGGCAAGAGCACGCTCTGCAAGATCATTGCCGGCAGCGTGCGACCCGACAGCGGCCAGATCCTGATCAACGACAAGCCCGTGACGATCTCCGGGCCGCAAGCCGCACGTGCCGCCGGCATCGGCATCTTCTATCAGGAGCTCAGCCTCGCCAGCCACCGGTCGGTCGAGGAGAACATCTGCCTTTCGGCGCTGCCGGTGAAGGCGGGTCTCTTCATCGACCGGGCGGCGTTGAAGGCGCGCGCGGCGCGTTACATCGCGCTTTTTTCCGAAGTCTCCGGCGAGGGTTTTCATGCAGAATCGCTGGTCGGCAATCTCAGGGCGGACCAGCGGCAACTGGTCGAAATCATGAAGGCGCTCGCCAGCGAAGCGCCGATCCTGATCTTCGACGAGCCGACCTCCGCACTTGACCGCGCCCAGGTCGATCGCTTCTTCGAGATCCTGCGCGATCTCAAAGGCCAGGGTCGCGGCATCATCTTCATCTCGCACCGCATGGACGAAATCACCGCGATCGGCGATTGCGTCACAATCATCCGCGACGGCGAGACCATCGAGACGTTGAAACTCTCCGAGACCGATCCGGCAATGGTCATCCGGCTAATGGTCGGCGGCGCCAGCGACATGCCGGCGGCAAGGTCATCGGCACCAGCGGTGGTGGAAACTGGCGCGCAGAGGGCGATCTCCGTAAGTAGCCTCTCGGGCAAGGGCTTTCGCGATGTCAGCTTCGAGGTGGCAAAGGGCGAGATCCTCGGGCTCGGTGGGCTGCACGGGCAGGGGCAATCGGCGCTGCTGCGGGCCATCTTCGGCGCAAGCACCGTTTCATCCGGTGAAGTGACGATCGGCGGTGAACGCTATGGTGCCAAAAGCCCGCGCGACGCCATTCGCCGTGGCTGCGCCTATGTCTCCGGCGACCGCGGTCGCGACGGCGTCATCAGCGGCCGTCCGATCATCGAGAACGTGACGCCCATCCATTATCTTCGCGACCGGCTGATGCTTGCGCGACCCGCGAGCCTCAAAGAAAAGGCGATGCCGGCGCTCGAAGCGATGCACACCAAGTTTGCGAGCCTCTTCCATCCCATCAATTCGCTTTCCGGCGGCAACCAGCAGAAAGTGATCATCGCCCGATGGCTGATCGACCGGCCCGACGTGCTGCTGCTCGACGACCCGACCAAGGGCATCGACCTCCAGGCCAAGGCCGATCTCTTTGCGCTCATTCGCCAGCTTGCGGCCGAAGGCCTCGGCATCCTGCTCTATTCGTCCGAGGACGCCGAGCTGCTCGGCAACGCCAACCGCATCCTCGTCTTCAACGGCGGCTCGGTGACCCGTGAACTGACCGGCGACGATCGCACCCGCTACAACCTCTACCAGGCTGCTTACGAGGCCGCATGATGACTTCGACCGCGACAGACATTTCTACGCCAGGGAGTGGCGGCCTGCGCTCCTGGCTCGAGCGTTACCCGTTCCTGCCCGCGCTGGTCATCCTCATCGCGCTGCTTGCGCTGAACGGCCTCTTTTCGCCCAACAGCCTAAGCTTCCGCTCGCTGACGGGCCTGCTCAGCACCTACATGGCGCTGGTCATGCTCGCGATCGCCCAGACCTATGTCGTCTCCGCCGGCGACATCGACCTTTCCGCCGGCGCGACGCTGTCGCTGGTGAATGTCGCAATCGTCGTGCTGATGGAGCGCTGGGGCGGCGGCACAGGCGCAGTGCTGCTTGCGCTGACGCTTGGGCTCCTCTTCGGTCTTGCCTGCGGGCTGGTCAACGGACTGGTCGTTGCGGCTCTTCGGCTGCAGGCGATCGTCGCGACCTTTGCGACCAGCATCTTCTTCACCGGTCTGGCGCTCTATGTCATGCCCGTCGCCGGCACGCCGGCACCGACAATCTTCTGGCGCACCTATGGCGGACGGCTGCTCGGCCTGCCCTTCGTCTTCTACGTGCTCGCGGCGCTGGCGATCCTGCTCTTTCTGTTGTCGCGCACGCGCATCGTCACTGAACTGCTGGCCGTCGGCGACGACCAGCAGGCGGCCTATCAGACGGGGCTGCCGATCGTCGCGGTCCGCATCAAGGGCTACCTGCTCTGCGGCCTGTTCTCTGCCCTCGCCGCCTTCTGCCTGACGGGCGATACCGCGAGCGGCGATCCGCTCGTCGGCGGCAAGATGACGCTCTACAGCGTCGCCGCCGTCGTGCTCGGCGGCAGTGCACTTGCCGGCGGTTGGACGACGGTGGTCGGCTCGCTCCTCGGCGCGCTGACGATCGGCCTCGTCAATTCGCTGGTCTTTTTCATGGGCACGCCGTCGGAATGGCAGAACTTCGTCCAGGGCCTCGCCATTCTGATCGTCCTGATGGCGGGCGTGCTCGCCGGCCGGAGGGCACGGGCATGAGTTCGGTTTTCGCCTTCTTCAAACGGCCGCTGGTCGTGGCGCTGATCCTCATCGTCGCGCTGCTTGTTCTCGGCCAAAGCCTCTCGCCGGGCTTTGCCTCGGCCGACCAGATCCTGCGACTTTTGATCGTCGCCTCGCTGCTCGGCATCGTCGCTGCCGGCCAGAATGTCGTCATTCTCGGTGGCCGCGAGGGCATAGATCTCTCCGTCGGCGGCGTCGTCTCGCTCTCGGCGATCATTGCCGGCAATGTCATGAACGGTGCCGATGGCGGCATCCTGCCGGCCGTGCTCGCCTGCCTCGCAGCCGGCGCCTTCTTCGGCCTTTTAAACGGGCTCGGTGTCACGCTGCTGCGCATCCCGCCGCTGGTCATGACACTCGGCATGCTCGGCGTGTTGCAGGGTCTGCTGGTCGTCATCCGCCAGGGCATTCCCTCGGGCCGCGCCGCACCGGGGCTTTCCGCCTTCGTGACCCAGCCGTTGGCGCTCGGCATTCCCGGTATCATCTGGCTCTGGATCGCGATCGGCCTGTTCATGGCCTTCCTGCTCCATCGAACGGTCTTCGGCCACCGCATCTACGCGATCGGTTCCAATGAGCATGCGGCCTATATGGCCGGCGTGCCGGTCCGGCTCATGCGCATCGGTCTCTTCATGATCTCCGGCATGTTCGCGGCGATTGCGGGGCTCTGCCTGCTCGGCTATTCCGGCTCCTCCTTTGCCAATGTCGGAGAGCAATACATGCTGTCGTCGATCATCGCCGTCGTCTTCGGCGGCACGTCTCTTGCCGGTGGCAAGGGCGGCTATACAGGCACCATGGCGGGCGCGCTTCTGCTGGTCATCCTCCAGGGCATCCTGACGACCGTGAACATCGACGAATCCGGGCGTCAGATGGTGTTCGGCGCGACGCTGCTCCTGCTCATGCTGTTCTATGGCCGCGGGAGGGCGATGCGGGCATGAGCGAGCGGCCGAAGATCAAGGATATCGCAGAGCGCGCCGGCGTCTCGGTCGCAACCGTGTCGCGGGCGCTGAGCGGCTCGTCGCTGGTGACCGACGAGACACGCAAGCGCGTCAACGCGCTGGCGCGCGAGCTCAACTATCGCCCGAATGTCAGCGCCCGCAACTTGCGTACCCGACGCTCCATGTCGGTGCTGCTCGTCGTGCGCGATGTCGGCAACCCCTTCTATCTCGAGATCCTCAAGGGCGTGGAGGCGACGGCGCGCGAAGCCGGCTACGCCGTCCTCATGGGCAACACCGAGAACGATCCGGACCGCGAGGTCGAGTATTTCAACATGCTGCGCGACGGCCATGCCGACGGCATGATCCTGATGACCGGCAAGCTGCCGCCACCGCAGCCGGGTGAAAGTGCTGATCTCTCGCATCTGCCTGTTGTCATCGCGCTGGAAATGATCGAGGGATCCGGTTTCCCGCATGTGCAGATCGACAATGTCGCCGCGGCTCAGGCTGCGGTCGAACATCTGATCGCGCTCGGTCATCGCCGCATCGCCCATATCGCCGGTCCGTTGCCGGAGGTCATGGCGCTTCACCGCCGTGACGGCTACCGGGTCGCGATGAAGGCCGCCGGCCTTGAGATCCCCGAGGGTTACGAGGTTCGCGGCGACTACCTGCTCGAAAGCGGCGAGGCCCGCGCCGCGGAGCTTTTCGCGCTGCCGGAACCGCCGACGGCGATCTTCGCCGCCAACGACGAGATGGCCTATGGCGCCATCCATGCGCTCAGACGCCTTGGCCGCGACGTACCCGGCGACGTCTCGGTCGTCGGCTTCGACGACCTCTATCTCAGCAAAGCCTTCTATCCGCCGCTGACGACCGTCAGCCAGCCGCGCGCCGACATCGGCCGCGCGGCGATGTCCCAGCTTCTCAACATTCTCTCGGAAGACGACATCGGCGCGGAGCCGGCCATCGTCCTGCCGACGACGCTCAACATCCGTGGCAGCACCGCACCGCCGCGAAAATAGCCGGAGCGGGATGAACGCGCGTGGTTTCCGCACGTCCCGATCCCGCCGTTATCACACTCGATCAATGGGAGAAGAGAATGACACAGCTACCGAAGCAGACGCTGCGCGTGGGTTTCGTCGGATCGGGCTTCATCGCCCATTTCCATCTGAAATCGATGATCGGTGTGCGCAATGTCGAGGTCACCGGCGTCTTCAGCCGCAAGGCGGAAAACCGGGAGAAATTTGCGAAAGAGGTCGAGGCCCTCGGTCTCGGCACCTGCCGCACGCATGAAAGCCTGGAAGCGCTGCTGATCGCCGATGACGTCGACGCGGTCTGGATCCTTTCGCCCAACTACACTCGCATCGATGTCATGCGGACGCTGCACAGGGCGGTCAAGGACGGTCGCAGCAAGGTCTTCGCCGTTGCCTGCGAAAAGCCACTTGCCCGCACGGTCGCCGAAGCCCGCGAGATGCTGTCGCTCGCCGAGGATGCCGGCCTCAACCACGGTTATCTGGAAAACCAGGTTTTCTGCACGCCGGTGCTGCGCGGCAAGGAAATCATCTGGCGGCGTGCGGCGTCCACCACCGGGCGCCCCTATCTGGCGCGCGCGGCCGAGGAACATTCCGGCCCGCACGAGCCCTGGTTCTGGCAGGGCGACAAGCAGGGCGGCGGCGTGCTCTCGGACATGATGTGCCACAGCGTCGAGGTCGCGCGCTACCTGCTGACGGCGCCCGGTGCGCCGCGCAATTCGCTGAAGATCAAGGCGGTAAACGGCACCGTCGCCAACCTCAAATGGACGCGTCCCCACTATGCCGAACAACTGCGCAGCCGCTTCGGCAACGAGGTCGATTATCGCAACCGGCCGTCCGAGGATTTCGCCCGCGCCACGGTGACGCTCGAAGACCAGGACGGCAACGAGCTGATGATCGAGGCGACCACCTCCTGGGCCTATGTCGGCGCTGGCTTACGCATCCAGCTCGAACTGCTCGGGCCGGAATATGCGCTCGAATACAATTCGCTCTCCACCGGCCTGAAGATCTTCATGTCGCGCGAGGTCAAGGGCTCGGAGGGCGAGGATCTCGTCGAAAAGCAGAATGCCGAGCAGGGCCTGATGCCGGTGCTTGAGGACGAGGCCGGCGTCTACGGCTATACCGACGAAAACCGCCACATGGTCGAGTGCTTCCGCAAGGGCGAAAAGCCGCTCGAAACGTTCGAGGACGGCCTTGCCGTGGTCGAGATGCTGATGGGTCTTTACAGGTCGGCAGAAATCAACGCGACGCTCAACTTCCCGGCGCCGGAGCTCGAACATTACGTGCCGGTCGTCGCGCGCCGGGGTGCCTGACGACTGAAGTTCAGGACCGCGCGGTCGAGACCGTGAGGCCGAGTTTGCGGAGCAATTGGGCGGCGGAGGCAATGATAGTCTTCGCCGGCCCGCCCGCAACGAGGGCGGTCGGCTTAGACGCCTGCGCGTAGAGCCCCCATAATTATACGCTTTCCTCCATGATCCCGGTTGACGGGGATCAATGTCGCCGGATGCGCAATTGCCTAGGCTGACTCAGTTCTTAGGTCCGGTCGCGAGGAGGAAACGCGATGACATACAAGACAATTCTCGCCGTGGTCGGCGTCGATCATTCCGCAGAGGATCTGCGTGCCGCGGCACAGGTCTGCGCTTCGGCAAACGCTCACCTCTCCCTGTTGATCGTCAAGCTTGCCGCTTCTCCGCCGATCGGCGATTTTGCCGCCGCCATCTCGATTGACTGGCTGAACGAACGTCAGCGCGAAGTCGACAAGCTCGAATCCTGCGTGGCGCGTGCAACCGACATTCTCACCCGGGAAGGCATCTCGTTCAGCGTCGAGACGAAATACACCGAGGCTGCCTGGGCCGATGACGAAATCGGCGAGCGCGCCCGCTATGCCGACCTGACGCTGGTCGGCGACGGCCTGATGCTGGATCCGGAGCTGCGCTCGCGCACCATCGACGGGACGCTGTTCAACTCCGCCCGACCGGTCCTCGTCCTGCCCAAGGGCAAGCCGGCGCGGCTTGATCCGAAGACGGTCGTGCTTGCCTGGAACTCCCGGCTGGAAGCGGCCCGTGCCGTGCGTGAAGCGCTCGACCTTCTGAAGGGGGCCAAGATCGTGCACGTGACGATGGTCGACCCGCGGTCCTCCCCTGGCAAGAACGGCGAGGAACCGGGCGCCGATATCGCCGGTTACCTTGCCCGGCACGGCGTTTCGGTTTCCGTCGAGCGGCTGCCGAGCGGCGGGCATCGGGTCGACGACGTGATCAATCGGTTCGCGTCCGACGTGGCGGCCGATCTGATCGTCATGGGCGCCTATGGCCACTCCAGAATGCGCGAACGCGTCTTTGGCGGCGTCACCCGCTCGATGCTCGAAAACGCCGTGGTTCCCGTGCTCATGGCCCATTGATCGGCAAGGCCGGGCGCGCAGCGATCTGACTGCGCGCCGACGGCCATCAACCCACGGACGCTGCCCGTCCGGTCACCTCGTCGATCTCGATTTCGAAGAAGAGATGCGGCGAGGCGCCGGCAATTGCCTGATCGCCAGGCTTCAGGCCGCCCGGTTCCCACCAGTTCACGCGCTGTTCGAGAAGCGCCCAGGCGTTCAAGCGCTCGCGGTGCCATTGTTGCGTGTCCGGCAGCTCTTGATAGCGGCCGTAGACGACGACACTTCGCCAGGCCTGCCGGTCCGTTGCCGTGTCCAGCTGAATGCAGACACGGGGATTGGCCCGCATCCAGTCGATCTTCTGTCCGGGCATCGAAAACCCGTAGAGCCTGTTGGCGGCAAAGGCATACTGGATGGGGACGACATAGGGCCGGCCATCCCGGGCGCATCCAAGACGAGCGATGTGGTTCTCGGCGACGAGGTCGATGCATTCCTGCCGCGACATTTCCCTGATCAACATGAAACTCTCCTTTTTAAAGAGGTCATCTGGCACCAGTCTCTGCCGGTCCGGCGAACCGGCATTGATCTCGCTCAAACCGGGCCATCGGACGCGAAGTCGGAAAAATCTTCAGGCGCGAGGGAATAAACTTGCCGACACCGCGTTTGCCCTCCCACGAAATCAGTCTGATGGCTTTCGTGCGGCGCGGTTGCCGCGTGCGAGCGTCGGGCCAGCAAAAAGGAAGCGTGGCTATGACCATCAGCCCGGTGATCGCTTCGGAAAAAGACCTCGTCACCCTGAACGCGGCGGCGGCCGAACGCATCGACGGCCATATGCCGGTGAGCCAGGTGCGCCTGCTTGTCGGCGCGATGCTCGTCGCCTTTGCAGGCGTTCTGATCTTTCTCGCGGCTGACGGCCTGGCTCTGCCGATGCGGCTTTCGCTGATGGTGTTTGCGACGACGCTGATCTGCTGGACGATCTTCGACCTGCCGGAAACGCCGGTGGCGCTTGCCGGGGCGGCGGCCCTGGCCGTGACCGGTGCCGTCGGCGAGGAGGCGGTTTACGCCGCGCTCGGCAACGACATCGTCTGGCTGATGATGGCGGCATCGGTGATTGCGGCGGTGCTGCAGGCATCCGGTCTCGTCGAGCGGCTCGCCTTCCGGCTGCTCGCCCGTTTCCGCGACGTCAGCCGGTTGTTCTGGGTGGTGACGCTGACGATCTTCGTGACCGCTTTCGTCATTCCCTCGACCTCGGCACGGGCGGGCATTTTCATGCCCGTCTTCCTGGGGCTCGCCTCGACCATCGGCCGTCCCGGCATCACCCGCGCTTTGGCGCTGCTGTTTCCGTCGGTGATCCTGCTTTCGGCGGCTGCTTCGCTGACCGGCGCCGGCGCCCATCTCGTTGCCGTGGATTTCATTCGCCGCAGCGGTGATGAAGCACCGGGCTTCCTCGGCTGGGCCTTGCTCGCAGCGCCCTTCGCGCTGCTGACGAGCCTGATTGCCTGCGGCCTGATCCTGCGTTTCTTCCTCGACGATGCCGATCGGAACTGGCGCCTCGACCTGCCGGCCGCACCGACGGAAAAACGCCCGTTCTCGGCACGCGACAAGGCGATCCTCGCTGTCACCGCGGTGATCGTCGCCGCACTCGCGACTTCGGACCTGCACGGCATCGCGCTGCCGGTGGTGGCACTCGTCGGCGCCCTGATCCTGGCGTCGGAAAAGATCTCCGGCATGCCGTTTCGCAAGGCGCTGAAAGGTGTGGAGTGGAACCTGCTTCTGTTTCTTGCCGGCACGCTCGTCATCGGCGAAGCGCTGTTGTCGACCGGAACGGCGACCGAGCTTGCCGATCGCCTGATCGGCGCCTTCGGCCAGATCGGCAAGCCGCCGGCGTGGCTGGTCGTGCTTCTTGCCATCGCGGTCGCGACCTTTGCCCATATCGTCATTGCATCGCGAACGGCGCGCGCGACGGTGCTCATTCCGGCCGTGGCGCTGCCGCTGGCGGGCTTCGGGGTCAGCCCCGCCAGCCTCATCATGGTTACAGCCATAGGTAGTGGTTTCTGCCAGACTCTGATGGTTTCGGCCAAACCCGTGGCGCTGTTCGGAGGCATGGAACCACCGGCTTTCAGCCCTTCCGATCTGCTGCGTCTGGCCTTGATGCTGGCGCTCCCGTTCATCGCGCTGCTTGCCCTTTTCGCCCTTGTGATCTGGCCGGCAATCGGCTTGGCGACGTAACGATAAACGTCTGATATATATACATTTTTTGAGTCGAAGCGTCGTTCGCTTCGGCTCTTTTGTTTTTCTTTCCGCAAAAGAAAGAATTCTGCATTTCGGGCGGAATAAACGTCGCGAGCCGCCGTTTCTCCCTTGCATCCGCATTGTCACAAAAGTGCAAGGAGATTGTCACATGTCACTTACCATTCTGGTTGCACCGTCCGGTTTCAAGGAAAGCCTGTCGGCGGAAGAAGCTGCCGATTGCATCGAGAAGGGCGTGCTGCGCGCCTGCCCGAATGCCGAGGTTCTGAAGGTGCCCATGGTCGACGGCGGCGAAGGTTTCACCAAGGCGCTCGTCGCGATTACCGGCGGCAGCCTGCATGAACTCGATGTCACCGGTCCGCTCGGCGAACCCGTCGCCTCACATTTCGGTTTCCTCGGTGGGCAGTCCGAACGCACGGCCGTCATCGAAATGGCGGCGGCCGCCGGTCTGCGGCTGGTGCCGCGCGATCGCCGCAACCCCTGCATCACCACCAGCTACGGTGTCGGTGAGCTGATCCGGGCGGCGCTCGACGCCGGCGCCCGCCGCATCCTGCTCGGGTGCGGCGACAGCGGCATCAACGATGGCGGCGCCGGCATGGCCGCGGCCTTGGGCGTGAAGCTGCTCGACAGCGAGGGTAATCCGCTTGCGCCCGGCGGCGCGGCGCTTGCCTCGCTGGCAAGCATCGATATGTCCGGTCGGGATGCCCGTCTTGCCGAGGTTCGCATCGACGCGGCCGTCAACTGGCACAATGTGCTGCTCGGCGAGCGCGGTGTCGCCCGCGTCTTCGGGCCGCAGAAGGGCGCGACGCCGGAGCAGGTGGAGCTGCTCGCGGCAGCGATGGAGACCTATGCCGCGGCCATTCAGGCGACGACCGGTATCGCGGTCGGCGACGCACCGGGAGCGGGCGCGTCCGGCGGCCTCGGCGCGGCGATCATGGGGCTGCTCGGCGGCGCGCTGCATCCGCGCTACGACATCGTCATGCGTTATCTCGATCTCGACAGCATGATCGGCAGGGCCGACCTGGTGATTACCGCCGAAGGCAGCCTCGACGGGCAGACGCCGTTCGGCAAGGTGCCGGCCGAGGTCGGCCATAGGGCCAAGGACGCAGGACGCCCGGTCATCGCGCTCGCCGGCACCATCGGCAAGGGCGTGACCCTCAACTTCGATCACGGCATCGATGCCTTTGCCTCGATCCTGAAGGCGCCGTGCACTCTCGACGACGCCATCAATGCAGCGCCGAAACTGCTGGTGCGTGCCGCGGAAGACGCCGTGCGCATGGTGCGCGTCGGCATGCTCCTGAACGAGCGTGGACTGGCTGCCTGATTGATGCATTGACCGGTCTGGCGGGATGGTGGCGCTGCCGCCTCCCGCCGGAACCGCACGGGTGGCTACCGTCACGCAATCGCCGAGATTGTCCTCTCAGTCTTCGTAAACGCAGGACGGATCACGAGGACCAAACATCAAATGTCAAACGGATGGGAAGAGTCGGCGGCGGCCTGGATTTCCGGGCTGGGCGTCGAAGGGGATTTTGCGCGGCGATTCGTTCTCGATGCGCCCATGCTCGAACGGGCGCGGCAAAGCGGGGCAAGAACGGTCCTCGATGTCGGGTGCGGCGAGGGGCGGTTCTGCCGGCTGCTGACGGCGGAGGGACTGAACACGGTCGGCATCGATCCTGCCGGGTCGCTCGTTGGCCAGGCGAGACGCCTGCATCCGGATGGTGACTATCGCATCGCACAGGCCGAAGTATTGCCTTTCGCGGACGAGACCTTCGATCTCGTCGTTGCCTATCTCAGCCTCATCGACATTGCCGACCTGGAGGCGGCGGTCGGCGAGATGAACCGGGTTCTGCGCCCAGGCGGTCATCTGCTGATCGCGAACCTGACCAGCTTCTACAGCGCCAGCAATCCGACCGGCTGGCGCGATGGCGCTGACGGCAAGCGCCGTTTCATGATCGACCATTACATGGACGAACGGTCCGATTGGATCGGCTGGGGCGATCTTCGGGTGATGAACTGGCACCGGCCGCTCAGCACCTATATGTCGCTGTTGCTGGGAGCGGGCCTGCAGTTGCGCTATTTCGACGAACCATTGCCGCGGGGCGGCGACCCGGAACAGACGGATTTCTTTCGAAGGGTTCCCTCGTTCCTGGTCATGGACTGGCAGAAGCCGTAGTTCCGTGCCGCTCGCTCGCCGGTGCTACGAGCGGCAGAGCTCGCGGGCGTTGAGAACGCCCCAGCCGAACACGGGATCCTTGCCCGGCGCACCAAGATCCTGCGTCGTCTCGGTGACGAGCTTTGCGACTTCTGCCGCCGAGAGATCAGGATGCGATGCCCGCAGGATGGCGGCGGCAGCCGTGACGAAGGGGGCGGCAAAGGAGGTGCCGGTTCGCGGCGCTGCGCCCTCGATCGACGCCGCCGTCCAGACGCGGGTGCCGAGTGCCGCGACATCGATATGGTCGCCCCGCCCGGCGCGGCGATAGGGCTTGAAGTTGCGGTCGACGGCGGTGACCGCGATCATCGCCGGATAGGCGGCAGGATAGACGGGTTTTGCCCGCGGGCCGTCATTGCCGGCCGCCGCCACCTGGATGATGTTCCGCTCGGCGACAAGCGCGACGGTCTTTTCGAGCAGCAGGTTGTGCGGCCCGGAGAGGCTCATGTTGATGACCGTGACCTTGCGCGAGGCCAGGAGGTCGATGGCACGCACGAGATCGTAGGTCTCGGCGATATCGCTCTCCCCGCCCTTGCGCTGGAAGGCGTCGACGGCGATCAGGTGGGCATTGCCGAGCAGCCCCGGCGCGCGGCTGTCCTTCCGTCCGGCGATAAGGGCGGCAACCGCGGTCCCGTGCTGGCGCCCGGATTCCGGCGCCTCTTCCTCCGCCAGCCTGACGATGTCGAGCTTGACGTCCTTGAGCGAGGGATGGGCGGGATTGATCGCCGTGTCGATCAGCCCGATCGGGCCGGCGGCCGTGCAAGCCGCGCTGGCGTCCGGCCAGCCGATGGCGGTGCGAACGAGCGCGCAACCACCGTCGGCGCAGGGAGCCGGTGAGGCGGCGCCTTCGTTCGGGTTGAAATAATGGTTGAGATCGGCGATCGCTCCGGGCGTCGCATCCGCGACCTGCCGGCGTGCGTCTTCGAGCGCCATGCCGCGGGGCGCGCCGAGCTTGACGATCTCTGTCGTCGAAAGCCCAAGCGGCTCCCTTGCACGCACCGTAAAGCCGCTTTCCGTCAGGCGCTGGACGGCTGCCTCGTCGAGGCCAAGCGCGATAATTTCGCCCGGCACATGGGTCGCCCGGCGGGCCGGTGGACGCTGGCGCACGACACGTCGCTCCGGTGTTCCGCGGAAAAGATCAAGCAGGTTGCCGCCGCCTCCGCCCCAGCTGCCGCTCGAGCCGCGATCGCTGGAGCTGCGTGACGAGCCGCCACCACTGCCGCCATCGTCATCGTCGCCCCCATCGTCGTCGTCCGCCTGGGCCTGTCCGACCCAGGAAAAGCGAAGGGCCGACTGGCCGTCGCTGCTGCCAAAGGAGAGGTCCCCCGCGCCCGCAGCCAGGCCGCACAACGACAGGACGGACATTCGAAACAGGCGGTTTTTCAAGGTTTTCTCCTTGTGCAACGGCATCCGAAAACGAAAGCTTACCGTGAATGAAAGGACCATAAGTGGTGACTTTCGAGTGTAGTTCCCATAACGCTCAACGGATGAATGGACAAATTATTCCACCGGGAACGAAGGGTTTTACCCAAAGAGGCGCCCGATGACGGACCCGACCATCGCCTTTGGTGAGCGGCTGGTTGCGTTTCTGCCGAACCTGCGCCGCTTTGCCATTTCGCTTTGCCGGTCGCGCGACGTGGCCGACGATCTGGTGCAGGCGGCCTGCGAAAAGGCGCTTGCCGGTTCGGACCGTTTCGAAGAAGGCACGCGTTTCGACGCGTGGATGTTCCGCATCCTGCGCAACCTCTGGATCGACCAGCTGCGCCGGCAGAAGACCGCCGGCCCGACGGAAGAGATCGAGGCGCAGGCCGAGCTCGCCGTTCCCTCCGGCGAGGCCGGGAGCGAGGCGCGCATGGCGCTGAAGAGCGTGGCGGCTGCGATCGACGGCCTGGTGCTCGAACAGCGGGAAGTTCTGATCCTCACCTGCGTCGAGGAGCTTTCCTACAAGGAGGCGGCCGAGGTTCTCGGCATTCCGATCGGAACCGTCATGAGCAGGCTGGCCCGGGCGCGTAAAAATCTTGCGGAGGCAACGGGAATAGAACCGCCGGTCGCGCGTTCACAGGACATGAGAGGCGGGACAAGATGAGCGACACGGAATTCAGCGATGAGATCTTGATGGCGTTCGCCGACGGCGAACTCGACGAGGAGACGATGCGTCGTGTCGAGGCGGCGCTGGAAACGGACGACGAACTGATGGCGCGGATCGCGATGTTCATGGAAACGCGCGCCGCCGCAAGCGAGGCCCTGAAGCCGGTGCTCGACGAGCCGGTTCCGGACGAACTGGTTGCCAGGGTGCGGGCCATGGCGGCGGCGAGTGGCACTGAAAGTGCTGCGGACGCGCCGGCGGCCGGCGGCGACAATGTCGTGGCCTTCCGGCGCCCTGCGGATCAGCCGGCGTCGCCGAACGCCGGTCCCTCGCGATTTCTGATGGCGATGGCAGCGTCGCTGCTGGTAATCGTCGGCGGCGCCGGCGGCTACCTGCTTCGCGGCGGCGGATTGGCGGAGACCGGCGCCCTGCAGGTGGCCGGTACTGTCGGCCCCGCACTCGCCGCCATCCTCGACAAGGCGCCTTCGGGGGACGACGTCGCCGTTGGTGAAGGCCAGGGGACGGTCCGGCTGGTATCGGCATTCGAGCTCGGCTCGGGACAGCTCTGCCGCGAATACGAACTCACCCGGCCCGGTGCGCCCGGCCTCGTTTCGGTCGCTTGCCGCAAGGCATCAACCTGGCAGACGCGGCTGGCCGTCGCCAGACCGGAAGGCGGAGACGGCTATGCACCGGCCTCCTCGCTTGAGACCGTCGATGCTTTCCTGACTTCGATCGGCGCCGGGCAGCCGCTCGATGCGGACGCCGAGAAGAAGGCGCTCGCCGGCACGAAGTAAACGGAGAATTCCAACGTCGGGCAATCGCTGCGCCGCTTCCGGACTCGTCCTAGAGCGGCACCGAAAGCCCGACCTTCACCGGATCCATCGTCACGAAGGTGCGGAAGCGCTTGATGTTCGCGTTGCCGAAGAACATGCGCCGGGTGAAGGCCTCGTAATCGGCCATCGTCGGCACGATGACGACGAGCATGAAATCGACGTCGCCGGTGACGTAGTAGCATTGCTGCACCTCGGGTGCTGCGGTAAACGCCACTTTCGCCGCATCGAGCAGCGCGATCTGCTCGCTCTCGACCTCCACTTCGACGAGGATCGTCAGCGCCTGGTTGACGCTGACCGGATCGACCAGGGCGACATTGGCGCGGATGACGCCGGTCTCCTCCATGCGCTTGATCCGTCGCTGCACGGCGGGCGCCGACAGATTGACCGCCTCGCCGATCTGGCGCTGCGGCGTCGTGTTGTCCTTCTGCAGGATGGCGAGGATCGCAAGATCGAAGCGATCCAGTTCGACCTGTGGCTTTTTCGACGGGGCCATAGTGCCTTTCGGTTCCTGCTCTCCGGCGCCGAAGGTGGACTCCACGTTACGGCACTCCTCAGCTTTACAAACTTGCATCCGCGCCGGCTATTTAGAGCGCATTTCTCGGCAGCGATGAAATAGATTTTCGCCGTCTACGGAGATTGCACCATGTTTCTTGCCAACACCCATGCCGATTTCGGCCACCCGCTACTGCCCGCGGATGCCGACATGCTGTCGCTTGCCGCCGCCGCCCGTGTCGAGCAGCAACTTGCCCGCCGCCCCGACCATCGGGAGACGCCGCTTCATGCCTTGCCCGCCTTGGCGGAAGAGCTCGGTATCGCCGGCGTCTTCATCAAGGACGAAGGCCATCGCCTGGGTCTCGGCAGTTTCAAGGCGCTTGGTGGCTCCTATGCGGTGATCCGGCTGGTGGTCGAGGAGGCGGAACGGCGTCTCGGGCGCAGCGTCGATCTCGATGATCTGGACCGGCCCGAGGTTCGGGCGATCGCCACCGCCTTGACCTTCGGCTGCGCCACCGATGGCAATCACGGGCGCTCGGTCGCCATGGGCGCCCGGCTCGTCGGCGCCAAATCGGTGATCTTCGTGCATGCGGGCGTTAGCGAAAAGCGCATCGAGGCGATCGCGGCCTATGGCGCCGAGATCGTCCGGGTCGCCGGGACCTATGACGATTCCGTCCGCGAGGCCGCGCGGGTCTGTGACGAAAATGGCTGGACGGTCGTCTCGGACACCACCTGGCCCGGCTACGAATACATTCCCGGCCTGGTGATGCAGGGCTATACGGCGCTGCTGAGCGAGGCGCTGCGGCAGATGGAAGAGCCGCCGACCCATGTCTTCGTGCAGGCGGGCGTCGGCGGCATTGCCGCTGCCACGGCTGGGCATCTGGCGCTGCGCTATGGCGCGCAGCGTCCCCGTTTCGTCGTCGTCGATCCGGCCCGCGCCGCCTGCCTCTACGAAAGCGCCAGGGCCGGCCATCCGGTCAAGGTGGCGCATGGCGAGGCGACGATCATGGCCATGCTCGAATGCTACGAGCCGTCGCTCGTCGCCTGGCGTATCCTGTCACGTGTCGCCGATGCGTTCATGACCGTCGACGAGGAGGATGCCGTTTCGGTGATGAACCGGCTGGCGCGGCCCGCAGGCTCTGATCCAGCGATCGTGTCCGGCGAAAGCGGCGGCGTCGGCCTGGCCGGATTGCTGTCGGTTGCCCGTGATCCGGCGCTACGGGAGACGCTCGGATTGACGGCCCAATCGCGCGTCTTCGTCATCAATACCGAGGGCGCGACCGACCCCGAGCGTTATGCCGCCCTCGTCGGCCTGTCGCCCGAGACCGTTGCCAACACATCGAACGAGAGAGGGTGAGCCATGGCGGAAATGGATTTCGACCGGCTTGTGAAGGACATGACTGCCTGGCGGCGCGACCTGCATGCGCACCCGGAATTCGGCTTCGAGGAACAGCGTACCTCATCCTTCGTCGCGGCCAAGCTCCGGGAGTTCGGGCTCGACGAGGTGGTGGAGGGGGTCGGAGGCACCGGTGTCGTCGGCCGCTTGAAACGGGGCAGCGGCAACCGCGCGATCGCGCTTCGGGCCGACATGGATGCGCTCAGGATACCGGAGCAGGGAGAGCTGCCCTACCGCTCGACGAAGCCCGGCACCATGCACGCCTGTGGCCATGACGGTCACACGGCCATGCTGCTCGGCGCCGCCAAGATGCTCGCCGAGGATGGCGGCTTCGACGGCACTGCCTGTTTCATTTTCCAGCCGGCCGAGGAGTGGGGCAAGGGCGCTCTCGCGATGCTCGACGACGGGCTGATGGAGCGCTTTCCCTTCGACGAAATCTACGGCCTGCACAACATGCCGGGGTTGCCCGTCGGCCGTTTCGAGACCCGGGTCGGCGCGATCATGTCGGCGGAGGACAATTTCGAGATCGTGCTGAAGGGCGTCGGCGGGCACGCGGCGCGGCCGCACTCAGGCAATGAGACGCTGGTTGCCGCCTGCGCCACCGTCGTCAATCTGCAGACGATCGTCTCGCGCCGCCTGTCGCCGACGGATATCGGCGTTGTCTCTGTCACCGAGCTTTTGACCGACGGCACGCGCAACGCGCTACCCGGTCTCGCCCGCATCCTCGGCGATGCCCGCAGCTTCCGCCCGCAGGTCAGCGCCAAGATCGAGGCGGAGATGCGAGTGATCGCCCAGGGGACGGCGGATGCCTATGGCTGCGCGGTCGAGGTCAACTACACCCGCGAGTTCGTTCCGTTGATCAACGATGCGGCCCTGACCGGCCACGCCTTTGCCGCAGCGGAAACGGTGTTCGGTGCTGCGAATGTCGCGACGGCCGCCGAGCCGATGACCGGCTCGGAGGATTTCGCGCGCTTCCTCGAGCACGTGCCGGGTTGTTTCGTCTTCATCGGCAATGGCGAGGCGTCGGCGCCGCTGCACAATCCGCGTTACGACTTCAACGACGACGCCCTGATCTTCGGCGCGCGTTATCACGCCGAGATTGTTCGGCAGAGACTGGCGCCCACCGAAAGCCGGCCATGAACCGAAATCCGCATGAAAGCAGGACAGAGATGCCATTTCCTTCCATCGACTCCGCGCGTCTGATTGGCCGCATCCGTGAACTCGGCGACATCGGCTGCGACGCGGAGGGGCGATTGACCCGGCTCGCCGGCTCCGACAACGACAAGGCCGGTCGCGATCGCCTCGTCGCCTGGATCGAGGCGGCCGGGCTCGACGTTGCCGTCGACCGTATCGGCAACATCTTCGGCATCTGGCGCGACGACGCGAACGGCGGCGAAGCGCCTGTTTTGCTCGGCTCGCACATCGATACGGTCATCAATGCCGGCATCTATGACGGCTGCTACGGCGTGCTTGCCGCGCTCGAAGTGATCGAGACGTTGCGGGAACGTGGCGTGACGCCGACCCGACCGGTCGTCGTTGCCGCCTTTACCAATGAGGAGGGCGTGCGATTTGCGCCCGACATGCTCGGCTCGCTCGTCTATGTCGGCGGCCTGCCGCTGGGCGCAGCGCTCGCGACCATCGGCACGGATGGCTCGTCGCTGGGCGAGGAACTCGAGCGGATTGGCTATGCCGGCAACGTCGAGCCGGGGTTCCTCAAGCCCCACGCCTATGTCGAGCTCCATATCGAGCAGGGGCCGGTGCTGCAGCGCGAGGGCTTTGCGATTGGTGCGGTCGAGAACCTGCAGGGCATCTCCTGGCAGCGCATCACCATCGATGGCGTCGCCAACCACGCCGGCACGACGCCGATGGCTATGCGCAGCGATGCCGGTCTTGCCGCCGCCCGCGTTGGCCTGTTTCTGCGTGAACATATCGCACGCTCGAACGCGCCGAGCGTCGCGACCATCGGCACGATGCGTTTCGAGCCCGATGCGATCAACGTCATCCCGTCGCGCGCGGTCTTCACCGCCGATCTGCGCGACCCGGACGAGGAACGGCTGCAGGCATTGGAAACGGTGCTCGCGGACTTTCTTGCCCGCGTCGCAGAGGAGGAGGGCGTCGAGATCTCGGTCGAGCGCCTGGCGCGCTTCCAGCCGGTGGTCTTCGATCCGGCCATCGTCGCGGCCATCGAGGCGTCGGCACGCACACGAGGCCTCAAAAGCCGGCGCATGACTTCGGGTGCCGGCCACGATGCGCAGATGCTCGCCCGCATCGCCCCGACGGCGATGATCTTCGTCCCGAGCCGCGACGGCATCAGCCACAATCCGCGCGAGCACACCGACCCGGATGATCTGGTGGCCGGCGCCAACGTGCTGCTCGATGTGGTCGAGCGGATTGCTTGCAGCGGCTGGAAAGGAAGTTAGGAAGATTCACGACGAGAATGACGAGGCTCTGTATCCATGGCTCCGCCGCCTTACTCGGGCAGGTCGCAATCGGGATAGACGTATCTCGAACGTAATATTCTGACCCCGCTGATCTGTTCTCGCGCGTCAGAAACCGTTCCTGCACGCACATCCGAAGTCCGGTTTCGAGAAGGAGCGCAGGCCCGCCTTCGTTGCAACGAAGTTGACCTCCCTTCAAGGCTCTCAATTCGTGTGAACTGTCTTCTGCCGGGCAGACGATTGAGGCTGGCTCCCTTCGCCGCGCCGTTCCGGCGTCTGGCGGAACAGGTTCAGGAAGCTGCTGCCGCCGTGCCAAGTGCTGCCGCCAGGTCCGTAATCCCGCGAGTCGCGCATCGATGAGTGGGGCTCGCTGTGGCTGTTGCGATCGATGACGGCAGCACCTCCGCCGCCTGCGCCGGTACCGCCGGGCTCAAGGCCGGGCTCAGGGCCTGCGCCGCTACCGTCGCCGGAGCCCCAGTTGCCGCCACTCCCGTCACCGCCACCCTCGGTGCCGCCGCTCCCGACGTTTTCGCCGCCTTGGTCGCCGCCGCCCGGAGCACCTTCACCATTCCCGCCGCCGGTATTGGCGTCGTCCGCATGGGCGGCGGAAATCCAGGAAAGGCCCGCGGTAAAGCTCCCATCGCGCGGCAGGTCGCCTGCGAATGCAAGGACCCCGATGGACAGGGCCGTCAGTCTCAGCAGGCGTGTCCTCAAGTCTTTCTCCTTGTGCGAACGGCGTTGTTGCGTCGTTCTGCAACACCTTCTGCGCGTCATAGGACTGCAGCGCGTCGCGAATGAATTTCGGCGACAGCGACTTTTGCGAGTGCCTTGCATACCGTTCAATCGACGCGGGGACAAGCTATTCGGGTGCCGCGCAAGGTGCGGGCCCATGGCGGTGGCCGCAACACGCCGATGATCGCGGGTTCGACAGGGGGGCGCGTTCGCCGATTGGGCGGGTCGGTAGCGCGCCTCCCACTCTGGTCAAACCCGAACATGAAGAAGGAGGAGGAGACCGTTGGCGAACACCGGGAGATCCTGAGCGAATTGAAGGGGCCGTGACCGGCCCCTTCAATGGGCTTTGCCGCCTACTCGGCCGCGCCAGCCGCCTCTTCCACCGGCATGTAGAGGTCGCCGCCCTCGCGGTATTTTGCGGCCATCGCCTCCAGCCCTTCCTTCTGCGCCTCGGCACGGATGTCGTGCGAGATCCGCATCGAGCAGAATTTCGGGCCGCACATGGAGCAGAAATGCGCGACCTTGTGCGCCTCCTTCGGCAGGGTCTCGTCGTGGAAATTGCGGGCTGTTTCCGGGTCGAGCGAGAGGTTGAACTGGTCCTCCCAGCGGAACTCGAAGCGGGCGCGCGACAGCGCGTCGTCGCGCACCTGGGCTGCCGGATGCCCCTTGGCGAGGTCGGCTGCGTGGGCGGCGATCTTGTAGGTGATGACGCCGACCTTGACGTCGTTGCGGTCAGGCAGGCCGAGATGCTCCTTCGGCGTGACATAGCAGAGCATGGCTGTGCCGAACCAGCCGATCATCGCAGCACCGATACCCGAGGTGATGTGGTCGTAGCCGGGTGCGATGTCCGTCGTCAGCGGTCCGAGCGTGTAGAACGGCGCCTCGCCGCAGACGGCGAGCTGCTTGTCCATGTTCTCCTTGATCTTGTGCATTGGCACGTGGCCGGGGCCCTCGATCATCACCTGACAATCCTTGGCCCAGGCGATCTTGGTGAGTTCGCCGAGCGTTTCGAGTTCGGCGAATTGTGCCGCGTCATTGGCGTCGGCGATCGAGCCCGGGCGCAGGCCGTCGCCGAGCGAGAAGGAGACGTCATAGGCGCGGCAGATGTCGCAGATTTCCTCGAAATGTTCGTAGAGGAAGCTCTCGCGGTGATGATGCAGACACCACTTGGCCATGATCGAGCCGCCACGCGAGACGATGCCGGTGACGCGATCGACGGTAAGCGGGATGTAGTGCAGGCGGACGCCGGCATGGATGGTGAAATAGTCGACGCCCTGTTCGGCCTGCTCGATCAGGGTGTCGCGATAGACTTCCCAGGTGAGGTCCTCGGCAATGCCGTTGACCTTTTCCAGCGCCTGGTAGAGCGGCACGGTGCCGATCGGAACCGGCGAGTTGCGGATGATCCATTCGCGGATGTTGTGAATGTTGCGGCCGGTCGAAAGGTCCATGACCGTGTCGGCACCCCAGCGCGTCGCCCAGACCATCTTCTCGACTTCCTCGGCCATCGACGAGGTGACGGCGGAGTTGCCGATATTGGCGTTGATCTTCACCAGGAAGTTCCGGCCGATGATCATCGGTTCGGATTCCGGATGGTTGATGTTGGCGGGCAGGATAGCGCGGCCGCTGGCGATTTCCTGGCGCACGAATTCGGGCGTCACGTGATCGGGAACGTGGGCGCCGAAACTTTCGCCGTCGCGGGCCTTCGCGCGCGCCGCGTCGCGGCCGAGGTTCTCGCGGATCGCCACGAACTCCATCTCCGGCGTGATGATGCCGGCGCGGGCATAGGCAAGCTGCGTCACTGCCCGGCCACCCGTGGCCTTCAGCGGCGCATGCTGGAACGGGAAGGTTGGCGTCAGGCGGTCGCCGCTCACGAAGCCGTTGTCTTCGGGACGAACCGTCCGTCCCTCATAGGTCTCGACATCGCCGCGGTCGACGATCCAGTTGCGGCGCAGCCGCGGCAGGCCGTCCTCGATGCGGATCTCGGCACCGTCGGCGGTATAGGCGCCGGAGGAGTCATAGACCGTGACCGGTTGCTCGCCCGAGGTCGGGTGCAGAGCAATCTCGCGCATCGGCACGCGAATATCCGGATGAAGAACGCCCGGCTTGTGGATCTTTCGGGAGGCCGGAAGCGGGCCTTGCGTGACCGTGAGGGCTGCGGGTTTGGTGGCAATATTCATGACGAGGCTCCAAGTTTGCGATTGGAGACCCAGTTCTGATGCCGGAAAGATGAAAGACGCTCCGCCAGGTGCTCACCGCACGGAATCCTGGCTTCGATATCTGCACCGTCCCTACGCCAGTATGAACTGGATCAGGTTCAACGGGTCACTGCGCTATAGCCGGCAAGCCGGCCATCCAGCAGAATCTCAGCCCCTTGCGGGACCCCCCTGGTGAATGCCTAGATCATAGCCATCGAACGGCCCGGGTCGTCAAGCGTGAATTCGCCTGTCGACAAAGATGCACCTAGTGCGTGTGTTTTCGGATTCGAATTTGGCGCTAGCGGCCGGCCTTTTCCGGTGCTGTCCGCTCGGCATAGTCGGCGCGGTTGATGCCGTGGCGCTGGAGCTTGTCGTAGAAGGTCTTGCGCGGGATGCCGAGCGCCTCGATCGTCGCCTTGACGTCGCCGCGCTGGGCGCGCAGCACCTCCTTCAGGATCTCCGCCTCGTAGCGTTCAAGCCGTTCCGGCAGCGCAAATCCGGGTTGTTCGACCGGCGCAACCGTTTGGCCCAGCGGACCTTCCACACCAAGCGCCACCCGCTCGGCAAAATGCGAGAGTTCACGCACATTGCCCGGCCAGGCATGCGTCATCAGATGCCGTTGTACGGCCGGAGAGATCATCGGCACGTCGCGCTTGAAGCGCTCGGCCGCCCGGGTCAGGAAGTGCGAGAAGAGTAGCGGGATATCGTCACGGCGTTCGCGCAGCGGCGGGATCGACAGCGTCACGACGTTCAATCGGAAGTAGAGGTCCTCGCGAAAATCGCCACGCTCCGCCGGATTGCCAAGATCGATCTTGGCGGCCGCGATGACGCGGATATCGACCGGACGAACCTGGTTGGTGCCAAGCGGCGTGATCTCACGCGCTTCCAGAACGCGCAGCATCTTCACCTGCGTTGCCGGCGGCATCGCCTCGATCTCGTCGAGGAACAGCGTTCCGCCGCTCGCATGCTCGATCCGTCCGATACGCTTCTTCAAGGCGCCGGTGAAGGCGCCCGGTTCATGGCCGAAGAGTTCGCTTTCGATGACCGTTTCGGGGAGCGCGCCGCAATTCAGCGCCACGAAGTTGCCGTTACGGCGGCGGCTCCAATTGTGAAGCAGCGTCGCCACCACCTCCTTGCCGCTGCCGGTCTCGCCGGCGACGAGCACGTCGACATCGGTATCGGCGATGTGCCGGATGGTCTGGCGCAGGTGCTCCATGGCTGGCGTCTGGCCGATCAGCGGCAGGCTGTCGCCGGCCGTCTCTGCGGCCCGCTTCAGCGCGCGGTTTTCCATCACGAGCCGGCGTTTTTCGAGCGCCCGGTGCACGCTTTGCACCAGCCGATCGGCGGCAAAGGGTTTTGGGATGAAGTCGTAGACGCCGTCCTGAAGCGCCTGCACCGCCATCGGGATATCCCCATGACCGGTCACCAGGATCACCGGCAGGTCTGCGTCGAAGGCTTCGATACGGCGGAAGAAGGCGAGGCCGTCGATGCCCGGCATGCGGATATCGCTGACGACGATGCCGTCGAAATTGGCATCGAGCGTCTTCAACGCTTCGGCGGCGCTGGCAAACGGGATGACGGTGAGGCCGGCGAGTTCCAGCGTCTGCGTCATCGCCTTGCGCAGATGGGTATCGTCGTCGACGAGATAGACGGTCGGCTGCATCGCTCAGGCCCTCTTCAGGCGAACCGTGAAGACGGTGCCCTTGTCGCTGGTGTCGACGGTGATATCGCCGCCATAATCGGCGACGATCTCCTTGGAGATGGCAAGGCCGAGGCCGAGGCCCTCGTCCTTCGAGGTGTTGAACGGCGTGAACAGATCCTCGCGGATATGCGGGGCAATGCCCGGGCCGTTGTCGGCAACGACGAGCGAAACCGTCCCGGAGGTGCTGTCCTCGCAGCGCACGCGGATCTCGGCATCGCCGCGCGCGCCGAGCGCTTCCAGCGCGTTCTGGAGAAGATTGATCAGCACCTGTTCCAGCCGGATGCGGCTGCCGAGCACGCGGAGGCCATTTTCCGGCAGGTCGATGACGATCGCATCCATGCGGCCGGCAAAGCGGCTGCGCAGCAACAACATCGCCCCTTCGATCACGTCGCGCATCGGCGTCGGTTCGGCGACGAAGCGGCCCTTGCGGGCAAAGCTTCTGAGTTCGTCGGTGATGGTGCCGACCCGGTCGGTCAGTTCGGCGATGCTGACGAGGTTCTCGACCGCCGTCTGCTGCTGGCCCCGGTCAAGGAAGGTGCGGGCGTTGTCGGCATAGGCGCGGATGGTCGCGACCGGCTGGTTGATCTCGTGGGCGACGCCGGCTGCTACCTGGCCGAGGATCGCCAGCCGGTTCGCCTGGACGAGCTCCTGTTGCACCGCCTGCAGCTTTTCGCCGGTGCGCCGATGGTCGGCGATCTCCGTTTCGAGATGATCGCGGGCAAGGCTGAGATCATGGGTGCGCTCCGCCACACGGGTTTCCAACTCGTCGCGGGCGGCGCGATCGCGCGCTGAGACGAGCGCCAGCGTCTGGCGGCGGCGCAGGAGAAAGGCGGTAAGGGCGAGCAGCGGTGCGAGGAGGGCGAGCGCAATCAGCCGGGCCTCGCGGGTTGCCGCCGAGATTGCGCCGTCGAGCGGCGCCAGTTGCTCCAGCCGCCAGCTTGTGGTCGGCACCATGGTTTCGACCCGGAGGAACCGCCGTTCGCTGTCGCCGGGCAAAAGCGCGCGCAACTCGCTGGAGCCGTCGCTCGTCGGCTCGATGTCTCGGAAGGGCAGCGGCAGCAGCGAGGCATCGCCGAACTGCAGGCTGTCACGGATGGCGGCGACACGGTCGCGTGGAATGGTCCTCGTCGTCATGAAGCGCCAGGAGGGGAAGCTGGTGATCAGCACGATGCCGCGCCGGTCGGTGACGTAGACCGGCTTGCCGGAGGCGAACCATTCGGCTTCCACGTCGTCGAACTCGAGCTTTGCGACGACGACGCCGATCGGACCGTTAGGGCCCTGGACCCGCCGGGAGATATAGAGGCCGGGCCGCTTGCTGACATTGCCCATGGCGAAATGCTCGGCCTTGCCGTCGCGCATCGCCATGCGGAAATATTCGCGGAAGGCATAGTCGTTGCCGACGAAACTCGTCGGCTCGCGCCAATTGCTGGCAGCGACCGCGACGCCATCAAGGCCGATCACGTAGATGACGGCGGCATCCGTATTGGTGGCGAGCGCCTGAAGCTTCTCGTCCAGCCGCTGCAGCGCCGCTGGGCTGCGGGTCGAAAGGGCCGCCTTCACCTCGACATCGTCGGCCAGCACCAGCGGCGTCGAGCGCTGGCGCTCGAGCACGGCGCGCAGCAGCGAGGCCTTCAGATTGGCATCGATCCGGCTCTGGGCATCGACAGTTTCGAGCGCCTGGCTTCGGCCGTATTCGCCGGCAAGCAGCAGCGCGGCGACAAGCAGCGCGACGGCAAGGCCGGCAAAGACCAGCCAGGTGCGGCGCATCGACTGGTCGAGATCTGCCAGATTGAAGGGGGCGGAGAGGGCATCGAACATAGCCCAATTGTGCATTTTTTCGCTCAGGCTTCCAGATGGGCTGTGCGGAAATCCGCTCAACTCTTTGTGCGCACCAAGCCGCCCGCACAAAACATCCTCATCAATTCAAAGGCTTGGTTCCTGCCGCGGCGAACTGGCACGGCCGTTGCAAATGACATCCTCATGACAGCCCGCGCTGTCGCGCATCGGAAATTGACCCGGGAGGCCCGGCATGACGCCGGACTGGGTCCAGTGGAGGATCTCATGATTATCGAACAATCCGCGGAACCGCGCGGCAAGACACCTTTCTATCGCCATCTCTATGTCCAGGTTCTGGTGGCGATCGCCGCCGGCATCCTGCTCGGCCATTTCTATCCGTCGCTCGGCACGGAACTGAAGCCCCTCGGCGACGCCTTCATCCGTCTCGTCAAGATGATCATCGCGCCGGTCATCTTCCTGACGGTCGCGACCGGCATTGCCGGCATGACCGATCTTGCCAAGGTCGGCCGCGTCGCCGGCAAGGCGATGATCTATTTCCTGACGTTTTCGACGCTCGCGCTGATCATCGGCCTGATCGTCGCCAATGTCGTCCAGCCGGGCGCCGGCATGCACATCGATCCGGCTTCGCTCGACGTCAAGGCCGTGACGACCTATGCCGAGAAGGCGCATGAGCAGACGATCACCGGCTTTCTGATGGGTATCATCCCGACGACGCTGGTCGGTGCCTTCGCCGATGGCGACATTCTGCAGGTGCTGTTCATCTCCGTGCTCTTCGGCCTGTCGCTCGCCATGGTCGGCAAGAAGGCCGAGCCCGTCGTCGACTTCCTGCACGCGCTGACGCTGCCGGTGTTCAAGCTCGTCGGCATCCTGATGAAGGCGGCCCCGATCGGCGCCTTCGGTGCGATGGCGTTCACCATCGGCAAGTACGGCGTCGGCTCGATCGCCAACCTCGCGATGCTGATCGGCACCTTCTACATCACGTCCTTCCTCTTCGTGTTCATCGTTCTCGGCGCCGTTGCCCGCTACAACGGTTTCTCGATCGTGGCGCTCATCCGCTACATCAAGGAAGAGCTGCTGCTCGTTCTCGGCACCTCCTCGTCGGAAGCAGCCCTTCCGGGCCTGATGAGCAAGATGGAAAAGGCCGGCTGCAAGCGCTCGGTCGTCGGCCTGGTCATCCCGACCGGCTACTCCTTCAACCTCGACGGCACCAACATCTACATGACGCTGGCCGCGCTCTTCATCGCCCAGGCGATGGATATCCCGCTGTCGCTCGGCGATCAGGTGCTGCTGCTGCTCGTCGCGATGCTGAGCTCCAAGGGTGCTGCCGGCATCACCGGCGCCGGTTTCATCACGCTGGCTGCGACGCTTTCGGTCGTCCCGGCCGTACCGGTCGCCGGCATGGCGCTGATCCTCGGCATCGATCGCTTCATGTCGGAATGCCGGGCGCTGACCAACTTCGTCGGCAATGCGGTCGCAACCATCGTCGTAGCGAAGTGGGAAGGCGAACTGGATGAAGCGCAGATGGCGGCCGTTCTTGGCGGTCGCACGCCGGAAGCGCTGCCCCAGCCGGCACTGCAGCCGGCTGAATAAGTTTGCCTCCCAAGGCATGACTGCGAAAGCAGTCCGGACGCGGCTCGTGGCAACACGGGCCGCGTTTTCGTTTGGGTTATTGGCCGCTCAAGGTCATCTTCGACGTCTCAGGCGCACCGGCGTTCAGATAGGCGACGAAATCCCGGAGCATCGGCACCCGGCGCGGGCGGAAACTCTCCTCCGTCATCGCGACATCGACGATGCGGTCGACGCGGAACTTGCGGAAATCCTGGCGCAGGCAGCACCAGGCAAGCAGCACCAGCATCCGCTCGAGATAGACGATCGCCAGCGGCAGGACCTGTCGTTCGGTCCGCTGCTGGTCGGCGTCGACATAGCCGATCATGACTGCGCGCTCCTGCCAGCAGGCCTCACGCAAAAGAGCGACATCGGCAACCGGCGGCTCCCGGCGCTCGAAGCGGTAGACCTGCGATGCCGCATGCAGCGCCTGGCGCTGCAACCGATCGGGCAATGTCGCCGTTATCTTGGAAAGCACGGCGCCTGCTGCGGCCGCGAGATCCGGCTCTCCCATGTGCTGCACCTCGGCAAGGCCGAGCACCAGTGCCTCGATCTCCAGGCGCGTGAAAGTCTGTGGCGGCAAGGCGATGTCCTCCGTCAGCCGGTAGCCGAAGCCGCGCTCGCCGTCGATGACGGCGCCGGCGGCGCGCAGGCTGTCGATGTCCCGATAGAGCGAGCGCAACGACACGCCCGTTTCCTCGGCGAGGCGCGCGGCCGTTACCGGGGAGGGGAGTGTGCGAAGCGCCTGGAGCAGGCGGAACAGACGATCACTGCGGGCCATGACTTTGGAGGATAGAGGAAGCCTACTGACGAAAACTGGCAGTTGGCCGACTGTATAAGATCCGCATTGCCAAACGCAACCGAGGAACCAGACCATGCTGACACTCTTTCACGCCCCGCGCTCGCGCTCGTCGCGCATCATCACCCTGCTTCGCGAACTCGATGCCGTGGACAAGGTCGCGATCGAGATCGTCGATATCACTCGAGGCGATGGCAGCGGCCGCAAGGATCCGAAGAACCCGCATCCGGAAGGCAAGGTTCCGCTGCTCGTCCATGACGGCGTCGTGCTCTGGGAGAGCATCGCGATCATCCAGTACCTGACGGATCTCTTTCCGGAAAAGCAGATGGCGCCGGTCGCAGGCGACCCGCAGCGCGGCCGATATCTGAGCTGGCTTGCCTGGTATGCCGGCGTCGTCGAGCCGGTACTGATCACCCACGCTGCCGGGCTCTCGCACCCCTATCTCGACGCCACGTTCCGCGGCCCGGCGGAAATCGCAGAGCGGCTCGAAAACGCCTTGAAGGACAGTCCCTATCTGATGGGCGACCGCTATACGGCCGTCGACCTTCTGCTGCACTCGCCCTTTGCCTGGTATCCGGCGGCAACGCCCGATAGCGCCGTCGTCAATGCCTGGGTCGAGCGCTGCGGCGAGCGCCCGTCGCTGCAATGGACCACCGACTTCGACAATCGCACCACGGCTGCGGCCTGATCGCCGGCCAAGGCCGCTCCGGTGGGGCGGCCTATTTTCGCTTGAGATTGATCTCGCTCGTCACCACCCGCTTTCCCGAAGCGGGATCGACATCGATGGTCGTCAACCGCATTCCATTGGCGCCGATCTTGCGCAAGGTGAGGTCGGCGCTGCGGTCGCCGTTGACTTCCTTGGCCCAGCGGATGGTGAGGTTGATCGCGTCGCCGCGCCGGCTGCCATTAAGGCCGGCGCGCCCGCCGCGCGGGCCGAGATAGGAGCCGCTATAGGTCGAGCCGGAATAGCGCAGCTTCGCGTCGACCGAGCGCGAGATCACGAGCAGGCCGCGGCAGACGCCCTCCATCGACAGGGCAAGGCCGCTGGCCTCGGAATTGAAGCTGCAGGTGACATTGACCGGTGACAGGTTGGTGCGGATGCGCACCGTTCCTGTTCCCGCCCAGTTGCCGCCGAGCGTCTTCAGGAACGCGCCTTCGTCTGCGCGCGCACCGCCGGCAGCGAGTGCGGTCATGGCGACAAGCAGCAACCATTGGGGCATGGACGCAACCCTCCCTCCAGGGCGTCGATCTTACAAAAAGGGCATCTGGATAACCAGCCGAACGTGTGACGGCGGCGGATGTTCCGTTCGCGGCGTCATATTCCGTGCAGAACCTGCGTGGCTTTCACCGCGGCGGATGCCCGGTTCTCGACGCCGAGCTTCACATAGATCTGCTCCAGATGCTTGGTGACCGTGCGCGCGCTCAGGCCGAGGATCTCGCCGATGTCGCGGTTCGCCTTGCCCTTGGCGATCCAGAGCAGCACCTCCGATTCCCTGGGGGTCAATGCGAAGTGCTGACGCAACACCGCATCGTCTGAGCGGCGACTTTCGGCCGTGAGGCGGAAGAGGTGTTCATTCGGACCGATCGAGCCGAGGAAGGATATCTGCAGCGACGACTGCTCGGGCTGGTCGAGCGTGAAGCTGCCGTCTTCGGGCACGCTGGCGCGCAGGCGGCTTGCCATCCAGCCCGCGATGCGCCGGGTGACGATTGCCATGCCATCGTCGCGGCCGGTTGCGGCGTTGACGAGACGCGTTGCCTGCGGCGTCGACCAGCAGACGCTCCCGTCGCTACGCACCGCGAGCAGATGACGGCCGGCCGCGTCGAGGGCGACCCGTGCGCTCTGGGCCGAGCGGGCATTGGAGAGATGGACGCGGATGCGCGCCCTCAACTCGTCGATGTTGATCGGCTTGGTCAGATAGTCGACGCCGCCGGCTTCAAGCGCGCGCACCACGTGTTCGGTCTCTGTCAGCCCGGTCATGAACAGCACGGGCGTCTGGCCGACAGCGGCGTTGCCCTTGAGGCGGCGGCAGGTCTCGAAGCCGTCGATGCCGGGCATGACGGCATCGAGCAGGATGACGTCGGGCGTGATGCGCTCGGCAATCGAAAGGGCGGCGTTGCCGGAGGTCGCGATCAGCACGGAAAAGCCGGATTGCTCCAGCGCTTCCGTCAGGAAGCCGAGCGCCTCCGGGGAATCGTCGACGAGAAGCACGATGTCGCGGCGGTCGCTGGTCTCAGCCATGGGCGTCGTCTCCGTTGGCCGCGTTGTTCTTGAGGAAAGCGTCGTAGCCCGAGAGGTCGAAGGCCTGCACATAGGCGCGGGCGGCCTCGGCGAAGGGCTGGTGTTCAGGCTGCAGGGCAATCTCCGTCAGCTTGGCCTCGATGCCCCTGACGTAGCCGATCTCTCCAAGGCGGATCAGTTCTTCGACGTGATAGGCGTCGGGGCGCATCAGCGGTTTTGTGGCCGGTGCCGGGCCGGCTTGCTTCTCCTCTCCCTCGTGAACCCAGGTAAGGCCAAGGTGCACAGCGAGCTTGTCGGCGAGTTGGCCGACGGGGAAGGGCTTGGCGAGCGTGTCGCTGTGGCCGCGGAACGCTCCGGTCGCCGAACCGTCGCCGATATTGGCCGACAGCATGATGATCGGCGCGACCTGTCCGCCCTGACGCAGCCGATCGACAAGCTCCCAGCCGCTCATGCCCGGCATCGAGATATCGATGAGAAAGAGGTCGGCGCCGAGGTCTTGAAGCAGCGCCAGGCAATCGGCTCCGGAGGCGGCGGTCAGCACCGTGAAGTCCATCGGCACGAGGATCTCGCGCATCAGGTCACGATGGTCGGCGTTGTCGTCGACGACAATGATGGTGCGGCGCGGGCCGAGATAGGAGGTGATGCGGCGCGGGGCTGCGGGAGGTAGCGGACGATCGACCGCCGACAGCATCAGCCGCACCCGGAAGCTGGTGCCTTGCCCGAGCGCACTGGTGACTGAAATTTCGCCGCCAAGCGTCTGCGTCAAAAGCCGCGTGATCGTGAGGCCAAGGCCGAGGCCCGGCATGCCGCCTTGATGTTCGGCCTCGCCGCGCTGGAAGGGATCGAAGATGCGCGGCAGGTCCTTGTCGGCAATGCCGCGGCCGCTGTCGGCAATGGTGAAGGTCGCCACCTGGCTGCGATAGGTGACATCCAGACGAATTCCGCCGCGCTCGGTGAACTTCAATGCGTTGGAAAGGAGGTTGACGAGGATCTGGCGCAGGCGCTTCTCGTCGGTCTTCACGTAGCGTGGCAGGCTGGCGGCGCGCTCGTGCTCGAAGCTGATGCCCTTGGCCAATGCCTGCGGCCGGAACATCTCGACGATCTGGTCGAGGAAGTCGTGAATGTTGATCTCGTTGGAATAGACCTGCAGCTTGCCGGCCTCGATCTTCGAGATATCCAGCAAACCGTCGATCAGACCGGAGAGATGGTCGGCGCTGCGCTTGATGACCTTGATCGCGCCCTGGCGCGCCGGAGGGATCGTCTCGTCGCGCTCCAGCACCTGGGCGTAGCCGAGCACGGCGTTGAGTGGCGTTCGGAGTTCATGGCTGAGGCCAACGACATAGCGGCTCTTGGCGCGGTTGGCGGCCTCCGCCGTTTCCTTCGCTTGCTGCAGGGCGGCGTCGGTCTTCTTGTGGGCGGCGATTTCCTTCAGGAGCAACGTGTTCTGCCGGGAGGATTCTTCCTCGGCGACCACCCGGCTGTCATGGGCAAGCACGTAGAACCACGAGACGATGCCGGCGAGCATGGCAAAGACGAAGAAGACGACGGCGACGGTGCGTTCGACGACGGCCGCGACCTCCGGGGATGCGCCGGCCGCCTGATGCGCGATCATTGCGAGGATGAGGCCGATACCGGCGATCGACAGCACCGCGGAGATGGCGTAGCGGCCGAGCCGCGTCGCGAGCTTCTCGGTGACGGTGCGGGGAAGCAGTGCGTTGGCAACGGTCGCGACCTGGGTGTTGAAGCGCGCCTTCGGCTTGCACATGTCATGGCAGCGGCTATCGAGCGAGCAGCAGAGCGAGCAGATCGGCGCCGCATAGGCAGGACACCAGGCCATGTCCTCCGGTTCGAACGGGTGCTCGCAGATCGAGCAGGTGATGTCCGTCCGGTTCGCCCAACTCCGGCGCGGCTTGCGCGCGAGGTAGAACTTGCCGTCGGTCGCCAAAGCGATCGCAGGCGAGGCGATGAAGGCGGCGACTAGCGCGATATAGGGGGCGAGCGAGGCAGCGATTTCGCCGAAGGCGCCGAAATGCGCTGTCAGTGCCACCGTCGCCGAGATCGCCATGGCGCCGAGGCCGACAGGGTTGATGTCATAGAGATGGGCCCGCTTGAATTCGATGCCCGGCGGCGACAAACCAAGCGGCTTGTTGACGAAGAGGTCGGCCGAAATCGTGCAGAGCCAGGCCATGGCGATGATCGAGAAGACGCCGAGCGTTTCCTCGAGCAGCCGGTAGATGCCGAGTTCCATCAACAGAAGCGCGATCGCGACGTTGAACACCAGCCAAACGACGCGGCCCGGGTGGCTGTGGGTGAGCCGCGAGAAGAAGTTCGACCAGGCGAGCGACCCGGCATAGGCGTTCATGACGTTGATCTTCAACTGCGACACGACGACGAAGGCGACCATCAGCAGCAGTGCTGCCGTTTCCGACGGGATCATGTAGCCGAAGGCGGTGTAGTACATCTGCGCCGGATCGGCAGCCTTGGTCGATGGCACCCCGGCCGAAAGCGCCAGCACCACCAGGAAGGAGCCTGCGAGCAATTTCGGCGCGCCGACGATCACCCAGCCAGAGCCGGCGAGAAAGACGGCGATGCGATGATGCAGCTTGCGCTGCCCGTCCGGTGGCAGGAAGCGCAGGAAGTCGACCTGTTCGCCGATCTGCGCCATCAGCGCGAAGATCACGGCAGATGCCGCGCCGAATTCGACGAGATCGAACGGCGCGAAGGTGCCGGGTGGACCCGATGCGTGATGCATGCCCGCATAGGCGAGCCAGGTGCCGACCTTTTCCCAATCGGCGAAGGCAATGAAGACGAAAGGCAGGACGTTGAGCACGATCCAGAACGGCTGCGTGATCAGCTGGAACTTGCTGATCAGCCGCACGCCGTGGGTGACGAGCGGGATGACGACGACTGCGCTCAGGATGTAGCCGATCCACAGGGGAATACCGAGCGCCAGTTCGAGCGCGCCCGACATGATCGAGGCCTCGATCGCAAAGAGGATGAAGGTGAAGCTGGCATAAATCAGCGAGGTCACCGTCGAGCCAATGTAGCCGAAGCTGGCGCCGCGGGTCAGAAGATCGATGTCGACGCCGTGGCGGATCGCATAACGGCTGATCGGCAGCCCGACAGTCAGGATCATCAGGCTGGCGACAACGATCGCGACGATCGCATTGGTCGTGCCGTAGGACATGGTGATGGCGCCGCCGATCGCTTCCAGCGCCAGGAAGGAGATGGCGCCGATGGCGGTCTGTGAAATGCGTTCGGAGGAAAACCGCCGGGCACTCTTGGCGGTGAAGCGCAGCGCATAGTCCTCGAGCGTCTGGTTGGCGACCCAACGATTGTATTCCCGCCTTATGGGAATGATGCGCTGGCGTGCCGCCATGGGTGTCCTAACGTGCCGTCGAGGGAACTTATGCCTCATTTATTAGCACGGAAGATTTCTGCTTAAAATTGCTGCACACGAAAAATTTGCGGGAAGGGCAGACTGGGGCGACCCGTTCCCAATGACCATAGGTCAACAGACGGCAGGCGGTAGCTGATGCCGTGGAAACCAATGCAAACGAGAGCAGGAAGCGTGCGTCAGCCAGCGCGGCAATAGACCGGGTTGCTGAGCGCTCGGCGGATCGTCTGGCGCGAAAGATCCTCCTCGGAAAGCTGCCAGGGCAGGCTTTTTCCGGCGAATGCGTCGCGGAACTCGGCAACGATCGTCTCGCGGCTTGCGATGGCGACGATTTCGGTCCGCAGGAAGCGATCAGGCGAACCGGCATAGTGACCGGTCCAATCGTCGGCTTCGATCACCTGTTCGTTGACGATGCCTGACGCGTCGAGCCACAGCAGCCTGTCGCCGCCGGCGCCGCGAACCAAAGCCTCCGCAGCCACCGGGCCAGCCACCGTCGATCCCATCGGCTGGCCGTTGGCAACGAGTTCCAGATGCGGCCCGGTTGGGCTTTCCGTGACGTAGCCGTGGCCTGATTTCATGGCCCCGAGCACGGCGTCTTCGGAAAGCTCATTCAGATAGAGAACCGTCGTCGGGCGGGCGAGGACCAGCGGTCCCTCGGGCATCAGTCGCGCCGGCTGATGGAAATCGCTGCCGCCGATGGCGGAGATCTTCAGGCCCGAGGCGAGGCGCTGCTGGTAGCGCTCCAGCGACACCCAGTTCCAGGCGAGCCAATGGGATTGCCAGACCTCCATGCAGTCGATCTTAGGCAGTTCGTAGTCCCAGGGGATCGTCGGCTTGTCGTGGTTGACCGAGATCAGGCCGTCGCTTTCGTGCACCAGGCGCGCGAGCGTGTGGGCATGTTCCGGCTTCGTCATGCGGAAATCGATCCAGGCGTCGACGCCGAAGACATTGGCGTGGCCGACCGCGGTGGTGATTTCCATGGCACGGACAAAGACGAGGTCGGCGGACGAGTGCGGATGGAAGTAGCGCCGCTGGGTGATGGTGTTGTGGTCGGCAACCGCAAGAAAATCGAGCCCCGCCTGTTTGGCGGCGGCGTGCAGCAATTCGGGCGAGCCGGCCGCATCGGAGTGGAAGGTGTGGCAGTGCAGATCGCCGCGATACCAGCCGGCCTGTCTGCGCACGGGGAAGGTTCTTTCCGGTTGCGGAGCAATCGGACGCGGGCTCTTGTCGAAATCGACCGTCACGAGAACCTCGGCGCCATCTTCGGGGATCTTGTAGAGACCGAGCATCACCTTCCACCGGCCGGGCGGTATCTGGCCGTGAATGTAGCCGGGCGTGGCGTCATCGGTGGCGATGAAGAAGCGGTCGCGCGCCCCGCCGCTCCAGCCGCGAAAACCTTGGCTGGTCGGATAGTCGGTCGCCCGCGGATCGAGCGCGCCGAGATCGATGATGCAATCCTCCGCTTTCGGATAGCTTAGCGTGGCCTCGATGCGCGTCACCCCATCGGGCACCTCGAAGGGGAGGTAGAAATAGGGATCGGCCGCCTGATGCTGCCGGGTGATCCGGATGGAAAACTCCTGCATGGTTGCCTCAGCGCTCGTCGGCGGCGGGAATACGGGCGCCGCTGTCGTCGAAGAGGGTGATGTGCCTGGCGTCGAAGGCGAGATGGACTGATGTTCCGACCTTGATCTCGTCGTCGGTGAAGATGCGCGCGGTGACGCGACCGTTGTCGCCGCGCTCCAACGTGACGAGGCTCTCCGGTCCCATGTTCTCGTTGGCGAAGAGTTCGCCGGAAACCACGTTCGGGTCACCCGCGGCAGCAATGCGCAGATGTTCGGGGCGGACGCCGAGCGTCATCTTGCCTGATTTTGCCGCCTTGGTGAACGCGTCCGTGAGCGTGATCGATGCAAGCTGGAGGCCATCGGCCTTCAGGTGCAATGCGCCTTCGCCGATGGATGCCTCGACCGGCACCAGGTTCATCGGCGGATTGCCGACGAAGTTGGCGACGAAGGTCGTTGCCGGCCGGCGGTAGATCTCGATCGGTGGCGCGAACTGAACGATCCGGCCCTTGTCCATGACGGCGATGCGGGTCGCAAGCGCCATGGCCTCGGCCTGATCGTGGGTGACGTACACCGCGGTCATGCCCATGTCGCGCTGCAGGTGGTTGAGAAAGCCGCGCGCTTCGAGCCGGAGCTTCGCGTCGAGGTTCGAAAGCGGTTCGTCGAAAAGATAGACCTCGCTCGGATAGACGAGCGCACGCGCCAGCGACGTGCGCTGCTGCTGGCCGCCGGAGATCTGGCTCGGCAGTCGCTTCATCAGGTCGCCAATCTTCAGGACATCGGCGACTTCCTTGGCCCGGGCATGGCGCTTGGTCTCCTGCTCGCCGCGTACCTTGAGAGGATAGGCGATGTTGTCGGCGATGTTCATGTGCGGGTAGAGCGCATAGTCCTGGAAGACCATGGAGATGCCGCGGTCCTTCGGATGCAGGTAGGTGACGTCGCGGCCGCCGATCATCACCCGGCCGGAGGTCGGGGTTTCGAGTCCCGCGATCATGCGCAGGCTCGTCGTCTTGCCGCAGCCCGATGGGCCGAGCAGGCAGATGAATTCGCCATCCGCGATCTGGAAGCTGATATCGGGCACGGCGACGAAGGCGCCGAAGGTCTTGGAGATGTTCTGGAATTCGACAGAGGCCATGACAGATTTCCGATTACGACTTGATGCCACCGAAGAACCGGAAACCGAATTTCCAATTCACGAAGAGATAGAGGGCGATGACCGGCAGGGAGTAGATCAGCGAATAGGCGGCAAGCAGCGTGACGATCGGCGTGCCGGCCTCCGAATAGAAGGAATAGATGGCGACCGACGCCGGCATCAGCTTGTCGCTGCGCAGCAGGATGAAGGGAATGAGGAAGCTGCCCCAGATGTTGACGAAGGCCCAGACGACGACCACGACGATGCCCGGCCGGATGACCGGCAGCGCCACATCGAAGAAGGCCTGGAGCGGCGAGGCGCCGGCGACCATTGCGCTCTCCTCATAGGAACGTGGAATGGCGTCGATGAAATCGCGCAGAATGAACATCGCCGTCGGCAGCAGCCCGCCGGCAAAGACGAGGATCACGGCGAGATGGGTATCGATCAGCCCGGCCGCCGAGATGATCAGGAAGATCGGTACCATCGCCGCCGAGCCTGAAACGACCGACGAGAAGAGCAGCAGGATATAGGTGACCGCGCCCTTGCCGGGGATCGGCGAGCGCGAGAGGGCATAGGCGGCAAGCGTCGCCGCCGCGCCGACCAGCACCACGCCGCCCGCCGCCTGGATCAGGCTATTCAGCAGTGCCTGCATCGCAAACGTGTTCTGGAAGACGGTGGCGAAGTTCGAGAGCGTGAAGGGCGAGGGGATCGCGAGCCCGAGTTCGGCACGCGCGTTGAACGGTGCGAAGATGAACCAGGCGAGCGGCAGCGCGAAGACAGTGCCGAGAAAGGTGGCGGCGGCCGCAAAGATCGTGCGCCGCACGAAGATGTTTTGAGTTTTCTTCCGCATCATTCCGCCTCCACCGGCTTCTTGTGGGCAAGCCGAAGATAGACGAGGGCGAATGCCAGGTTGATCAGCATGATGACGACGCCGACGGCAGCGCCCTTGCCGAACTCGAAGTCCTTGAAGGCGATGCGGTAGGTGTAGATCGAGAGGATCTCGGTGCGATAGGACGGTCCGCCATGGGTGAGCAGGAATGGCGTGAAGACGTTGAAGGTCCACATGGTGATGAGGATCAGGTCGGTGACGACATGGCCGCGGATCAGCGGCAGCGCGATGTCGCGCAGCTTCTGCCAGGAGGTGGCGCCGGCCACATCTGCCGCCTGGAAATAACTTGGCGGGATCGACTGGAAGGCCGAGTTGAACAGCATCATCGAGAAGGCGGCACCCCGCCAGGTGTTGAAGAACACGATCACCCAGAAGGGTTGCTGCAACAGCCAGTCGCCGGGCGGCAGGCCGAGGCCGCGCAGGATCATGTTGAGCGTGCCGTTGTCGTAGTCGAGGAAGGCGAACCAGGCGAAGCCGATCACCACCTCCGGCAGGATCCAGGCGGCGATGACGGCTGTTTGCAGGAAGGACTTGAGCGTCGGCGTGACTGTCTGGCTGAGCCAGGCGAGCAGCAGGCCGAGCAGCGCCTGGCCGATGAGGGCCGAGAGCAGCACGAACTGGATCGTCAGGATCAGCGAGAAACCGAACTGGCCGCGGGTAAAGAAGGTCGTGGGATTGAAGAGCGCGAAATAGTTCTGCAGGCCGACGAAATCGGGGTCGACGGCCGTGCGGCCGAGCAGCGTGCGGTTGGTGAAGGATACGAAGATCACCCAGAAGAAGGGAATGATGACGAAGACCCCGACGAGGGCCGACGCCGGTGCCAGGAAAAGCGCGCCGGCGCGCGTCGAAAGCAGGGAGAATTTCTTCATGCGCGTTTCATGCCCATATCCTGGATCGGGAGCCCGGCCACGGATGGCAGCCGGGCGCTCTGTCGTTGGATCGAAGCGGGATGAGGGCCTCGCTGAGACCGTATCCCGCATTGGCTTTAGAGCGTGCTGACGGTGTTTTCTTCGCCGACGATGGCGATGACGGCCGCCTTGTACTGGGCCATCGCGTCCTCAGGCGAGAGCTCGCCGGAAACGACGCTTTCCGTCATGCGCTGGATCTCGGTCGAGACCTTGTTGTAGTTGGCGTCGTTCGGACGGGCCGTGGTGATCGGCAGCAGGGTCGTCGCCGTTTCCGTCAGGAACGGCGAGTTCGGGATTGCCACGTCGTCGCGGATGCGGATGGCCGGCTGGATTTCCTGGAAGGCGTCGAGCTGCTCCTTGCTGTTCATGAAGGACAGCAGCGCCCAGGATTCGGCAGGCGCGTCCGTATGCGGATTGATGACGAAGCCGGTGCCGCCGGACATGGTGACGAAGTCCTGGCCGCGCAGGCCCTTGCCGGGCGCCGCGGCCGGCATCTTCTTCCAGGTCATGTTGTTGTCGCGATCGGCAACGGCGAATTCGGCGCCGGGCGCTGTCACCGAGCGATAGAACCAGTCGCCCTCGACGAGCATCGCCGTCTTGCCGTCGCGGAAATTGGCGAAGGTGCGGTTGCGGCCGTCGGCCAGCAGCTGCGCGCGCTGGTCGCCGAGCTTGTCGTCGACATAGATGGTCTTGTAGAGCTTCAACGTGTCGAGAATGCCCTGGCTCGAAACGATATATTTGCCGCTGTCGTCGGTGACCTGTTCGCCGGTGCCGAGCAGCGCCATCCAGTAGCCCTGCATCGTCGTCGCCTCGCCCATGGAGACGCCGGCATTGAGCTGCAACGGGAAGCTGTCGGGGGCGGCCGCCTTGATCTTGCGGGCGGCGTCGAGCAACTCGTCCCAGGACTTCGGCTGCCAGCTGTCGGCATCGAGGCCGGCCGATTTGAACAGGTCCTTGCGCACGAAGATCATGCGGGCGTCGGTGCCGAGCGCGATGCCATAGGGCTTGCCCTGGTAGCTCATCAGCGCCTTGGTGCCGTCGGAAATATGCTGCCAGCCTTCCCATTTCGGAACGTCTGGGCCGGCCACTTCCTCGAGCGACTTCAGGAGATTGCCCTGGACGAAGCTCGGGATCAGGAAGCCGTCGAAGCCGGAGACATCCGGGCCGGCGCCGGTGGAGAAATCGAGCGCGAGCTGCTGCGTCAGCTGCTCGTCCTCACCGCCGAACTGGGTGAGCTTGACGGTGACGTCCTTGCCTTCGGCCTTCATCTTCTCGGTAAAGGCCGGAATGACCTTCTTTTCGATCCACTCGGCCATGCCGCTGTTTACGCCGCCGATGATGCAGCGGCAGGTAATGTTGAGTTCGGTGGCGCTCACGGGTGCTGCAAAGGCGATGGCCGCGGCTGCGCTGAGCAATAGGGAATGAAACCTGGTACGCATGTTTTCTCCTCCCGGTCGATCCTCTCAAGGACCTATGTGTCTGGTTGCGACAGTCCGTCCCTCCTCCAGGTTCGGCGTCTCGACGACGGTCAAGAATGAACACGCTTTCATCTTTGTCAACATGGATCATGTGTTCTACGCGTAAAATTTGGCGGAACACCTATTCCGCTTGACGAAATCGCCGCATTGCTCTCTTTTGTGAATGAACACGTTTTCATTTTGTGACGGATCGATGAACGAGCGCGCCGACAAGAAAGCTGCCCGAGCCACCGCAGACCAGGTGGCGCGCGAGGCCAATGTTTCCCGCGTGGCGGTTTCGCGGGCCTTCAACCCGAACGCTTCGCTGAAGCCGGAAAAGCGCGACCGCATCCTGCAGGTGGCGCGGGAACTGAACTACACGCCCGACATGGCGGCGCGTTCGCTGGTGACCGGCCGCTCGCATCTCGTCGGCATGATCGTGCCCGACGTCTGCAGCCCCTGGGAGAGCCAGGAGATCGACGCATTGACGACGGCGCTGCAGGCGGAAGGCTTCGCCACGCTGCTCTTCAAGGCCAAGGCCGATTTCAGCATGGATCCGCGGCTGCTCACCTATATGCGCGGCTTCAATCCGGATTCGGTGATCGCCTTTACCGAGAACATCCTGCCCGACGTGCTCTGCGGCTTTCTCGACCGCGCGGTACCGATCTACGTGATCTACGACGACGTGAAGCAGTTTGCGGGGGCCTCCTCCGGCACGCTTTACGACCGGCTGCTCGTGCGGCAGAAGAACGGCATCGAGCAGGCCGTGGCCCTGCTTCAGGGCTATGGCGCGCGGCGCATCGCCTATCTCGGCGGCAAGGCGCAGTCGCTCGCCAATGCCGAGCGAGAGCGCACGCTGAAGGAAACGCTGGCCGAACGCGGCATGGATGCGCCGGTCGTGCTTGCCGGCGATTACACCTATGACACCGCCTACCAGGCGACGCTCGATCTCTTCAGGATCGGCGAAGGTGCCGATGCGATCTTCGCGGCCAACGACGTCGGTGCCTTCGGAGCGATCGACGCGCTACGCCACGAACTCGGGCTTTCGGTGCCAGAGGACGTCAAGGTCGTCGGTTTCGACGACATCCCGCAGGCGCACTGGAAGAGCTACAACCTCACAACCGTGCGCATCGACCTCGAAGAGCGCGTGCGTGCGCTCGTCCGCCTCATCCTGATGCGGCTTAGGGCACCCGATGCCGAGCCGTTTACCGAGACACTCAACACCCGCCTGATCGTGCGGGGCACCGTCGGCTGAAGGTAGCGAACATGACCGAAAAACGCATCCACGTCGTCTTCAAGACCCATCTCGATATCGGCTTTACCGATCATGCCGAGAAGATCCGAAAGCAGTATCACGAGCGCTTCATTCCGCAGGCGATTGAAACCGGTGCACACTTCTACAATGAGAACCCAAACGAGCCGCTGTTCGTCTGGACGACCGGCGCCTGGCTGATCTGGGATCATCTGAATACACGTTCGAAGGAGGAGGTTGCCCGGCTGGAGCAGGCGATCGAGCACGGCCTGATCCGCTGGCACGCGCTGCCCTTCACCACCCATACGGAACTGATGTCCCCGGACCTTTTCAAGGCGGGGCTTTCCTACGCGCAGGAGCTCGACCATCGCTTTGGCCTGAAGACGATAGCCGCCAAGATGACCGATGTGCCCGGCCATACGCTCGGCATGGTACCGCTGCTCGCGGAAGCCGGCGTGCGCTTCCTGCACATCGGCGTGAACTCCGCTTCGCCGCCGCCGGAAATCCCGGATATTTTCCGCTGGCGGGCGCCGGGCGGCGAGGAAATCGTCGTCATGTACCAGCGCTCCTATGGCGAGACGTATTTCCCCGAGGGTCTCTCCGATGGCCTGAGCTTCGCCCATACCAGCGACAACATCGGCCCGCAGAGCGTGTCGCAGGCGGCCGAAGCCTATCGCGAAATCCTCAAACACGAGCCGGCTGCAACCGTGCGCGCGGCGACGCTCGAGGACTACGGCAAGCTTATGTGGGCGGCGCGCGAACGTTTCCCGGTCGTGGAGAAGGAACTCGGCGATAGCTGGATCCACGGCAGCGGCACCGATCCGGAAAAAATCGCCCGGTATCTGGCGCTGCAGCGGCTCTATGACCGCTTCGCCGAGGAGCGGTTGACGGCAAGCCGCCAGGCGTTCGGACGCAAGCTGGCGCTGGTCGCCGAACATACCTGCGGCGTCGACATCAAATCCTTCCTGCGCGACGAGAAGGCCTGGGCACGATCGGCGTTCGAGACCGCGCGAAAGACGGATCCGCGCTTCCAGTACACCGAGGCGTCCTGGGCCGAGCAGCGTGCCTATCTTGAGCAGGCAGTGGCGGAACTCGACGCAGAAGATGCCGCGCGTGCCGGAGCGGCGCTGATCGAGCTTGCCGCGCCGCCGTGTCCCGAACCGGTAAATTCCGCCACCCGGCTGCAAGTTGGCGGCTGGATCATCGACCTCGATCCGGCAACGGGCGATGTCGCCGCCTTGACCGCGCCGGACGGCCGGACCGTGCGAGGTGCCGAGGGCTCGCTGATCGCCTATCGCTACGAAAGTTATGATGCCGGCGACGTGCGGCGTCATATGGATACCTATCTGACCCAATGGATGGACTGGGCGGTGCTTGATCACGACAAGCCCGGCCTTGCCAATGTCGTGGAGGCCCGGTCTCGGACCTATGCTCCGAGGCTTCGGGGTACGACGGCGACATCGATCGTCGCGGAAATGCCCATCGAGGCCGTGGAGCAATTGGGTGCGCCGGCCGAAATCGCCATCGACTTTTCCGCAGGCAAGGACGGGCTCGATGTCCGGCTGTCCCTCTATGGCAAGAACGCCAACCGCATGCCGGAAGCGAGCTTCCTGTCGTTCACGCCTGAGGGGCAATCCGCCTGGGACGTGCGCAAGATGGGGCACTGGCACGCCACCGCGAATTTCACCCGCGCCGGCGGTGCACAGCTACAGGCCGTCACGGCGGTGAAGGGACGCTCGGAATCGAGCGTCGAGCTGATGGTCGAAAACCTCGACACGCCGCTGGTGGCGCCGCAGTCCTGGCCGTTCATGGCCTTCTGCAAGGACCTGCCCGATTACTCCGCCGGTGTCCGCTTCAACATCCACAACAACAAGTGGGGCACGAACTTCCCCATGTGGTGGGGCGGCGATTTCACCACGCGCTTCAAGCTCAGCTTCAGCGGTCGGTAATCGTCAGCGACTGCGGAGCGGCGGAGGGCTCGTCCTCGGTCGCATGAGCTGACCCGGCCTCCCGTTGGAGGCACCAGATGTCGACCGGAAGGCGACGACCTGGCAGCACGACCGCCTCGTGCGATATCCATGCGGCCTCCGGTGCGGGTCCTTGAAGCCGGCACATCAGTGAGGCGGAGACGACGAGCGGCACCTGCAGCGTCTTGGTCATGGATTCCAGGCGCTGGGCGACGTTGACCGCGTCGCCGATGACGGTGAATTCGCTGTGGCAGCCGCTGTCGAGAACGCCGCCGACGACGGTGCCGTAGTGCAGCCCGATGCCGGCATCGAGCGCCGGATGGTTGTTGCGCGCGTTGTGGTTCTTCCAGTCCGTGAGGATGTCGACGAGATCGAGCGCGCAGGCAAGCGCCCTGTCGGCGTCGTCTTCCTTTGGCCTTGGCTGGCCGAAGACCGCCATGACGCCATCGCCGATGAACTTGTCGACCGTACCGCCGTGTTCGAAGATCGTCTGCGAGACGAGCTGGCGGTATTCGGCAAGCACGAAGGCGAGTTCAGGTGCCGGTGCCGCCTCGGCAAAGCTGGTGAAATCGCGCAGGTCCACGAACATGATTGCGGCGCTGCGCCGCTCCAGGCCGAGCACATCGCCTTTCTCCTGAAGCGCGGAAACAACCAGCGGCGAGAAGAAGCGCGAGAGATTTTGCCGCCGCTGGTCGGCCTTCAACGCTTCCTTGCGCGTCCGGTCGTGGTCGCGCGCAAGAAGATAGATGGCAAAGGCGGTGAAGCCGAAGCTCACGGTCAAACCAAGATCCTGGTTGAAGAACGCTCCGAGCAGCGAAAGCGGACCGGACGCATCGTGCCTTGCTGCAGTCATGGCCAGCATCGTTACCCAGGATAGGAGCACAATGGCGGAAAAGAGCAGGACCAGGCGTCTCTCGAGCTTGAGGCCGACATGGACGAGCAGGATAAAGGCGACGACGAGGCTGGTCGTCGTCAGATTGTGGTTCGCCGTCACCGGACCGGCCAGAATATGGGCATAGAGCAGCAGCGCGACCAACAGCGCATCGAGAACGACGAAGAGGGTTGTCAGCGAGGTGCGGCCGGGCAGATAACGCGCCGTCGCCACCGACGCCACGCTGATGGCGAGGTAGCTGACGACGACGACCGCGTGCATGCGTTCCGCACCCGCGTTTCCGCCGAGCAGAAGACTTGCCAGCAGGATTGCGAAGGCAACAAAGCGCAGGACGAGCGAACGTTTCTCCCGGGCCGTATCCCAATGCGGATGGAGTGAGGACGTCATGTCTTTCGGCATTCCCCTGCGTCAACGACCGGCGATAGCCGCTCTGCTACCAGTCGATTCGCGTCGAATATGTGGCGAGGCCGCACGCCCCCTGACCTGCGGCCAGATTAGGTTCTAGGGCTTCCAACGATGGGAAGGTCAAGGCCGCTGCCATCGTTGCTATGCAACTGCCCGCGGCCAGGCGATCTCTGGCGTTCCTCTTTGCCCCCGGCGCCTACGTAGAATGACGTATGTGCAGTGCAGCGTGGCTGTCCGATGATCCCCTCAAGCAGCGGCTAGAAGCACCGAAAGGCCAGTTGCTCCAGAACGAGAGGGGTTCCATCAGATGACTATCAAGGCAAGCGTGACCGGCGCATTCCTGGCCGCCATCCTGTCGACAACGGCGTTCAGCGGCGCTTTCGCCGCGGACGACACGATCAAGGTCGGCATCCTGCATTCGCTCTCCGGCACCATGGCGATTTCCGAAACGACGCTGAAAGACGCCATGCTGATGCTGATCGACGAGCAGAACAAGAAGGGCGGCCTGCTCGGCAAGAAGCTCGAGGCCGTCGTCGTCGACCCGGCGTCCGACTGGCCGCTCTTTGCCGAGAAGGCGCGCGAACTGGTCTCGGTCGACAAGGTCTCGGCGGTTTTTGGTTGCTGGACGTCCGTGTCGCGCAAGTCGGTTCTGCCGGTGTTCGAGGAGCTGAATTCGATCCTCTTCTATCCCGTCCAGTATGAGGGCGAGGAAAGCCAGCGCAACGTCTTCTACACAGGGGCTGCACCGAACCAGCAGGCGATCCCGGCCGTCGACTATCTGATGGAGAACGAAAGCGTCGAGCGTTGGGTGCTCGCAGGCACCGATTATGTCTACCCGCGCACGACCAACAAGATCCTCGAAGCCTATCTGATCGCCAAGGGCGTGAAGCCCGAGGACATCATGATCAACTACACGCCCTTCGGTCATTCCGACTGGCAGACGATCGTTTCCGACATCAAGAAGTTCGGCTCGGCCGGCAAGAAGACCGCCGTCGTCTCGACCATCAACGGCGATGCCAACGTGCCGTTCTACAAGGAACTGGCGAACCAGGGCGTCAAGGCCGAGGACATCCCGGTCGTCGCCTTCTCGGTCGGCGAAGAAGAGCTTGCCGGCCTCGATACCGGCCCGCTCGTCGGCCATCTCGCCGCCTGGAACTACTTCCAGTCGGTCGATACGCCGGCTAATGCCGAGTTCATCAAGACCTGGAAAGCCTACACCAAGAACGACAAGCGCGTGACCAACGACCCGATGGAAGCGCATTACATCGGCTTCAACATGTGGCTGAAGGCGGTCGAGAAGGCCGGCACGACCGATACGGACAAGGTTCTCGACGCGATGATCGGCGTCTCCGTGCCCAACCTTTCGGGCGGCTACTCGACGATGATGCCGAACCACCACATCACCAAGCCGGTGCTGATCGGCGAGATCCAGGCCGACGGCCAGTTCGAGACCGTCTGGGAAACGCCCGGCCTCGTCGTCGGCGACGAATGGTCCGACTATCTGCCCGACTCGAAGGACCTGATCTCCGATTGGCGCGCGCCGATGTCCTGCGGCAACTTCAACGTTGCCACCGGCAAGTGCGGCGGCAAGGGCTCCTGATTTCATCACCTAGTCATAGACCGGGCGGCTTGCCGCCCGGACAGTGATTGCATGACGAAAACTTGAGACAGGCATGCCCTTCGTTCGGCGGCGCGCACGAGCGAAGGGAGCCTGCCTGGGGCTATGACGGGTTTGTGCATGCGCCGCATGACCGGACCCGGACGAGGGGGCCATGTACCGAATTCTGCAGATCCTGTTTGTTGCGCTGTGCCTGGTGATATCGGCCCATGTGGTCGGTTCTCGCGCAGCCGAAGACCTCGGCCCGCTGATCGACCAGCTGGGCAGCGCGAAACTTTCCGACATGGACGACCACATAACGGCGCTGGCGAAGACCGGCGAAGCGAAGGTTATTCCGGTGCTTGAGGCGCTGGGCGAGGGGGAACTTTATCAGCGCAAGTCCGACGGCAAGGTCTTCCTCGTCAAGGCGCAGGGCGCAGACCTGTTGCTCGTCGATCCCGTGACCGCTGCCGAGGCCGGAACTGCACCGAAGGCGGCGATGCAGAAGGTGAAGGTCAACAACGCCGTGCGTCGTGCCGTTCGCAGCGCGCTCGGAGGCCTTACGCTCTTCAGCGACGATACCAGTGCGCGGCTGAAGGCGGCGCAATCCATGCTGCAGGCGCCGAATGCCGATGCGCTCGAGTCAATCGAAACGGCGATCGCGGCCGAAAAGGACGGGACCGTGCGCCAGGTTCTCGACGAGGCTCGCGCGGTGACGCTGCTCGTCTCGGATCGCCCCGACGATCAGAAGCGGCAGGCGATCGCGCTGCTTGCCGAAGGCAATGGGCGGAACGGGCTTGCCGTCCTGACCTCTGCTCTCGCCACTGCCGATGTTTCCCTCAAACCCGATATCGAGGCGGCGATCGCCCGGATCGAGCAGACCCAGGCCTTCTGGAGCGCCGGCCAGAACGTCTGGTACGGGCTGTCGCTCGGTTCGGTCCTCTTGCTGGCGGCAATCGGCCTTGCCATCACCTTCGGCGTCATGGGGATCATCAATATGGCCCATGGTGAGATGGTCATGCTCGGGGCCTACACGACCTTCCTGGTGCAGGAGGTCATACGCAACGCCTATCCCGGCCTCTTCGACTGGTCGCTGGCGATCGCGCTGCCGCTTGCCTTTCTCGTGACCGGCGCGGTGGGCCTTGCAATCGAGCGCGGCGTCATCCGCTTTCTCTATGGCCGCCCGCTCGAGACGCTGCTCGCCACCTGGGGCATCTCGCTCATCCTGCAGCAGTCGGTGCGTTCGCTCTTCGGGCCGACCAACCGCGAGGTCGGCAATCCCTCCTGGATGTCCGGCGCGTTTGATCTCGGCGGGCTGACGATCACCTGGAACCGCCTCTGGATCATCGTCTTCGCGCTGGCGGTCTTCGCGGCCCTCCTGTTCCTGCTGAAGAAGACGCCGATGGGGCTTCGGATGCGGGCTGTGACCCAGAACCGGCGCATGGCGTCCTCCATGGGTATCCGCACGCCGCTCGTCGATGCCCTGACCTTCGCGCTCGGCTCCGGCATTGCCGGCATGGCTGGCGTCGCGCTCTCGCAGATCGACAACGTCTCGCCCAATCTCGGACAGGGCTACATCATCGACAGCTTCATGGTTGTCGTCTTCGGTGGTGTCGGCAATCTCTGGGGCACGCTCGTCGGCGCCTTCTCGCTCGGCATTCTCAACAAGTTCCTCGAGCCCTATGCCGGCGCCGTGCTCGGCAAGATCCTCGTCCTGGTGCTGATCATCCTCTTCATCCAGAAGAAACCGCGCGGGCTCTTCGCACTCAAGGGAAGGGCGGTGGAAGCATGATCACCTCGTTTCTGATGAAATCAGCAGACCGCAGCATCCTCACAGTCGTGGCGATCCTTGTCGGCCTCGCCATGCTTGTCCCGGCGCTCAATCTCTTGACCGCGCCCGACCATCCACTGCACGTGCCGACCTATCTGGTCTCGCTGTTCGGCAAGTATCTCACCTATGCTCTCCTGGCACTGGCGCTCGATCTCGTCTGGGGTTTCTGCGGCATCCTTTCGCTCGGGCATGCGGCCTTCTTCGCGCTCGGCGGCTATGCCATGGGCATGTATCTGATGCGCCAGATCGGCGCGCGCGGCTCCTATGGCAATCCGCTGCTGCCGGATTTCATGGTGTTCCTCAACTGGAAGGAACTGCCCTGGTTCTGGCACGGCTTCGACATGTTCTGGTTCGCCGCCCTCATGGTGGTTCTGGTGCCCGGGCTGCTTGCCTTCGTCTTCGGCTGGTTCGCCTTCCGCTCGCGCGTCAACGGCGTCTATCTCTCGATCATCACCCAGGCGATGACCTATGCGCTGCTGCTCGCCTTCTTCCGCAACGACATGGGCTTCGGCGGCAACAACGGCCTGACCGACTTCAAGGACATCCTCGGCTTCAACATCCAGGCCAACGGCACCCGCGCCGCCTTGTTCGCGGCCTCGGCGCTGATGCTGGCGCTCTGCCTCATCCTGACGTCGGCGATCGTGCGCTCCAAATACGGCAAGGTGCTCGTCGCAGTCCGCGACGCGGAAAGCCGGACGCGCTTCCTCGGCTACCGGGTCGAACACATCAAGCTCTTCACCTTCACCGTCTCGGCGATGATGGCGGGTATTGCCGGCGCGCTCTACGTGCCGCAGGTCGGTATCATCAATCCCGGCGAGTTCGAGCCCGGCAATTCGATCGAGGTGGTGATCTGGACGGCGGTCGGCGGGCGCGGCACGCTGATCGGCCCGGTCGTGGGCGCCATCCTCGTCAATGGCGGCAAGAGCATCTTCACGGCAGCGTTCCCGGAATTCTGGCTCTTCGCACTCGGCGGCCTCTTCGTGCTCGTCACCCTGTTCCTGCCGAAGGGCGTCGTCGGAACGGCCGGCGGCTATCTCGCCCGCCGGCGTGCGGCGCGCAAGGCGCGGGCGGCTGAAGCGCCGGACAATCTGGCCGTTGAACCCATGGCGGCGGAGTAACGACATGAACCAGACAATCGGGCAGACCAAGCCGACCAGCCTTCTCTATCTCGACGGCGTCTCCGTCTCCTTCGACGGCTTCAAGGCGTTGAATGCGCTTTCTTTCGTTATCGAGCCCGGCGAACTCCGGGCGATCATCGGCCCGAATGGCGCCGGCAAGACGACGATGATGGATATCATCACCGGCAAGACCCGGCCGGACGAAGGGCAGGTCTTCTTCAAGGGCGAGATCGACCTGACGAAGAAGGACGAAGCGGAGATCGCCTCGCTCGGCATCGGCCGCAAGTTCCAGAAGCCGACGGTGTTTGAAAGCCACACGGTGTGGGACAACCTCGAACTCGCGCTCAACCGCAAGCGCGGCGTGTTTTCGACGCTGTTCTATCGCGTGACGGCCGAGGACAAGGCGCGGATCGAGGAAATCCTTGTCACCATCCGCCTCTCTTCGCGTCGGGGCGATCTCGCCGCCAACCTGTCGCACGGACAGAAGCAATGGCTGGAGATCGGTATGCTGCTTGCCCAGGAGCCGGAACTGCTGCTGGTCGACGAACCGGTGGCCGGCATGACTGACGCCGAAACCGCCGAGACGGCGGTCCTGCTGAAGGAGATCGCCAAGACCCGATCGGTCGTCGTTGTCGAGCACGACATGGGCTTCATCCGTGAACTCGGGGTCAAGGTCACCTGCCTTGCCGAAGGGGCGGTGCTGGCGGAAGGCTCGATCGATTTCGTCAGCAGCGATCCGAAAGTGATCGAGAACTATCTTGGCCGGTGATGACCGACACCGAAAATCTTCAAGGAGGGCGCGCCATGCTCAGCGTCGAAAACGTCAATCTACATTACGGCGCCGCGCAGGCGCTGCGAAACGTGTCGATCACGGCCGAGATGGGCAAGATCACCTGCGTGCTCGGGCGCAACGGCGTTGGCAAGTCGAGCCTGCTGCGAGCGATCACCGGCCAGCACCCGGTCAGCGCCGGCGCGATCGGCTTCAACGGCGTCGCACTCGCCGGCATGGCGCCCTATCGTCGGGCAAAAGAAGGCATCGGCTACGTTCCCCAGGGGCGTGAGATCTTCCCGCTGCTGACCGTCAAGGAAAACCTCGAGACCGGCTACGCGCCGCTGAAACGCGGCGACCGCTCGATACCCGAGGACGTCTTCAACCTGTTCCCTGTGCTGCGCTCGATGCTTGGCCGTCTCGGCGGTGACCTCTCCGGCGGCCAGCAGCAGCAACTGGCGATCGGCCGGGCGCTGGTGACACGGCCGAAGATCCTTGTGCTCGACGAGCCGACGGAGGGCATCCAGCCCTCGATCATCAAGGATATCGGCCGGGCGATCCGCTACCTCAGGGATTCGACCGGCATGGCGATCCTCTTGGTCGAGCAATATCTCGATTTCTGCCGCGAGCTCGCCGACCACGTCTACATCCTGGACCGCGGCGCTGTGGTTCACGAGGGCGCGCCCGAAACGCTGGACACGCCAGAGGCGCGCCGGCATCTGACGGTCTGATCGCATCCTGAACAGCGGCGCCTGCGGCGCTCCGACGCTGGATTTCGTGGCGCTTGAGGCAAGCGACTGCAGGTTTTTGCGGCAAAACCGCCTGCTCAAGGGAGTGAAATTCTCCCCTGCCATAAAAGCGCCTTCTAAAATCACTAAATCTATGCAGTAACTGACGTATTTTATTGAGAATGGTGCAGTTTGGGTGTAGGACATCCTAAGCGAAAGAGTGCGGCCGTCACAACCCGTTTCCCCCGGTGAATGCCGCGGAACGCGGACTTGTGGCGGCTTTCCTTGTTCAGGAAAGTGAAGTGACATGTTGACCAAAAAAGGAAAATACGGGCTCAAGGCCCTTGTCGACCTGGCTCAACTGGAGCCCGGAGAGACCGCCTTCATCACCGAGATCGCCACGCGGAACAACATTCCGAAGAAGTTCCTGGATGCGATCCTGCTCGAATTGCGCAATGCCGGCATCCTGCGCTCGAAGAAAGGTCCGGGCGGCGGCTATTCGCTCTCACGGCCGGCCTCCGACATTCGCATCGGCCAGGTCATCCGCACGCTCGACGGCCCCCTGGCGCCGATCCGCTGCGCCAGCCGCACCGCATTCGAGGCCTGCGACGACTGTGCCGATCCGGTCAACTGTCATGTGCGCAAGTCGATGAGCAACGTTCGCGACGCGATCGCCTCGATCCTCGACAATATGACGCTGGAGCAGTTCGCCGCCAACGACAACGCCTCCGAGATCGTCGCCTTGAGGGACGCCGAAGCCGGCTGACCTCGTCGGCTGTACCTGCGATCGCGCGCGACCGAACAATCGCGGCGTCAGAGCTTCCTGATGATCGCGGCGGCCACAGGTGGCGCTATCATTTCGAGCAGGCGCAGCAGCCGTGCCTTGCCGACATGGATGCGGGTGGCGCCCGGTTCGAGCGCGCGCAGGATTTCCTTTGCCGCATAGGCCGCGCTGATCTTTCCCTTCCCCCGCCCCGAGGTCATCGGGGTATCGACAAGCGGCAGCACCACATCGACCACCCTGACCGCGTCTGCCTGGTGCTGGACGGAGAGCGCGTCCGAAAACATGCGCAGCCCCGCCTTGGTCACGCTGTAAACCGCAGACGTCGTCTTTGGATGGCAGGCGAGCGCTGAGCCGACATTGACGATAACGAAGGGGCGTCCGGGCGTCTTCGGCAGAAGCAGCCGCGACAGCAACATCGGCGCAAGCAGATTGGTATCGACCTCGTCGGCGATGTGCTCGACGTCGTAGTAGGGGTCATCGAAACGGACATTGTGCTGGATAGCCGCGTTGTTGATGAGACCGTCGATCGGATCGCCCGCCAGCGCGCTGCCGCAGGCGATGGCCGCGGCCCGATCGCGGAGATCCACCACCCGCGTTTCGATCCTCCGGTTTCGCAGGGCCAAGTCCTCCAGCCGCTCCCGGTCGCGGCCAAGTGCTAAGACATCGTGCCCTCTCGCAGCCAGTTGCAGTGCGATTTCCCGGCCGATTCCCGAGCTTGCCCCGGTGACGATGTAGCGTGCCATGTGATCTATTTCCCGTTGTTGCGCTGTCGAATCTGCAACGGGGGGTCGGGGATGGCATTAACCGAGGTTAAGCGCGGACAGGGCGCTGCGATTTCACTGTTCGAGCGTATCGCCGGGCACCCGTTGGCGCAGGCGGAGCGGCTGGCCGAGGCGATCCAGGTGCGCAGCATCAGGGCCGGCGAAACCGTCTTCCATCAGGATGAGCCGCATCCCTATGTCTACGTGATCGAAAGCGGCCTGGTGAAGCTCACCTATCTGCGTGCCGATGGCGAGGAATGGATCAAGTCCTTCGCCATCGAAGGTCGGTTCTTTGCGAGCCTCTCGGCTCTGGTGCCCGCCGGGCGGGCGAGCTTTTCGGCGATCGCGGTCGAAGGTGGGCGCCTCGAGAGAATTCCGTTCGTGACGCTGCAGGCGCTGGCCGACACCGATCTTGGCTGGTCGCGGATGATCCGAAGCGCGCTGATGATGCTGGCTGAGCGCAAGGAGCGCCGCGAACGCCAGTTCCTGACGCTTGATCCCGCGGAACGTTATCGCGCGCTGCTTGTCGAGGAACCGGAGGTGGTCGCGCGCGTGCCGCAGAAGGACCTCGCCGGTTATCTCGGCATTACCCCGGTCGGCCTCAGTCGCATCGCCAAGCGCGTGCGGGCCGAGGCCACCGCCCAAGCTTAACCCGGGTTAATGCGCGGCATCCGACAAGGAGCGATACCAGCCGCCGTTGCAAAACGGAGGCTCATCTTGACCAAACAGAAAACGGCATCGGATTTCCTGCTCTTCCTCAGATCCTGGGCAACAAGACCGCTTGAGGTTGCGGCGATCGCGCCTTCGAGCAGGCGGCTGGCGGTCGCCATGACCACCGAGATCGGCCCGCTCTGCGGCAATGTGCTCGAACTTGGGCCCGGGACCGGAGCCTTCACGCGGGCACTGCTGCGCAATGGCGTCTATGAGGACAATCTCATCCTCGTGGAGCGCAATCCGGCTTTCGCCAACCTGTTGCGGGAGCGGTTCCCGAGTGCGACCTTGATCGAGGGCGACGCCCAGAACCTGGCGCTGCCTTCGGTGAAGTCGGTCGGCGCGGCGATCAGCGGCCTGCCGCTTCTGTCCATGCCGGCGCAGACCGTGCGGGCGATCCTTTCGTCGGTCTTCCATCACCTTGCCGAGGACGGAAGCCTGTTCCAGTTTACCTATGGACCGCGATGCCCGATCTCTCCCCGCGTTCTGGACGAGCTTGGCCTCAAGGCTTCGTTCCGGCGCTGGGTGCCGCTCAACCTGCCGCCCGCCAGCGTCTATCGCATTTCGCGGAGCCGCGCCTGAGGTAGGCGGTCTCGTTACCTTGGCGGGTAGGACTTTCTCGGCGTCCTACCTAAGTCGAAATCCATTTGCTGTTATTGTCTATAGAATAAGTTCATTATATCGCCTCAACCAAGGAGAGGCGGATGAGCAACGTACACTTCCTCAGGGAACCGGCGCTGGTGAATGCCGAGCATGACGAAAGGCGACGGGAGCTTTTTGCCCGCGCCGAGGCGCTGTCACAGGATCTTGCCCGGCGGGGCGCCGAACTCGACCGGGTGGGCGCGCCGCCGCGTGAGGAGATCGAGGCACTCCGCCAGGCCGGTCTGTTGACGGCGCTGCATTCGCCGGAGATCGGCGGGGCCGGCTTGAACTGGATCGACGGCCTGCGGCTGGTGCGCATCGTCGCGCGCGGCGAAAGCTCGATCGGGCAATTGCTGGGCTACCACTACGTCAACAGCCAATACGTCTACTGGGCGGCCGCCGACCCCCGGCAGGCCTGGGTGCTGGGTGCCGAAACGGTGGAACGGCAGCTCTACTGGGGGGCCGCCGTCAACCCGCGCGACCCCGGGCTGACGCTGGAGCGGCGCGGCGCGCACTACGTCTTGAATGGCCGCAAGACGTTCTCGACCGGCGCCCATGTCTCCGACCGCATCAACGTCAATGCGGTGCTCGACGGCAAGATCGCCAACTTCGTCGTGCCCACCGACCGCCCCGGCTATATCGCCAACGACGACTGGGACAATATCGGCCAGCGCCTGTCGGACAGCGGCAGCGTCGAGTTCCGCGACTTTCCGGTCTATGGGCGAGATTTCATCCAGCCGCTTGCCGATCCGTCCGACCCGCCAGCGGTGCTGGCGACCTTCAACACGCCGCTGATCCAGCTGGTCTTCGTCAATTTCTATCTCGGCACGGCCGAGGGGGCGCTGGCAGCGGCGCTCGACTATGTCCGCAGCACGACGCGTCCCTGGGTGACATCAGGCGTCGAACGCGCTGGCGACGACCCCTATATCCTCGAGGCGATCGGCGGGCTCCAGGCGAGCCTTAAGGCGTCAGTTGCGCTCGCCGATGCGGCAGCGGGAGCGGTCGAAGCGGCCTTGTCCGAGGGCCAATCGGTGACGGCCGAGGCACGGGGCAGAGCGGCGATCGAGGCCTATGCGGCCAAGGTGCATTCGACCCACGTGGCGCTCGACGTGACCGCAAGGGTGTTCGAATTGATGGGCGCGCGGGCGACGGCCGGCCACTATCGCTTCGACCGCTACTGGCGCAACGTTCGCACCCACACGCTGCACGATCCGGTCGCCTATAAGGCGCGCGAGGTCGGCGACTTTGCGCTCAACGGGCGGATCCCGCCGGTCAGCCTCTACAGCTGAACCTGGCGCACAGGTAATTGTGCAAAAAAAACGCCGCCTGAACAGAAGTTCCGGCGGCGTTTCTGTGATGTCTTCGATTAAGCGGAGGCTGCGACGGCCTCCCTCTGACCGGCGAGGTCGCGATAGCCGGCGCCCGGATGCGGCGCCGCAAGCCTTGGACCGGCGCCGAAGAGCTTTTCTCGCAGCGTGCCTTCGCGGTAGCCGGTCTTGTAGACGCCGCGCCTTTGCAGTTCCGGCACCAGCAGGTCGACGGCGTCCTCGAAGGTCCCGGGCGTGACGGCATAGGCAAGGTTGAAGCCGTCGACATCGGTGTCCTCGACCCATTCCTGAAGCAGATCGGCGACCGTCGAGGGCGAGCCGACGAACACCGGGCCGAAGCCGCCGATGCCCACCCAGTCGGCCATTTCGCGCACGGTCCACACCCGGTCCGGATCGATGGTCGTAAAGGTCTCGACGGCCGATTGCACCGCGTTGGTGTAACGGTGGCGCAGCGGTTCGTCCGGGCCGAACTGGCCGAAATCGATGCCGGTCCAGCCCGAGATCAGCGCCAGCGCACCCTCGTAGGAGACGTGGCTGCGGTACTCGTCGAACTTCTTCTTCGCCTCCGCGTCGGTTTCGCCGAGGATCACCGTCTGCAGATTGAAGGCAAGGATTTCGCGTGGGTTGCGGCCGGCGCGCGCGGCTGCCTCGCGGACATTGGCGACATAGCGCTTCAATACGGTTTTGGATGGCGCGGCGACGAAGATGCACTCGGCATGCGCCCCGGCAAAATCCTTGCCGCGGCTCGAAGAACCGGCCTGGTAGAGCACGGGCGTGCGCTGCGGCGACGGTTCGCTGAGGTGAATGCCGGGAACGGTGAAGTGGCGGCCATTATGGTTGATCGGGTGCACTTTTTCCGGATGGGTGAAGATGCCGCTTGCCCGGTCGCGCACGACGGCTGCGTCCTCCCAGCTTCCCTCCCAGAGCTTGTAGCAGACCTCCAGATACTCTTCGGCGAGATCGTAACGGTCGTCGTGGCGCGCCTGCTGCGCCTGGCCGATGTTGAGTGCGCCGCTGTTGAGATAGGAGGTGACGATGTTCCAGCCGACGCGCCCCTTCGTCAGATGGTCGAGCGTCGAGATGCGGCGCGCGAAGGTATAGGGGTGCTCGAACGAGAGCGAGGCCGTCAGCCCGAAGCCGAGATGCTGGGTCTCATAGGCCATGGTCGGCACCAGTTGCAGCGGGTCGTTGACCGGCACCTGGGCCGAATGGCGAAGGGCCGCATCCGTATTGCCGTTCAGCACGTCATAGACGCCGAGCACGTCGGCGATGAACAGGCCGTCGAACTTGCCGCGCTCGAGCGTCTTTGCCAGATGCACCCAGTAATCGAGATCCTTGTAGCGCCAGGACTGGTCGCGCGGGTGGGTCCAGAGCCCCGGCGACTGGTGGCCGACGCAGTTCATGTCAAAGGCATTCAGCCGGATTTCGCGGCTCATGGGTCTCTCCTCGGGCAAGGTTGGGCGTTGCCCGAAGCGTCGGTCACGCCTCGGGCCGATCGCGCGCGGTCGATGGGCTCAGAGTGCGCCGTTCTTCGGCGGCTTGATGCCGTTCAGGTGGTAGTTGCCGACGACGTGATGCTTCCAGCGCACCGGGTCGTGCAGCGTATGGGTGCGGGCGTTTCGCCAGTGGCGGTCGAGGTTGAGGCCAATCTTCGTCGATGCGGTGCCGGCGAGTTCGAAGAGCGTGTTGCTCGCCTCCAGGGCGATTTCGGTCGTCAGGACCTTTGCCGCGGCAACGGCGAGCGTCGCTTCGACCACGCTTTCCTCGGTGCCGTTGATCTGGGCGACGTCGACCTTCTTGCCGGCACGCTCGACCGTTGCCGTTGCCGCCTCCAGGCGGATGGCCAACTGGCCGATGCGGGCGATCGTCAGCGGATCGTCGGTCGCCCGTTCGACGCCGCTGTCCATCCAGGGGCGGGCATGATTGCGCACGAAGTCCAGGGTCTCGGCAAAGGCCGCGCGGGCAATGCCGAGGTCGATGCCGGCGTGGATGATCTGGCCGACGGAACCGATCGTCGTCGGCCGCTCGAAGCCGCGGTGATGGCGCACCACCGCATCGGCCGCCACATAGACATTCTGCAGCACGGTCGTGCCGCTACCGGTCGTGCGCTGGCCGAAGCCGTCCCAGTCGTCGATGATCTGCAAGCCTTCGGCGCCACGGGGCACGAAAGCCATGGTCAGCTTGTCGTTCGGATCGAGGGCGAAGACGACGATCCATTCGGCAAAGAGCACGCCGGTGGAATAATATTTGCGCCCGTTCAGGCGGAAGCCGGGGCCGTCGGGCGAAAGCCGGGTCTCATAGTCGCCGACGGTTTTCGTGCCGCGCTCGGAAAGGGCGTTGCCGAAACGGTCGCCGGCAAGCGCCCGGCCGAAGAAAAAGGCCTTTTGCTCCTCGGTGCCGTCGGTGCGCAGCGCCTCGAGAATGTAGAAATGGTTCTGCGGAATCTGGCCGATCGAGGAGTCCGCTTCCGAAAGAATGGCGGTGACTTCGGCAAGAACGGCATTGGAGACGTCTATGCCGTCATATTCCGGCGGCACGGTGATCGCCAGCAGGCCGGATTGGGCGAGCGCATCGAGCTCGTCGAAGGGCAGAATGCGATCGGTGTCCCGCTCGTTGGCGCTCCCCGCAAATTCCGCCGCTAGCGCACGCGCGATCGACAGCGCTTCCTCTTCGCTTTCGATCCGGTGCGCCGGGGCTCTTGTTTTCTCGGAAAGCCGCGAGATCGTTCCCATGTGACTGCTCCCTGTCGATTGAGGTGCATATCAGTGAATTATCTGGCCTGATCGGGTAAGATAGTATATTCTATAGAAATTATCGATTGGAGTATTTCGTTTCGGCCTTGATGGCGACTTGGTGTTTACCTTCGGGTCGGGATGGGTAAAATCGATTCGGGGGAAGGCCGGGGAAGAGGACCCTGGTGACGGTCGGCGGCGTGCATGCTCACCGATTTCCCGCCAAAATTGACTGCGGCTCAGGGAACTATCGCCCGATTTGTGCATTGCCTCATCGCCTGCAGTTTGACCCGTCGCGTGGCCCCAGAGTATCGGCCACCCGGCACGAACACAAATACATGCTGACAGAATTGGCCATTCGCGTTTCCCGGCCTTAACCACTGAAGGAGACACAAATGACGAATTTCCTGCCTGCTCTCCATGAAGGGCACGCCTCCATCACGCTGCAGAACCTGTTTCGTGATGCTCTGGAGGCCTATGATGACTGGGGCGCCAACATGCCCGAGCCCATCGTTGCGTTCGAAGGCAAGCGCATTCCCATCAGCGAGGTCTTCGACTGGATGAAACCTTGCACCGACATCATGCCGGCAAACCTCATCGGCATCGTGACGGACCGGCTAAACAAGCCGTGGAGCGGTGAGGGGCCGCTCGACGCCATGACCGTCTCGACGGCGGCGCGTGTCATGTCGGTGCTGACGCGGCGGCAGCTGCGCAGCTTCGGCCGCGGCTCGATCGAGATCTTCGCCGACCGCTTCAACCATCCGGTCCATGCCAGCGCGTGAGACCGGTGACCTCTGGGGAGCGCGTGCGCGCGCTCCTTGTTCCCGGACGGTATCCGGCACGGATTTTCCCGCAGCTTGCCCACCCCTTCCTTGAAGCATCGCCTTCCCGTAAACACGAGGGGAGAGCAAGCGGATGTTCGAGCGGACCGGGGGCGGCGTGAATTTTCGACAATTGGAAGTGCTGCGCACGCTGTTGGCGACCGGATCGACGATCGCGGCCGCAAAGACCATGGGGCTCAGCCAGTCCGGCGTCAGCCGGCTGTTGCAGCAGCTCGAGGAAGAGCTGTCGCTGACACTTTTTGCCCGCGACAAGGGCCGGCTGATTGCGACGCCCGAGGCGATGAAGCTCGCCGAGGACGCGGAGCATATCTTGCTGGGCATCGACCGTTTCACCAACCTGGCGCAGGACCTGCGCAGCGGCGCGGTCGGGCCTGAGGTCGTGCGCATCGGCCTGCCGAACAGCATGTCCGAAACCTTCGCCCCGGCGATGCTCGCCGACTATGCCAAGGATTTTCCCGGCGTGCGCGTCGAGACTTTCTTCGACACGACCGTCGCGATCGCCCGCCTCGTCGAGCAGCGCATCATCGATTTCGGCTTCCTACGCTATGAGGGGCAGCTGAGCGCCGGCCTTGAAATGCAGCCGGTCGCAACCGGCCTCAGCGTCTGCGTCATGGAAAAGGGGCATGCGCTTTCGCAGCACGAAACCGTGACGCCTAGGGAATTGCGGGGTGTGCCCTTGATCCTGATCGGCCGCCGCCGGCCGACGCGGGTCATGCTCGACGAGATTTTCCGCAAGGCCGGCGTGCCGCAGAAGGTCAAAATCGAGACCCACAGCAACAGCTCGGCCTGCGCCTACGCGGCCTATGGCCTTGGGGTCGCGATCATCAGCAGCTTCTTTGCCAATCTGCACCGGCACCTGCCTATCGAGATCCGTCCGTTTTCGCCGCACCTCACCCAGGATTTCGGCGTTGCCACTGCGGCCGGCGTTCCGCTGTCGTTGGCGGCGCAGGCAATGATCGACTGCCTGAAAAGGCAGGTCGCCGCTTCGCAGCAGCCGTGAGACAATGGCCTGTCGGCTGCGGACAGGGGGTGCCATTGGCAATGGAACGGACGCGACACTACATTGCGGACCGATACGAACAGGGAAGTGGATGGAATCATGTTTCAGGCGGCCGCAATCGACACAGGCGACAAGCGTGCTTTCTACGCGGAGCTGGCCCAACAGCTCGAATCGCTGCTTCACGACGAGCCCAACCTGATCGCCAACGCGGCCAATACGTCGGCGCTGATGTTCCAGGCCATGCCCAGCCTCAATTGGGCGGGGTTCTATTTTCTCGAAACCGACCAAGAGCTCGTGCTCGGGCCGTTCCAGGGAAAGCCTGCCTGTGTGCGCATCGCAGTCGGCCGCGGGGTCTGCGGCACGGCCGTCAAGGAAGGCCGCTCGATCCTCGTGGAAGACGTCCATGCCTTTCCCGGCCACATCGCCTGCGACGCGGCCTCGCGCTCGGAACTCGTCGTTCCGGTCCGGCGCAACGGCCGGGTGATCGGCGTCATCGATCTCGATAGTCCGGAGCCCGCGCGCTTCGACCGTGACGACCAGAACGGCATCGAAAAACTTGCCGCGATCTTCGCGGCGGCAATCGCATAGGGCCGCGGCGGTGGATGATCTGGCAAGGGTAGACAAGCTCCGGCTTCGGGCCGCGCCATGACGGATGCCGCTCCGGCCGTGGACGTCGAAACGCATGCGCGCGTGGCCCGCAAGATCGACGTCGTCGTCATCGGTGCCGGGCAGGCGGGACTGTCTTCGGCCTATCATCTGAGCCGGCTCGGGCTGGAGCCTCACAGGCAGTATGTCGTCATCGACCGGTCGCCGCAGCCGGGCGGTGCCTGGCAGTTTCGCTGGCCGTCGCTGACCTTGAACACGGTCAACGGAATTCATGATCTCCCCGGCATGAAATTTTCCGAAGCGGTCGATACCAGCAAGGGCGAGGTCCACGCGGCCGTCGCCGTGCCGCAATATTACGGCGCCTACGAGAAGGCGTTCGGTCTCCCGGTCCGCCGGCCCGTGGCCGTCAAGGTCGTGTGCGACCGCGGCGAGCGGTTCAGGGTGGAGACGGACGGCGGCGCCTATGCCGCCCGCGGCATCATCAACGCGACCGGCACCTGGGAGGCCGCCTATATTCCACCCTATCCCGGCGCGGAGCGCTTCAAGGGGCGCCAGTTGCACACGAAGGATTATCAGTCGGCGGGACAGTTCGCCGGGCAGCATGTGCTGGTCGTCGGCGGCGGCATCTCCGCAATCCAGCTGCTCGATGAAATATCGCAGGTGACATCGACCACCTGGGTAACGCGGGAGGAGCCGGCCTTCCGCAACGAGCCGTTTACGCCGGAGGTCGGACGCGCCGCAGTAGCGATGGTCGAGGATCGGGTCCGCCGGGGCCTGCCGCCGGGTTCCGTGGTCTCGGTGACGGGCATTCCGGTGACGCCGGCGATCATTGCCGCACGCGCACGCGGCGCGCTCGAGCGCCAGCCGATGTTTGCCGAAATGACTGAACAGGGCGTGCGCTGGCCGGATGGACGTGAACTGGCCGTCGACGTCATTCTGTGGAGCACCGGCTTCAGAAGCGCGCTCGATCACCTGGCGCCGCTTCAATTGCGCAATACCGATGGCGGTATCCTGATGACCGGTCGGCTGGCGACACAGGTGGCAAAAGACCCTCGGATCCATCTCGTCGGCTACGGTCCGTCGGCTTCCACCATCGGTGCGAACCGGGCGGGAGGCGCTGCCGCTCGCGAACTCTCAGATTTTCTTCATCTGACCTGACGGAACCGGCGCGATCGCGAAGGCTTCGTCGCCGGCAAGCCAGCGGGCAACGCCCGTCCGGCGGCGCTGAAGTTGCATGCCCTTTTCATAGAGGTATGACATTTACTCATAATATTGCGCGATTTTTTCCAATCGATCATAGTCCCTGTAGCAAGAGAGCCGACGGGCGGGAGAATCGCGGTAACGCGTGCGGCCTGCCTCAGTACGGGGAACCCATGATCAAATTCATTCTCAATCGCCTCGTGATGGCGATACCGACGATCGTAATCGTCTCGGTGGCCGTCTTCACGCTTATCCGTCTCATTCCCGGTGACCCGGCAGCGCTGATGCTCGGCGACATGGCCGAGCCGCAGCAGATTGCCGCGTTGCGCACGGAGCTCGGTCTCGACCGCAGCATCCCGGAGCAATTCGTCATCTGGGCCGGCAATATCCTCTCCGGGGATTTCGGCACCTCGATCGTCACCGGCGAGCCGGTGCTGCATCTGGTGGTCAGCCGCTTCTTCGTCAGCGCCGAAATCGTCGTCATCGCCGTGTTCCTTGCAAGCCTGATCGCGGTTCCGGCCGGCGTCATCGCCGCCTGGCGACAGAACAGCCTGACCGACCTGGCGCTCGTCGGTTCGGCGACCGTGCTTCTGTCGATCCCGACCTTCTGGCTCGGCCTTCTCTTGCTGCTCGCCTTCGGCCTGAAGCTCGGCTGGCTGCCGGTGCTCGGCTACGTGCCGATCTCGGAGAACTGGAAGGCCGGGCTTCTCTATCTGGTGCTGCCGGTCATGACCCTCGTCATCCACGAGATGGGCGTGATCATCCGCATGGCCCGCGCCTCGACGCTCGAGGTGCTCAGGCTCGACTACATCACCCACGCCCGCGCCAAGGGGCTCTCGGAAAGTGCCGTTCTCTGGCGCCACGCCTTCAAGAACGCCTTCGGCCCCACCTGGACGATGATCGGCCTGATCCTCGGTAATCTGCTCGGCGGCATCGCCGTCATCGAGACGGTGTTCACCATTCCGGGTCTCGGACGGTTGATGGTCGATGCGATCTTCCAGCGCGACTATCCGGTGATCCAAGGCTGCCTGCTGCTCGTCGCCTTCTCCTATGTCGTCGTCAACCTCGTGGTCGACCTTCTCTATCCTCTCTTCGATCCGCGGGTGGTGGCAGAATGAGAAAGTTCACGTTCAACGGCGTCATCGGCGGCGGCCTGATCGGGCTGCTGGTCATCACCGCCCTCATCGGCCTTTTCTGGACGCCCTATGATCCGATGGCGCTCGGCTTCACCGCGCGTCTTGCCGCCCCCGGTGCAGCGCACTGGCTCGGCACCGACGAGTTCGGCCGCGATGTCGCCAGCCGCCTGATGGTCGGCGCCCGCGCCAGCGTCTGGATCGGCTTCCTCACCGTTACCTTCGCCGTCGTCTTCGGCACCTTCATCGGCATCGTCAGCGGCTATGCCCGCGGCTGGATCGATGGCGTCATCATGGCGATCAACAATGCGCTTCTGGCCTTCCCCGGCATCCTGCTGGCGCTCGGCCTGCTCGCTGTCTTCGGCGCCAACCAGTACGGCATCATCTTTGCGCTCGGCATCGCCTATACGCCGTCGATGGCCCGCGTGGTACGCGGTGCGGTGCTGTCGCTGCGCGAACGCGAGTTCATCGAGGCGTCGCGGGTGATGGGCAACGGCGAGATCTACACGATGCTGCGCCATATCCTGCCGAACTGCCTGGCGCCGATCACGGTGCTTGCGACCTCGATGTTCGGCTGGGCAATCCTGTCGGAAAGCGCGCTTTCCTTCCTCGGCCTCGGCGTGCCGCCACCGGCTCCCACCTGGGGCAACATGCTCGCCGCCGGCCGCCCGTTCATCGAACAGGCCGTCTGGCTCGGTTTCTTCCCCGGTCTCTGCATCGCTCTCACCCTGCTCGGCATCAACCTTCTGGGCGACGCCCTGCGCGACAAGCTCGACCCCCGCATGCGAGGCCTGAAATGACCGGCAAGACCCTCTTAAGCGTCGAAGGCCTCTCGTTGGCCGTCAGCCATACTGGCAACCAGGTGGTCAAGAACGTCAGCTTCGACGTCGCGCCCGGCGAAATCGTCGGCATCGTCGGTGAAAGCGGCTCCGGCAAGACGCTCGCGACCCGCGCGATCATCGGCCTCATTCCGCCGGCCGTCCGCCATACCGGCGGAAAGGTCCTCTACCGGGGCAAGGATGTGCTCGGGATGAAGGACCGCGAGTTGCGTGAGCTTCGCGGCGGCGAAGTCGGCGTCGTCTTCCAAGAGCCGATGACCTCGCTGAACCCGTCGATGACCATCGGCCGGCAGCTCGAAGAAGGGCTGATCCTGCACACAAAGATGTCGGTCGAGGAGCGCCGCACCGCGATCCTCCCGATGCTTGGTCGCGTCGGCATCCGTGAGCCCGAGCGGGCCTTCACCGCCTATCCCCACGAGTTCTCCGGCGGCATGCGCCAGCGCATCATGCTGGCCTCGGTCATGCTGTTGAAGCCGGCTTTGCTGATCGCCGACGAGCCGACCACTGCGCTCGATGCCGTCGTGCAGCGCGACGTCATGGAGTTGATGGTCGAGCTGACCCAGGCCCAAGGCACGGCGGTGCTGCTCATCAGCCACGACCTGCCGATGGTCGCCCGCTACACCAACCGTTTCGTGGTGATGGAAAAGGGCGTCGTCGTCGAGCAGGGGCTGACCGAGGAGATCCTGCAGGCGCCGCAGCATCCCTATACCCGCAAGCTGCTCTCTTCGCTGCCGTTCCGCGGCGCGGCGCGTGAACTCGACACGACGCGCACGCCGATGGTTTCGGCGCGCAACGTCGTGGTCGAATATCCGGGCCGCAAGGGGCTGTTCCGCCGCCACGAGCCGAAGCGCGCGCTGCATGGCGTCAGCGTCGATATCCATGTCGGCGAGGTCGTGGCGCTTGTCGGCGGCTCCGGCTCCGGCAAGACGACACTCGGCCGCACCATCGCCGGCCTCGTCCAGCAGGCCGAAGGCGAGATCCTGTTCCAGGGCCGCGAGCGCAGCGCCGACTGGCGCGACTATCGCTTGAACTGCCAGATGGTGTTCCAGGATCCCTATTCCTCGCTCGATCCGCGCATGACCATCCAGGCGCTGGTCGAGGAGGCGCTGCGGCTGGTGCCGGATCTCGACACGCCCGCAAAGCGTCGCCGGGCGCTGGAAACCTTGGAGGAGGTCGGGCTCAGCGCCGATTTCGCCAATCGTTACCCGCATGAGCTTTCGGGCGGCCAGCGCCAGCGCGTGGCGATTGCCCGGGCGATCGCGCGAAGGCCGAAATTCCTGATCGCCGACGAGCCGGTTTCGGCGCTCGACGTCACGGTTCGCGCCCAGGTGCTGGAACTCTTCTCCAATCTGCAGAAACGTTACGGCTTCTCGTGCCTGTTCATCAGCCACGATCTCGGCGTCGTCGAGCAGGTCGCCGACCGGGTCATCGTCATGCAGGACGGGCGCATCATCGAAGAAGGCGACCGCGATCGTATCTTCGATGCGCCGAGGGAGGCCTATACCCGCAAGCTGCTGTCCGCGATCCCGGCGCTCGATCTCAACCAGACCGGCGGCGTCACCCTCAAATGGCGTCTGGAGGCCTGAGATGAGCACGGAAATCAAGACCGGCGCGATCGCGGCCGAACTCCATGCGATCGCCGATGCCGAGCCCTTCGTTACCCGCTTCCTCGTGCGCAACCTTCGGACCGGTGAAACCATCGGCCGCGGCGAGCGTGAGGAAACACCGTCCGCCAGCACCCGCAAGACCTCGATCATGATGGCGGCGCTGAAGGCGGTATCCGAGGGGCGGCTTAACCTCGACGAGCGCATCACCTACGAAGCACGCCTCGCCCAGGAAGTGGCGAGCGGCATGTTCCGCTACCTGACGCCCGGCATCGTCATTTCGCTGCGCGACGCGATCGTCGGCATGATGGTGCTGAGCGACAATGTCTGCACCAAGATGGTTTTCGAGCGGCTGACGCTCGAAGAGGTCGACCGCTACTGCAAGGCGCTCGGCATGGTGGGCACGCACCACCGCTTCCTCATTCCGCCGCTGGCGCTGAAACCCGATCATTCGCTCGCCGATGTCACGACGACGACGGCCGCCGACCAGGTGATGCTGCTGGAACTGATCCTCGCCGCCGAGCACGATGCCGCGGCCGCCGCGAAGCTTGGCGTTTCGGTCGAGCTGGCCGCCTTTGCCGTGCAGACGCTGAAGAACCAGGTTCTTCGCTACGGCATCCGCGCGCGGCTGCCCTTCGACACGGTTGCCGCCTGCAAGGGCGGCCGTGGCAAACGCGGCCGCATGGATGCCGGTGTCGTCTATCGCGACGGCAAGCCGCTCTACGCCATTGCCGCCTTCACCGACGGTGTGCCCGCGCTGATGCCCGACGGCACGCCCGGCTACACCATCGCGCTCGAAACCATCGGCAAGCTGTCGCAGGCCTGCTGGCGCGCATTTTGAACCGACAACGCCAACAATCAGAAAAGAGAGAGGAACCATGAAAACCATACTGCTCGCCGGAACCATGCTGATGAGCGCGATCGCGCTCGGCCACGCACGTGACCTGACGGTCGCCCAGAGTTCGGACATCCGCAGCAACGAGCCCGGCGTCAACCGCGACGGCAACACCGACTCGGTGATCTTCCACATCGTCGAAGGCCTGGTCGGCTACGCAGAGAACGGCGAAGTGAAGCCGCTGCTCGCGAAAAGCTTTGAGGTTTCGCCCGATGGCCTGACCTATACGTTCAAGCTGCGCGATGACGTGAAGTTCCACAACGGCAAGCCGCTGACGGCCGAAGACGTGGTCTGGAACTGGAACCGCTACATGAAGCCGGAGACCAAGTGGACCTGCGCCGCTGACTTCGACGGCAGCAAGTCGATCAAGGTGACGAATGTCGCCGCCACGGATGCATCCACCGTGACCATGAGCATCGAGAAGCCCTCGGCCGTCTTCCTCGGCCTGATGGCGCGGCCGGAATGCGGCTACACCGGCATCGTCTCCCAAGATTCCGTCGGCGCCGACGGCGCCTATGTCGCGCCCATCGGCACCGGTCCGTTCAAGTGGGCCGAGTGGAAGAAGGGCGAATATGTCCGGCTGGAAAAGAATGCCGATTACGTTTCGCCTGCCAATGACGGGAAGCCCGATGGCATGGTCGGCTCGAAGCGGCCGCTCGTCGACGGCATCAAGTTCATGGTCATCCCGGACGCCTCGACGGTGAAGACCGGCCTGCTTTCGGGCGCACTCGATACGGCCGAAGTCTCGGCCGATCTCATTGCCGAGTTCAAGGACAGCGACACGATGCAGCTCATCGTCAAGCGCAACAACGGCAAGAACCTGCTCTACTTCCAGACCCGCGACAAGGTGCTGAGCAACGTGGCTGTCCGTCGCGCCATGGCCGAAGCGCTCGACCTCGACCAGCTCGTCGCCGCCGTCTCCAACGGCACCGGTGAAGCCAACGCCTCGATGGTCTCGGCCGACTCGATCTTCTACTCCGACGTCCAGAAGAAGAAGATCCCGATGGACCTGGAAAAGGCGAAGAAGGATCTCGCGGAAGCCGGCTACAACGGCGAGCCGATCACCATCATCGCCAACAAGCGCGGCAACGTGCCGAGCTTCCCCGCCGCCGTCGTCGCCCAGGCGATGATGCAACAGGTCGGCCTCAACGTGCAGATCGAGGTGCTTGACTACGCGACCCAGGTCGATCGTCGTCGTTCCGGCAACTACCAGGTCATCTCGCAGTCGGTCTCGCCGCGCCTCGACCCGGCGCTGATGTACAGCTTCTATGTCGGCAACAAGGACAAGAACGCCTCGCTGATGTGGGACAATCCGAAGGCGATCGAACTGATGAAGGCGGCCTATGTCGAGGCCGACCAGGCCAAGCGCCAGGCGATCTTCGACGAGTTTCACCAGCTGATGCTCGACGAAGTCCCCGGCATCTTCATGTACGACATGGTCGACATCTGGGGCGCCACCAAGAAGCTGCATGGCCAGCCGGTATGGCAGTCCAACACCCGCCTTTGGGAAGTGACGCTCGACGACTGATGCGGGCGTAGCCCTTCCTCTCCAGCGGATGGCGGCCGGTTGCCGCCCTCCGCACCTCCCTAGACAAAACTGCTGATGCGACCGCGCCCCGCGCCGTCGCAAAAGGATGATTGATGCCAAATCCAGCCGCACGAACCGCCCTTGTCGAAACGATCGAAGCGCTGAAGCCCGAATTCGCCGCAATGAGCGACGCGATCTGGGACCACGCGGAACTGAGTTTTCATGAGGAAAAGTCGGTAGCGACACAGATCGCCATGCTGGAGAAGCACGGGTTTCGCGTGTCGCGCGGGCTGGCGGAGATCGACACCGCCTTCGTCGGCGAGAGCGGGCAGGGCCTGCCTGTAATCGCCTTTCTCGGTGAGTTCGACGCGCTGGCCGGTTTGAGCCAGGTGGCCGGCGTTGCCCAAGCGCGCGCCGAAGTCGAAGGCGGTACGGGCCATGGCTGCGGCCACAATCTGCTCGGCACCGGTTCGCTGCTCGCCGCTGTCGCGCTTGCCCGCTACCTCCAGGAAAACGGCTTGCCGGGCACGGTGCGCTATTACGGCTGCCCCGGCGAGGAAGGCGGCTCCGGCAAGACTTTCATGGCGCGCGCCGGCATCTTTGCCGATGTCGATACGGCGCTGACCTGGCATCCGGCACCCTTCAACGGCGTACGCTCGACCAACAATCTCGCTGTTCTTGAAATCTATTACCGCTTCAAAGGCGTGGCCGCGCACGCATCGAACGGTGCCCATCTCGGCCGCAGCGCGCTCGATGCGCTGGAACTGATGAATGTCGGCGTCAACTTCCTGAGGGAGCATATGCCGCAGGATTGCCGCGTGCACTATGCGATCACCGATGCCGGCGGGAAGGCGGCAAACGTGGTGCAGGCCCGCGCCGAGGCGCTCTATCTCGTGCGTGCGCCGCAGATGCCGGAGGCCCTGGCGCTCGCTGCCCGCATCGACAAGATCGCCAAGGGTGCGGCGATGATGACGGAGACCGAGGTCGAGATCGTCTTCGACCGCGCGGCGACCAACCTGCTGCCCAATATCGCGCTGGAAACGGCGATCCACGACAACATGGTGGCGCTCGGCCCGGTGCCCTTCGATGAGGCGGATATCGCCTTTGCCAAGGACATCCAGAAGACGCTGACGGCCGAAGCAATATCGAGCAGCATCCGGCTCTATCAGATCAAGGGCGACGTTTTTGCGAACAGCCGCATGGACGGTTCGACCGGTCTGCATCTCGGCCTGCGCGATTTCGAGGGCCAGTCGCATTTCCGCGCCGGCTCGACCGATGTCGGCGACGTCAGCTGGATTACGCCGACGGCGCAATGCTGGGCGCCCGCCTGGGCAATCGGCACGGCGCCCCATACCTGGCAGGTGGTGGCGCAGGGCAAGAGCCCGGCCGCCCACAAGGCGTTTGCCCACGCGGCAAAATCACTGGCCACGACCGGTCTCGACCTGATCCTCGACGCCGATCTCTTGGCGCGGGCAAAAGCCGAATGGCGGGAAAAGACCGAGGGCAAACCCTACCAGTGCCCGATCCCTGATCATATCGGTCCCAAGCTCTGAGTTCACTTTTTCGATGTTTGCAAACGCCCGCGCCACCCCGCGGGCGTTTCGCTTTTGCGGGCGTCCGGAACGCCTGCCCGTCAAGCGCACGCGCCTTTGGTTGGCGCCCGACTCTTGACGCGAATCGCAAGCTCCGGCATCTCTGTTACGGAGTTTTCCGAATAAGTGCCGATTGGCCGTATTTGAGTTGAATCTCTGTTAGCGCGATGGGGCGCCGTTGGGCCGCTGACGCGCGCAAGGAGTATGGCAGAATGAATATGACGGCAACCCAAGCAAGACAGGACGCAGGCCACGCCCAGGCCCGGCGCCCGGCCGACGAGGCGATCGCGGCGGATGCCCGCGCGCTTTCCGAACAGTTGAAGGCGATGCGCGAGCGGCTGTTCCCGCCGACGGCGATGAAGACGCTGCGCAGCTTCACCTCGGGCGAGGCGGCCAAGCTGATTGGCGTTTCCGACGGTTACCTGCGCCAGCTTTCGCTTGCCGGCGAGGGACCGCAGCCCGATACCGGTCTTGGTGGCCGCCGTTCCTATTCGCTCTCCGACATCAATGCGCTGCGCCGGCATCTGGCCGAACAGGCTCTTGCCAAGGGCAACGCCGCCAAGGCGCGCAGCTATCTGAAATGGCGCGATGCGGAAGCGGGTGAACATCTGCAGGTGATCTCGGTCACCAACTTCAAGGGTGGCTCCGGCAAGACGACCTCTTCGGTGCACATCGCGCAATATCTCGCCATGACCGGCCACCGGGTACTTGCCGTCGACCTCGACCCGCAGGCGTCGCTGTCCGCCCTCTTCGGCTACCAGCCGGAACTCGACCTCACCGGCAACGACACGCTCTATGGCGCGATCCGCTACGACGCCGAAGCGCGGCCGCTGAAGGACATCATCCGCAAGACCTATTTCGACGGTCTCGATCTCGTGCCCGGCAATCTCGAACTGCAGGAGTTCGAGCACACGACGCCGCAGGCTCTGGGCGCGCGCCAGAACGGCACGGACGCTGGTCCGTTGTTTTTCGCCCGCGTGCAGGCAGCGCTGGCCAGCGTTGCCGACGACTATGACGTCGTCATCATCGACTGCCCGCCGCAACTCGGTTACCTGACGCTGTCGGCGCTGTGTGCCTCGACGTCCGTCGTCGTCACCGTGCATCCGCAGATGCTCGACGTCGCCTCGATGAACCAGTTCCTCTACATGACGTCGGATCTGCTCAGCGTCGTGCGCGAGGCCGGCGGCGAGCTCAATTTCGACTTCCTGCGCTATCTCGTCACCCGCTTCGAGCCGAATGACGGGCCGCAGGCGCAGATCGTCGGCTTCATGCGCTCGCTCTTCGGCGACCGCGTGCTGACATCGGCCATGGTGAAATCGACGGCGGTTTCCGATGCGGGCCTTACAAAGCAGACGCTCTACGAGGTCGGGCGGGAGAACTTCACCCGCGCCACCTATGACCGCGCGATCGAATCGCTGAATGCCGTCAACGGCGAGATCGAAACGCTCATTCACGCGGCTTGGGGGCGCTGACCGACATGGCTGGCAACCGCAAGAACGAACTGCGCGCACTCTTCTCGGGCAATGTCGCCCCGGCGGCGCCTGCCGCAGAAGTGGACGACAAGGCGCCTGCCGCACCAAGCGTGCAGCCGGCAAAGCCGGTCGTCGTCCCTGCAGCCCAGGCCGACGTGCCTCGGGCGGCCTCCGGCGCGATTAAGGCCATGGGGCTTTCGCTCGGCAGTATCACTCGCGAGGCGGAAGAGGCGCGCGCACTGCGCGAGGCCCTGCACCAGGGCGAGCGCGTCGTCGAGCTTGATCCGGACCTGATCGACGCGTCCTTCGTCGGCGATCGCCTGACCGATGGCGAGACCGACGATCCGGAATTCCTGGCGCTCGCTGACAGCATCCGCGACAGTGGCCAGCAATCTCCGATCCTCGTGCGCCCGCACCCGCAGAAGCAGGGCCGCTACCAGACGGCCTACGGTCATCGCCGCCTCAATGCCGTGCGCAGCCTCGGCATCAAGGTCAAGGCCATCGTCCGGCCGCTGACCGACGACGAGCTGGTGCTGGCGCAGGGCAAGGAAAACGCCGAGCGGCGCAACCTCTCCTTCATCGAGCGCGCCATGTTTGCGTCCGCTCTTGCCGACCGCGGCTTCGACCGCAAGGTCATCGGCGAGGCGCTCGCCGTGCAGAAGAGCGAGCTGTCGCGCCTGCTGCAGGTAGCAGAAGGCGTGCCGCCGGCGATTGCCCGCGCGATCGGCCCGGCGCCGAAGGTCGGCCGCGAACGCTGGATGGCCTTTGGCGCGCTGCTTGAAGATATGGCGACCGTGGAACTGGCGCAGGAAGAGTGCCGCTCGCGCCGCTTCCTCGAAGCCGAAAGCGACCAGCGGTTCCAGATCGTCTTCACTCGCCTGTCGCGCAAGCCGAAGCCGGATGCAGCGGCGACCAAGCCGGAAACGCTGGTCGATGCCGGCGGACGCGCCTTTGCCAAGCTCAAGCGCGACGGCAAGAATGCCCGCATCGAGTTTTCGGCCGATGTCGATCCCGCCTTCATCGACGAGGTCGTCGAGCTGCTTGCCAGGCATCATGCGGTGTTTGCGTCCGGCCGCGAAGGCTGAGCGAAGCCTACGTCTTAGAAACGTCCGATCGGGCCCGCGTGATGCTCTCACGCGGGCCCGATTCGTTTTCCCGGTGGAGCCGGTGGCGAGCCACCGTGGGCATCCCTTAGTGAGCGCCGATACCGCCTTCATCCAAGAAATATTTTCGGCCGTGTGAGGGCGGCGACGGGATGTCGCGGCCGCCTTGGGGCGTCGGGCCTTGCCGTTGCATCAAGCCCACAGAAAGACGGCAATCGACCGCCGAGTCCGGTTCGAAACGGGGCGTTGGAAGGGACTTGTTAACCTTCATTTCCTATCGCTTAGAAGGCCCCGCGGCGATGTCTCTAGCTCTTCCAGGACCCATGCGTATTCCCAGGACAAACTTCTCACAGGCTGCTTTGCATGATGCAAACCAGGCGGATTATTTCGATGGTCCGCAGGATGATGCGTTGAGCGGTATGCCCACCCATGAGGCGGACCCCGCCGACCCCTATCAGTTGTACGAGGCGCCTGCGGCGCCCCGCCGGCCGGCAAACCAGCAGGCCGAAACCGCGAGCCGTGCGACCCGCCTCTATGGGCAGGGTTCCGCCTACGCTCCTGCACAGGTGACGTCGACGATGAGCGAACCCTTGCCGACCCTCTCGGAGATTGCCGGCCACTACGGTGATTCCACCTGGGAGAGCCATTTCTTCCTGGCACCGAACGTGCGCTTTACCCGCACGCCCGAGCGCGAATTCATGAAGCGGCGCGCGCCGCAGGTCGACGAAAGCGAAACGGTTACCGAAGTCGAAGAAGCGATCGTCGCGGTGGCGGCGGAGCCTGCTCCGGTCGTCGTCGAAACCGTCGAGCCCGTCGCGACGGCTCCGGACGAACCCGCGCCGATCGAAGCTTCGGCCGCTGCGGCTGACGAGGCGCCACTGGCCGAGGTCGCGCTGCCGTCCTACAGCCCGTCCGAACTGCTGCGTATGCTGACCAACCAGTTGCCGACCTGGACCGCGGCACAAAACACGATCGAGCCGGCCATGCTCGAGCGCGTCGAAGCGCCGGCCGATGAGGGCGTCGCCCTCGCGCCGGTTCTGACGACGCCGATCGCCGTTTCCGCACCGGTCGCCGAAGTGACGCCCACGCCCGCCCTGACCTCAGCCGAAGCTCCCGTCGATCAGAGCGCTGCGCATTCCGTCTTCCTGTCGGATTTCGCCTTCTTCGAATTCGGCCCGGCCGACGATGCAGACGTTGCGGGCGCCGAAGCCGTGCATCCGAAGCCCTTTGTCGAGACGCCCGCGCCGGCTGCGATGACGCCTGTTATCACTCCCGTCGCCGTTGCGCCCGTTGCGGTCACGCCGCCAGCGCCCGTGCGCCCGGTTGAAATCCGCCGCGTGCCGCCGACGGCGATCACCTCGCTGTTCCGCGTCGTGGACGTCCGTGGCGCAAAGCCCGAGGATATGCCGGCATCGCAGCCGCTTGCCGACGTTGCCCCGGCTCCCGTTGCCGTGGCTGAAGAACCGGCGTCTGTCGCCGCCGCTGACATCATCGACGCCGAACCGGTCGAAATCGAACAGCCGGCGCCGGTCGCCACGAAGGCGGCGATCACCATGCCGGCGCAGGTGACCCGCGCGCCGAGCAACATGCCGGCTATCGGCTCGACGGACCGCGCGCCGAGCGCCGACGGCTACGAGTTCCCGTCCGAGGAGCTGCTGCAGGAAGCGCCCGTCGGTCAGGGCTTCTTCATGACGCAGGAACAGCTGGAACAGAATGCCGGCCTGCTTGAAAGCGTGCTCGAAGATTTCGGCGTCAAGGGCGAGATCATCCATGTGCGTCCCGGCCCGGTCGTCACGCTCTATGAATTCGAGCCGGCACCCGGCGTGAAGTCATCGCGCGTCATCAACCTTGCCGACGATATCGCCCGCTCCATGTCCGCGCTCTCGGCCCGTGTCGCGGTCGTGCCCGGCCGCAACGTCATCGGTATCGAGCTGCCGAACGCCACGCGCGAGACCGTCTATTTCCGCGAGCTGATCGAATCCGTCGATTTCCGCAAGACCGGCTACAAGCTGGCGCTGTGCCTCGGCAAGACGATCGGTGGCGAGCCTGTTATCGCCGAGCTTGCGAAGATGCCGCATCTGCTCGTTGCCGGCACCACCGGCTCGGGCAAGTCGGTCGCGATCAACACCATGATCCTGTCGCTGCTCTATCGGCTGAGCCCGGATCAGTGCCGCCTGATCATGGTCGATCCGAAGATGCTCGAACTCTCCGTCTATGACGGCATCCCGCATCTGCTCACCCCCGTCGTTACCGACCCGAAAAAGGCGGTGATGGCGCTGAAGTGGGCCGTTCGCGAGATGGAAGACCGCTACCGCAAGATGTCGCGGCTCGGTGTGCGCAACATCGACGGCTACAACCAGCGTGCCGCCGCCGCCCGTGAAAAGGGCGAGCCTGTCATGTGCACGGTCCAGACCGGCTTCGAAAAGGGCACCGGCGAGCCGCTGTTCGAACAGCAGGAAATGGACCTGGCGCCGATGCCTTACATCGTCGTCATCGTTGACGAGATGGCCGACCTGATGATGGTCGCCGGCAAGGAGATCGAAGGCGCGATCCAGCGGTTGGCGCAGATGGCGCGTGCTGCCGGTATCCACCTGATCATGGCGACGCAGCGTCCCTCGGTCGACGTCATTACCGGCACGATCAAGGCGAACTTCCCGACCCGCATCTCGTTCCAGGTGACCTCGAAGATCGACAGCCGTACCATCCTTGGCGAACAGGGTGCCGAGCAGCTGCTCGGCCAGGGCGACATGCTGCACATGCAGGGCGGCGGGCGCATCGCCCGTGTCCATGGCCCGTTCGTCTCCGATCTGGAAGTCGAACACGTGGTCGCGCATCTGAAGACGCAAGGTCGCCCGGAATACCTCGACACCGTAACGGCGGAAGAAGAGGAAGAGGAGCCGCAGGAGGAGACCCCGGTCTTCGACAAGAGCGCGCTTGCGTCGGAAGACGGCAACGAACTCTACGACCAGGCGGTCAAGGTGGTGCTGCGCGACAAGAAGTGCTCGACCTCCTACATCCAGCGCCGCCTCGGCGTCGGCTACAACCGCGCGGCCTCGCTCGTCGAGCGCATGGAAAAGGAAGGCCTCGTCGGACCGGCAAACCATGTCGGTAAGCGCGAGATCATCTACGGCAACCGCGACCATATGAGCGCGCCCGACAACGACGACATGGATTGATACCGGTCGCAGGCGTCGCCCAAAACACGGATATCAAGCCGTCGCTGACAGATTGTCGGCGGCGGCTTTTCTATTGTCGCGTTGGTGCTAGTGTCGCCTGCGCCAGGAGCGGCCGTGATGCTTTCGGCCCTGATATCGCGCATGGGATGATCTGATCGGTGCAGGCAGTAACGCATCGTCGCAATGAGACACCGATCTGGCCAAGCCTGACGCTTGCTTTCATCCTTCATGCGCTAGCCGTGTTGGCGCTTTTCCTCCTCCCGTCACCGCGGCCACCTGTTCCGAGCCCGGACGAGGGGGTCGCCGTTCAGATACTGGAATTGCCGCCCCCACGCCCTGAGGTGGTGCAGCCAGTTCTCGGACCGCAAAATGCGCCGGCCGTCGCACATTCCGTTGGGGAGACGGCGCCTGCTACGGAAAGAGCGACGCTGCCACAGGCTGCCCAGCCGATGGTGCAAGCAAAGCGGTTCTTCTCGGCGGCGATACTGGCCGATTCACGCAGCAGACAGGCGCTGGAAGGACTTTCGCAGCTTGCCGCCGATGAGCGGATCGTCCAGCTCTGCAATCTCGAGGCGATGGAACAGGTTCATCGCTGGCGCGTCGACTTTATCCCCGACTTGCTCGTCGCCTACGCCACGTCGAATGTCCGCCTGACGGGGCGGGACCTCCGCGCCGATGGCGCCGCCTTCCGCAGCAGGGGGCGTTGGTTCAGCATCAAGTTTGGCTGCGCCGTGGCGCCGGATATCAAAAGCGTCGTGCGGTTCGAGTTTCAGGTCGGCGATGAAATTCCGAAAAGGGAGTGGGAGGCGCATTTCCTCCCTGCAGGCGCCGAAGCCCACTGATCGTCGCCATGGCCAGGGTCCGCCTGCACCCGGCGCATTTTGGTGAGGCGCCGGACGAGAACAGGCTGCGAAGGGGGATCACGCCGGGGCCGGTCCGCCTTTGGCGTGGCCTGCGCGACAGCAGTGCTTGAGTTGCTTGCCGGATCCGCAAGGGCAGGGGTCGTTGCCGCGCAGTTGCAGGCGACCGACAAGCGGCAGGAGCGCTGAGGAGGGAAGGAGGCTCGCGATCAGGATCGCCAGCCTGGCGGAAATGCCGGGAATGACCAGCCGCCGCCGGGCCTTGAAACCGCGCCAAGCGCATCTTGCCACGTATTCCGGAGTGGCCTTCGGAAGCGCTTTGAACAAGGCCGCCCTGTTGGCGCCGGATTTTTCGAGGAATTCGGTCGACACCGGTCCCGGCGCAACGCAGGTCACGGTTACGCCCGTCTTTCGCGTCTCCTGGTAGAGCGCCTCGGAGAAGGAACGAACGAAGGCTTTGCTCGCATAATACATCGCCATGTACGGGCCGGGCGTGAAACTGGCGACGGAGGCCAGATTAATGATGCCGCCGCGGCCGCGCGCGACCATGCCCGGCAACAGGTGCAAAGTCAGGGTAGCAAGTGCGCGGATGTTGACGTCGATCATGCCAATCTGGTCGGCAACCGGCAAAGCGGTCGCCGCGCCGCGCAGGCCGTAGCCGGCACTGTTGACAAGAACGTCGCAGACGAGGCTTTCGCGCGAAAGAAATTCGTCGAGAATGCGCGTGGCATCGGGGGCGGCAAGATCGACTGGCAAGGAGAATGCCTCGCCGCCCGCCTGGTTGATCGCAGCCTCCACGACGTGCAAGCCTTCGATGGACCGCGCGACCAGAACGACCGGCGCGCCGTCTCGCGCGGCAAGCTCCGCAATTGCTCTGCCGATGCCCCGGGACGCTCCGACGACGACAATGGCGGCTCGTGGTGATGGCTGCAATGTCATGCGGAAGGCTCCGGCGCAGCGATGGGCGCATTGTCGGCTTTCGTAAGACCTGCCACCTCATCGGCGATCTCGCCGTTCAATATTTCCTCGAAACGCGCCAGAGCGCGCGCGACGTTGGCGCCGTCCATGACGCGGTGGTCATAGTGGATTCTCACGGTAACCGACCCGTCGTCGCCGATCGGCCCATAGTTGAAGATGGTGGTGAGCGGCGTCAGCGGATTGAGCGATTCTGCACCCAGGCCGGAATAGACAGACAATTGGAAGGTGCCGAAGCGGTGGCCCCGCTGGCGCCCCATGTTCAGGCTGAGCCACATCAGCAGCCGCCGCAACGGCGCCGGCAGGCGCGCGATCTTCAACGCCCGCCGGAACTCCCTGATCTCAAGCACGGGACGGGAACGGGCCTCCTGGAGCAGGGCGCTCAATTCGCCAATGGATCGCCGTTCGGGTGTCTTGATCGTGCTGAGAAGAACGACCCGCTCGCCTTCGTACTCGCGCTCGTGCGCCACGGACGCGATGCTTCCGGGGTACTCATAGAGTTGCGGCCTCGGAAGCTTGATATAGGCCCGGCGGAAATCTGGCGTCTCCTGCGAGAGTAACCCGTAGCCCTTGAGAAACAACACCATCCACGAGGGCCGGTCCGAGCGGCTTGCCCGGGCTTTGTGCAACGCGCTGATGTCCATCTGCCGCTGCACCGTGACCCGAGGCACGCCGATGGAAAAACGCATCAGATCGCCGACGAGGCGTCGTGCGGCGGAAAGCTTGATCGGTCGGCCCCGCATAGTGCCACCTCTAGTAGATGTAGGGTATAATTCGCTTCGTCCTGTCCATGTAGTCGCGATATTCGGGCCCGAAGAATTCCAGCATCAGGCGCTCCTCCTTGCCCACGCGCAGGAAGAAAAGAACAGCGAATCCAACGAGCCCTGCAAGTCCGACCACCCAGTTCGACAGCAGCAGCATCTGGCCGAGGCCCATAAGCAGGAAGCTCGTATACATCGGGTGGCGGACGGTGGCGTAAGGGCCCGTGCTGATCAGCTTGTGTTTTTCGCGGATTTCCAGCGAAATGGACCAGTTGCGGCCAAGTTCCTTGTGCGTTCGACGGAAGGTCCAGATCGCCGCGGCGAACACAAACGCCCCGAGTCCGACCAGCCATGGTTGGGCGACGTAGTCGGCAAATCTCGGAATTCCTGTCGCCACATAGAGTGCTGGCACAATGGCAAGGCCGAGCGAAGCAGCAGCCAGGCCAATCGTATCGGTCGTCGATCGACGGTTGCTCATCACCCGCACACGCCTTGCACGGCGTTCGAACGGGTAACGGACGACATACCAGGCAATGATGCCCACGACCCAGACGATTTCGCCGATGGAAGCGGCAGACATGTTCACGTTGGCTCACCCAAGCTTTTTTGTGCGGATGCTGGTCCGCAGGTGGCAATCACGCACGAGACTGCCATGCGTCGCTCGGACCTGACAAGGCAATAAAACCGTAGCGGTCGAGAACGCCGTTGACGGGCGATGGAGGCGCTTCCTTGTGCCTGGTCAGGCGTGGCGTGCTCGCCCGCTAGCCGCCGTTCATCTCACGCAGCCGCGTGATGAACTGCTGCGGCCGAAGCCAGATGCCAGGTGTCTTGTAACCCATGGAGCGCGCGATGTCGGCCACGAAAGCGTTGCAGTTGTAGATCGACGCCTGCCAGAAGCGGGCTTCGGACTTGAGCTTTCGGATCTTGGCAACGACGTCGCGATATTGCGCCTCCGTCAACATGACGCGCCAACTCGCGGACCTGTATTGTTCTTCAAGGTCGCCGTCGCTGGCGCCAGTTTCGGCCGGGACCGGCAGAAGGTGGCCAATAACATAGGGAGCGGTATCGCTTGTCGCGGGTGCAAGCCCCGCAACTTCCGGATTGACCATTGCTCCGGACTTGCTGAGCTGGCCGAAAATTACATAGGAGTGCCCGTAACTGAGCGCATAACGAGAGCGGAACTCGATGAAGTAGCCCTGATTGCTCTGTTGCGACGTGCCCGCATAGCTTGAGACAAACCGCGGCTGTGGGCCCTTATCTTGCGATTGACACGCCGTGAGCGCCATTGTGGCCAATACGGCGAACGAAATAAGACCTCGTGAACGCATCATTCCTGCGCCATCTTTCCCGAATTCTGATGAGCACGCGAGAATGCCACCTAAGGCTTTCGGTCCGCGCGCCCCTACGAGTGGCCGGGCTGGCCACGATCAGATAGGGCGGGGAGGACCATGGTCCTCCCCGAACCAAGGTCAGAATTATTTGTAAACGGGCGCCGGTTCTGCGGCCACCGGTGGTGGGGCCTTGCCTTTGCCTTTGCCGATGGTCCCGCACGCCGCGAGGCTGGCGACGGAAAGCAACGCAACTGTAACGATTAGGATTCTGCTCATCAATATGTCCTTTCCTCTGTGGTCGGAATGGTTATTCGAAGGCAACGCTTACAGTATTAGTAGCAATTCACGATTCGGCCTAGTGCGGAAAGAACACACTCCCTGTCCGCTTTATCGTTACCAAAATCCAAACTGTGTTTCGGAACATTCCCGCCCTACTCCAATACGGAAGAGAGATAGAGTACGCTATCAAATGATCAATACCGGAGTTCCAATTGGTGTCCGCGCGTAAAGATCGACTATATCATCATTGGTTAGACGTATGCAGCCGTTTGAAACGGCCTGGCCTATAGTCCAGGGTGCATTCGTGCCGTGGAGGCGGAACTTGGTGTCCTGTCCGTTGCGATAAAGGTATAGAGCCGACGCGCCCAAAGGGTTGTGAGGGCCGCCTGTAACGCCGCCGGCGTATTGCGCCAGTTCCGGTTTGCGTCGGATCATGCTTGCGGTGGGCGTCCATGACGGCCACTCGGCCTTGCGACCGACGATGGCTCGCCCTTTGAGTGTGAGCCCTTCCTCTCCGACGCCGATTCCGTAACGCATCGCCCATCCGCCGTTTTCGATCGAATAGAGGTAGCGTTGCGATGTATCGACGAGAATTGTTCCGGCCGGTTCCTTGCCGTCATACCGGACGTGTCTCTTTCGGTAGCGTGGATCCACACCCGGTGTGCCACCGTACAGCGATGGGAACGAAACGCCCTGCCAGCTTGAACTGCACCCGGCCAGCAAGCCAAGGCTGCTGATAAACAGGGCTCTCCGAGTAATGCGCTGATTGTCCATCTTTACCTGCTGAGAAAAATGGTACACCCCGACTCGCTTTTAGCATTGCAATATTTGCCGGCAAAGTTCCGATCAGTCAAACTAAACCATGCGTCAGCCTATGCGTTCGGAACAGGAGATATTTTTGCACGTTCCGCGGGAAAGTCTGCGCAAGAATAATGTATTCGTGCGGACGAATCTGAATGGTGCTCGGAAATCTCATTAAAATTGCTGGTGTTTTTCGCGTCTTTCTGTGGACGGTGGGTCGATAAATCTGTGCCTCGCATCGAATGCATGAAATGATTTGCGACATCGCACACGTTCGATTGGTCGAATGTGACAACTGGAATGACGGTATGAATTTAGGCTTCACTGGCAAAGTCGCTGTGGTGACCGGCGCCGGTTCAGGAATCGGCGCGGCCGTATGCCGGCAACTCGCGGCCGAGGGCGCGGAAGTCATTGCTGCCGATGTCGATGCGGACGCAGTGCGTCTCGTCGTTGAAGATATTTGCGCGAATGGAGGCAAGGCCCATCACGTCGCGCTTGATGTCGCGGATGCAGCCGCCGTTGAAAAGCTGGTGAACTACGCCGTTCAGACCTGTGGTGGCCTGCATCTCGCAGTCAACAATGCAGGGATCGACGGCGTGCGCAAGGCAACCGCCGACTATCCAATCGACAGCTGGCACGCGCTGATGGACGTCAACCTTCATGGCGTTTTCTATTGTATGAAATACGAGATCGCGGCCATGGCGGCGCAGGGTGGCGGCGCGATCGTAAATACAACGTCCATTCTCGGTTCGGTCGCCTTGCCGACCGCCGCCGCCTACACGGCGGCCAAGCACGCAGTGGTCGGGCTGACGAAGGCCGCTGCGATCGAGTACGCCCGTAGCGGTATCCGCATCAATGCGGTGGCGCCCGGCTGGATCGACACGCCGCTATCGGGCGAAAATGCCGACGTGTCCAGCAGCCGGCGCATGATGTCGCTGCAGCCGATGGGACGCCGTGGCACGCCGCAGGAAGTGGCGGCCCTGATCTGTTTCCTGTTGTCGGAACAGGCAAGCTTCATCACGGGAAGCGTTCACCTCGTCGATGGCGCCTACACCGCTCACTAGCGGGCCGCGCACGCACCGTTCCAATCCCCTCCCGTTGTTCAGGGCACGCAGACGCGTGTCCGGCTTCGCGTAGCGTTTGCTGTGGCGCATGAATAAAAACGTTTTTATTTTTCTTGAAAACGTTTTTATTGGCTGTTACCTCTAGTCTCCAGGAGAAGGCCTAAGCCTGGGAGGGCGCATGGCGACTGAGATGCACAGGGCGCGACGCACGCCGACGCCGACGATCAAGACCCTGGCGGAGATGACCGGCTATTCCATTGCCACGATCTCCAAGGCCCTGCGTGAATCGCCCGTGGTTGCACCGGCGACCAGAGACATCATCTACAAGGCGGCACGCGAAGTCGGCTACCAGGCCAACGCCCGCGGCATGGCGCTTCGCACCGGCAAGAGCTTTCAGGCGGCCGTGCTGATGCCGGTGACCGCGGCGCGCGACTATGAATGGGACGGCGTCGAATACACCCAGACCCTGAGCGGCATCAGTCAGGCGCTCGAAGGCACCGACTACCGCATGTCCGTGCATGTCATCCGCGATGCCGCCGATGGCGCGGATGCGGCGCGCCGCATCGTCGACCAGGGGCTTGCCGACGGGCTGATCTTCTCCGGCATTCTCGCCGACGATCCGCGCATCGATCTGCTCGTCGGCGAGGATTTCCCCTTCGTCTCGATGGGACGTTGCCGCGGGGATCTCGACTATGCCCATGTCGACATCGACAACGAATGGGCTGCGCATGCGGCGACCGCGCGGCTGATCGCCGGCGGCCACCGGCGGATCGCGCTGGTCAATCCGGAACGGCGGCTTTCCTACGCGCTCGACAGGATCGACGGCTTTGTCCGGGCGTTTCGCGAGGTCGGCCTGGAAGCCCCGACGGATCTGATTGCCGAGGGTGATCTCTCGACCCATTTCGGACGGCAGACGGTGATCGATTTCCTGCAATTCGACGACGCGCCGACCGCCTTCGTCTGCATCAACGAATCCACCACGCTCGGCGTGCTCTCGGGCCTCGGCAGCCTCGGGCGCCAGGTCGGCGTCGATGTCGATGTCATCGCCTATGACGACATCAATGTCAGCGCCTATTTCACGCCACCGATCACCACTTTCTATCAGCCGATCGAGGTGCTCGGTCGCACGCTCGGTCAATTCCTGCTGCGCCGCATGGAGGGGGAGGACCCTGGGGCGTTGCGGCAGGTCTTCCGGCCGACGCTGATCGAGCGCCAACCCGACAATCTCGGCGGCCGTCTGATCCAAAACTAATCATCCAAGGAGGAGAACCATGAAAAAACTGATGATTGCCATGGCCATTGCGGCCCTTGCTTCGAGCGTGTCGCACGCCGCCGATCTCGGCGGCAAGCTCTTGAAGGTCGGCTCCGACACGACCTCGCCGCCGATGGAAAGCATCGATCCGGCAACCGGACAGGTCGTCGGCTTCGACGTCGATGTCGTCAATGCCGTCTGCGCCAAGATCAACTGCCAGGCCGAATTCATCACCACCGGCTGGGACGGCATCTTCGCAGCCCTCGACCAGGGCAGCTTCGACCTCGTCGCGTCGGGCGTCTCGATCACCGAGGAACGCAAGAAGGCGATGGACTTTTCTGACCCTTACATCGTCAACAGCCAGGCCGTGCTGATGCGTGCTGACGACCAGGGCATCACGCTCGACGCCTTCAAGGACGCCGGCAGGAAGCTTTCGGCCCAGGCCAACACCACCGACGCCCAGGTTGCCGAAAGCGTCGTCGGCAAGGAGAACGTCGCCGCTTACGACACGTTCAGCGCCGCGATCATCGCGCTCAAGAACAAGGACGTCGACGGCGTCGTCATCAACGGCGCCAATGCGGCCGCCTACGAGCGCGAGTTCGCCGGCGAGCTCGTCGTTGCCATCAAGGATCTCGAATCAGATCCGCTCGGTCTCGTCTTCCGCAAGGGTGACGAAAACGTCGCGGCCTTCAACGAGGGCCTGAAGCAGATCAAGGACGACGGCACGCTCGACCAGCTGATCAGCAAATACTGGGGCCTCAAGTAAGCCTTTGAAATCGATCGGATCCGGAGCGTGCCGCGCTCCGGGTCGTCTGTTTGTCTGTCCTGTGCCCCGGAGGAATGAATGTCGTTCCTGAGAAGCGTGCGTCCGAGCAATCTGATCATCCTGACCGCGCTGCCCTTCATCATCTATCTGTTCATCTCCTCCGGCGACTATCAGCGCTCGCTGCGTGCGATCCTCGGCGTCGAGAACGGTTCGTCGGCCTTCGTGCCGGGCTTTCTGGCGCTGGCGATCGCGTTTTGCTCGGGCATCGCGGTGCTCGTGTTCTCGCGCGCCAAGGCGCCGCGCCCGCGGCTTGCGAACGTTGCCGCGCTGCTCAATCTCGCTGCCGCCGCCGTTCTCGTCATCGGCCACAACATCCACCCCTTCGTCGCATCCGTCGTCGCCAACGGCGTCGATCCGTTCAAGTCGACGCTGATCGTCAAGGGCGTGACGCCCCGGCAGTTGACGGAAGCCGCGGACCTGATGGTGCAGGGCGTCGAAGCCTGGCTGTTCCCCGCCTATCTCGCCGTCACGCTGGTTGGCCTCGGGCTTCATTTCTTGAGCAGCCGTCCAGATGCCCCTTCCGACGGAAAGGCGCGTCGCGTCGCCCGCTGGATCCTGGGTCTCACCAATGGCGCCGGTTTGGTCTTCGTCTTTTTCTTCGCCCATATCGCCTTTGCGGCCGGGGTCGCGACCACCATCCGCGCCGCGATCGCAGCCTATATCCTGGCGGCGCTCATGGGCCTTGTCTGGGTCGGACTGCTGCAACTGCATTCGACCGTCAGAACCAGCCTCTATTTTGCCATTGCCACCCTTGTGCTGGCGGTTGCGGCCGGCTGGTTCCTGATGCAGCCGCGCGACACCTACGTGCTCGCCGGCACGCTTGAGGGCAAGGTCGGCATCGTCACCAACACGCCGGCGGGCCTGATCAGCGCGGTGCGCTTCGGCCAGTATGACGGTGCGCCGCAGACGGAAACGCCGGTGCGCACCTTCGTCGGCCCGGCCGAGGCGCTCGCCTCGATTGCCAAGGGTGAAGGCGTTTCAGGTGCCCTGCTGCCGGCCGCTTCCGCGCCCGCCGACATGCCCGTCCTCTGGAAAACCGAGGCGCTGAACGATCGCGATCGTGCCGCCGGTGTCACCGTTGCCGTGCTTGCGATCATACTTGGTCTCTTGACCTTCGGCGGCTATCTGCATCAGCGCCATCCGCTGGCGATCGGCTCGGAGTTCATCGTCGACACGATCCGCGGCATTCCGATGCTGGTGATCGTGCTCTATGTCGGCCTGCCCTTGAGCGGGGCGCTCAAGGACGCGACACAAGGCGTGCTCGACCCGCCAAATCTGATGCGCGGCATCGTCGCCATGGCGCTCGCCTATTCGGCCTATCTCGCCGAAATCTTCCGCTCCGGCATCAACGCGATCCCGGTCGGCCAGATCGAGGCGGCGCGCAGCATCGGCCTCAACCGCTGGAAGACGGCGCGTCTCGTCGTGCTGCCGCAGGCCTTCCGCATCATCATTCCGCCGCTCGGCAACGAGCTGATCGCGATCCTCAAGGACACGTCGCTCTTGTCGATCCTGTCGATCCGCGACATCACCCAGCGCATGCGCGAGTTCCAATCGGCAAGCTTCCTGCCGTTTGCACCCTACAACTCGGCGGCGATCTTCTACATCTTCCTGACGCTGGCCGCGGCAAGCCTCGTCAACATGGTCGAGCGGAAATATGACATCAAGCACCGCTAAATCTCGCACGGTGCTGATCACTGGCACCTCGCGCGGCCTCGGCGCGGAGCTCGCGCGGCTCTACGCCGAAGATGGCTGGCGGGTGATCGCCTGCCAGCGGGAGCCGATCTCGAGCGAAGGCTCGGCGGATCGCTTGGCGCTGGATGTTGCCGATCCGGCATCAATCGACGCCCTTGGGCGGTCGCTACAGGGCGTCGCGATCGACTTGCTGATCAACAACGCGGCCGTGCGCGGCGATGTCGGGGGCCTTGCGGCGCTTGAGCCGGGCGACTTTCTCGACGTGATGCGGGTGAATGCGCTGGCGCCGCTCTTGGTGACGCGGGCGCTGCTTCCGAACCTGCGCGCCGGCAAACAGACTGTCGTCGCCAATATCAGCAGCCGCGCCGGGTCGCTCGCCGAAGGCACGCTCGACGATGACGACGGCGACTATGCCTACCGCTGCTCCAAGGCGGCGTTGAACATGGCGACGGTCAAGCTCGCGCAGGACCTGAAGCGTGACGGGATTTCCGTCATCTCGCTGCATCCGGGCTGGGTGCAGACGGACATGGGCGGCAACGACGCCGTCGTTTCGGTGGCCGAAAGTGCGGTCGGGTTGAAGGCGATCATCGACCGCACCGGTTTGGCCGATAGCGGCAGTTTCCGCGCCTATGACGGGCGCAGGGTTTCGTGGTGACAGGACAGTGAATATGGCAGACAGAGATTTGAGAACCGAGCAGGAACTGGCGACGATCCGGGCCTGGCTCACCGAGACCTACGGCATCGAGGCGAGCCTGTCGCCGCTACCGGGCGAGCACGATCTCAACTATCGCGTCTCCGCCGCCGATGGCCAGGAGTACCTGCTGAAGCTGCACGCCGCCGGCGATGCGGACGAACTGGACATGCAGGTGGCTGTGCTCGAACACCTCGCGGCTAAGGCATCGGGCCTGCCGATATCGCGGGCGTTTCGTGATCGTTCAGGCGGTGTCGCCAGCCGGGTCGAACTTCGGGGTCCGCGCACCGCACGGCTTCTCTCCTGGCTGCCGGGCGATATCTGGGCGAAGGCGCCGCGGCGCGATACGGCAAGCGCCGAAAGTCTCGGACGCCTGCTCGCCGGACTTGATCGCAGTCTCGAAGATTTTTCCCACAGCGGCGCCAAGCGGCTTTACGGCTGGGACATCGGCCGGGCCGACATGCACCGCAAACATGTCGAGCTGATCGACGGCGTGGAAAAGCGGTCGGCCGTCGATGGCATTCTTGACCGTTTCAGCGCGGTCGTCCTGCCGCGACTTACGACCTGCCCGATGCAGGTCATTCACAACGACGCCAACGATTACAACGTGCTGCTCGACGAGAACGGCGCGGTCAGCGGTCTTCTCGATTTCGGCGACATGGTCGAGACCTGGCGGGTGATCGAGATTGCGGTCGCTTCCGCCTATGCGCTGATCGGGGCTGCCGATCCTGTCGGCACGATCGCAGCCCTTGCCGGTGCCTACCACCAGGTCAATCCGTTGAGCGAAACGGAAATCGAACTGGTCTTCGATCTGGTCGTGACCCGCTACGCCGTCAGTATGTGCATGGCGGCAAAGCAGATCCGCGATAATCCCGAAAATACCTATCTGCTCGTCAGCCAGGAGGACGTCTGGCGCGAACTCAATCGCCTGCAGGGCGAGAACCGCGCAATCGCCATCGCGCGCATCCGCGACGCCTGCGGTTTCGCACCGATCCCGCAGGCCGCCGCCGTCGTTCGCTGGCTGGAAAAGAACGCGCATGACTTCGCGCCGATCGTTCAGCCCTCGGTCGAAAAGCCGAAGGTGACGGTGTTCGATTTCTCCGCCTCGGGACCTGAAGCCGCACAATGGGCGAGCCTCGATGCGGCGGAAGCTGAAGCCCGCATCATGGCCCGGATCGGCAGCGAAGGCGCCGCCTTCGGCATCGGCCTTTACGGGGAGGATCGCGGGATCTACCGGGGCGAGGCCTATGAGACGGCGATCGAAGGCGCTCGGCGCTCGGTGCATCTCGGCGTCGACATCTTCGCGCCGGCAGGCGAGCCGGTCTCGGCGCCCTTTGCCGGCAAAGTCGCTTTCATTCATGACGATGCAGTTGCCTTTGGTTTCGGTCCGACCGTACTTCTCGAGCACGAGATCGAAGGCGGTCTGCGCTTCTGGACGCTCTACGGCCATCTTTCTCGCGACAGCGTCGCCAAGCTTTCGCAAGGCCAGGCGATCGCCAAGGGCGAGGTTTTTGCCACCTTCGGTTCCGCTGACGAAAACGGCAACTGGGCGCCGCATCTGCATTTCCAGGTCGTCACCGATCATCTCGGTCTTGGCGGACAGATGCATGGCGTCGGCGTTGGCGACCAATGGCAGGTGTGGCGCGAGGTGAGCCCGGATCCGAGCGTCGTGCTTGGCCTTTCGGTTCCGGTGTCGGTGATCGTGCCGCGCGACAAGGCGTTTCTGGTACGCGAGCGCCATCGCCGCATCGGCCGGTCGTTGAGCATCGCCTATAGCGCCACCCCCTTGAAGATCGTTGGCGGCGAGGGAGCGCATCTGATCGACGAGGACGGCACGCGCTGGCTCGACATGGTCAACAATGTCTGCCACGTCGGCCATTGCCACCCGCGCGTCGTCAAGGCGGCGCAGACGCAGATGCAGCGGCTGAACACCAATTCGCGCTATCTGCACGATTCGCTGGTCGAATATTCCCGCCGGCTTGCCGCGCAGTTTCCGGATCCGCTCAACGTCTGCTTCTTCGTCAATTCCGGCAGCGAGGCGAACGACCTCGCGATCCGCCTGGCGCGTGCCTATACCGGCAACCGCGACATCATCACCGTCGACCATGCCTATCATGGCCACCTGTCGAGCCTGATCGACGTCAGCCCCTACAAGTTCGCCGGCAAGGGCGGCGAAGGGCAGGCGTCGCATGTGAAGGTCGCCGAAATGCCGGATCTCTATCGCGGGCGCTATCGCTACGGCGACGCGGATGCCGGTCGCAAATATGCCGAGGACGTGCGCAGCCAGGTGGCGGCCCTTGCCGCCGAGGGTCGCCGCCCGGCATTGTTCTTCAGCGAAGGCATTCTCGGAACCGGTGGGCAATTATCGTTGCCGGAAGGGTACCTGCGCGAAGCCTATGCGCATGTGCGCGCGGCCGGCGGCCTCTGCCTTGCCGACGAGGTGCAGGTCGGCTTCGGCCGTGTCGGCAGCCACATGTGGGCGCATGAACTCCAGGGCGTCGTGCCTGACATCGTCACCATGGGCAAGCCGATCGGCAACGGCCACCCGATGGCAGCTGTGGTCACTACCGAGGCGATCGCGGCCTCCTTTGCGAACGGCATGGAGTATTTCAACACCTTTGGCGGCAATCCGGTCTCGGCCGAGATCGGCCTTGCCGTGCTCGATGTCATCCGCGACGAGCGGCTGATCCATCATTGCCGCGTCGTCGGCGAACGGCTGATGGACGGCGCACGGGCACTCGCTCAAAAGCACGCGATCATCGGCGATGTCAGGGGGCATGGCCTCTTCAACGGCATCGAGCTGGTGCGCGACCGCGAGACGCTGGAGCCGGCGGCGCGCGAACTCGATTTCGTCATTGCCGAGATGAAGCGCAAGCACCGCATTCTCCTGAGCAGCGAGGGGCCGCACCACAATGTGCTGAAAGTGAAGCCGCCGGCGCCCTTCAGTGCTGAGGATTGCGACCGCTTCCTCGATGCGCTCGACGATACGCTCCAGCGTCTAACCGTCTGAGACAAAAGACCAAAAACGGCCGCCTCCGGGCGGCCGTTTGTCTTTGCCCGCTGCTCTCAACAGCAAAATCGGATCGATGTGATTTTCCGCTTTACAAGAAAGTTAAACGTTTTTATCGTACATATAAACGTTTAACTAGTCGCGCTGAACTCCGGCCTTGGGTCGCCGTTACAGCGCTCCGCCGGCAGGGAGGGCCCGTTGGCAGCGATCCGCATCGACAATTTGCGCAAAGGCTTTGGTTCGCTCGAAGTCTTGAAGGGTATCAACCTCGATATCGCCGACGGCGAGTTCGTCTGCTTCCTTGGGCCATCGGGCTGCGGGAAGAGCACGCTGCTGCGCTCCATCGCCGGGCTCGAGGATCTCGATGGTGGCTCGATCCATCTGGGTGAGCGCGACATCACCGACGTCGCCTCGGCCAAGCGCGATATCGCCATGGTCTTCCAGAACTACGCGCTCTACCCGCACATGAACGTGCGCAAAAACCTGTCCTTCGGCCTGGCGCTGAATGGCATGAAGCGTGACGAGATCGATCGTCGTGTCGACAACGCCGCCGACATTCTGCGCATCAAGGAACTGCTCGCTCGCAAGCCGCGCCAGCTTTCCGGCGGCCAGCGCCAGCGCGTGGCGATCGGCCGCGCGATCGTGCGCGAACCGAAACTCTTCCTTCTCGACGAGCCGCTGTCGAACCTCGATGCTGGCCTGCGCGTCACCATGCGCGTCGAGCTCGCAGCCCTGCACGAGCGCCTCGGCGTAACGATGATCTACGTCACCCATGACCAGGTGGAAGCGATGACGCTTTCCGATCGAGTCGTCGTGCTCGACAAGGGCAAGGTCAGCCAGTTCGGCACGCCGCTCGAACTCTTCTATCAGCCGGCCAACCTGTTCGTCGCCGGCTTCATCGGCTCGCCGCGCATGAACTTCGTGACAACAGAAGTGACATCGCAGGTCGATACGGCGGTGACGCTCAACGGCGGCGGTCTTGCCCATCCGCTCACGCTCGAAATGCTCTCGGCCACACCGATCGCAAAGCCCAAGGCGGTGACGCTCGGCATTCGTCCGGACAAGATCGAGCTGGTTTCGGCCGAAGAGGGTCATCTTGTGGGCGACGTCCGCCTGGTCGAACGCCTCGGTACCGAAAGCCACGTCCATATCAGCCTTCAGAACGGCGGCGACATGACCGCGGTCGTGCGCGGCACGCATCCGGTTTCTGCCCGCGAGCGCGTGCATCTGCGTCTGCCGGCCGAGCATTGCCATCTGTTCGACGGCGAGGGCCAGGCGGTTGCGCGGCGTCTCGACGTAGAGACGCAGGCGCTCATCAATCAGGAAAAGGCAAAGCGGGTCGCGTAACCCGAAGGAGGAGGAGAAACATGCTCAACAGGAAGTCGATCATCGGCTCGCTGATGGTTCTGGCGATGGCCGGAGCCGCGACGGCCCGCGCGGAAGAAGTGCTGCGTTTTGCGACCTGGGACACGGATGAAAGCCTGGCGATCCAGCAGGAAATCGCCAAGAAGTTCGAGGAAAAGCACCCGGGCGTGAAGGTTCAGGTCGAGCCCTATGCAGACGGCTACGATCAGAAACTGATCGCCGCCTTCGGTGCCGGCAACCCGCCTGATGTCATGTATATGTGGAACTTCCCGCAATACTACACGTCGCTGAAGCCGCTCGACGATCTGATCGCCAAGGACGCGGCCGAGATCAAGCCGGACGATTTCCCTAAGGGCCTGATGAACACCGTTCGCGTCGAGGGTAAGACCTACGGCATGCCGTCGGGCTTCACCACCCAGGTTGTGTTCTACAACAAGGACATGTTCGCCAAGGCCGGCGTCGAGGAGCCGAAGGACGGCTGGACCTGGGACGACCTGCGCGCCAAGGCCGCCAAGTTCCGCGACGAGCCGAACAAGGTCTACGGTTTCGCCGTCGACGCCAAGCCCGACCCGTACGACTTCGAGCAGTTCCTCTGGTCGAACGGCACCAAATACATCTCCGACGACGGCAAAAAGATCGACGGCTACATGAACAGCGATGCGGCCGCTGAGGTGCTCGACATGTTCGGAGACATGGCCAAGAAGCAGGAAGCGATCACGCTCAACCTCGGCGACGACACGTCGGGCAGCACGCTCTTCAAGGGCGGCAAGATCGCCATGTTCCAGAGCGCCATGTGGTCGAAGTCCGGTATCGACGCGTCCGGCATCAAGTATGGTGTCGCGCCGCTGCCGAAGTTCGGCGACAAGACCGCGCACTCGGCGCTTGGCGTCTCGGCCATCTCGATCGCCAAGGATGCGGCCCATCCGGACCTCGCCTGGGAATTCGTCAAGTTCTTCTCGTCGCCGGAAGCGGTCGCCATGCGCATCAACGACCTGCCGGTGCGCACCAGCGTCGCGGAAGAGAAGGGCATGACCAAGGACCCGATCTACAAGCCCTTCTTCGACATCCTTGCGACGTCCAACACCGAGACCCATGCGTTCCTGAAGAACGCCAACTGGGGCAAGGTTCAGGACAATCTCGCCCGTGCCATCGAGGCGACGATGATCGACCAGGGCAATGCCAAGCAGCATCTCGACGAGGCGGTCGCCCGCTCGAAGCGGCTGATCAAGTAAGAAAAGGGAGCCCGGGGAGATGGACATGACCTACGCAACAGCCGCAGTGCCGGCCGCGGCCAAGCGCAAGCGCTCGGCCTTCGCCCGCCACGTCGCGGCCTATCTGTTCATCTCCCCGTGGATCCTTGGATTCCTGTTTTTCACGCTCGGTCCGCTTGTCTTCTCGCTGACAATGAGCTTCTACGACTGGCCGGTCGTCGGGGAACGCACGTTCGTCGGATTCGAGAACTACCGCTCCATGCTCTTCGAGGATCCGCAGTTCTGGGAAAGCCTCTGGATCACGGTGAAGTTTGCGGCGATCTACGTGCCGTTCAACATCGTCATGTCGTTCCTGCTGGCGCTGATGCTGCATAACATCACCTTTGCCAGCGGCTTCTTCCGCACCGCCTTCTACCTGCCGAGCGTCATTTCCGGCGTCGCCCTTGTGACGATCTGGAGCTGGATCTACAGCCGGGAATACGGCCTTTTGAACTTCATGCTCTCCTTCATCGGCATTGACGGGCCGAACTGGCTCGGCGATCCGAACCTTGCGATCGTCGCCATCATCATCGCCAGCCTCTGGGGGCTTGGCGGCACCATGCTGATCCTTCTGACAGGCCTGAAGGCGATCCCGAAGGAACTCTATGAGGCGGCGACCGTGTCCGGCGTTCCCGGCTGGGCGCAGATGCTGTTCATCACCCTGCCGATGCTCGGGCCGATGCTGCTCTTCACCTTCATCACCTCGATCATCTCGGCCTTCCAGCAACTGACGATCGCGCTGCTCCTGACCAAGGGCGGCCCGCTCGGCTCCACCTATTTCTTCGCCATGTACATCTACGACAACGCCTTCAAGTATTTCGACATGGGTTATGCCGCCGCCGGCTCCTGGGTGATGTTCATCATCGTGCTCTTGCTCAGCCTCGGCGTCATGCGCTGGTCCGCCGCCTGGGTCTATTACGAAGGCGAAGTCCGCGAGAACGATGGAGAACGCAATGCGTAAGACGCTGCTCTATTCCGCGCTCATCCTGCTGTCGGCGCTGTTCATCGCGCCGTTCTACTGGACCTTCATGACGGCGATCAAAAGCTCGGCCGAACTCTACCAGTTCCCGCCGGTCTTCTGGCCCTCCGAATGGCACTGGGAGAATTTTGCCGCCGCCTGGAACAAGCAGCCGTTTGGCACCTACCTCACCAACTCGCTGATCGTGGTGGTGCTGTCGACCATCGGCCAGCTGATTTCCTCGTCGCTGGTCGCCTATGGCTTTGCCCGTTTCCGTTTCCCCGGCCGCGACCCGCTGTTCATCCTGTTGCTCGCGACGATGATGATTCCGTGGGACGTGAAGATGATCCCGCTCTACATGGAGTTCAACCTGCTCGGCTGGATCAACACGCTGAAGCCTTTGATCGTGCCCGCCTATTTCGCCGATGCCTTCTTCGTGTTCCTGCTTCGCCAGTACATCATGACCGTACCGATGGAGATCGACGAGGCCGCCCGCATGGACGGCGCCAACGCCTTCGACATCTACTGGCGCATCCATCTGCCGCTGATGATGCCGGCGCTGGTGCTGGTCGGCACCTTCCACTTCATGAACGCCTGGAACGACTATCTCGGCCCGTTGATCTTCCTCAACGACCAGTCGAAGTACACGCTGACCCTCGGGCTTTCGATGTTCAAGGGCCTGCACGAGGTGGACGTGACGTCGATTGCCGCGATCACCGTTATCCTCTGCCTGCCGCCGCTCGCGCTCTTCTTCGTCGCCCAGCGCTACATCATGGACGGCGCGGTCGGCTCGTCGGTGAAGGGCTAACGGCATGCTGTTTGACATCGATACCGTGCCCTTCAGCCGCAGGGGCCGCTTCCTGACGCTCTCGATGATGCGGGTGCCGGGCCGCGACGGCGAGCGGGCGCTTTATCTTCGCCACGTCGCCGGCGGTGACGAGCGGCCGTCGCTCGGCCGCCTCTGCCGCGTCGAGTTTTTCGATGCTGAGGGCGCGAGCGTGACGCCTGTGCTCGTGCTTTCCCCGGAACGGCTCGATGCCCGCATCGGTGACGGTGCGGTCGCCTTCGTCATCGGCGAAGGAGAGCGGCTGCACATCTCCGGCAGACAAGCCGGCGTGCGTTTCCATCTTGAGGGCTCGCGTTACGATTATGTCTACCGCACACCGACCGGCGAGGATTGCCTGGTGGCCGCGGTCGAAAACGTCAAATTCATCCCGCGGGCGATCACTGGTGACCTGAAGGTCACCGGCGCCTGGCAGCGCGACCATTCCGAAGACGTGTCCTTCGCGTTCTCGGGGACCGGCGCCTTCGAGGGCAATGTCGATTTCTTCCGCACCGTGCCACCTGTTGACCGTCCCGGCCGCTTCGCAGAAGCGCTTGCGGATGCGACGGCCGAATTCGGCGAATGGCACGCACGTGTTCCGAAGGGCGTGGAAGGCCAGGACGATGCACATCGTCTCGCAAGTTACCTGCTCTGGGCGAACGGCGTGCCCGCGGGTGGCGCGCTGACGCGGCCGGCGATCTACATGTCGAAGAACCACATGATCAACATCTGGAGCTGGGACAACGCCTTCTCCGCGCTCGGTGTGGCGGCCTTCGATCAGGATCTCGCCTTCGACCAGTTCGCAGCGATCTTCGACCATCAGGACGCCTCGGGCCTGCTGCCGGACTACATCAACGACCGCGACGTGCTCTTTGCCTTCACCAAGCCGCCGGTGCACGGCTGGGCGGTATCGCTGATTGCGGCCACCGATCCGGACTTCCTGACGGCGGAGCGCAAGTCCTACCTGCGCGATGCCATCGGCCGGCAGGTCGATTACTGGCTGACCCATGGCCGCGGGGATGCCGCGAGCCTGCCCTCTTACTTTCACGGCAACGACAGCGGTTGGGACAACGCCACCTTCTTTGCCGAGGGCGGCCCGGTGATCTCGCCTGATCTGCCGGTCTTCCTGATCCTTGCCTGCGAGGCGCTGGCCGATCTTCTCGAAGACGATGGAGAGCGCCGGGCGATGTGGCGGCAGAAGGCTGCAGACCTGCAGGCGCTGCTGTTTGAACGTCTGTGGACCGGCGAAACCTTTGGCGCTCGGCTCGCTGCGGATCCAGAGCGGATCTTGCCGGGCGAAAACCTCATCCAGTTCATGCCGCTGCTGCTGGGAACACGTCTGACGCCCGACATGCGCGAGAAGCTTGTGGCGCGGCTCGTCGCCGGCGACTTCATCACCGAATGGGGACCGGCGACCGAGAGCCCGAAGAGTTCCTTCTACGAGGACGACGGCTACTGGCGCGGCCCGATCTGGGCGCCGACCACGATGCTCCTCTGGGATGGGCTGCGCCAGCAAGGGGAGATTGAACTGGCCAACGAGGTCGCGGAAAAGTTCTGTTCACTGGCGAGCAAAAGCGGTATGGCCGAAAACTTCGACGCGCGCTCGGGGAGGGGCCTTCGCGATCGCGCATTCGCCTGGACATCCGCAGTCTATCTTGTGCTGGCAGCATCGCTCAGCGCCAACAGCCCGTGACGAGCAGAACCGCCATGCAGAGACCGACGATCAAGACCATTGCGCAGGAGACGGGGCTTTCCATCGCCACCGTTTCCAAGGCCCTGAAGCATTCGCCTCAGGTTCGCCCGGAGACGCGCGCGATCGTGATCGAGGCGGCCGAGCGCGTCGGCTATGAGCTCAACATGCACGGCGTGCAACTGCGCACCGGCAAGACCTATCAGGTCGCCGCCATCATGACCGCGCCTGGCCCGAAGCAGAACGAATGGGAAGGCGTCGAATACGCCCAGCTCCTGAGCGGCATTTCCTGGGCGCTCGAAGACAGCCCCTATCGCGTCTCGCTCTATGCTGTGCGCAATTTCGAGGAGAGCCAGGCGGTCATCAAGCAGATCGTGTCGCTGAAGAAGGCTGACGGCATCATCATCTCTGGAACGCGCGCCGACGATCCGCGCATTCGCACCATGCAGGCGGCGGATTTCCCCTTCGTCACTTACGGCACCAGCATTCACAATGCGCCGCATGCCTATGTCGATGCGGACAACGAGCAGATGATCCGGGTGTCGATGGCGCGGCTTACGGAGCGCGGCCATCGTCGCATCGCGCTGCTCAACCCGCTGTCGGACCTGAGCTACGGCATCACGCGGCTCGAAGCCTACAAACACGCGCTCGAAGTCGCGGGGCTTCCCTACGATCCGGCGCTCGTCGCCCATGGCCGCCTGACGCCGGCCTTCGGCCGCGAGAACGTGTTGACCATGTCCGAGCTCAGCAACCCGCCGACCGCCTATATCTGCGCCAACGAAGCCTCGGCGCTCGGTGCCTTCTCCGGTTTCCACGAGCGTGGTCTGGTGCACGGGCGTGACGCCGTGATCAACGCCACCGACGATCTCAATGTCAGCCAGTATTTCGCGCCGCCGATCACCACCTATTACCTGCCGATCAGCGAGCCGAGCAGCCTGCTCGGCGCCTATATCCTCAGGCGCATGGAGGGCGAGCCGCCGGAGGCGCTGCAGACGCTGCTCATGCCGAACCTGATCGAGCGCTGCGACGACCGCCTGAACCCGAACCGTTGACGAATTTCGCGCCCGCGCAGGGCGCTCATTCATGCCTTTGAATATAAACGTTTATATTCGAGGCCGTACTGACAAAACCTGAGGCCGGACCCAACCGGCCGTAAGACATGACGAAGGACCGGACCCGTGCACATGCCCCTGACGAGATCGAACCGCTTCAACGCCAAAGAGCAGCAGACCGACATGCTGGAACTCGGCGTCTGCTACTATCCGGAGCAGTGGCCGCGCGAAAAATGGGAAGAGGATGCCCGCCGTATGGTCGAGCTCGGCCTTGCCTGGGTGCGCATCGGCGAATTCGCCTGGGCGAAGATCGAGCCCCGCTCGGGCGAATTCCACTGGGAGTGGCTGGACGACGCGATCGAGGTGCTCGGCAAGGCCGGTCTTAAGGTTATTCTGGGAACGCCGACCGCCGCACCGCCGAAGTGGCTGATCGATCGCTATCCGGACATCCTGCCCGTCGACGTCAAGGGCGTGGTGCGCAAATTCGGCGCCCGCCGCCACTATTGCTTCTCCAGCCGCCGTTATCGCATCGAGGCCGCGCGCATTTCCGAAGCCATGGCCGAGCGCTATGGCAAGAACGCCTTCGTCCATGCTTGGCAGACGGACAACGAGTACGGCGACCACGACACGATCTACAGCTATTCCGACGAGGCGCTGCGCGCCTTCCGCGAATGGCTCGAGGCCCGCTATGGCTCGGTCGAGGAGCTGAACCGCGCCTGGGGCACGGCCTTCTGGGCGATGAACTATCTGAGCTTCGACGAGATCGAGCTTCCGAACAACCTCGTCGAAGAGCCGAGCCCGACCCATATCGTCGACTACATCCGCTTCTCCTCCGACCAGGTGAAGAGCTTCAACAAGGCGCAGGTCGACATCATCCGCAAGCACTCGCCCGGTCGTCCGGTGACTCACAATTTCATGTCGCAGAACACCGACTTCGACCATTACAAGGTCGGCGAAGACATCGATATCGCCTCCTGGGACGTCTATCCGATGGGCGGGCTGCTCAACGGCCGCCTCTCCTCGGAAGAAAAGGGTCGCTACCTGCGCGTCGGCGATCCCGACCAGCCGGCCTTCAACCACGATCTCTACCGTGCCGTCGGCAACGGCCGCGTCTGGGTGATGGAGCAGCAGCCAGGCCCGGTGAACTGGGCTTCGCACAACCAGTCGCCGGCTGATGGCATGGTGCGGCTGTGGACCTGGCTCGCCTATGCTCATGGTGTCGACATGGTCTCCTATTTCCGCTGGCGCCAGGTGCCGTTTGCGCAGGAGCAGTTCCATGCCGGCCTGCTGTTGCCGAACAGCGAAGCGGACCAGGGTTATCTCGAAGTCGCGCAGGTGGCGGACGAGATGAAGCGCCTGCCCAAGGGCGAACGTCGCGAGAAGGCCAAGGTCGCGTTCCTGCTCGACTACAATTCGCGCTGGGCGACACGTGCTCTGCCGCAGGGCCGCACCTATCTGGCGTCGCAGATCGCGCTCGACTGGTATTCGACCGTTGCCCGCCTCGGCGTCGACGTCGATATCATCGGCCAGCACTCGGACCTCGAAGGCTACCAGCTGGTGCTGGCGCCGGACCTTGTCATTCCGGATCAAGCCTTCGTTCAGAAGCTTGCCGCATCTGGCGCCAAGGTGCTCTTCGGACCGCGCAGCGGCAGCAAGACCGAAGACATGCATATTCCCGAGGGCCTGCCGCCGGGACCGCTCGCCGCGCTGATCGACGTCAGTGTCGCGCGTGTCGAGTCGCTGCCGGAATTCCACGGCGAGAGTGTGCTCTACGGCAACGAGACCTATCCGGCCGGCGTCTGGCGCGAAACGGTCCGCACCAGCGAAACCGTGCTTGCGACCTTCGAGGGCGACTACCGCAACGGTGCCCCGGCGCTCGTCGGCAACGACAAGGCGCGCTATATGGCAACCGGCGCGCGGGGCGAATTGCTCGACAAGGTGATCGGTGATGCGCTCGGCTGGGCTTCGGTCGAGGCGCTCGCCGATCTTGGCGATCTGCGCATCACCCGCCGCGGCAAGCTCACCTTCGCCTTCAACTACGGCAAGACCGCCGTGGACGTGCCGGCGTCTGCGGGCGCAACTTTCCATGTCGGCGGCCGCAAGCTCGGCCCGGTCGACGTCGCGATCTGGTCGGAATAGCAGAGGGCCGAGTGGCCGCTTCGGACGTTGACGGTGGTGTTTGGCGGGAGAGCCACACAATCTGCCTCACCCTCGCCCTCGTGGCGGGGATCCAGCGACCCGACGTCCGTCGGGTCAGGAGACTCTTTCGGCCCAAAGACTTGGGCCTGCTGGATTCCTGTGACAAGCACAGGAATGACGGAGACATTGGTTACCTCCGGCTTCTCAATCGCTCGAATCAAAGAGCCCGGCCTTTGAAAAGGTCGGGCTCTTTGCTTTTCAGACGGCAATTGGTTCCGTGCTCAGACCCGTTCGAGCGCCACCGCGATGCCCTGGCCGACGCCGATGCACATGGTCGACAGCGAATAGCGGCCGCCGGTCTCCTGTAGTTCGAGTGCTGCCGTGCCGGTGATGCGGGCGCCGGACATGCCGAGCGGGTGGCCGAGCGCAATTGCGCCGCCGCTGCGGTTGACACGCGGGTCGTCGTCGGCAATGCCGAGGTCGCGAAGCGTGGCGAGCCCTTGCGAGGCGAACGCCTCGTTGAGTTCGATGACGTCGAACTGGGCCTGCGTGAGCCCGAGGCGGGCCATCAGCTTCTTCGATGCCGGAGCCGGGCCGAAGCCCATGATGCGCGGCGGTACGCCGGCGGTAGCACCTCCGAGAATGCGGGCGATTGGACGCAAGCCGTATTTCTTCGCCGCTGCTTCCGAAGCGATGATCAGTGCGGTCGCGCCGTCATTGACGCCGGAGGCATTGCCGGCCGTCACCGTGCCGCCTTCTTGTCTGAACGGCGTGCCGAGTTTGGCGAGCGCTTCCATCGTGGTGGCACGCGGGTGCTCGTCGCGATCGACGATAACAGGCTCACCTTTTCGCTGCGGGATCGTTACCGAGACGATCTCCTTCGCCAGCCGGCCGTTGGCTTGCGCTGCCGCGGCCTTCGCCTGGCTGCGAACGGCAAAGGCGTCCTGGTCCTCGCGGCTGACATGGAAGTCCGCCGCGACGTTTTCGCCGGTCTCCGGCATCGAATCGACGCCGTATTGCTTCTTCATCAGGGGATTGATGAAGCGCCAGCCGATGGTCGTGTCGTAGATCTCGGCATTGCGTGAGAAGGCGGTATCCGCCTTTGGCATCACGAAGGGCGCGCGCGACATGCTCTCGACGCCGCCGGCGATCATCAGCTCGGCTTCGCCCGACTTGATGGCACGCGCTGCTGCGATGACAGCGTCCATGCCGGAGCCGCAGAGCCTGTTGATCGTCGTGCCGGTGACGCCGACGGGCAGGCCGGCCAGAAGCAGCGACATGCGCGCAACGTTGCGATTGTCCTCTCCCGCCTGGTTGGCGCAGCCGAAAATCACGTCGTCGACGGCGTCCCAATCGACATCGGCATTACGCTCCATCAGCGCGCGAAGTGGGACCGCGCCGAGATCGTCGGCGCGGACCGAGGAAAGCGAGCCGCCGAAACGGCCGATCGGCGTGCGGACATAGTCGCAGATGAAAGCCTCGGCCATCACGCAGCCTCCCTGTCGCCCTGGTGGGCCTTCTTGGTGCGGGCGTTGATGTCGCGGAGGGTCTTGAGTTCCAGTTCCGTCGGTGCCGGCGTCTCGATCACCTCTTCGGCGAACTTGATGGACCAGCCGCAATTCTCGACGATCTGCTCGCGCGTCACGCCGGAATGGATGGAGACGACGGTCAGTTCCTTGGTCCGCGGGTCCGGTTCCAGGATGCAAAGATCGGTGATGACGCGCGTCGGTCCCTTGGTTTTCATGCCCAGCCGCTCGCGGTGGTCACCGCCTTCGCCATGGCCCATGGAGGTGATGAAGGGGAGCTTCTCGACGAAGCCGCGCTTGGAAAGCGCCATGGTGATGAAGATACGGCCGCAGTTGGAGGCGATCTCCGGGGCCCCGCCGCCGCCGGGCAGGCGGACCTTCGGGTGGTCGTAGGGGCCGACGACCGTGGTGTTGAGGTTGGCGAACTTGTCGATCTGCGCGCCGCCGAGGAAGCCTGTCGTGATACGTCCGCCCTGCAGCCAGTAGCGGAACATCTCCGGCACCGAGACGGTGAAAAGCGCGGTATCGCAAAGCTCGCCGTCGCCGATCGACAACGGCAGCACGTCCGGCTTGGTGCCGACCGTGCCGCTCTCGTAGATCAGCGTGATGTCAGGCGCATGCGTCAGCCGCGCGACGTTGCAGGCCGCAGACGGCGCGCCGATGCCGACAAAGCAGACGTCATCGTTGGAAAGCGCCCGGGAAGCGGCAATCGTCATCATTTCGGTTGGGGTAAAATCGCTCATCCTATCCTCCCTCAAGCCGCTTTTGCCGGCTTGCTGCCGGCATGCTTGGCGAAATCTTCCGGCCGGGCGTCGAGCACGTTTTCCTTGATCCATGCGGTGAAGCTGTCGCGGTCGCGGGCGATCTCGTCCCAGCCGATGTAGAAGGCGTTGGAGCGCGGGTAGTAGCCGTGCGCATAGGATGGGAAGGCGCCCCCCGGAACATGGGCAACAGATGTGACGGCCCAGCTGGGAAGTACGAGAGAATTGGGCGACGGCGGGTTAAGCTCGTCGACGATCTCCTCCACCGTGACGATCGAGCGCTTGGCGGCAAGAACCGCCTCCTTCTGCACGCCGACGATGCCTTCGATCAGCACATTGCCCTTCCTGTCGGCCCGTTGCGCATGGGTGATCGTGACATCGGGGCGGATCGCCGGCACGGCGGCCAGCACCTCGCCGGTAAACGGGCAGGTGACCGACTTGATGTTCGGGTTCACCTTCGGCAGGTCGGCGCCGATATAGCCGCGCAACGTCGCAAACGGCAGGTTGGCAGCGCCCGCCTCATAGGCGTTGGCCATGGCGGCGTGGGAGTGCTCCTCGATCTCCAGCGGCCGCGGCCACTGGTTTTCGACCGCGTCGCGGAAGCGATGTAGCGAGCCGACGCCGGGATTGCCGCCCCAGGAAAACTTCATGCCGCGCGCCGCACCCACGCCGATCAGCTGGTCGTAGAGAATGTCGGGCGTCATGCGCACCAGATAAAGGTCCTTACGGCCCTGGCGGATCACCTCATGGCCCGCGGCATAGGGGATCAGATGGGTGAAGCCTTCCATGGCGACGGTGTCGCCATCCCTGACATTGTCGCCGACGGCCTCGGCGAGCGAAACGATCTTCGCCATGTTTCCTCTCTTCATCTCAGTGATCTCTTGGCCTTCGTCGCCCGGTGGGCGGCAGGCGCCTTCCTCTTCCGGATGCCAATAAGCGCCGATCGAAAGGCTCGGTCAAATATTTTGTGCGATATTTGACTTTTGTTCGTATATCGCACAAAATCGAACGGGATGATTGGGGAGGCAGGGATGCGGGAAACAGACTTCGTCAGCGGCTTTGCGCGCGGGCTGGCAGTGATCGAAGCCTTCGATGAAACGCGGCCGAAACTGTCGATCGCCGAGGCGTCGAAGATCACCGGGCTCGACCGGGCGACGGTGCGCCGATCGCTGCTGACCCTCTCCGAGCTTGGCTATGCCGACTATGACGGCAAGTTCTTCGCGTTGACGCCGAAGATCCTGCGCCTCGGCCATGCCTATCTCTCGGCAACGCCGCTGCCGACGATCATCCAGCCCTATCTCGATCAGCTCTCCGACCGCGCCGGCCAGAGCGCCTCGGCCTCGGTGCTGGACGGGACCGAAATCGTCTACATCGCCCGCGCCTCGCAGAAGCGGGTGATGTCGATCAACCTGACGACCGGTTCGCGCCTGCCGGCCTATTGCGCCTCCATGGGGCGGGTGTGGCTCGCAGCACTTCCAGAAAATGAGGCGCGCGAGATCCTTTCGCGCTCGAACCTCAAGGCGAACACGCCCTATACGAAGACGGATCCCGAAGACCTCGTTGCCGAATTCCGCCGCGTGCGCGACCAGGGCTACGCGCTGATCGACCAGGAACTGGAACTCGGCCTTTGTTCCATCGCGGTGCCGCTCGAAAACGATCGCGGTCGGATCGTTGCGGCACTCAACATCGGCGCACCGGCAGCGCATGTGGCCGCAGCCGAGATGGTGGAGCGCTACCTTCCGCTGTTGAGGGAGACGCAGGCCGCCTTGCGTGTGGTGCTGAGGTAGCAGCTTTCAGCCTCGGCGCTTGATGTCTTGCGCGCGCGGTGTGGGTGCGAAAACGGTAGGAACCGCGCCAGCGCCGCAAGGGACTGGCGCGCCTTGCCGCCGCCGGCTCCGATGGTCGAAGCGGCCAGTGACGGACGTCGGAGATCTCAGCGCGCGCCCTTGGCTGGCAACATGTCTCGTGGCCAGGCAGGTCCCTCTGCGCTTCATGCCGTGGATGGTTTGGTGGTGCTCGTCCCACCGGCAAGAACCGGTCTGGGACGCTGGAACGCGTGAAACCGACCCAAAAATGTTTCCGTGAGGCAATGCAGTTTAGGCTTGCATTTGTTTTCCCCACAAATTCAAGTGGTCGCGCGGGTGGATGTCGACGGCGAAGAGCGCCGACACTGGACGATGGAGGGGGGCCATCGCACCGCGATAACCGAATATTTTGTCGAATTTTGTCCACGGCCGCCTCTCGGTCACGTCTGGCTTTACTGCCGCTGTTACGACCCGGATTGCCGGGAAACCCGAAATTTTACAGAGCGATTCCTTTTCGCCTTTAGCTATCGAGCGTCATGAATGAGCAATTGCACCCGTCCGATCATTCCATAGGCCTGCCGCCCTACGAACTGATCGCGACGAACGAGCCGCCTTGCCCTGCCGTGGGACAACCCACACACGACTGGGCCTATCTGGCTGCCACCCACCTCATCGGTTCGCCGGCCAAAACGGCGATCGCCGCGATCCTGGAGGAAACCGGCAAGCTTGCCGGCGCCGACCGGGCGTGGATGTTCGAATACAGCGACGATCTTCTGCGCTTCCGCAACACCGACGAATGGGTGCGAGGCGGCGTGTCGTCCCATGTCGATGACCTGCAGCAGACGCCGGTGACGATGATCGGCTGGCTGCATCAGTGGCTGGTGGCCGGCAAGGCAGTCATGATCAACGATGTCGCAAGGCTACCGCGTCCGGCGCGGGCGCTTCAGGCGGAAATGCTTCGTCAGAACGACAAGAGCGTTCTCTGCGTCCCGGTCTTTCACGAGGGCAGGTTGCGTGGCTGTATCGGCTTCGATGCGACGAGGGCGTTGCGTCGGTGGCCGATCGAAGAAATCCACCAACTCGTCCGCTGTGCAAAGCTGATCGGGATCGCACGCTACGGGCGCACGCAGACATATGGCGCCCGGGACGATGCGGGCGCCATTCCGTCCGCCGAGACCGACCCGGTCGTCCATCTGCATATGCCGGGACGCACCCGCGGCGTGCCGCTGTCTTCGATCGTCGGGCTTCGCTCCGCCAAGGACTACACCCAGATCTGGCTGAAGGACGAAGCCGCGGTCCTGGATCTTCGTCCGCTTTCATTCTGGATCGGTCTGCTGCCCAAGGCGAACTTCCTGCGCATCCATCGGACGGCGGTGATCAACCTGGCGCACGTGACCGAGCTCGACCGTCATTCCGGTCCGACCAAACAGGCATGGGCCGTGCGTCTGCGCAGGGCAGGCGAAACCTGGACCGTATCCCGCCCCTACAGGCAGGAATTGCGCAGTCGTCTCGGAATCTGAGATTTTTCCACAGTGGCTGATATCGCGGTTTGTCGTTTCGTCGAACCCGTAGGTTGCTTCGTCGATAAGGCGTTGTCGCTGTAGGGTTGTCGTGTCAGCCAGCACCCTGGAGAATTTTAGGGGTGCGGGGCGGAGGGCAAGCCTTTGAAAAAAATCAATTGTCAGAATCAGGGCTTGGGAGCCGGGCGTGAGAGCGAAGAGCGCAACGACCGGCGGCCGCCATCGCGTCGGTCTGCAGCGGGGCGTCAGCGCTCGCTGATGAGCAGTACCGCTCTGTGGTTGTTTGCAGCCTCGGGTCTGGCGCTTGGCATGGCCACAGCCGTGCCGCTGGCGCATGCAGGAGGCAAGGGCGGCGCCGGTGGGAGCACGAGCGGTACCGGCGGTGATATCGACGGCAATCTGCAGGGGACGCCTGGCAGCAATGCGACCTATTCCGGAAACGGTGGCGGCGGCGGCGGGCCGGGTGCGGCCGGTGGCGCGGGAAGCCAGAGCGGCGCCGGGGTTGGCGGCACTGGTGGTGCCGGCGGCACCAGCGGCAGCCCGAACGGAGGAACCGGCGGAAGCGGCATCGGCAACGGCAGCGACTTTGGCGGCGGTGCGGGTGGCGGCGGCGGTGCGCACGGCAGCGTCGGCAATGTCGCTGGCCGCGGTGGCGAAGGTGGCACGTCTCCGAACGGGGACGGCGGTGGCGGCGGCGCCGGCGGTTACGGCCGTATTGTTGCCTCCGGTGGAACAGACAGCATCTCCGGACCGGCAGTGTCCGGCGGACGGGGCGGACACGGCGGTGCCGGTGGGACAATATCAGGAATCGGAATCGGGGGCAGCGGCGGTGACGGCGGCGATGGTGCGGCACTCGTCGGTGGCGGCACATTGACGGTGAACACGAACGTGACGGGCGGCAACGGCGGTAACGCCGGCGCTGGCGGGCACGTTCTCGAAAAATACAATGGTGACGGCGGTCACGGCATCAGCGCTCTGAACGGCGGGACGGTGATCATCAACAGCGGCAGCGTGACGGGCGGCGTGGCCGGAAGCGGCGGGACCGGCGTCGTGCACGGAGCCGGCATCTTCGGCCGGAACCTGGACGTGACCCTGGGCGCGTCGGGCTCGATCATCGGCGGTAACGGCGGGACCGCCAACGCCTTGACCTTTGATGGTGGCGCTAACACGTTCCGGTTCTCTGCGGCGAGCCCAGGTCTTTCCGGCAACATCGCGATCAACAATTCCGCCAGCCTGACGATCGACCAGACCGGCAACGGTAGGATCAGCAATACGATTACTGGTGACGGCTCGCTCATCAAATCCGGCAGCGGCACGCTGACGCTGACGGGCATGAACACCTATACCGGCGCGACGAGCATTGCCGCGGGCGGCACACTGGCATTGTCGGGCCAGGGACGCATCAATGCCTCCAGCGGATTGACGGCCAACGGCACCTTCGACGTTTCCGCCGCCGCCTCTGCACAGGTCAAGTCGCTCGCCGGCAGCGGACAGGTCACGCTTGGAAGCCAATATCTGATGATCCACAACGCCACGGGTACCTTTTCGGGCGCGATCAACGGCACCGGTGGCATCAATGTCATGGCCGGTACGCAAGTCCTGACCGGTACCAACACGTTTACCGGTGGTGCAGGGACGAATACCGGCGCAACGCTGCGGATCGGTGATGGCGGCACGGGGGGCTCGCTCGTGTCGAACATTACCAACGGCGGTGCGGTGATCTTCAACCGTTCCGATAACGTGACCTATGGCGGCGAGATCACCGGCAACGGGACGTTCTCGCAGATCGGCAGCGGCACGCTGACGCTGACGACGACCAGCAGCACGCGCGGAGCGGTGACGATCGGTACGGGCAGCACGCTGCAGCTCGGCAATGGCGGTACCACAGGCTGGATCGGCGGCACCGGCAACTTCGTCGGCTCGATCACCAACAATGGCGCGCTGATCTACAACCGCTCGAACAATGTCAGCTATGCCGGCAAGGTCTCGGGCAACGGCACGATTTCGCAGGCGGGAACCGGCAAGCTGACGCTGACGGGCGACAGCTCGTTGTTCTCCGGTGCAACGTCGGTGACGTCCGGCACGACCTATGTCAACGGCCAGCTTGGTGGCAACGTTCATGTCGGCTCGGCCGGCACACTCGGCGGATCGGGCAGGATCGGCGGCAACGTCACGGTCGATGGCACGCTCTCGGCGGGAAACAGCCCGGGCACGATAACGATCGGTGGCGATCTGACGCTCAATGCCGGCTCTAATTCGGTTTTCGAGCTGAATACGCCCGGCCTCGTCGGCAGTGCGGCCGGCAACGATCTGGTGAAGGTCGGCGGCAACCTGACGCTCGGCGGCGCGCTGGACGCGCAAGTCGCGTCGGCCGGCTACTACCGGCTGTTCGAGTATGACGGCACGCTGTCGGGCAGCTTTGCGACGACGACTGCGACATCGACGGCGCCGAGCTTCACCGTTGCCAGCCATCAGGTCCAGACGGGGATTGCCAAGCAGGTCAATCTGTCGGTGCTCGGCGCCGGCCAGACGATGCACTTCTGGGACGGCGCGGACACAACGGGCAACGGCACCGTCAACGGCGGCACCGGCACCTGGACATCCGGTGGCACCAACTGGACCGGTGCACCGGGGCGCGCCAACATCAACGGCAGCTTCGGCGGATCGGTCGGCGTCTTTGCCGGCGCGACCGGCGGCACCGTCAATGTCGTCGGCACGCAGGGCTTCGACACGCTGCAGTTTTCTGCCACGACCGACGGCAGCGGCTACACCATCAATGGCGGCGTGCTGGCCTTCAACCCGGCGAGCGGCACGGCGGCGACGATCAATGTCGGCAACGGCGTTGCCACCACGATCGGCTCGGTGCTGCAGAACGGTGCGACCGGGACAGGGCTCAACAAGGTCGGCAACGGCACGCTGACGCTGACGGGCATGAACACCTATACGGGTGCGACGTCGATTGCGGCAGGCGGCACGCTCGCGCTTTCGGGTCAGGGCCGCATCAATGCCTCGAGCGGTTTGACGGCCGATGGCACCTTCGACGTCTCGGCGGCGGCCTCGGCCCAGGTCAAGTCGCTTGCCGGCAGCGGGCAGGTTGTGCTCGGTAGCAAGACGCTCATCATCAACAACGCCACGGGCACGTTCTCGGGTGCGATCACCGGCGCAGGCGGCATCTCGGTCGGTGCCGGCACCCAGGTCCTGAGCGGTGCCAACAGCTTTACTGGCGGCGCCGGCATCTCGTCCGGTGCCACGCTGCAGATCGGCAACGGCGGTGCCGGCGGAAGCCTGGCATCCAACGTCACCAACTTCGGTGCGCTCGTCTTCAACAGCGCGGGCAATTTGACCTACGGCGGTTCGATCACAGGTCCCGGCTCGTTCTCGCAGATCGGTACGGGCACGCTGACGCTCACCGCCAACAACAGCACATCCGGTGCGGTGACGATCGGCACGGGCAGCACATTGCAGCTCGGCAATGGTGGCACGACCGGCTGGATCGGCGGCAGCGGCAAATTCGTTGGTTCGATCACCAACGATGGCGCGCTGATCTACAATCGTTCGAACGACGTGACCTATGCCGGGGCGGTCTCTGGCAGCGGCACGTTGACCCAGGCGGGCACGGGCAAGCTGACCTTGACGGGTATCAATACCTTTACCGGTGCGACCAACATTGCGTCGGGCGACCTGATCGTCAACGGCTCTCTGGCGCATTCCAGCTTGACCACCATCCAGCGCGGAGCGCGTCTCGGCGGCACCGGCACGCTTGGCAACACGACCGTCCAGGCTGGCGGCGTCCATGCTCCGGGCAACTCGATCGGAACGCAGACGATCGCCGGGAATTACACCAACAACGGCGTGCTGCAGATCGAAGGCACGCCCACGGCCACCGACAAGCTGTTCGTATCGGGCAGCGTCGATATCTCCGGCGCGACCCTTGATCTCCTGCTCTCCCCCAACACGGCGGCGAGCTGGAACCCGGTCAACGGCCCGTTCATCCTGATCGACAAGACGAGTTCCGGGGCGATCACCGGCACGTTTGCGTCGATCGTCGACAATTTGGTGTTCCTCGATCCGACCGTCGATTACAGCGGCGGCGACGGCAACGACCTGTCGCTGCAGCTGACCCGCAACGATCTCAGCTTTGCCAGCGTCGCCCAGACCCGCAACCAGATCGCCACCAGTGGCGGGATCGACCGTCTGGGCATGGGCAATCCCATCTTCAACGCGGTCGCCTTTGCCGCAACGCCAGAAGCGGCGCGCAGGGCCTTCGATCTGCTTTCGGGCGAAGTGCACAGCTCGTTCCAGTCGATCCTGATCGAGGACAGCCGGTTCCTGCGCGATGCCGCGAACGATCGCCTGCGCACCGTGCTCGGCACGGTGGCGGCGAAGCAATCGAGCGAGATCACCGGCGCGATCGACAGCGGTGAACTTGCGCTCTGGAGCCAGGGCTTCGGTTCCTGGGGACGAATCGATGGTGACGGCAATGCCGCCAAGGCGGATCGCTCCATCGGTGGCTTCTTCGTCGGTGCCGATACGCAGGTGGACGAATGGACCGTCGGCGCGCTTGCCGGCTACTCGCGGTCCTCGATGGACATCGACGCGCGGTTCTCGTCGGCAACCTCCGACAACTATCATCTCGGGATCTATGCCGGTGGACGTTGGGGCGATGCGTCGCTGAGAACCGGCGCCGCCTTTAGCTGGCACGACATCGAGACGAGCCGCACCGTTTCGTTCCCTGGCTTAACGGACAGCCTTTCTGCCGACTACAGCGCCGGGACAGGCCAGGTCTTTGGCGAGTTCGCCTATGCCTTCAAGGCCGGGTCGGTCGATCTGGAGCCGTTTGCCAACCTGGCCTATGTGCATCTCAACCGCGACGGCTTTGTCGAGCGGGGTGGCGCTGCCGCTCTCATCGGCAAGGACGCCTCGCAGGACACGACGTTCACGACCCTTGGCCTGCGCGCAGCGTCCAGCTTCGACCTTGGCGGCGTGCTGGCGACGGCCCGCGGCACCATCGGCTGGAGACATGCCTTCGGCGACACCTTGCCGCTGTCGTCGAACGGCTTCTCGACAGCGAGCACATTTGCCATCGCCGGTGTCCCGATCGCCGAGAATTCTGCGGTGATCGAAGCCGGCCTTGATTTCGCCGTCGCGCCCGAGGCGACACTCGGCTTGACCTACACAGGCCAATTCGGCGGTGGTGTCAGCGACCAGAGCGTCAAGGCAAATCTGAGCGTCAAGTTCTGATTGAACGCAGTCGAGCCAAACGGCCGGCGCCGGGATCCCGAGGACCCTGCGGCGGCCGTTTGGCGTTTCAAGGCTGGATTGACGTGCGCATGCGCGTGGCATGCCGGAGCCCACGCGTCCAAGCTTCGCCCGCTCCGCACGCCGCCACGACGGAGCAGGCCAAGCGCTATCTGCCGCTGCTGAAGGACATACAAAGGTGCAGTACGCATGGTGCCGAGCCAGGGACGCCGTGCGTTCGCGCTTGACGTTCCGCGACGCCGCGCTTTCTATCTCGCCTGGGGTGTGAATTCGGGCTGGGAGTGGACCATCATGACTGACGATACGCAGCCGCCGGAAACCAAGCTTACGACGACGAAGCGGCGCTGGGCCGCCGACGGCAAATTCCTGACGGGGCGGATCGTGCGCCCCGAGGACGAGCGCCTTCCGCCTGGGCAACATCTGGTCAAAGACTGGCCGGTGCTCGACCTCGGCCAGCAGCCGATGATCCGGACGGAAAGCTGGCGGCTCGATATCACCGGCCACATCGAACACCCATTGTCGCTCGATTGGGCCGCGTTCAAGGCCTTGCCGCAAAGCGACCGGCTCTCCGACATGCATTGCGTGACGACCTGGTCTCGCTACGACAACCGCTGGCAGGGCGTGGCCACACGCGATCTGCTCGACCAGGTGATGCCGAAACCCGAGGCGAGCCACGTCATGCTGACGAGCTATGACGGCTACTCCACGAACATGCCGCTTGCGGACTTCGCCTCCGAAGACGCGATCCTTGCGACCGACTGGGAGGGCCAGCCGATCGGCCGTACCCATGGCGGACCGATGCGGCTCGTCGTTCCGCATCTCTATTTGTGGAAGAGTGCCAAGTGGCTGACGCGCATCGACTTTCGCGAAGGTGACATGCCCGGATTCTGGGAGCGTAACGGCTACCACATGCGTGGCGACCCGTGGCGCGAGGAGCGCTATTCGGACGATTGATCGGGGCCGGCGAAGGCCTGACGACCGCCGCCCGGCGCGTCCGGGTCCAGAAGCGACTGCAGTCCCGCAAGCTGGTAGCGCCAGAAGAGCGCTATGGCCTGCTGGATGGAGGGAGCGTCACGGTATTCACTGAGCGTATCGGCGATGGTGTCCAGCGTTCGGGTGAAGGTTCGCTCGAGCATGAAGCCCATCAGCGGCGTCAGGGCTTGCTCGCCGCCCTTGTCGGTCAGGTAGCCGGAAGCCAGTCGCACCATCTCCCGGATCATCAGCTTGCGGACATGGGCGTAGCGCGTGCCATCCGCGCCGCGAAGCAGGATCAGCACCGCGAGGCGCTGTTCGATCCAGAAGGATAGCAGTGCCCGGGCATGCTCGGATCCGGAAGCATCGGCCTCCAGCCAGATGCCAACTGATCGCAGTTCCCGAACGCGGGCGCGCAGCAGGCGCAACAATCGCCCGGCAAGCGCCGGTGTCACGATCTCGTAAAACAACGCTTCCTTGTCGGCGACGTATTTGTAGATGTTGCTCGAGCTGGTGCCCGCCCGTTCCGCCACGTCGGCGAGCCGGGCCCTTTCGAAGCCTTGCTCGGCAAACACCGCAGCCGCAGCCGCAAGCAGCCGCTCACGCACTTCCTGCTTCAGGCGCTGGGGCATGCGAGCCTTCCTGCAAGCTCGACGAGCCTTGCTTGCCACGGGGCCGCCTCTTCCAGCTGGAAGGCAAGCGACAAGAGCAGCGCGTCCTCGCCGGCTGCCGCCGCGAAATGGCAGCCGACCGGCAGCCCCGAGGGCGACCAGAAAAGCGGCACCGACATGGCGGGCCATCCGGCAAAGGAGGCCACGTTGGTGAAGCCGGCGAGGCGTTCGGTAAAGGCGATGAGCTGGTCCGGATCCTCGGTTGGGCCTCGCGTCCCCAGCGGAAAGGCCGTGAAGGGGACGGTGGGCGAAAGCAGCACGTCATAGCCAGAGATCGCCTGATTTGCGCTCGCCTCGGCCCTCAGCGTTGCGCCGATCGCCTCCGTGATTGACGTCTCCGGCAGCCGCCGGGCCCGGCGCACGAGCTCGACCGTGTAGGGCTCGAACAAGGTCTCATCGAAGGCGCCACCCATGGCGGCTGCGATCTGGTCGAACAGGCCGGAAAGAACGATTCCGGTCAAGTTGAAGAAGGCGCGGCTGGTTTCCTGCGCGTTGACGTCGGGGCCAGTGCATTCGACGACCTCGTGCCCCAAGGCCGCACACAGCGTGATCGCCGCGTTGAGTGCGGCCTCGACCACTTCGGACACGCCGCGCCCAAAGACATCGTGGCGATAAATGCCGATGCGCAGCTGCCTCTGCGGGCCACGGCGCATGTCGTCGATCGCAGGCAATGGTTGGGTCAAGTCCGGCCGTTCGGTAGCCGCCAACCAAGCGGCGCTGTCGCGCACGGAGCGGCTGACACAATGGTCGCTGATCAGCCGCGCCGTCGGCATCGCCGGCGGCAGGCCGGCATTCACCGTGCGGTCGCGGCTCGGCTTGAAACCGAATAGCCCGCAGAAGGAGGAGGGGCCACGGATCGAGCCGCCGCCGTCGGAGGCGTGGGCGATCGGCACCATGCCCGAGGCAACGGCCGCCACCGCGCCGCCGGACGAGCCGCCGGTCGAAAGAGCGAAATTCCACGGATTGTGGGTTGCGCCATGGGCGAGGGTCTCGGTGGTGCCGAGCAGGCCGAACTCCGATGTCGTCGTCTTGCCAAGAACGATCAGACCGGCCTTGTCGAGAGCGTCCGTGTAATCCGATCCGGCTTGTGCGGGCTGTCCCTTGAAGAGGCGCGAGCCGAAGCCGGCCGGGTGGCCGGGATAGGCAAGCAGGTCCTTGAGCAGGGTCGGCACGCCTGCAAACGGCATGTTCGCTTGCGGACGAAAAGCGCCGGCGCACTTGCGCGCGTGGTCGAAATCCGTGGATGCAAGCGCGTTGACGTGCGGCTCGCGCCTCTCGATGCGCCGGATGGCGGCTTCGACGAGTTCGAGCGGCGAGGCTTCACCCGTCGAGACGAGACGGGCTTGTTCGGTCACGTCCAGCGCGGAAAAGTCGTCCGATTCCAGTTGCGAGAGTTCGAGATTGGGAGCACGCATCGGTCCAGCTTCCATTGACGATGAAAAGAGAATGAATGATTCTCTTTTCATCGTCAATGAGCGGTTGCATCCACAGGCGACTGATTGCATCTTCCCGTCTCCTGCAATGCTGGTGCAATCCACTCCCCGCAAAGCTCGCGCAACGTTTCAACAAAGGACGTTGTCGATGCGCCTGGCCATTTTACCGATGTGGTTGATCCTTTTCAGCGCGAGCCCAAGTCATGCCGAAGAAAAGGGAATGTGGATTGCGGACAATCCGTATCGGACCGTGCAGCCTTTGTACGATCCCTGTCGTGATGGTCGGTTAAGTGATGGAACGCCGCGAACCTGCGCCGAGATCAGGCGCATGTACCGGCATGGAAGAGGCGGCTGGTCCGAAGAGGACCATCGCCTGGATGCATGTAGCGACGGGCGCGTCAGCGACGGCCGGCCGCGCACATGCCGGGAACTGCTTGAATGGATGGAGCGTCGTTGATGAAGGCAGAGCGCAGAGACACCGTGTCGAAGCTTGGACAGGGTTTCAGATTAGTGCTTGGGTATCTGTCCTGGCCGCTGGTGTTTTTCGGCGGGCTGCTCGGCGCGTACTACGCGTTCGCGAGCGCAAAGCCGATGGTCGGATTTGTGGCGGTCTATGCGGCCGCCGTCTTCATCCTGTTTCTTCTCGAACGCTACATTCCCTACGAGCGGGGCTGGCTTCAGTCGGACGGCGAAACGGTGAACGACATTGGCCACACGCTGGCGACGAAGGGCCTGCTGCAGGCGGCTGGCCTGATCGCCGCCGTCTTCCCCATGTATGCCGCCAATATCCTGCAGCCGCTCGCAGCGCTCAAGTTTGGTCTCTGGCCATCGGATTGGCCGATGGTGCTTCAGGTGGCGCTTGCGGTGGTCGTCGCCGAATTCGGCCTCTATTGGTCGCATCGGATCGCCCACGAGAAGCTGTTCTTCTGGCGGTTCCACGCGCTGCATCACAGCGTGGTTCGTCTCTGGGTCATCAATACCGGCCGCTTCCACGTGGCCGATTCGCTGTTCAAGATCGCCATGAGCCAGATCCCACTCTATTGCCTCGGCGCTCCCCTGCACGTTTTCTGGTGGCTCGGCGCGGTCACGGCCTTCATGGGCATTCTCACCCATTGCAACGTCGACATGCGCACAGGTCCCTTCGATTATCTCTTCAGCACGCCGCGGCTGCACCGCTGGCATCATTCGAAGGACCTCCGCGAGGGCAACATGAACTACGGCGAGAACGTCGTCGTCTGGGACCTTTTGTTCGGCACGTACTACAACCCCGACCGTCCGTCCTCGACCGACATCGGCATCAAAGGCCAGATCGCCCGAGGCTTCCTGGCGCAACTGGCGCAACCCTTCACCAAGAACGGCGTGCGCGAAATCCTCGGCCTCCCAAAGCGACGCTCATGACGGCGTCGCGTGCAGAGCGGCATCCCCGGCTAGAGTTCCGCGTGGCCCCATTGCGAAAGCCACGTGGAAAAGCTGTCCGGTGTGCCCGATGGTGCGCGCCTTGCGATCTCATACGCCCCGACGATCGGTGAAATCGACGGGCAAAGCGCGATCAGCTGGCCGCTTCTGAGCTCCTTCTCGATGAAGGCCGGGCTGACCTGGGCGATGCCGAGGCCGGAAATGCAGGCGTCGATGGCAGCCTCGTCCGTGTCGAAGCCGATGCTGCCGCCCTTCGGCTCGAAAGGGATCGCGGCCGCATCGCACCACCGCCGCCAGGACCAGGCGTCGGCGGTGTCGAGAAGGATCGGCAAGCCGAGCACGTCGCGGGCGTCGAACTCGCGTTCGGATCGCGCAAAAAACTGCGGCGAGCACACCGCGAGCGTGCGGTCCACCAGAAAGGCGAGCGCGTGATCGTCGCTGTCGCCGCAGCGGCGATAGGTGATCGTGATATCCGCTGGCTCGGCAGCACCCAGCGCCAGGGACTGGATGACAAGATCCTCGCTCGGTTGCGCCTGCCGATAGGAGCCGATCCGGGGGATCAGCCAGCGGCGTGCGATGGTGATCGGCGCCTGGATCACCAGGCGCGAGCGTTCGGGGCTGACCGCGCGTGCGCCCGTTTCAAGCGTGGCGAGCGCACCGTTCACGTGGGTGAGGAACTGGCGCCCGGTGGCCGTCAGCGCAATCGCGTTGTGGCTGCGGTGAAACAGCGGCGTGCCCAGTGCGTCTTCGAGCGCCTTGATCTGGCGGCTGACCGCGCCCGGCGTCAGGTGCATCTCGGCGGCCGCGAGCGTCAGGCTGCCCGTGCGCGCCGCCGCCGAGAAAGCCGGCAGCACACTGAGCGGCGGAAGCTTGAACCGTTTGGCTTGCGATTTTTTCATGCCGGCGTGAGAACCTTTCGCTTGCAAATAACTTGACCATAAATATCAACAATCCTCCATATTGGAAGGCAGGAAGCCTGATGTCGGGAGGTTTGTTGATGGCGATCGCGCGTTTTCTTGGTCTGAGGTTCGGCGCCCCGCAGCGGCGCAAAGACGCCGTCCGCGGTTATCGGCATGTGCCTGCCGCAAGCGGCGAGCCATGCGGCGACGCGGGTGCCCGTCGGCTTTCGTCCTCCGGCAACGTTGACACCGCAATGGCAAGAGGAGCCCCCATGCCCCGCCCGCTTTTTGCAGCCGCACGCACGCAGCTGATCGGCGCCGTTGTTCTTGCTGGCTGCGTTCTCGGCCAGGCGGCCGGTGCCGCCGCCGAAGACGCCGTCACCTTCAACGTGATCGACGATCGCGGTGTGGCGGTCACCATTCCGGCGAAAGCACAGCGGGTCGCCTCCGTTTCCTATTTCGCTGCGGATGTCGCGCTCGCCCTCGGCCTGAAGCCGGTTGCCACAACCTACATGGTGGAAGGCCGCCATCCCGATTTCCTCGGCGGCAATCTGGATAACGTCAAGCAGATCGGCCAGCGCGCCACTCCGAACATCGAGCTGCTCGCGGAGGCAAAGCCGGATCTCACGGTTGCGATCCGCCGCTACACCGAAGGCAACGCCGCCCAGTACGAGAAGGTCGCACCCTATCTCGCCTACGACCTCGAACTCTATGCCGACAGCGACCGCACCATCGCGCAACTGTCGACGATGCTCGGCCAGCCGAAACGCGGGCAGGAGATCAACGCTGCCTTCAAGAGCGACCTCGATGCCTTTGCAGCGAAAGCGCCGAAGGACAAGCATCCGCGGTTCGTCGTAATGTGGGGCGGTGACATTCCCTGGGTCTTCCGTTCGGAAAACATGACCGCGGCCATCCTGGTGGCGCTTGGTGGCGACAACATCGCCGGTCAGAACCCGACGCCGTCCGTTCCGGGGAACTGGGGCATGGAAATGAGCCTCGAAACCCTGCTGGAGAGGGATCCGGAGGTCATCTTCGTCTACGACTACGGCCCGGATCGCCCGCAGGAAAACAATCCGATCTGGCAGCAGCTCTCGGCGGTGAAGAACGGACGCGTGCATTATGTCGGCGACCATTGGGTCGAGGCGCATGGCCCGATCGCCCGCCAGATGGTGTTGCGCGAGGCAGCGCATCTGCTTTACCCCGATGCCTTTCCAGCCATCGACGTGAAGGCGGAAGCCCGCAAGTTCATCCCCGCCTCCATCCAGTAACAGGTGAACCGGCCCTTCCGTTTGCGGGGCCGGTAAATTCTCATGCCTCGTAACCGCCCCACAGTTTCCGAAGCGCACCGCATCGTCCAGCTGGCAACGCCGCTGGCGCTGATACAGCTTGCACAGGTCGCGATCTCGACCACCGACCTGCTGATGCTCGGCTGGGTTGGCGCCGAGGCGCTGGCGGCTGCCGCACTCGGGCTCGCCGTGTTCAACCTGCTGCGCACTATCGGATTCGGCCTGATCGTCGGCACCTCCAATCTGGTGGCCGAGGCATCAGGCGAAGAGGTTGCGCTGTCCCATTTGCTGGGTGCACTGAGCATTGCCGTTGTTGCCGGGCTGATTTCGGCTGCGTTGATGATGATCGGCGGCAGCGGCCTGCGCTGGCTCGGTCAGGATGCCGGCGTCGTTGAGCTTGCGCGGGAATATCTGCTGTTCCTGGCGCCCGGCATCATCCCGCTCTTCTGCTTCTACGCCTATCGTGGGGTCGTCGTCGGCCGGCGTCAGGCGAATGTCCTGCTGGCGATCACGCTTGCGACCATTCTGGTCAATGCCCTGCTCGACTATGGCCTGCTGTTCGGTGCCTTCGGCCTGCCGAGGCTCGGCGTTCCGGGCGTCGCAGCCGCAAGCACGCTCGCCTACCTCTCGCAGTTCGCCGCCATTGCCTGGATCACGCACAGGCGGCTGTCGTTCTCGCGTCTCTCGTCGATAGGGGAGCTCGTCGCAGCGATCCGGCGGCTGCTTGCGATCGGCCTCCCGACGGCCGGATCCTACGCATCCGAGGCCGGGTTCACGGCGCTCGTCACCCTCATGGTCGGTGCCTGGGGTGCCGCCGCGCTCGCCGCGCAGGCGGCGGTCAACCAGGTCGCCTATGTCGTCTTCATGCTGTCGGTCGGCCTTTCGCACGCGGCTTCGGTCGGGGTTAGCGAAGCCTCTGCGGCCGGCGACCGAGAACGCGCCCGGCGGGTCGGCAGAACGGGGCTTCTGCTCGGCATCTCGGTTGCCTCCATCTTCTCGTTGGCATTCCTGCTGTTGCCGGGGCCGATCCTGGCTCTGTTTTCCTTGTCGCCGGCAGGCGCCGGGGGCGCAACCTACCTGGCTGCTTCCGCGCTGCTGTCCGTCGCGGCGCTCGCCCAACTGCCCGATTTCGCTCAGAACATCGGTATCGGTGTGCTTCGCGGCGTCGGCCGCGCCGCGAGCGGCTTCTGGATCACGCTTGCAAGCTATTGGTTGATTGGCGCTCCGGCCGCCTGGGTCATCGGTTTCTACCTCGCTCCCGGCGCCACTGGCGTCTGGCTCGGCATGGCCCTCGGCTTTGCTGCCGCCGCGAGTGGCCTCTTCTGGGCCTTCCATCGGGCAACGACCGATCTGGCCGCAACAGGGTCCGTTTCGGAGCAACGGCCATGAGCGAACAGGCGCGCGCGCCGTTGTGGTTTGCAATGTTGCTCGCGGCGGCGCTGATCGTCAGCGTGGCGGCGCTGATCTTCGGCGCAAAGCCGATGACGCTTTCCCAGGCGTTGACGGCGCTGTCGTCGCCAGCAGGTGGCACCGACTCGATCATCGTCTGGACGCTGCGCATGCCGAGAAGCATCGCCGCCTATCTCGCGGGCGCGGCGCTCGCCGTCTCGGGCTACCTGCTGCAATCGATCACGCGCAATCCGCTGGCCGCGCCCGACCTCACCGGCGTCACCGCCGGCGCCGTCGCCTTCATCGTCGCGACCTTCGTCCTTTTCCCGGCCGTCTCCTCCACGCTCTATCCGGCCATCGGTATGGTCGGCGGTTTGGCGGCCGCTGCGCTGACGCTGTGGGCAGCACGGGGTGGCCGGGCCTCCCCGCTGCATCTGGCACTTGGCGGGATTACGGTTGCCCTGTTCTTGAACGCGGTCACCACCTACCTGCTTGTCCGGGGCGGACCACAGTCGCCCTCGGTGCTGTTCTGGCTTTCCGGTGGCTTTCAAGGGAGATCCTGGGCGCAGGTCGGCTACATGCTGCCATGGATCGTCGTCGGGCTCGGCATTGCACTTTCCTGCCACCGCATCATCACGCTCCTGTCGCTCGGCGACAAGGCCGCTGCCGGCATGGGCGCCAATCCCGCCCTGTGGAAGCTCCTGCTGCTTGTCGCCGCCATCTGCCTCGTTGCCGGCGTGACGCCGGTTGCAGGACCCGTTGCCTTTGTCGGGCTGGCCGCTCCTCATCTCGTTCGGCTGTTGCGGCCTGGCTCGGCGCTCTGGGCGCTTCTCCTCAATATCGCGCTTGGCGGATGCCTGTTGATGACGGCAGACGCACTCGCCCGCTCGGTCGCCGCACCTCGGGAAATTCCGGTCAGCATCTTTACCGCGCTGATCGGCGGCCCGGTGTTCATCTACCTGACGCAACGCGGGCCGCGGCCAGGTGCTGGAGGCGCGCGGTGATGACGAGGACCACGACGGAAGCACCGGCGCTGCGACACAGCTTGCTGCTGGTTGCCCTGTTTCCCGCGCTTCTCCTGGCAGCGATCCTGCTCGGGGTCGCGGACCTGCCCATGTCCGATGTCGTCGCCGTTTTGCTCGGCCGCGGAACCGACAACGCGCGGCTGATCATCGAGACCATCCGGATCCCGCGCATCCTGACCGGCATTCTCGCCGGCATGCATTTCGCGGTCGCCGGCGCGCTGCTGCAGACGGTCACGCGCAACCCGCTGGCCGACCCGACCATCATGGGGATTTCCCAAGGGGCAACGCTGGCGGTGACCCTCTTCCTCTTCGTCGCCGTCTATGGCGTCGCCTCCGATGCCAACACGCTCTACGCCCTGCCGGTTGCCTGGCTGCCGCTGGTCGGCGCCATCGGCGGGCTTGCGGCCGGGGCGCTGATTTACGGGCTTGCCGTGCGCAAGGGATTGAGCGCTCTGCGCGTGACGCTGTGCGGCATCGCGATCGGCGCCTTTCTTCACGCGCTTGCCATGGGCATCATCGTCGGCTGGGGCAGCGCCCGGTTCGAGATCGTCATGCAATGGCTGGCCGGCAGCCTCTATGCCCGCGGCTGGGAGCACGTGGTCTTTCTGCTGCCGTTCACGATCGCTGCTCTCGCCGTGCTTCCGTTCCTCCACCGTTCACTGGCGCTCTTGCGCTTCGAGGAGGACGTCTCGCGCTCCTTCGGGCTGAATTATCGCCTGCATTTCACGCTGGTTCTTGCCGTTGCCTGCGTCCTTGCCGCCAGTGCCGTCGGCGTCGTCGGTCCGCTGATTTTCATCGGGCTCGTGGTGCCGCATCTCGCACGGTTCCTGGCCGGCCGACATTTTTCGGCGGTCCTGCCGCTGACGGCACTCATCGGCGCGACGCTGGTCGTGGGGGCCGATCTCGTCGGACGGCTTGTCGGCGGCGCCGAGGAAATTCCGATCGGCGTCGTCACAGCCTTTGCCGGTGCGCCGTTCCTGCTCGTTCTTCTTCGCCGCTATCGATGAGGCCGTGATGCATCTCAAAGCCGCCGACGTCACCATACGCTATGCCGGGCATTGCGCACTCGCGACCTTCGCCCTCGAGCTCGGCCGCGGCGAAATCGTTGCGCTGATCGGCCCGAATGGCTCGGGCAAAAGCACCGCACTCCATGCGCTTGCGGGACTGACGGTGCCGGAGGCCGGCGACGTCACGCTCGACGGCCGGTCGGTGCGCTCATGGAAGCGTCGCCAGCTGGCGCGCCGGCTCTCCTTCCTGCCGCAGGCGCCGCTCTCGCCCGAGGGCATGACCGTCGAGCAACTGGTCCGGCATGGGCGCTTTGCCCATACCGGCGCCTTCGGTGGCTTTTCCACTGCCGATCGCCAGGCGGTCGATTGGGCGCTCGACAGCGCCGATCTGCGCGATATTGCGCACCGGGACCTGAGGGCTCTGTCGGGTGGTGAGCGCCAGCGGGCCTGGATTGCGGCGGCGCTGGCGCAGGAGGCGGAGATCCTGCTGCTCGACGAGCCGACCTCGTTCCTTGACATCGGCCATCAGGTGGAGGTGCTGGAGTTGCTTTGCCGTCTGCGCCGTGAGCGGCAGGTGACGGTCGTGGTTGCCATCCACGACCTCAACCAGGCCATGGCGATCGCCGACCGGATCGTGCTGCTGGCGAAAGGTCGGACCCTCTTTTGCGGCACGGCCGACTCGCTCGCCGACAGCGGCCTGATCGAAACGACGTTTTCGGTCAGCGGTGCTTTCGAGCGCCCGCGCGATCAGGCCGGTGCCGTCTATTTCAACGCTCACATTGCCACATGAGCGGCAATGTGCCCGGTGCACGTTGCCCGGGCGCATTGCTAAGCGGTCAGGCCGCAAAGGCCGGCTTGCGGGCGCCGATCCTCAAGACGTAGTAGATCGCCCCGCCGATGGCGACGCCGAAGAACCAGCCATAAATGCCCCACCAGGCCGGCAGGATGGTGGTGAAGGTCGGCAGGATCGACGAGAACAGAGCGCCGATCGCAAAGGCGATGAAGGCGCTGCCGTGCCAGCCGCCCTGGAAGCGGAACTCGCCATCCTCGTGATAGAGCGCCTCGACGTTTAGCTGGCCGCGGCGGATGAGGTAATAATCGACCATCATCACCCCGAAGATCGGCCCCATCGTCGAACCGATGAAGTTGACGAAATGCGCAGCCCCCGTTTCCCAAGGGGCGAAGGGGTAGAGGATGAGGGCGATCAGCGCTGCGATGTAGCCGCCGCGCTTGAAATTGATCTGTCGTGGGAAGACGTTGGCGAAGTCGAAGGCTGGCGACACGAAATTCGCGACGACGTTGATGCCGAGGGTCGCCACCGCAAAGGTGAGTGCGGCAAGCAGCGCCAGAAACCAGCTGTCGAATTTCGCCGAAATCTGGTCCGGATGCAGCAGCACTTCGCCATAGACGGCAAAGGCGGCGGTCGTCGTCACGCCGGCGACCAGGCAAAAGGCGAGCAGGTTGATCGGCAGACCCCAGAGATTGCCCTTGCGCAGCGTCTTCACGTCTGTGGCATAGCGCGAGAAGTCGCAGAAGTTCAGATAGAGCGCTGCAAAATAGGTGATCCAGGTGGCAGCGACCGCCGCAAGTGCGGGGAAAGTGCCCGGTTCCCAGGGAACGCCGGCGTCCTTGGTCTTTTCAATGAGAACGTCGCGCGGGATTTCCGAACCGAAGGAGAAGGTGCCCGATTTGACGATCAGGTAGACAGCAAGGATCAGCATCATGATCCAGACGGCCGGGCCGGCCCAATCCTGGAACTTGCGCACGGTTTCCATGCCGCGCTGGATGATCAGCAGTTGCAGCGACCAGACGACGACGTAGCAGATCACCTCAAGCGTCGAATGGCCGAGCATGTGGCTGTTCTGGTGGAAGGCCAACATGCCTTCGTTGCGAATGAGAAGGGCGACGATGGCGCCGGACGCCGCAGCCGTCTGCGCACCATACCAGAAGCAGGCGACCACGGCGCGAACGAGTGCCGGTACGTTGGCACCGAAGGTGCCGAAGGAGGCGCGGGCGAGAACGGGGAAGGGCACGCCGGTGCGCACGCCCGCGTTGCCGACGAGGCTCATCAGGAAGAAGATCACCAGCGATCCGATGCCGATGGCGATGACGAAGTTTATGAAGCTGCCGCAGAGCAGGAACAGGCTTGCTGCGAGGTAATAGCCCCACAGGCTGTGCACGTCGGATGTCCAAACATTGAAGATGCTGAAAGCGCCCCACCGGCGCTCTTCGGCCGGTGCCAGATCCTCGTTGTACAACGAGGGCGACGGATCGCGTACTGCCATGTCTTCCTCCGTATTTCCGCCGGGTCCCCCTCGGACCCGCCTTGATTCTGCTCCCGTTTTGAGTCGTTGCAAAAGTCTTTTTGGATTGCCGAGAGGCGGGAAGCCGGTCGTGGTCGAATATAGCCAAGGTCCCTTCGATCAAAGCGACCAACAGGAGACAGCTGAGAGAGATCTCGTATATCCCATTGACATATCCTGCGGCTGAAACCATCTTGGATATACGCAAAGTATATCCCGGAGGCGGCAATGCCGGAACAGGGCGCAGTTTTTCTCAGCAACCGCAGTCAGGCGATCCGCCTGCCAAAGGCCGTGGCGCTTCCGGAGGATGTCAAACGCGTCGATATCGTCGCGGTCGGGCGAACGCGGATCATTACGCCCGCTGGCGAAGCCTGGGACAGCTGGTTCGATGGCGAGCCCATAACAGCCGATTTCATGGTGGAGAGAGAGCAGCCGGAGGCCCAGGAGCGCGAGTCACTCTGATGCTGAAATACATGCTCGACACGAACATTTGCATCTACACGGTCAAGAACCGGCCGCAACAGGTTCGCGAGGCGTTTAACAGGCATCACGGACAATTGTGCATCAGCTCGATCAGCCTGATGGAGCTGATCTATGGCGCGGAAAGATCCGCCATGCCCGAGCGCAACCTTTCGGTCATTGAAGGCTTTTCCGCCCGTCTTGAAGTCCTCAACTATGATCAAGGGGCAGCGACCCATACGGGACAGTTGCGTGCCGAACTCGCCCGCAGCGGAACTCCGATAGGGCCTTACGATCAGTTGATCGCTGGTCATGCACGCTCCCAAGGTTTGATCCTGGTGACCAACAACCGCCGGGAGTTCGATCGCGTGCCCGGCCTGCGCGTCGAGGATTGGACCACAGCCCCCTGACACTTTGCGTTGCTAAGCGCCGAGCCTGTCGCGCTCGGCGAGCCGCCATGCCCGCGGCGTCATGCCCGTCTGGCGTAGGAAGAAACGGGAAAAATAGGCGGGATCGGCAAAGCCGAGGCGGAAGCTGATTTCCTGCACGCTGGCGCGGGTGAAGACGAGTTCGCGTCTAGCCTCTCCGACGAGCTTTCGCGAAATCATTTCGTGCGCGCTGAGCCCAGCGACTGCGCGCGTGATCCGGTTGAGATGGGTGAGCGACAGACCGAGTTCGCGGGCATAGGCGGCGGCCGGCCAATGGGCGCGATGGTGCTGCTGCAAAAGCGCCTGGAAGCGCTGGACCCGCCGTTCGTTTTCACTCTCGCTGCGGTCATCCCGCTCGTCGCTCGTCGCGTCGAGACGTGCCGTCAGCGTCAGGGCAGCGGTCAGATAGGCGTCGAGAAGATCGGCGCGGTTGCTGCGGTTGCTTTCCCATTCCCTGGCGAGGCGCGTGAGCGTTGCGGCGATGTAGGCCGCATTCTCGCCACCGCCGAGCCGGATCAGATGCGGGGCGGCGAGCCAGGCGCCAAGGCGGCTGCGCTCGCCCGGCGTCGTCTTCAAATGTGAAGCGAGGATGGTGAAGACGAAGCCGTCGATGTCACGTGAGAAGCGGAAGCCGTGGCTCAGCGCCGGCGGAACGGTGATGACGACAGGCGGTTCGATCATGTTGACCGCGTTGCCGAAGACGGCATCGCCGGAGCCGCCGGCAATGTACAAGATCTGAAAGAAGCTCTCATGCCGGTGCAGCCCGATCTCCCAGTGGTAGAGACTGCTTCGTGACGGGATCGTCTCGCAATGCAGCCAGAAATCCGGCCGTTCTCCAGACTTTTCGCCGTAGAGCTCGTAGGTCGGAACCGTCTTCTTCATGCCGCACATCCTGAAGCCATGTTCGATTTGTGCAATTTCATGGCGGATTTGTCCATTGAGAGTGAAGCCGGCCCAGCGCAGATTTTGCCAAAAGACAATTCCGCTAAATCCGGAGGAGAGCATGCGCACCAAGGTCGTCATCATCGGGTCGGGCCCGTCGGGTCTTCTGCTTGGGCAATTGCTGACTGAAGCCGGCATCGACAACGTCATCGTCGATCGTGTCAGCAAGGACTACATCCTCGGTCGCGTGCGCGCCGGCGTGCTGGAGGAAGGCACTGTCGGCCTGATGGATCGCGCCCGAACCGGCGCACGTATGCACAAGGAAGGGCTGCCGCATGACGGCTTCTCGCTCGCCTTCGACGGTCGCGACCATCGTATCGATCTCAAGCATCTGACCGGCGGCAAACGCGTGATGGTCTATGGCCAGACGGAACTGACTCGCGACCTGATGGAGCATCGCGAGCGTTCAGGGGCCGTCACGATCTACGAGGCGGCCAATGTCGAACCGCATGACTTCGATGGCCACCAGCCCTACGTGACCTTCGAGAAGGATGGTACGGCCCAGCGCATCGATTTCGACTTCATCGCCGGTTGCGACGGCTTTCACGGGATCAGCCGCAAGTCGGTACCGGAAAAGGCGCTCAAGACCTTCGAGAAGGTCTATCCCTTCGGTTGGCTGGGCATTCTCGCCGACGTGCCGCCGGTCGATCACGAACTGATCTACGCCAACCATCCGCGCGGTTTCGCGCTTTGCTCGATGCGTTCGACGACGCGCAGCCGCTACTACATCCAGTGCGCGGTGAGCGAAAAGATCGAGGATTGGTCCGACACGCGCTTCTGGGACGAACTTCGCCGGCGGCTGCCATCGCATCATGCCGAAGCAATGGTGACGGGGCCGTCCTTCGAAAAGTCGATCGCGCCGCTGCGCTCCTTCGTTGCCGAGCCGATGCGTTTCGGCCGCCTTTTCCTGGTCGGAGATGCCGCCCATATCGTGCCGCCAACGGGCGCGAAGGGCCTGAACCTAGCCGCCAGCGACGTGCATTATCTTTTCGAGGGGCTGCTCGAACACTACCAAGACCGTTCGAATGCCGGCATCGACGCCTATTCGGCGCGGGCGCTGGCGCGCGTCTGGAAGGCCGTGCGCTTCTCATGGTGGATGACCACGATGCTGCATCGCTTTCCGGATACCGGCGATTTCGACCAGCGCATCCAGGAAGCCGAACTCGACTACCTCACCCATTCGGTGGCGGCCGAGACGGCGCTGGCGGAGAACTATGTCGGCTTGCCCTACTGAGCGGCGGCGCGCTCGACCCATTCCCCTCTGAGCAGGCCGTAGATTGCGGTGTCCCACCTGGCATCGCCGACCTTCGCGGAGGAGCGTCTGACGCCTTCCTCGCAAAAGCCGAGGCTGCGGTAGGTGCGGATCGCCGCCTCGTTGAACGTGTAGACGTTGAGCTCCAGCCGCTCGAAGGCGGGGTCGGCGAAAAAGCGGCGGGTCACTTCGCTGAGGAAAGGCTGGGCGAGGCCCTGGCCGCGCATGCGCGGATTGATGGCAACACGGGCGAGGCGGCCGACTCCGTTTGCCCAGTCGAGTGCCACCTGCGCATGACCGGCGAGCTTGCCGTCGACGATCCCCGCAAACATCAGGCGCTCGGCTTCGGCGCCTTCGGTCCCGGCGAGCATCGCTTCGAGCTGTGCTGCTTCCAGGGGAAAGGAGAGGCCGGGGCCGCCCCATTGGACCAGCGCCTCCAGGCTCGAAAACCAGTCGAGCATCTCGGGAACATGCGCTTCGGAAAATGCGTCAACACGGAGGGGAGTGGTCGGCATGGATCACCAGTTCTGTCGGGCCCGTAATCTCGGTTTCTGATCGAGGCTTGTAAAGCCGCGAAATCCCGCGGGCCGCCACACGCGACCTCAGACCGTCTCCATTGCTTGTCGCATGTCGTGGACCGTCGCGCGGGTTGCCTCGACATAGGCATCGACCAGATGACGGTTCCGCGTGTCGCGCAACCAGCAGAGGCTGAGATCCGATGGGATGCTGGGCAGGAACGGCTTGATTGTCAGCCGGTCGCGCTGGCCAAAGGCGAACACCGGATCGACGATGGCGATCCCCAGTCCGTTGGCGACCATTTCGCAGACCGCCGGCGCAAGGGTCGCATCCATGATGTAGTTCAACCGCGTGCCATAGACATCGAGCGTGCTTTCGATCTTCTGCCGGATGCGGTTGTCGGCGGCAAAGCCGATATAGGGCTCGCCGTGGATGTCGGCGGGCACGATCTCCTGTCTCGCAGCGAAGCGATGATCGCTCGGCGCAATGCAGACGAGGTCTCCGCCGCGCAACGGAACGCACTCGATATAGGGGTTGTCCGTGTTGCGATTGATGAGGCCGATATCGACCTGCTTGGATAGCAGCCATTCGACGATGAACTGCGAGCTGCGGATCACCACCGAGATATAGGCGTCGCCGTGCCCGGCAAGGAAACGCTTGTTGGTGTGGCTGATGAAGAGGCCTGAGAGCGCCGGCATCACGCCGACCGAGATCTGCCCCAGTTCCTCGCGCCGGATCAGGTCGACGGCGCGCTCGATCTGCTTGATGCCGGCGAAGACGCGATCGATCTCCTTGTAGAGCCGCATCCCATGCTCCGAAGGAATGAGCCGCCCCTTGATGCGCTCGAAGAGTTCAAGCTCCGTATCTTCTTCCAGATGCGCCAGAAGTTTGCTCACAGCGGGTTGCGAGATGTGCAGGACTTCCGCGGCACGGCTGACCGTGCCGCATTCGATGACGGCCTTGAGAGCCTCGATTTGTCGTAGGTTCGGTGCGCGCTTCATTTCATAACTTCATGCAGGTCCGAATTGGCTCCAACCTAGCTTTGCGCGCGCAGGTTGACAATGCGTCCGCCAGGGGCCCCTGCAAAATATCGCCATTCGCCGTCCCGGCGCAAATCCTAGCCTATAACCTTTTGGAATGGACGCAGACTCAAAAACAATTAGACGGGTCAAATTTGCTGCGCTTATCTCTAGGCAGGCTGCAGTCGGGTCGATCCGGTTGCGCGATTGGCGACGGGATCAGGATAGCGCTCATGCGGCGCACTGACGCCATCAGGTCACGCTGGGAGGCGAGAGGAGGAACAATGATTATCGGGCAGAAAATCAATCGCAGGAGCGCGCTCAAGCTGTTGGGGGCAGGGGGCGCTACGATGCTCACCGCGCCTTACATCATCCGGTCGGCGCATGCGCAGAGCTCGGTTCTCAACATCACCACCTATGACAAGTTCCTGCCGCAGGATTTCATCGAGCAGTTCCAGAAGGATAGCGGCATCGAGGTGCGCATCCGCCTGACCGACGACCAGGGCAAGCAGTACAACCTCCTGACGGCGGAAGGTGCCAACCCGACGACCGATATCGTGACCGTCGCGGGCCACCGCTACGGGCAGTTCATCGGCTCGAAGCTGGTGCAGGCGCTGGATACGGCAAAGCTGCGCAACTGGTCGAACCTCAACCCCGCCTATCAGGACGCCGCCTGGGCGCGCTATGAGGGCAACCTCTGGGGATTGCCGATCCTTGCCGGCTACGAAGGCCTCGTTCGCAACACCGACTACGTGCCGGAAGCCGACAGCTGGGGCATCATGTTCGACGAGAAGTACGAGGGCCTGACCGCTTACATGGCCGGCGATTTCATGTCGATCACCATGAAGTATCTCGGCCATGACGGCGACTTCGTCACCTACACCGACAAGGTCGAGGCGGCCCAGAAGGCCGCCAGCGAAGCGCGCGACCACCTGATCAAGCACAAGCATATGGTTCGCAAGTACTACGATGCGGCCAGCGAAGTGCAGCAGATGTTCATCAACGAGGACATCCACCTGGCGCAGGCCTGGTCGGGTCCTGCCGCCAAGTTGATCATGGACGGCGTGCCGGTCAAGCTCTCCGTTCCGAAGGAAGGCACCTACGGGTTCTGCTACACGCTGAACATCGTCAACAACGCGCCCAATGCCGAGAACGCCTACAAGCTGTTCGACGCGATCCTCGCCAATCCCGAGGTCGGCGCCGCGATGACCCGCACCTCCGGCTTCAGCTCGACGATCTCCGGCGTCGACAAGCTGCTCGACGACAGGGAGCGGCTGGCATCGACGCTGCCGCAGGAAGAGCTCGAGCGTGTCACCTTCTTCAGCTCGCTCAATCGCTCGATGAAGAACGAGATTATCGATCGCGCCGTCGCGGAACTGAAGGCCGCCTGAGCAATCGCATCGTGACGACTGACTGACTGACCTCGCCGTGGCGGCGGGGTCGGAACGGTGACGCATGTCCTGCCAACCCGTCGGGTCGCGGACAAGCTTTGGGATAAAACAATGGCCGTGGGAACACATGCGGCAGGTGGCGGTATCCCCGTCCGCGCCGCGCACATGAAATACTCGACCGGTGTCGCGAGGGTGATCAACTCACCGCTCTATCGCTACACCCTGGGCGCCGTTGCCGAATGGCGATATGGGCGCATCCTGCTTCTGGCCGGCGTGCCGGTCGTCTGGATGCTGATGATGCACATCGGCCCCATCTACGAAATGCTGCGCATCAGCCTGCTCTCCAGCTATCCGCCGCAGCCGGGAGTGGAGGCCGAATTCACGTTCGACAATTACGCGCTCTTCTTCAGTGAAAAGCTCTACTGGATGCCGCTGCTGCGCAGCTTCATCTATGCCTCCATCGCAACGGCCGTCACCTTGGTCGTGGTCTATCCGGTCGCCTATTACGTGGCGAAGGTGGTTGCGACCGGCAACAGGTCGCGCGCGCTGCTCCTGCTCCTGGCGCCGTTCTGGGCGGGTGAAATCATCCGCATCTTCTCGGTCATCATGCTTCTCGCCAATCGCGGTGCCGTCAACGTGCTGCTGCGGGAGATCGGCCTGACCGAGCGACCGATCCAGATGCTCTACACCTCGTTTTCGATCAGCTTCGGCCTGGTCTACATGGTCTGTCTCTACATGCTGCTGCCGCTCTATTCGGCGATCGAGAAGATCCCGAAGTCGCTGCTCGACGCGTCGGCGGATCTCGGCGCGGGGCCGTTCACGCGCTTCCGCCGCATCATCCTGCCGCTTTCGCGCGATGGCATCGTGTCGGGATGCTCGCTGGTCTTCCTCACCTGCATGGGCGTGTTCGCCGCTCCCATTCTTCTCGGCGGGCCGACCACCAGCATGTTCTCCGAGACGATCAGCAGCTTCTTCCACGGCGCCAGCAGCCGTTGGCCGGCCGGTGCCGCCTTCGCGATGATCATGCTTGCCGCATCCCTCGTCACCGTCGGTCTGTTCATGCGGGTCGTCGGCGGCTCGAAGCAAAGGACATTCTGATGCGCGCCATGTTTTACGATTGGCCGGGACTGGCTCTGAAGTCCTTCTACTGGCTGTTTGTCCTGTATCTGTTTCTGCCGCTGTCGCTGATGGTGGCGGTCAGCTTCAAGGATGCAAGCTTCATTTCGTTCCCGCTCGGCAACCTGACGATCGACTGGTATGCCAAGGTCATTCAGGACAAGCAGTTCCTGGACGCCTGCCTCTACACGATCATGATCGCCGCGGCGACGACCGCCATCGCGACGGTCATCGGCGTCTGGATCGCAATGCTGATCGGGTCGCTTCGTGGCGCCGCTCAATACGTGGCCTTCGCCGTCGCTTGCCTGCCGGCCGTCGTGCCGGGCATGATCTCGGCGATTTCGCTGCGCATCTTCATCACCACCATCGACCTGCCGACCGGCACGGTCGCCATCATCCTCGGTCACGTCGTCCACGCCGTGCCCTTCGTGGTGGTGATGGTGCTGACGCGGCTGCGCTCGATGCCGGGCAATCTCGTCGATGCCGCCCGCGATCTCGGTGCCGACAGCATCGTCACCTTCTTCCGCGTCACGCTTCCCTACCTCGGACCGGCCATCTTCGGCGGCATGATCTTCTGCCTGCTGCTTTCGAGCGATGACTTCGTCCGCACCTTCTTCCTCGGCGGCTACCGCCCGACGCTGCCGATGCTGATCTTCGCCCGCGTGCAGTCCGGCATGTCTCCGGAAATCAACGTCATGGCGACGCTCGTCCTGGTCGTGACCGCCGTGGTCGGGCTCTACGCAGAATATCTCACACGTCGTTCGAGGATCCGCTGATGCAACCGGTTGTTCAGTTCGAAAATGTCCGCAAGAGCTTCGGCAGTTTTGTCGCCGTCGATAATCTCAACCTCAACATCGAACGCGGCAAGTTCGTCACCCTGCTCGGCCCTTCCGGCTGCGGCAAGTCGACGACGCTGCGCATGCTCGGCGGGTTCGAAACGCCGACGGAGGGCCGCATTCTGCTCTCCGGCCGCGACGTGACAATGGTTCCGCCGAACCGGCGCAACGTCAACATCGTGTTCCAGGATTATGCGCTGTTCCCGCACATGTCGGTCGCAAAGAACATCGCCTTCGGCCTGGAGTTGAAGGGCGTCGACCAGAAGCAGATCCAGAGGCGCGTCTCCGAGCTTCTGGAACTCGTGCAGTTGCAGGATTTTGCCGGCCGCCTTCCGTCCGAGCTGTCGGGAGGCCAGCGCCAGCGCGTCGCCCTGATGCGTGCTTTGGCGCCCGATCCCGACGTTCTGCTTCTGGACGAGCCGCTCTCGGCGCTTGACGCCAAGCTTCGCCAGACCATGCAGATCGAACTCAAGGCGATCCAGGAGCAGACTGGCAAGACCTTCATGTTCGTGACCCACGACCAGGAAGAGGCGCTCACCATGTCGGATACGATCGTGGTCATGAACAATGGCCGGATCGAGCAGATGGGCGATCCGGCGAGCCTCTACAAGCGGCCCGGTTCCGCCTTCGTGGCGACCTTCCTCGGCGAAACCAATCTGTTGCAGTCGGATGTCGTCGGCACCGAAGCCGGCGAAGCGGCGGTGCGGTGGAACGGCATGACGATCAAGGCGTCGGCCGGCGCGCTGTCTCCCAAGGCAGGCGATGCGATTTATGTCGTCCTGCGGCCGGAAGCGATCCAATGTTCGGCGCAGGAACCGGGCGTCGCCAACCGGATCCGGGGGCGCATCCGCCAGCGCGTTTTCAAGGGCAACCACACGTCGCTCAAGGTCGAGATCGGCGAGGGGCATCTGCTCAACGCGCTCGTTCATCCAAGCGAGGTGGAAGGCCTCAGCCGCGACGACATCTGGGTCGGCTGGTCGTCCGAAGCGACCACGCTCATCCCCGCCCGCAACGCGGCTTAGCCGCAACATCTCGACGGCGGGCGCCCCGGTTGCGCCCGCTACCCGATATCAATGAAAGTGGAAAACGACATGCGCGTAGGTATCGCAGGTGCTGGCTCTATTGCCTTCGGCACCGCTGCACTTCTTGAAAAACTGGGACACAAGGCAACGCTCTGGTCGCCGTCCGGCACCGGAACCCAGGCGCTCACTGCGGGAGAGAGCCTGACTGCCGAAGGCGCCATCGAAGGCACCTTCCTTCCGGCCGTTGCCGAAAGCGCGGAAGATCTGGTCAGCGATGCGGATGCGATCCTCATCGCGCTGCCGGCCTATGGCCACCGTTTCGTGCTGGACGCTATCGCGCCGCATCTGACCGCCGGCCAGGTGGTGATCTTCAGCTCGCACACCTCGTTCGGAGCGCTCTATCTCTCGTCGCTGCTGGCCGCACGCGGCATCACCTTGCCGATCGTTGCTTGGGGCACGACGATCGTCAGCGGCCGGAAGCTCGGCCCGGCGCTGGCGCATGTCAACACCATCCGCAAGCAGGTCGATCTGGCGACGGTTCCGGCATCGGAGAGTGCGCGCGGGCACGCGGTCTGCACGGCGCTTTTCGGCGAACATTTCGTCGATCGTGGCAGCCTGCTGGCGATCGCGCTTTCGAACCTCAACCCGCAAAACCACCTCGGCATCGCGCTCGGCAACATGTCGCGCATGGAGCGTGGCGAAAGCTGGGTGCAGGCCCAGAACGTCACGCCCAACATCGGTCGCCTATTGGAGACGCTCGACCGTGAGCGTTTGGCCGTCGCTGAGAGGTTGCAGCTGAAGGTGCGTGACATCTTCCAACATTTCCACCTGTCGTTCCATGTGCCGGTCAGCACCATCTCGCAGATGAACCAGGAAATGTACCAGGCCGGAAACAACGGCACGGGCCCTGCTACGGCCGATAGCCGTTACGTGACGGAGGACGTCCCATTCGGCCTGGTGGTCACGGCGCAGCTCGCGCGTCTCGCCGGATGCCCGGCGGACCTGCACGAGGCGGGAATCCGCATCTTTTCGGCCATGTACGGCCGGGACTTCGAAGGCGAGAACGACCTCCTTCCGGAGCTGGGTCTCGAGCAATTGGATCTTGAAGGTCTCGATGCGCTCTGCCGCACCGGCTTTCCGCCCGTTGCCGCTGTCGATCGAGCCGAGGGGCGTGCCTGAATGAGCGACCGCTTCCTGTCCCATCTCCGCAGCGAACTCGAGGGCCTGAAGACGGCCGGGTTGTACAAGTCGGAGCGTGTGATCACCTCGAAGCAGGCGGGTGAGATCAAGGTCGCCTCGGGCGAGCGGGTGCTCAACTTCTGCGCCAACAACTATCTCGGCCTTGCCGACAACGAGGAGCTGGCCGAGGCCGGCAAGCAGGCGCTCGACCGCTACGGCTACGGCATGGCCTCGGTGCGCTTCATCTGCGGCACGCAGGAGGAGCATAAAGCACTCGAGGCCCGGATTTCGTCGTTCCTCGGCCTGGAAGACACGATCCTCTATTCGTCGTGTTTCGACGCCAATGGCGGCCTGTTCGAAACGCTCTTGGGCGAAGAGGACGCGATCATCTCCGACGCGCTCAACCATGCCTCGATCATCGACGGCGTGCGGCTGTCGAAGGCCAAGCGCTTCCGTTATGCCAACAACGACATGGCAGCCCTTGAAGAGGAACTGAAGAAGGCGGAGGGCAGCCGCTTCAAGCTGATCGCCACCGACGGCGTCTTCTCGATGGATGGCATCATCGCCAATCTCGGAGGCGTCTGCGATCTCGCCGACAAGTACGGCGCCATGGTCATGGTCGACGACAGCCATGCGGTCGGCTTCGTCGGGAAGAACGGTCGTGGCTCGGCCGAGCATTGCGGCGTCGAAGGCCGGATCGACATCATCACCGGCACGCTCGGCAAGGCGCTTGGCGGTGCCTCCGGTGGCTACACCTCGGCCAAGGCGGAGGTGGTCGACTGGCTGCGCCAGCGCTCGCGTCCCTATCTCTTCTCCAACACGCTGGCGCCGGTGATTGCCGCGGCCTCGCTGAAAGTGTTCGACCTGATCGACAACGGCGATGCGCTTCGCGAACGGCTCTATGCCAATGCCAGCCTCTTCCGCACCGAGATGTCGAAGCTTGGCTTCACGCTCGCCGGCGAAGGGCATCCGATCATCCCGGTCATGCTCGGCGACGCCGCCCTTGCCCAGGAGATGGCGGCACGCATGCTGAAGAAGGGCGTCTACGTCATCGGCTTCTCCTTCCCGGTGGTGCCGAAGGGCCAGGCGCGCATTCGCACGCAGATGTCGGCGGCCCACAGCGAAGCGGACGTCCGGCGGGCGATTGCCGCCTTCGAAGAGGTCGGTCGCGAGTTGGGCGTGATCTGAGGGAAAGAGTTCGCTCGATCTGAAAGAAGCCCCTCACCCTAACCCTCTCCCCGCAGGCGGGGAGAGGGGACGTGCCCGCCGGAGGCCTTGGAGGGCTTGGCGGAAGCGCAGTCCTGAAAGAGGAGTGGTGAGGGTGCGGCATATCCCTTCTCCCCGCGCGCGGGGAGAAGGTGGCGGCAGCCGGATGAGGGGCTTCCCTCAACGCGCAGCGCCGAAACGGCAGATGATTTTGGAGGCAGTCAAATGACGAACATGATGAAGGCGCTGGTGAAGTCGAAGGCCGAAGTGGGCTTGTGGATGGAACGCGTGCCGGTGCCGGAAATCGGCCCGAACGACGTGCTGATCAAGGTCAAGAAATCGGCGATCTGCGGCACCGACGTGCACATCTGGAACTGGGACCAGTGGGCGCAGAAGACCATTCCGGTGCCGATGGTCGTCGGTCACGAGTTCATGGGCGAGATCGCCGAGGTGGGATCTGCCGTCACCAAGTACCATGTCGGCGAACGGGTCTCGGGCGAGGGCCACATCGTCTGCGGCAAATGCCGCAACTGCCGCGCCGGGCGCGGGCACCTCTGCCGCAACACGCTCGGCGTCGGCGTCAACCGGCCGGGCTCGTTCGGCGAGTTCGTCTGCCTGCCGGAATATAACGTCGTGCCGATCCCCGAGGATGTGCCGGACGAGGTCGCGGCGATCTTCGATCCGTTCGGCAATGCCGTGCACACCGCTCTTTCCTTCGATCTCGTCGGCGAGGACGTGCTTGTGACCGGTGCCGGCCCGATCGGCATCATGGGGGCGATGGTCGCCAAGCGCTCGGGCGCGCGCAAGGTTGTGATCACCGACATCAACCCGACGCGGCTGGCACTCGCAAAGAGCGTCGGCATCGACCACGTCGTCGATGCGTCGAAGGAGAACCTTGCCGATGTGATGAAGGCGATCGGCATGACCGAAGGTTTTGACGTCGGGCTCGAAATGTCGGGGGCGGCACCCGCCTTCCGCGACATGATCGACAAGATGAACAACGGCGGCAAGATCGCCATCCTCGGCATTGCACCGGCCGGCTTCGAGATCGACTGGAACAAGGTCATCTTCAAGATGCTCAACCTCAAGGGCATCTACGGCCGCGAGATGTTCGAGACCTGGTACAAGATGATCGCCTTCGTGCAAGGCGGCCTCGACCTTGCCCCGGTCATCACCCACCGCATCAAAATCGACGAATTCCGCGACGGCTTCGAAGCGATGCGCTCCGGAAATTCCGGAAAGGTCGTCATGGACTGGTGAGGCCCAAAGGGCCGGCCTGATCCGGCCCTTTCGTCCCCCGTCCGAGAAAAATTGTCTTTTGTCACTAGAACTAAGAATGCGTTTTATGCACTATTGATCGTCCACAATGCAGGGAGCGCATGATAGCCGATGGAAGTACGCGATCTCGAGGCCTTTCTCGCCGTTATGTCGACGGGCAGCATCACCGGTGCCGCCCGCTTGCTCGACCGCTCGCAGTCGCAGGTGACGCGCCTCATCCAGGACCTGGAGACGACGCTCGGCTTTGCGCTGTTCGAGCGGAATGGCCCGAGGATCGCGCCGACCGACAAGGGCATTGCCTTCCATGAGGATGCGGAGCGCTTCGTCAGCGGCATCGGCCACCTGCGCAACCGTGCCAAGGCGATTGCCGGCAAGGAACCGGAGCCGATTGAGATCGCCGCGACGCCGGCCTTCGCGAGCGGCATCATCCCGATGGCGCTTGCCGCGCTGCCGGACCATCTGCTGCCCCACACGATCAATCTGCGCAGCATGCCGGCCGAGGCGGCCGTGCAGTCGGTCTTTGCGCGCACCGCAGATTTCTGCGTGACCTCGCTGCCGGCCGATCAGCCGGGCCTGGAGGTGCAGGGCTTCTTTGAGGGGCGGTGCGTGGCCGCCGTGGCGTCGCACGATCCACTGGCGGCGAAAGACGTGATCTCGATCGCTGATCTCGCCGGGCGCACGCTCGTCACCATGTCCAATCCGTTTCGGCTGCGCCACAGCGTCGATGAAGTGCTCGATGCAGCCGGCGTGCGTCCCAATCGGATCATCGCGACCAACGCGGCGCAAAACGCTGTGCAAGTCGCATCGCTCGGCCTTGGCGTGGCGATCATCGAGCCGGCGACCGCCTATGGCCTGCAATCGGCGCCCATCGTCGTGAGGCCTCTCGACGTCGAGATCCCCTTCCTGTGGGCGATCCTGTCGGCGGGCTCGCGGCCGCTTTCGGCTGGCGTCCGGGAACTCATTCAACAGATAGCGCGGATCGCGTCAGAGCGGATGCCGGATCTCATCGTGCACGATCCAAAGCAGATGGCGCGTATCGCCGAAAGAAGCTTTGCCGGAAGGAACGCCGGCAATGGTGCGCTGCCGGACAACCCGGCGGCGAAATAAAGGGGAGCAAAAAGCTCTGAACGCTCACATGGAAATTGAGCCTGCTAAAATGAGGAGAACGAGATGAACAATTTTGACGTTACCCGCCGATCGGCCATGAAGCTGTTGGCAGCCGGGGCGGGGGTGCTCGCGGCACCTTCGATCATCCGCCCGGCTTTCGCCCAGAGCAAGGTCGTCAACATCACGACCTACGACAAGTTCGTGCCGCAGTCCTTCATCGACCAGTTCCAGAAGGATACCGGCATCGAGGTGCGCATCCGCCTGACCGACGACCAGGGTAAGCAGTACAACCTCTTGACCGCCGAGGGTGCCGCACCTTCCACCGATATCGTGACCGTCACCGGTCACCGTCTGTCGCAGTTCATGAAATCGAACCTGCTCTCGACGCTCGACACCGGGCGGCTGAAGAACTGGGGCAAGCTCGCCGCCGCCTACAAGGGCGCGCCGCAGCTCACCGTCGACGGCAAGACCTTCGGCGTGCCGCTGCTTGCGGGCTTCGAGGGGCTGGTGCGCAACACCGAATACGCCAAGGCCTCCGACAGCTGGGAGATCATGTTCGACGAGGAAAACAAGAACCTGACGTCTTACATCGTCAGCGACTTCCTCTCGATCGTGATGCGCTACCAGGGCAACGACGGCGACTACGTGACCTATGGCGACAAGCCCGATGTTGCGCAGGCCGCCACCAACCAGGCCCGCGACTTCCTCATTCAGCACAAGGACAAGGTCCGCAAATACTACGACGCCGGCTCCGAGCTGCAGCAGATGTTCGTCAACGAGGACATCTATCTCGCGCAGGCCTGGTCGGGACCGGCCGCCAAGCTCGTCATGGACGGCCATCCGATCGAGATCTCGGTGCCGAAGGAAGGCACGTTCGGCTTCCTCTATTCGTTCAACATCGTCAACAACGCGCCGAACGCCGACGCCGCTTACACCTTCCTCGACGCCATCCTGTCGTCGCCGGAGATTGGTGCTGCGATGACCCGCCAGTCCGGCTTCTCGTCGGCCTTCGACGGCGTCGACAAGGTGCTTGACGACAAGGAGCGCGCCGCGCTGTCGCTGCCGCCCGAGCAGGTCGAACGCATCCAGTTCTTCAGCTCGGTCAACCGCGACATGAAGAACGAGATGATCGACAAGGCGACCGCCGAGATCAAGTCGGCCTGACCTCTCGAAATCCGGGCGATCGGCTGAGGCCGGTCGCCCGTCAAAAAATGGACTCTTTCAGAGCCGGGAACAAAGAGAATGCTGGATACGACAACACAACCGCCATCCGTCGGTTTGTCGACGGTACCGCGCTATGCCGGATGGATCGGCAGGGCGGCGCGCTCAGGTCTATACCGCCATACGATCGGACTGCTCGTCGAAAGCCGGCGCGTGCGTCTCGCCGTGCTCGCGGGCGTGCCGCTTGTCTGGATCGCCATGCTGCACATCGGTCCGATCCTGCAGATGGCCAATATCAGCCTTCTTGCCAACTACCCGCCGCAGCCGGACAAAAGCAGCGAATACACGCTTTCGAACTACGCGCTGTTCTTTTCCGACCGGCTCTATTTCCTGCCCTTCGTGCGCAGCCTGATCTTTGCCGCTGTTGTCACGATCTCGACGCTGGTGATCGTCTATCCCGTTGCCTATTACGTCGCGAAGATCGTGCAGCCGAAGAACCGGATGCGGGCCCTGCTGCTGCTCCTTATCCCCTTCTGGGCCGGTGAGCTGATCCGCACCTTCTCGGTCATCATGCTGCTTGCCAATCGCGGGGCGCTCAACGTGCTGCTGCGCGAGTTAGGTTTCATCGACCGGCCGATTCCGATGCTCTACACGTTCTTCTCCCTGAGCTTCGGCGTCATCTACCTGCTCGCGCTCTACATGCTGCTGCCGCTCTATTCGGCAATCGAAAAGATCCCGACGCCGCTGATCCAGGCGGCGGCCGACCTCGGGGCCGGGCCCTTCCAGCGGTTCCGCCGGGTCATCCTGCCACTCTCCAAGGACGGCATCGTTTCCGGCTGCAGCCTCGTCTACCTGACGGCCGTCGGCGTCTTCGCAGCACCGCTGCTGCTCGGCGGGCCCAACTCGGTCATCTTTCCCGAGGTTATCGCGACCCTCTTCCACGGGTCGAACGACAAGTGGCCGGAGGGTGCCGCCTTCTCGATGATCATGCTCGTGGTGTCGCTGACAACCGTCGGGCTGTTCATGCGGGTGGTCGGCGGCCGCTCCGTCCGGCTGATGTGAGGACGGAACGATGCGAACCTATTTCAATGACCTTCCGAAAACCGCGCTAGGCGCTTCCTACTGGATCTTCGCCGTCTATCTGGTCTTGCCACTGGCGCTGATGATGGCGATGAGTTTCAAGGATGCGAACTTCATCGCTTTCCCGATCGGCAACTGGACGCTCGCCTGGTACGGCAAGGTGATCCAGGACAAGCAGTTCCTCGAAGCCTCGCTCTATTCGATCGGCATAGCGCTTGCCACCACCGTCTCGGCAACGATCATCGGCGTCTGGATTGCGCTTCTCGTTTCGGCGGAAAACATCTGGGGCAAGGCGGTGATCTTTGCGCTCGCCTGCCTTCCGGCCGTCGTGCCGGGGCTGATCAACGCCATCTCGATGCGCATCTTCATCCGGGCGGTGGACATTCCGACCGGAACCTTCGCGATCATCCTCGCTCATACGGTTCATGCCGTACCCTTCGTCGTCATCATGGTGCTGACGCGGCTGCGGTCGATGCCGGCCAATCTCGTCGATGCCGCGCGCGATCTCGGCGCGGATCCCTTCATCGCTTTCCTGCGCGTCACCATCCCCTATCTGATGCCGGCGCTCTTCGGCGGCATGATCTTCTGCGTGCTGACCAGCATCGACGACTTCGTCCGTACCTTCTTCCTCGGCGGCTACCAGCCGACCCTGCCCATGCTGATCTTCGCCAAGGTGCAAGGCGGCATGTCGCCGGAAATCAACGCCATGGCGACCATCGTGCTCGTCGTCACCACCGCCGTCGGCATCTATGCCGAGCATATCACCCGCCGTTCCAGGAGCTGACGCAATGCAGCCTGTCGTCCATTTCAAGAACGTCAACAAGTCCTATGGGGCGCTGACTGCCGTCGATGATCTCGATCTTGCGATCGCGCCCGGCCAGTTCGTCACGCTGCTCGGCCCGTCCGGCTGCGGCAAGTCGACGACGCTGCGCATGCTCGGCGGCTTCGACAGCCCGACGTCGGGGGAGATCTACCTCGAGGGCAAGCCGATCTCGCACCTTCCGCCGAACAGGCGCAACGTCAACATCGTCTTCCAGGACTACGCGCTCTTCCCGCACCTGACGGTCGGCCGCAACATCGCCTTCGGCCTGGAATTGAAGGGCATGGAGAGTGCGGCGATCCACAAGCGGGTCAGCGACCTCCTTGCCCTCGTCTCCCTCCAGGATCATGCCGAGCGCATGCCGGCGCAGCTTTCGGGCGGGCAGCGCCAGCGCGTGGCGCTGATGCGGGCGCTGGCGCCCGATCCGAACGTGCTCTTGCTCGATGAGCCGCTTTCGGCGCTCGATGCGAAGCTGCGCCAGCAGATGCAGATCGAGCTGAAGTCGATCCAGAAGAAGACCGGCAAGACCTTCATCTTCGTCACCCATGACCAGGAAGAAGCACTCACCATGTCCGACGTCATCGTCGTGATGAACAAGGGCAGGATCGAGCAGATGGGCGGACCGGACGAGCTCTACGCCCGGCCGCGCAGCCGTTTCGTTGCGAACTTCATCGGCCAGAGCAATTTCCTCGAAGGCACGGTCGCATCGGTTGCGGGCGGGATCGCCGCCGTCGAGTGGCGCGGGAATGTCGTGCATGCGGATGTGAACGGCACGTCGCCGATCCCGGGAGACGATGCCACGGTTGCGCTGCGTCCGGAGGCGGTTTTCTGCCTGTCGCGCAAGCCCGAAGACCGCCCGTCGATGAAAGGGCGCATCGACCAGCGCGTCTTCAAGGGTGCCCACACGTCGCTGACCGTCGTTCTCGATAATGGCAGCACCTTGGTGGCGCAGATCGATCCGGTGGCGCTTTCGCATATCGAAGGGGACGACGTCTGGGTGGGGTGGCGCGACCGCGATGCCGTCCTGCTGGCGAAGTGAAGGGAGATCGGGGATGACCGACAGTCAAAAGCAGCAACGGCTTGCCGCGCTCAATGCGCGGGTAAGGCAGGATCTGAGCTATCTCAACTATCCGCCGGCCAACTGGTCGAAGCCGGTGACAACGGCGGCGGGCGAGGACGTCAGCGACGTGGTCGTGATCGGCGGCGGCATGTGCGGGCTTGTTGCCTGGCATGCGCTCACGCGCGCCGGCATCGCCAATCTGCGCATCGTCGACCGCGCGCCCAAGGGGTTCGAAGGCCCTTGGGTCACCTATGCGCGCATGGAGACGCTGCGCTCGCCGAAAATCCTTCTCGGCCCGGCGCTTGGCGTTGCCTCGCTCAGCTTCCGCGCCTGGTTCACCGCGCTGCAAGGTGAAGCGGAATGGGAGGAGCTCTTCCGCATCCCGCGCCCGATGTGGATGGATTACCTGCGCTGGTATCGCGATGTCATGGACATCCCGGTCGAAAACGACACGCACGTCACCCGCGTCGTGCCGCGCGCCGATGGGCTGCTGGAACTTGAAATCGCCGGCGGAGCGAAGCCTGCGATCATCACCCGCAAGCTGGTGATGGCAACCGGTCGCGACGGGCTCGGCGAGCCGACCATTCCGGATTTCGTCAAGACCATGGAGCGGCATACCTCCTGGGCGCATTCGGCCGACGAGATCGACTTCGATCGCCTGAAGGGCAAACGGGTCGTCGTCATCGGCGTCGGCGCTTCGGCGGTCGACAATGCTGCCGAGGCCCTGGAGCAGGGGGCAGGGGAAGTCCGCCTTCTCGCCCGCCGCAAGGAGATGCCGACGGTCAACAAGCTGATGGGCATCGGCTCCTATGGCGTCACCGCAGGTTTTGCCGAGATTTCGCCGGAATGGCGCTGGCGGCTGATGGACTATGCCGCCAAGCAGCAGACGCCGGCGCCGCACAATTCGACGCTGCGCGTCAGCCAGCATTCGAACGCCTACTTCCACTTCGATTGCGGTATCCGCTCGATGAGGCAAGAGGGCGGCGAGGTCGTCATCACCACGACGAACGGCCGCATCTTCCGCACCGACTTCGTCATCCTCGGCACTGGGTTCTCGATCGATCCGCTGAGCCGCAGCGAGCTTGCCCCCTATCAGGACCAGATCGCCTGCTGGGATGACCGCTACGCGCCGCCACCGGGCGAAGAGAACCCCGGGCTCGGGCGTTTCCCCTGGCTGAACGGAGACTTCTCCTTCACCGAGAAGGAGCCGGGAACAGCCCCGTGGCTGAAGGACATCCATTGCTTCAACTACGGCGCCTCCGTCAGCGTCGGCAAGGTCAGCGGCGACATCCCCGCCATCAGCGAGGGCGCTCTGTGGCTCGCGCGCGGGGTCGCGGCTTCGCTCTTCATTCGGGATGTCGACTACCATTGGGAAGCGCTGATCGCCTACGAAAAGCCGGAGCTCGACGGGACCGAATGGGTGGATGCCGACGCGCCGACGCCGGCGCAGAAGACGGCCTGAACCTTGCGCATTTCAGATGACAGGAAAACCAATGACCTCTCCATCGACAACTGACGCGATCGACACGGTTCTCGGGCTCGATCGCTTTCCCGACCTGCAGGCGCTGCGCGAACAGCGGGCGAAGCTGAAGCACTTGAGCCAGACGAGCTATCAGGCTGCCCTTCGCCCAACCGATCCGCGCAACTTCTCCTATGCGCTCCGAGCAGCCCTTGCCGCGCGCATGGCGGCACTCTGGAAGTCCCAGGAGCTCTCTGCGCATTTCCGGGCCTTGCTTGAACGCGAGGAGGAGGGCGCCGCCCTGGTGTCGGTTGCCGGTCCTGGCAATGGCGCCGAGGGTGCCGATCCGCGCCTTCAGGCGATCCTCGCCCATGTCGATCTGGTCACGCTTTCGCCGAAGGAGGCGACGCGCGCCAATGTCGAGAAGCTGCTGGCCGCAGGTCTCGACGACCGGGACATCGTCACGCTCGCCGGCCTGATCGCCTTCGTGAACTATCAGGTGCTGGTGGTGGCCGGCCTCAAGATGCTGAGGGATAACTGACATGTCGCAAGCCGTGCACGAATTCACCGTCGAAGCGCTCGACTGGAAGCCCTATGTCAAGCCGGTCGATGTCGAGACCGCCACACCCGAACAGCTCGACGCGCTGAAGATCACGCCGTCCAACAAGAAGATTTCGGACTATGTGCTGGTTCTCGCCAACGAGCCGGAAACCCTGAAGGAGCGCACGCCGCTCTTCAACGACATCATGTATAGCGAGGGTGGGCTGTCGCGCGGTGGCCGGGAGATCGGCGCGCTTGCCGCATCCTTCGTCAACCGCTGCATCTATTGCGCCTCGGTCCATGCGGCGCGCTACATCCAGCTCGAAAAGCGGCCGGAGGTGGTGGACGAGATCTATGGCAGTGGCCTTGACGCGAACCTGCCTGAATTCGAGCAGGCGCTGTTCAATTTCGGCGTCGACCTGACGGCGCATCCCGACAATGTCGGCGCCTACCAGTTTTACCATCTGCGCGAGATCGGCCTCGACGACCTGCAGATCCTCGACCTTATCCACGCGGTTGCGATCTTCGGCTGGGCCAATCGGCTGATGCATACGCTCGGCGAACCACACCGGCTGGATTGAGTGAAACACGCTTCCGATCACGCTGCGGTCACGGTCCGTCCCTTCGACATCGCGCATCGCGACGTGCTTCGCATCGCGTTGCCTATGATGATCGCCTATCTGTCGAGCCCGCTTGTCGGGCTCGTCGCAACCGGCGTCATCGGCCAGTTGCGCGACGAGACCCTGATCGGCGGCGTGGCGCTGTCGACCGTCATCTTCGACGTCATCTTCGTCACCTTCAACTTCCTGCGCGGCGCGACCACGGGCTTTACGGCCCAGGCGCTCGGTGCCGGTGACCGGCGCGAAGAACAGCGCATGCTCGCAAGCGGCCTTATCATCGCACTCGTGGCGGGCCTGGCACTGCTGGTTCTTCAAAAGCCGATCGGCGCCCTAGGCCTTGCCGCCATGGGCGCGGAAGGCAAGGTGGCCGAAGCGGCCGCCACCTATTTTGCCTGGCGGGTGTGGTCGGCGCCCTTCGTCCTCTTCAACTTCGTCGTCTTCGGCTGGATCATCGGGCGTGGCGATGCGCTCTGGGGCATGATCCTGCAAACCCTGCTCAATGCGCTCAATGCCGGCCTGAGCGTGCACTGGGTCCTCGGTCTCGGCTGGGGTGTGGCGGGCGTTGCGGCCGCCTCGCTGGTTGCCGAAGCCGTCACGGCTGTGGCGGGGCTTTATCTCATCTGGGCAAAGACCGACCGGACAGCGTGGAACCTTCCGGATCTGACGGCCTTCCGCCGCGCCTTTTCGGTCAATGGCGACATGATGATCCGCTCCTTCGCGCTTTTGATCGGTTTGTCCTTCTTCACCCGCCAGAGCGGCATGCTCGGCATCGAAATCCTTGCGGCCAATACGATCCTGCTGCGCTTCTATTTCTTCGGCGTCGCCTTTCTCGACGGGGTGGCAACGGCGGCCGAGCAGCTGGCAGGCCGGGCTGTCGGCGCACGCTATCGGCCGGCGTTCGACCGTGCCGTTGGTTTGACCACGGTATGGGGCTTCGTCTTTGCCGGGCTCGTCGCGCTCTGTCTCTTTATCGCCGGTGACTGGGTGATCGGCATCACCGCTCCGTCGGAAAGCGTGTCAGCCCTTGCGCACGCCTACCTGCCCTATGTCGCGGCCCTTCCGATCTTCGGCATCGTCGCCTTCCAGATGGACGGCGTCTATATCGGCGCCACCTGGTCGAAGCAGATGCGAAACCTGATGGTCGCTTCGCTGGTGATCTATTTTGCTGCCTGGGCGGTCCTGCAGCCGGTCTTTGGCAATGACGGATTGTGGATTGCGCTCATCCTGTTCCAAAGCGCCCGCAGCGTCGCCTTCCGGTTCATGCTGCCGCGGCTCGCCGACCGCACGTTTTCGACCGTGCGGCAATAACCGGGCTTTAGCGTTCCGCTATGCCCAGTCTCGGGTCGACGGCAACAGGGGCAGGGCGAGCGGATTGCCAGCGCGCCCGGCAGCCTGCTCCGCCAGCAGAAGTGCTGTCGTCGGCCCGAGGGTGAAGCCCTGGTGCCCATGGCCGAAGTGAAACCACAGGCCCTTGTGACGGCTGGGCCCGACGACGGGAAGCATGTCGGGCATGCAGGGACGGGTGCCCGACCATGGCGCCGCTTCGATGGGGTCGCGCAGCGCAAAAAGCGTGCGTGCGGCGGTGACGGCATGCCGTATCTGTCGCGATGCCGGCGCGGCGCCGAGTGGCGCCAGGTGCGCGCCGGTCAAGACCCGCCACCCGGCGTTCATGGGGGCGATCAGGGCGGAGCTGTCGATGTCCAGCATCGAAATGCGTGGGCCGTCCTTGCCGCCGAAGTGCCAGTGGTAGCCGCGCTTTAACACCATGGGGACACGATAGCCGAACCGCGCCAAAAGCATCGGCGACCAGGGCCCGAGGGCGACGACCGCGTTTTCAGCCGTGATATCGCCACCCTCCGACAGCACCCGCCAGCCGGTGCCGGTCTGCTGCAACGACATGGCTTCGCCTTGGGCGACCTTCCCGCCGCGGGCGACGAAGAGCGCTGCGTAGCGCGAAACCAGATCGCCCGGGTCGCGGCAGGTCCAGGGCGAGGTCCAGTGGACCGCACCTGCCAACCGGCTTTTGAGCGCCGGCTCGCTCGCCGCAAGTTCGTCTGACGTGAGCGCCTTAGACGGCACGCCGTACTCCCGTTTCAGGCGCTCGGCGGTGGCGATGGCCGCGTCGAGCTTTGCCGGCGAACGGTAGACCGCGCGCCAGCCCTCGCGGACGATCAGGTCGCCGGCATTGGCCGGCTCGACGAAGCGCGCGTGATCATCGCTCGCCCGCAGCGCCAGCTTCGAATAGGCCGCGACGGTTCTCGCATAGGGCGCAGGCGCCGATTGCGTGAAATAGCGCCAGAGCGGCCCCGCCAGCCGCGGCATGTCGGCGAGCCGAAAGTCCGTATCGTTGCCGCGCTTCAGCGCCACCCTGACGATCTCGGCCAGGGAGCGCGGAAAGGCATAGGGTTCGACGGCCTCGGTCTGGATGATGCCGGCATTGCCGTAACTGGTTTCCCGGCCCGGCGCCTTGCGGTCGATCAGCACAACCTGGTGCCCGACCTCCTGCAAGGCGAGCGCGGTGGAAACGCCGACCATGCCGGCGCCGAGGACGATTGAGGTGGTCATGGATTGGTTCCGCGGAAATGCTCGTCAGAAGGTGAGGCGGGAATTGTAGCCGACCACGAATTGGATGAAACGCGAGACGTCGACCATGTCGTCGCCCTGGTAGCGGATCGTGTAGCCGTCGGTGCGTTCGACGCCCTTGAGATAGGAGAGGTATTCGGCGGGAAGGCGGTTGCGGAAGACGATCTCAAGGACCGGGTTCTCCAGCTTGAACGGCTTTGCCGAACCGGCCCTCGACAATGCCTTCTTGACGCCCTCGCGGATCCGGCGATGGGCGACGGCAGGCGTCAGGGTGATGGCCGATTGCGTGCTGTAGACCTGCTTCACCGGCACCGTCACGATATCGCCGATCCGCTCCTTGATTTCCTCCAAGGCGACGTTGTCACCGGATGCGAGCAGCACCGGCACCCCGAAATGTCCGGCGATGGCGGCGTTGATGCCGGCCTCCGGCATGACGGTGCCGTTGATGCGCACCTCAGCAAAGGCGGTGCCGCCGATCGTGTGCGACAGCACGCCGCTCGCATGGCTTGCGCCGGCGTGGTAGCCGAGAAGCATCGCGCCGACGAAGGAACCGAGTTCGACGCCCTGCATCATCATCAGCGGCCGCGGCCAGCTGCGCACGACCTGCACATAGTCCGGCAGGCGGTCGATCAGGATGCTCTCGCCATTTCCGTGGGAATCGCTGAGGATGACCTCTTCTACACCTTCCTCATGCGCAGCTTCGCAGGCGTGAACCACGGTGTCCGTCATCCAGCGCCGGGCGTTTTCGTACTCGAAACCTTCGGGCATCAGCTGGTCGCGGCTCACGACCCCGACGATCCCCTCGATGTCAGCGGAAATATAGATGCGCATTCCTGCCTCCCCGGTCAGCCGCGCAAGCGCGGATAATGCATTTGACTTTCCGACGATAAACATAGTTTTATGATTAGAAAATATCTTTCTTGATGGGCGGGAGGCGAAAATGAAACTTTTCATCGCGGGGCTGGATACGGAGACCAACACCTTCTCGCCCATGCAGACCGGCATCGAGGCCTTCCGCGAAAACCTGATCGCCTATGGCGACGCCACCGGCAAGCCGCTCAACTGCTGCTCTTCGCAAATGTTCGTCTGGCGCAACGCCGCGCAGAATAAGGGCTGGGACGTGGTCGAGAGCCTGTGCGCCGTGGCCGAGCCCGGCGGCAGAACAACGCGGGCGGTCTATGAGAGTTTCCGCGCCACCATCCTCGACGATCTCAAGGCCGCTCTGCCGGTTGATGCCGTGATGCTCGCCCTGCACGGCGCCTGCGTCGCCGATGGCTACGATGACGTCGAAGGCGATCTGCTTGCGCAAGTTCGGGAAGTGGTCGGGCCCGATGTGCCAGTTGCGGCCGAACTCGATCTCCATTGCCATATCACCGAACGCATGGTTGCCAGTGCGACCATGATCGCCACCTACAAGGAATATCCGCATACGGACATTGAGGAGGTTGCCGAACAGCTGTTCCGGCTGATGGAGCGCACACTCGCCGGCGAGGTGCGGCCGACTATGGGCCTCCATGATTGCCGGATGATCAACACCTTCCACCCGCATCGCGCGCCCTTGCGCGGCATCGTCGACCGCATGAAGGCGATGGAAGGGCAGGATGGTGTACTCTCGGTTTCCTTCGGTCACGGCTTTCCCTGGGGCGATGTTGAGGATGTCGGCGCCAAGATGCTTGTGGTGACCGACAACGATCCGGAAAAGGCCGCGCGCACGGCGCGATCTTTCGGCCGGGAGATCTTCGAGGCGCGCGAAGAGATGCGCGGAGATTATCTCGGCGTTGACGAAGCCCTCGACCGGGCGGTTGCGGCTAAGAGCGGCCCAATCGTGATCGCCGATGTCTCCGACAATGCAGGCGGCGGGGCGCCTGGAGATTCGACGTTCATCCTGCGCCGCATCATAGAGCGTGGCATCGAGGATGTGGCCTCCTGCCTCTACTGGGATCCGATTGCAGTGCGCATGTGCCGCGAGGCGGGAGAGGGCGCCACATTGGCGCTGAGGATTGGCGGCAAGGTGGGGCCGGCCTCCGGCGACCCGCTCGACCTGACGGTAACGGTCAGGCGCGTGGCCTCGGGCATCACCCAGCGCTTCGGGCCGACGCCGCTTGGCATCGGCGATGCCGTCTGGGTGTCTGCCGGCAGCGTCGACATCGTGCTCAACACCGTGCGCACCCAGACCTTTCATCCGGAATGCATGACGGCGCTCGGGCTCGATCCGGCGAAAAAGAAGGTCGTGGTGGTGAAGTCCAGCAACCACTTCCGTGCCGGCTTCGAACCCATTGCGCGCGACATTCTCTATGTCAGCGCGCCAGGCGCCTTGCAGCCGACCTTCGAGGATCTGGCCTTCACCAAGCTGACGCGCCCCTATTGGCCAAAGGTCGACAACCCGTTCGCCGAATAGGAGGCAACAAGAGGCTGCAAGCAGTTGTGGGGCAAGGATTGCCGAGAACACGATGTTGCTTTCGGTCACGTATTATAGGAAATGGTTTTCCTATCATGCCAATCGGATTCTGTGTCGCGGGCGGGCGAAACCCGGCGAGCACTTCGATGGCTGCAGGCAAATGGAGACGCCAACGATGACCGACGCGAAATCCAGCCTCGGCGAGATCCTCAAGGATATTCGCAATCGCAACCGCTGGACCTTGGCCGAAGTCAGCTCCATGACCGGGCTTGCGGTCTCGACCCTGTCCAAGGTCGAGAACAACCAGATGCAGCTGACCTACGACCGGTTGATCCAGCTTGCCCAGGGCCTGAAGGTCGACATCGTCGAGCTGTTCGGGACTATGACGGGCGCGGAAGACACCCCTAGCATGCTCGGGCGGCGCACCTATACCAAATCCGGAGACGGTCGGGAGATCGTCACGCAGAACTACGACTATCTCTATGTTTGCACGGAGATTTCCAAGAAGTCGATGGTCCCGATCCTGGCGATGGCACGGGCGCGCACGCTCGAGGAGTTCGGGCCGCTGATCCGGCACAAGGGCGAGGAATTCTTCTACGTCCTCGACGGCGAATTGGAACTCCACACCGAGATCTACGCGCCCCTTCGGCTGAAGAAGGGCGATTCCTGCTACTTCGACGCGATGATGGGGCACGCCTATCTGAGCGTCAGCGAAGAGCCGGCGCAAATTCTCTGTGTTTGCTCGACCCCGGAAACCGAGCTGGTTTCCACGCTGGCAAACGCGCAGACGATCAAGCTCAAAAGCTGATCGAAACTAAAAAACAAATACGATAAGAAAAAATATTGCACTTAGGAAAATCGTTTCCTAGTCTAGCACAGCGGTGGGTGCCGGGAGGGCATCGCACGCCGCAGTTCTGGGGAGGACTACGAGATGAACGGTTCCAAGTGGAAATCGATCGGCATTGCATTGCTTCTGGCATCGACGCCGCTTTCCGGCGCCCTTGCTGCGCAGGACGTGCTGGTGCTGGCACGCGCGGAAGATCCGCCGACGGCCGATCCGGGCATTGAGATCAGCAACAGCGGTTACACACTGATCTACGCCGCCTACGAGCGACTGGTCGCCTACAAGGGCGGGTCGACCGAAGTCGGCCCGGAACTCGCCGAAAGCTGGACTGCCGACGATGCCGGCCTCGTCTGGACCTTCAAGATCGCGGCGGGCCACAAGTTCGATGACGGCTCGCCGGTCGATGCGGCCGCCGTCAAGTTCAGCTTCGATCGGCTGATGAAGCTGAAGGCCGGCCCGTCCGACGCGTTCCCGGTGCTGAAGGAGGTCGAGGTCGTCGATCCGCAGACCGTGAGATTTCACCTGACCGCGCCGTTTGCGCCGTTCATTTCCACGCTTGCCGTCTCCGGCGCTGCGATCGTCAATCCCAAGGTGATGGAGCATGAGAAGGACGGCGACATGGCGAAGGCCTGGCTTGCCGAACATTCGGCCGGCAGCGGGCCCTATCGCATCGCCTCCTGGGAGCGCAACCAGAGCATCGTGCTCGACCGCAACGAACACTACTCGGGCAGCCAGCCGGCACTGAAGCAAGTGGTCATCCGCATCGTCGGCGACGTCTCTGCCCGTCGCCTGCAACTGACCAACGGTGATGCCGACATCATCGAACAGATCCCGCTCGATCAGGCAGAAGCGCTGCAGAAGGATGCCTCGGTCGTCGTCGAGAGCAATCCCAGCATGTATGTGAACTACATCTACATGAACAATCGCCAGCCGCCGCTCGACGATCCGAAGGTGCGTCAGGCGATCTCCTACGCGGTCGATTATCAGGGCATCATCGACGGCATCATGCTCGGCCAGGCCAAGCAGATGCGCGGCGCGGTACCGAGCGGCATGTGGGGCCATGATCCGCAGGGTTTCCAGTACAGCTACGACATCGAGAAGGCCAAGGCGTTGCTTGCCGAATCCGGCAAGGGCGACATCCATTTGACCTATACCTTCTCGCAGGCCGATCCTGCCTGGGAGCCGGTCGGTCTTGCACTGCAGGCTTCGCTTGCGGAAATCGGCATCAAGCTCGATCTGCAGGCGGTCGCCGACACGACGAAGCGCGAACTGGTCGCCAACGGCAAGTTCGACATGGCGCCCGGCGCCTGGACGCCTGATTTCGCCGACCCCTACATGTTCATGAACTACTGGTTCGACGCCGGTAAGATGGGCGGTCCGGGCAACCGTTCCTTCTACAACAACAGCAAGGTGACGGGTCTCGTCCAAGAGGCAGCTTCGATCGTCGACGAAGCAAAGCGCAAGGCTCTCTACATCGAGGCGCAGAAGCTTTCGACTGACGACGCGCCGTACCTCTACATCATGGAGAAGAACGACATCTTCGCCCGCCGTGCCGCGGTGAAGGGCTATGTCTACAATCCGATGCTGATCCAGGTCTACAACTTCGGAACGATGTCGAAGACGGAGTGAGGAGGAACGGTCAAGCTTCGCTTGACCGACCGCATTCCACGGAACGCCTGCCGCCGGCCCCTGGCCGTGGCGGCAGGGGGTTCTTCGTTTCCCAAGCTAGGCCGGGGTTTCCCTGCCGAAAGGGCTGACGTCCATGGCAATCACCCGCATCATTCTTCCGCGTCTGATCCTCTTGCTTTTCGTCGTGCTCGGGGTCGCGGTCATCACCTTCACGATCTCGCATCTCATTCCCGGTGATCCGGCGCGCATGATCGCGGGCGACAGGGCAAGCGCCGAGACGCTTGAAAATGTCCGGCGCAATCTCGGTCTCGACCGGCCGGTCGTCGAACAATTCACCATCTATATCGGCAATCTGCTTCAGGGCGATCTCGGCACGTCGCTCAGGACCAATCGCCCCGTCGCGGCCGATATCCGCACCTTCCTGCCGGCGACGCTGGAGCTTGGAACGGTCGCGCTCTTCATCGCGATCTGTCTCGGCGTGCCGCTCGGTGTGCTCTCGGCCGTCTACAAGGATGGTCCAATTGATCAGGTGGCACGCACGGTCTCGGTCTGCGGCATCTCGATGCCAGTCTTCTGGTTCGGCCTGATCCTGCTTTACGTCTTCTATGCGAAATTCCAGATCCTGCCCGGCAGCGGGCGCCTGGCCATGGGCATCGTGGCGCCTGAGCGCATCACAGGCTTCCTGCTGATCGACTCGCTGCTGCAGGGCCGTTTCGACGCATTCCGCAGCGCCCTTTACCACATCATCCTGCCGGGCTTCGTGCTGGCCTTTGCCAATATGGGCGTGATCACGCGCCAGATCCGCGCCTCGATGCTCGACGTGCTGCAGGAAGATTATATCCGGACAGCGCGCGCCAGTGGCCTTCGCAAGGGCATGATCATCTTCAACTATGCGCTCAGAAACGCGCTCATCCCCTCGATCACTCTGCTGGGGCTCGCGCTCGGCGATCTTCTCTATGGCGCGGTGCTGACAGAGACGATCTTCGCCTGGCCGGGCATGGGCACCTATGTCGTGACTTCGATCCAGACACTCGATTTCCCCGCCATCATGGGTTTCACCATCGTCGCATCCATCGGCTATGTGCTGATCAACCTTCTGGTCGATCTCGCCTACATGCTCGCCGACCCGCAGATCAGGGAGGTCTGATCATGTCCGCCATCATGCCGACAGAGCATGCCGCGTCGAACGCAGCAATGCGCAGGACGAAGTCCTTCTCCGAGCGGCTACGTTATCTCTGGTACCTCAGCCGCCGCAGCCCGCTGACGCTGGTGGGCGTCGCGATCATCCTGCTCGTCCTCGTGATGATCATCGCTGCACCTGTCATCGCGCCCTACAATCCGGACAAGGTGTCGCTGACGGCGCGCCTGTTGCCGCCGAGTGCTGCCCACTGGTTCGGCACGGACGAGGTCGGCCGAGACCTATTCTCGCGGGTGATCTACGGGGCAAGGGCGTCTTGTGGCGCCGCCTTCATGATCGTCCTGATCTCGATGTCGGTCGGGGTGCTGATCGGCTGCTTCTCGGGCGTCGTCGGCGGCCGGGTCGACACCGCCATCATGCGGCTGATGGACGTCGTGCTCGCCCTGCCGGCGCTGGTGCTCGCCATGGCGCTGGCCGCAGCCCTCGGTCCGAGCCTGTTCAATTCCATGCTCGCGGTGGCGATCGTGCGCATCCCCGCCTATGTGCGCCTCGCCCGCGGCCAGACGCTTTCGCTGCGCGAGCAGGTCTTCGTCAAGGCGTCGCGCACCTTCGGCGCCTCGCCTTTCTACATCCTGCGCTGGCATATCCTGCCGAACGCGATGTCGCCGATCATCGTCCAGGCAACGCTCGATCTTGGCGGCGTCGTGTTGATCGCAGCCGCCCTCAGCTTCATCGGCCTTGGCGCCCAGCCGCCGACTGCCGAATGGGGCGCGCTGGTCAGCAGCGGTCGCAGCTACATGCTCGATCAATGGTGGTACGCGACATTCCCGGGTCTTGCCATTCTGATTACGGCCATGGGGTGCAATCTCGTCGGCGACGGCATTCGCGACATGCTCGACCCGCGCTTGAGGGGCAGATGAAGATGACCGGTCCGGCAGAACCACGCGGCCAGGCGCTGGCCATCAACAATCTGTCGCTGGAGTTTCCAACCTTCAGCGGTGCGATCAAGGCGCTCGACGACGTCACGATCAACGTCGGCAAGGCCGAGATCGTCGGCATTGTCGGCGAATCCGGCTGCGGCAAGTCGGTCACGACCATGGCCGCGACAGGGCTTCTGCCTAGGGGGCGCTACCGCATCACCGGCGGCACCATCAGGCTCTTTGGCCACAGCACGCTTTCCATGGACGACGATCAGTTGCAGGACCTGCGCGGCAAGGTGGTCTCGACCATCTTCCAGGAGCCGATGAACGCCCTCAACCCAACGATCCGGATTGGCAAGCAACTGACCGACGTCATCATGCGCCACGAGGAAATAGGCCTGGCAGAGGCAAGGCATGTCGCCCGGGATATTCTGGCCGACATGCTGATCGGCGAGCCTGAGCGGGTCATGAAGCTTTACCCGTTCGAACTCTCCGGCGGTATGCGGCAGCGGGTGCTGATCGCCATGGCGTTTTCCTGCAACCCCGGCCTCATCATCGCCGACGAGCCGACGACCGCGCTCGACGTCACTGTCCAGGCGGTGATTCTGCGGCTGATCCAGAACCGGGCGCGCCGCACAGGCACTTCGGTCATCTTCATCTCGCACAATGTCGCCGTCGTCTCGCAGCTCTGCGACCGGCTTTACGTGATGTATGCCGGGCGAATTGTCGAGCATGGCGCGACGCGGACCGTGCTCGAGACGCCGCAGCACCCCTATACCCAGGCGTTGTTGCGCTGCCTGCCAGAGCGGGTGGCGCCGAAGCAAGAACTCGAAGCGATCCCCGGTGCCGTGCCGAACCTCCTCAGCCCACCGGCCGGTTGTTACTTCCAGCCGCGATGCAAGGAAGCGGTCGACCAATGTCGATCCCAGTCTCCGCAACTGGCGGGGGCGGGCGGCCAGCAGGTGGCCTGCTGGCGCCGCGGTGGCGCGGCGGAACTTGTAGAACAGGGAGGCCGTCAATGATCGAAGGCGTTGGTATCATGACGCGACCGGTGCTCGAGGTCTCCGATCTGCATGTCCGCTTTCCAGCCTCCCGCAACTGGCTCGGCAGGCCCACGTCTTATGTGCATGCGGTCAATGGCGTGACGCTTGAGGTCCGCGCCGGCAAGAGCCTCGGCATCGTCGGCGAGTCCGGATGCGGCAAGAGTACGCTCGCCCAGGCGATCATCGGGCTTGCGCCTTACGAAGAGGGGAGGGTGGCGATCGACGGCGAGGATTTTCAGAAAGCCCAGGGCAAACAGAAGCGCGCCTTGCGGCAGAAGATGCAGATCGTCTTTCAGGACCCGCAATCCTCGCTCGACCGACGCCTGCCGGTCTGGCGGCTGATCAGCGAGCCACTGCATATCCGCGGTGGGCACAGCAGGGCCGAACTGCATGAGAAGGCGGAGGAGCTGGCCGTCGCCGTCGGGCTCCGTCCGGAACATCTCGATCGCCTGCCGCACGAGTTTTCAGGCGGCCAGCGCCAGCGCATCGCCATTGCCCGCGCGATCAGCACGGACCCGGAGCTGATGGTGCTGGACGAGCCGACATCGGCACTCGATGTCTCGGTGCAGGCGCAGATCATCAACCTGCTTTTGAGGCTGCAGCGCGAGCGGGGGCTCACCTATCTCCTGATTTCACATGACGTCGCGCTGGTGCGGCACTTCTGCGACGATGTCGCGGTGATGTATCTCGGCCAGATCGTCGAATCCGGCCCGGCCGACGCGGTGTTGCGCAATCCTCGTCACCCCTACACCCAGACGCTTCTGGCCGCGGCTCCGAGTTTCGAAAGCCCGCTGCCGGACATTGCCCAGGTGCGCGCCGGCGAGCTTCCCAACAACCGCAATCTGCCGGAGGGCTGCTTCTACAAGCAGAGGTGCGACCGGATCGGCGGCGGCTGTGAGGCCAGCCAGGTGCTGCGGCGCCTGAGCGAGAGCGCTCGCCATGTCAGGTGTCACCTGGCGCAGACGTAGAGGCGTAGAACACATGCGAGATCCGCGCCTACCGGCCGTAACCTGCGGCGCGGTGCGGGGCCGTCTGTCTCATTTGATGCGCAGTTGCGATAGTTTGAGAAATATAATTTTCTTATAGGAAAAATAATTTGCTTGATATTTCCGACTGTGCAAATTTGTAGCCGCCGCCTTCGGGCGGCGCTTGCCAATCGGGGCTGCCCTTTTGCGATCCCGCCGCTTGCCGGAGATGAGATTGACTGACCCAACGCTGCTCGACGCCTTTCGTCGTCCGGACCCCGCCGACCTGCCGACGCCCTTTGTCGAAATTGATAAAGATCGGCTGATGCGCAATCTGCGCGGCATGCAGGCGCGGGCCGCTGCCTCAGGTGTCACGTTGCGCCCTCATATCAAGACCCACAAGAGCCTTGCGATCGCCCGCCGCCTTTCCGGGGAGCACGGCTTTGTCCGTTTCACCGACATGGCGCCCGCAATCGGCAGCCGCGTCCGCATCTTTCCCAATCATTCCTGCGCCGTCGTCGCGCAATTCGACACCGCCACCCTGCGGCACTCCGATGGGCGGGCGGTGACGCTGCGGGTCGATGCCAGGGGACGCCAGACATAGGCGCATGCCGTCGGCGTGGCGGCGAACAGATTTTGCTTTGAAGACATGAAAGAGGCCTGACATGACCAAGGAAGTTGAATGGGCGCGCATGACCGCGCCGAGCCTGCGCGAGATTGCCGGCAAGCCGGGCGCGCTTGCGATCCTGCCGATCGGCTCGCTGGAGCAGCACGGCCCACACCTGCCCGTCATCACCGACACGGCGAGCGCGTCCGCAGCTGCGATCCGCGCCGCCCGGCTGGTTGCCGATGACATTCCGGTCGCCGTTCTTCCGGGCTTGTGGACCGGCATGAGCGAACATCACCTGCCCTTCGGCGGCACGATCACGCTCGACTACGATACGCTGAGCCGCCTCATCCGCTGCATCGTCCGTTCGCTGAAGACGCTTGGCTTCCAGCGCCTGTTCATCGTCAACGGTCACGGCGGCAACATGGATCCGCTGGCGGTCGCCGTGCGCGAATTGGCGGTCGAGTTCGCCATGCCGATCGTCGCCACGACGCCCTGGATGCTGGCGCCCGAGGAAGCGGCTAAGATCTTCGAGGTCGACACGGGTGCTCACCATGCCTGCGAAGGCGAGGCCTCGGTCATGCTGGCGATCGTCCCGGACGCGGTGAAGACCGAGATGTTCGGCCAGGCTTTCGGCCACCAGCAGCATCCGGTCGACGTGCCGGCCGACGTGTCGCGTTTCTACTCGTTCTCCGAGCGCGCGCCGGTCACCGGCACCTGGGGCGATCCGCGCAGCGCGACCGCCGAGAAGGGCGAACGCTTCCTCGACCTGCAGGCGAACGAACTGGTGAAGCTGATCCGCAACGACGTGCTCTGGACCAAGCCGGATCCGGTCTGGACCGCGGGCCGCGGGCTCGGCACCACGGCCGGCAGGGCCGAATGATCCTTCCGGCGCCATCCGCCGGCACTCGCATTCCATTCCTTTAGGGAGGACAGACCAATGAACATGAAATTCGCGCGGACGCGCAGCACCCTTGTCTCGCTCTTTGCAGCAACCATGCTTTCGGGCGCGGCACTGACGCCGGCCATGGCAAAAACGCTCGTCTATTGCTCGGAAGGTGCGCCGGAAGGGTTCGACGCGGCACTCTATTCGGCCAACAGCACCTGGGACGCATCGGCCGAGACGGTCTATGACAGGCTCACCGAATTCGCCCCCGGCACCACCAATGTCGTTCCGGGTCTTGCCGAAAGCTGGACCATATCCGCCGACAATCTCGAATATACGCTGAAGCTGCGCACGGGCGTGAAGTTCCAGACGACGGACGATTTCACGCCGACGCGCGATTTCAATGCCGACGACGTGCTCTTCACTTTCAACCGCCAGATGGACAAGGACGATCCGTGGCACAGCTATTTCGCCGGCGCGAACTGGGAAATGTTCAACGCGATGGAAATGCCGGCGGCGATCAAGGAGATCGTCAAGGTCGATGACAGCACCGTCAAGTTCGTGCTGAACCAGCCGGATGCGTCGCTGCCGTCGAAGCTCGCGCTGAACTTCGGCTCGATCGTGTCGAAGGAATATGCCGACAAGCTGGCGGCGGAGGGGCGGCGCCAGGATCTCGACCGCAAGCCGGTCGGCACCGGACCGTTCCGCTTCGTCGACTACCAGCAGGACGCGGCGATCCGCTTTGTCGCAAATGCCGACTATTGGGACGGTGCGCCGAAGATCGATAACCTCATCTTCGCGATCACCACCGATCCGACCACCCGCATGCAGAAGCTTCAGGCGGGCGAATGCCACATCGCTCCATATCCGGCGCCGGCCGATATCGCCAAGCTGAAGGAAAATCCTGATCTCAATGTCATGGAGCAGCCGGGGCTCAACGTTTCCTATCTGGCGATGAACACGCTGGTCGCGCCGTTCGACAAGCTGGAAGTGCGCCGCGCCATCAACATGGCAATCGACCGTAAGGCGATCGTCGATTCCGTCTACCAGGGCATGGGACAGGTCGCCAAGAGCGTGCTGCCGCCGACGATGTGGGGCTATAACGGCTCGATCGAGGGCTACAGCTACGATCCGGAGGCGGCAAAGAAGCTTCTCGACCAGGCCGGCGTCAAGGATCTGAAGATGAAGATCTGGGCGATGCCGGTCAGCCGCCCCTATATGCCGAACGCCCGGCGCGCCGCGGAACTGATGCAGTCGGACCTCGCCAAGGTCGGCATCGGCGTCGAGATCGTTTCCTATGAATGGGGCGAGTACCTGAAGAAGGTGCGCGACGAGGCGCGTGATGGCGCGGTCATCCTCGGCGGCACCAGCGACAACGGCGATCCGGACAACCTGCTCAGCTACTTCTTCAGCTGCGCCGGCGTCGGCGGCGCCAACAATGCCAACTGGTGCTACAAGCCGCTCGACGAGATCTTCCAGAAGGCGCGGACCAGTGCGGACCAGGGCGAGCGGACGAAGCTCTACGAAGAAGCCCAGGCGATCATCAGCGATCAGGCGCCCTGGGTTCCGATCGCGCATTCCACCGTCGTGCTGCCGATGTCGAAAAAGGTGAAGAACTACGTGATGGAGCCCCTGGGCTCGCATCGCTTCGACAAGGTCGACATCGAGGAGTAACCCACCCGATCTGGGCTCGCCGCCAATCCGGTCCTTTAGGCGAGCGTTCATTCGGTTGCGCTTGGGGCGCTGAAGTTTTCGGGCTTCAGTGGCTCCATGGGGGTGGATGAATGACCACGACATTGACCGCCCGGCGGCAGCCGATAGCCGCGCCGGGCGTTGATCGCCGTGTTCGGGTGACTATATCTGCAACTCCCTGGTGCGGAGCGCAGCGGGTACGGAACGGTGCGCGCAGCCGCTGACGACCCGAGGCGGCGAAATGGCCATGAGAGAAGGCAAGATGTGGTATGTCCTCGGCGCGCCGGGATCCGGCAAAACGGCCGTCGTCGCGCATTTGCGTCACCTGCTTCCCCAGTCGGTGATCCTGGATTGGGACGCGTTGATGGAGCCGGCCGGGTTGCTTGCCGGCTGCGATATCAGCGAGACCGAGGCGACATGGTCGTCCTATGCCGCGCTCGTCAGGAGGGCGGTCGAGATCGCGGATCCCGCCCGTGTTGTCCTGCTTGGCGTCTGTACGCCGGATGAACTTTCAGATTGGCCCGAAGGCCAATGGCTCGTGCTTGATTGTAGCGACAGCGAGCGGACGAGAAGGCTCACGCGTCGAGGCGAGGAAGATGCGGCAATCGGCTCTGCGCTTTCGGACGCTGCCGAGTACCGGAGCCTTGGGCTCGAAACGCTCGATACCACTTCTTTGACAGCAGAACAGGCGGCAGAGGCGATCGCCAGCATTCTGGCACGCGGCCGCCGCTAGAGGCGTTTCATGATGCCGGTGTCCCGCGCAACGGGCGCGGCTCCCGGTTCCGCCCCCTGCTTCATCCTCTCCACTCAGCCACGTCCTTGCATGCTGCTCGGTCCACCTGCCGGTGACCGAGATCTTTCCGCGCGTGGGTTGCGAGTTCCAACGCGGCATGCCGCCTCGGTGAGACGCGTTTGCGGCATTGGGCCGTGAGATCGGGTCGGATGGCCGCGGGTTCGGGGACGGCGTCCTGGCAGCCTCACATGTTCACGAAACGGGATGACGCCGGCGAGCGCCTTGACAAAGGCGAGTCGCTTCCGTAGCATTCACAATATAGCACGCGTTCAATATATTGAACAAGAGGGAATTTGAATGAGCGGCCGCGGCGCGGAAAGAATCCTTGATCTGATCGAGTGGCTCGCGTCGCGTGGCGAGGCCTCCACCCTGGCGGAGGTCGTTCAGGCGCTTGAACTGCCGAAGAGCAGCACGCTGCTTCTTTTGAGGACGCTGGTTGAGGGCGGGTACGTCACCCGGCAGGCCGATGGTCGCTATCTGCTGATCCGCCTGCCCGGCGAGCCGTCGGCGGACAACAATGGCTGGGGCACGATCCTGCGGGTGGCCGAGCCCATCCTCCGCGAGACGGTCGGTGCGATCGAAGAGACGGGCTTCATCGCCGTTCTCACCGATGACCGCCAGGTCCGCTACCTCAACAAGATCCTGCCGATGCGGGAGATCCGCTACGACCGCGACATCGCTGCGCCGCGCGTTGCGCACTACGTCGCCAGCGGTCTCATGCTGCTTTCCGGGCTGAACGACGGCGACCTCGAAGCCTATCTGCGCGGCGACGTCGCACGTGAGGACGATCCGGACGCAATCGCCGAGCGCGTCAGCGCCGCGCGCAGCGACGGCCATGTCGCCAATCTCTACGGACGTGTCGAGGGTGCCGCCGGTGTGGCGGCGCCGATCGTCGATCCGGACGGCCGCATCCTTGCCGTCGTCAACATTTCAGGTCCGCGCGAGCGGATCGCCAACAATCTCGAACGCGTCACCAAGGCGACGGTCGAGGCTGCGCGCCGCGCAAGTGAGGAGCTTTCGCGCCGCGTGATGAAGAACGGGAAAACCCACGGGAGGAAGTAATGACCTATATGAAAAGAGAACTGGCCGGCTGGCTCGTCGCGGCATCGGCAGCGTTCTCGACCGGCGCTTACGCGCAGGATCCGAAGCTGCCGGACTATTATCCGGCCGACTACGCCCAGCTCGTCGACGCATCGCGCAAGGAAGCCGGGCTCGTCGTCTATTCCAACATGGCCGACAACAACTGGCAGCCGGTAATCAAGGGCTTCAACGAACTCTATCCGTGGATCAAGGTCGAGACGCTGGACCTTGGATCCGGCACGGTGCACACGCGCTGGGAGGCCGAGGCCGGCAGCGGCGCGCGCACCGCCGATGTCCTGGTGTCGGGCGCCAACGACCGCTGGGCACGCTACGGCACCGAGGGCCGCATGCTCGACTATCCGAGCCCGGAAATCGAGCGCCTGCCAGGTTTCGCCAATCCCTATCCGGGCATCTTCGTGATGTCGGCGGATCCGCTCGTCATCACCTACAACGCCGCCCTGCTTCCCGAAGGTCAGCGCCCGACCGGCTTCTCGTCGCTCGTCAAGGCGGCGGCGGCCGACAAGGCAAGCTTCGACGGCAAGATCACCACCTATGACGCGGCGCGCAATTCCTTCGGCCTCGCCGCCTGGTGGAAGACCCTACAGGTCAAGGGTGACGAAGGCTGGAAGGAACTGCGCCAGATCGGACCGATGATCCGCGGCGAAGTCTCCGGCGGCCCGATGAACGAGAAGATTGCCACGGGCGAATATCTCGTCGGCATCGCCGTCTCGGGCATCACGATTTTCCCGCGCCTGGAACAGCCCGGTGGCGAGATCCTCGGCTTTGCCTTCCCGGACGACGGCACCCCGGTCATGCTGCGCGGCCTCGGCATTCCGAACGAAGCCGCCAACCCGAATTCGGCAAAACTGTTCGTCGATTATCTGCTCAGCCGCAACGGCCAGACCCAGATCGGCAAGGGCGGGCTGACCCCCTATCGCGAAGACGTCGATGAAGCCGAGGTTCGCTACACCTACCAGGCGATCGCCGAGAAGGTCGGCATGGAAAATCTCATCGCCGTTGGTTTCGACCGGGCGCTGATCGACGACGCAGCGGGCTTTGCCACCAAGTGGACCGCTGCGATGGCTGGCAACTAACGGCCACGGGCAGGGCCGTCGAGCGAACCGATACCGGTCGGCGGCCTGTCCCCTTTTCTTAACAATACGAAGCCTGACGCCCGTCTTTCGCGCATGCGGACGGCCTTCGAGGACTATTGCCATGACCGAACTCGCAGCATGGTCGCCAGCGCACGCCGGGCGTGACCGATCGACCGCAATCTTCTGGACCGTGAGTATCCTGACCACGATCCTCGTGATCGGGCCGATTGCGCCCATCATCCTCCAGGCCTTCCTGGACCAGCCGCTCTACAAGCCCGATGCCGCGCTGACCGCCGGCAATTTCGTTCGCCTCTTCACCGAGGCCGGCATGGGCAAGATCGTGCTCAACACGCTCTTCTTCGCCGTCGTGACGATGGTGGTGGCGCAGCTGTTCGGTTCGGTGATGGCGGTCATCGTCGGTCGCACCAATCTGCCCGGCCGCAAGTGGATCGGCGAGATCCTGATCTGGCCGCTGTTCGTCAGCAACCTCGTGATGGCCTTCGGTTGGTTCACGATGTACGGCCCGTCCGGCTACATCACCCTTGCGGTCAAGGCGGGGACCGGGCTTACCCCATGGAACCTCTACAGCCTGACCGGCATGAGCATCGTCGCTGGCCTCAGCCAGGCGCCGCTTGCCTATCTCATGTGCATCGGTGCCGTCACCAAGGCCGATGCGCAGCTCGAGGACGCTGCCCGTTCGGCAGGCGCCAGCCCGATGAAGGCGCTGCTCAACATCACCGTTCCGATGATGCGCCCGGCGATGGTCTACTCCGCAGTTTTGAATTTCGTCATCGGCATCGAGATGCTGGCGATCCCGCTCGTCTTCGGCGGCCCGAGCGGCATCCATACGGTGACGACCTTCCTCTACGACCAGGGCATCAACGCCGCCGTGCAATCCGACTACGGCATCGTCGGCGCGGGGGCCGTGATGCTGCTCGTCATCGTCGGCCTGCTCGTTTGGCTGCAGGGCCACCTGATGAAGGACAGCGGCCGCTTCGTGACGGTGCGCGGCAAGGCCTCGCGCCCGTCGCTCGTCGATCTCGGGAGATGGCGCTGGGTCGCGTTCGCGGCGGTCGCCGCCTATGTGCTCTTCACCATCGTCGCCGTCTTTGCCGGCATCTTCATGCGGGCGAGCGTCAGTTTCCTCACGCCGCTGGTTCCGTTCTGGAAGCTGCTGACCCTTGCCAATTTCGAGCTGATCTTCAGCCAGCCCGGCTACATCAGGGCCATCCTCAATTCGGTGGTCATCTCGTTCCTCGGCGGCATCATCGGCACGGCCTGCGTGGTTCTGATCGCGCTCGTGGCCAAGCGCTCCGAGTACCGCTTCCGCCGTGCCCTGGAATATGTGGCCCTGTTCCCGCGCTCGTTGCCGGGCATCATTGCCGGTCTCGGCTTCTTCTATGCGGTGATCTGGGTTCCCGGCCTCGACATGATACGCGGCACGATCTGGATCCTCATCGCCGCCTTCGTCGTGCGCTACATTCCGATCGGTTTCGGTGCGATCGCCCCGGCGTTGTCGCAGATCGGCGAGGAACTCGACCGGGCGTCCCGCATTTCCGGCGGCGACTGGTGGACGACCGTTACCCGCATCGTCCTGCCGCTCCTGAAGCCGGCGCTGTTTTCAAGCTTCGCGCTGCTCTTCATCCACTTCTTCAAGGAATACGTCACCGCGGTTTTCCTATACCAGCCGGGATCCGAGATCATCGGCTCGACCATGCTCCAGCTCTACGCCCAGGGCGACAACGGACCCGTCTCCGCGCTGGCCACCATCCAAGTCATCATCACGGCCTTGTTCGTCTTCATGGCGCGCCGTCTACTGGGAGCCAAGATCTATGGCTGATCTCATCCTCGACGACCTCTCCATCAGCTACGGCTCCTACAAGGCCGTCAGCAACGTTTCGCTGACGATCCCGAAGGGGGAGTTCCTGACGCTGCTCGGACCTTCCGGCTGCGGAAAATCGACCACGCTGTTTGCGATCTCCGGGCTCAATCACGCAACCTCCGGCGCAATCCGGATGGGCGAGCGCGTGCTTTTCGACGGCAAAACCGGAACGGTCGTGCCACCCGAGCAGCGCAACATCGGCCTCGTTTTCCAGAGCTACGCGCTGTGGCCGCACATGTCGGTCGCCCAGAACCTCGCCTATCCGCTGAAACTGCGCAAGATCGGGCGCGCCGAGCAGGACGAGCGGATCAAGGAGGCGCTCGAACTTGTCGAGATGGCGCGCTTTGCCGAGCGCTACCCGTTCGAACTTTCGGGCGGACAACAGCAGCGCGTCGCGCTTGCGCGTGCCCTGGTCTACCGCCCCGGCCTCCTGCTTCTCGACGAACCGCTCTCCAACCTCGATGCCAAGCTGCGCGAGCGGGCGCGCGTCTGGTTGCGTGAGCTGCAGGAACGACTTGGCGTCACGACCGTCTACGTCACGCACGACCAGGCCGAGGCGCTTGCCGTGTCCGACCGCATCGCGGTCATGGACACCGGCCGTATCCGGCAGCTCGGCACGCCGAAGGAGATCTACGAGACGCCGGCCGACGCTTTTGTCGCCGACTTCATCGGTTCGTCGAACTTCCTGAGCGGAACCGTGGTTGGCGGCAGCGGCGGGGCTGCCAGCGTCCGCCTGGACGATCAAACGGTCATCCGCGCCAATGCCGGTGCAGGCGGCACGGGCGAGAAGGTGGTCGTAGCAGTCCGTCCGGAACGCCTGCAGATCGTCGGCGGCGCCGGCGACAACGTCGTGCAGGCGACGGTGCAGGGCGGCGCCTATCTCGGATCCGTCTATCAGTATGAGCTTGTTGGCGCCGGCAGCACCTTCCGCGTGCAGACGAGCCGGGAGATCGCCGACAGCCAGGTCTTTGTCTATGTGCCGCCGGAAGCTTCGACCCTGTTTTCCGCGCAATCCCGCCCGCAGGCCTGACGCATGAGGACGGATCAACCTATGACCAGGGAACCGAAACGCTTCGATGCGGATGCAAAGGGGCCGCTACACGGCATTCGTGTCGTCGATCTGTCCCGCCTCGTTGCCGGAAACATGCTGTCGCTTCAGCTCGGCGATTTCGGCGCCGACGTGATCAAGGTCGAGCCGCCGGCCGGCGACCCCTTGCGCGACTGGCGCGACGGCGGAAGCTCGCTCTACTGGAAGACCTACGGCCGCAACAAGCGGTCGGTGATGCTCAACCTTCGCGAACCGGCGGCGATGGACGCGCTGTTCAAGCTGCTCGACACGGTCGATGTCTTCATCGAGAACTTTCGGCCGGGCACGCTCGAAGAGATGGGGCTGGCGCCCGAGAAGCTTCTGGCGCGCAATCCCGATCTGATCATCGTGCGCATTTCCGGCTTCGGCCAGACCGGTCCCTACGCGGAGCTTCCCGGTTTCGGCACGCTGGTGGAAGCGATGAGCGGCTTTGCGGCGCGCACCGGGTTTCCGGATCGCGAGCCGGTGCTGCCGCCGCTGGCGCTTGCCGACATGATCGCCGGCATCTACGGCTCGTCCGCCGTCAGCACGGCGCTTCTGGCCCGCGAGCGAGGCATTGCCCGCGGCCAGGTCATTGATCTTTCCCTGCTTGAGCCGATGTTCTCGGTGCTTGGGCCTGAGGCGGCGATCTACAAGACCACCGGCAAGATCAAGGAGCGTGTCGGCAGCGGTTCGAACACGACCTCGCCGCGGAACGTCTATCGCTGCGCGGACGGCAAGTTCGTCGCCTTGTCCGGCTCGACCCAGGCCGTGGCGAAGCGGATCTTCGAAATCATCGGCCGGGCCGACATGATCGACGATCCGCGCTTTGCCACCAACACCGACCGGGTTTTCAACCGGCCGCTGGTCGACGAGGCGGTGGGGGCCTGGTTCGCGACGCGCGATCGCGATGACGCACTCGACGTAATGCGGGAGGCGGGAGCGACCGTCGGTCCCGTCTACAACATCGCCGATGCCTTTTCCGATCCGCACTTCGTCGAGCGCGAGGTTTTCACCGAGGTCGAGGATCGTGATTTCGGTTCGCTGCCGATGCACAACATCCTGCCGCGGATGTCGGGAACGCCCGGCGTCTGGCGCAATCCGGCGCCGTCGCTTGGCGAAAACACGCGCGACGTGCTCGCGGAAGCCGGTCTGTCGACCGACGAGATCGATCTGATCAAGGGAGGACGAACCGAATGAGGCTGCGCTCGCTCCTTTACGTCCCCGGCAGTTCGCCCCGGTTCCTTGAAAAGGCGCACGAACGCGGCGCCGATGCGATCATCGTCGATCTCGAAGACGCGGTCGCGCCGAGCGAAAAGGAAACCGCAAGGGCGGCACTCGGCAAGAACCTGCCGATGGTCGGGCAGCGCGGTGCCATCGTCATCGTCCGGATCAACACCCATGACGAGGCCGCGATGCTCGCGGATGCAGCGGCGGCGTGCGAAGCCGGGGCCGACGCGCTCTACGTGCCGAAGGTGTCCGCGCCCGAACTTCTGCACCGGCTCGACCGCCATCTGACGCCGATCGAAACCGCGAAGCAGCGCAGCCCGATGCGTTTCGTGCCGCTGATCGAGGACCCGATCGGGTTGCAGAATGTCGCGTCCATAGCGGCAGGGCCACGGGTCTTTGCACTTTCGGCCGGTGGCGAGGACCTCGCCACATCGATGGCGGCGCAGCCGACGCCGGAGGTCCTGCGTCTTCCGAAGCTCCTGATCCATTATGCGGCTAAGGCGGCGGGGATCATGTCCTTCGGCTTGCTGCGCAGCACGGCCGACTATGCCGACAAGGTGGCGCTGACCGCTGCCATCAGGGAGGCCAAGGACTTCGGCTTCGATGGCGCGACCTGCATCCACCCCAGCGTCGTTGCCCTGCTGAACGACGGCTTTTCGCCGTCCGAGGCCGAGATCGACCGCGCCCGGCGCCTCATCGAGGCTGCAGATGCGGCCGCAGCGGACGGCGTCGGTGCCTTTGTCTTCGAGGGCAAGTTTGTCGACCTGCCGATCGTCACACGCGCCCGCGCCTTGCTGACGCGCGCCTCACATTGACCGCCCCCCAGCGTGGGGAAGCTATTGGAGAAAACAGTGTCAAATCCTTCCAGCGCCATGGGGGAGCGCCGCAAATGGCGCGTTCTCGTGACCCACAATTCGATCGCCGAGAGTGCGGTCGAATTGCTCAACGCGCATGACTGCGACGTCTTCTTCTCGCCGCCCTACGATGCCTCCGACATCGTCGCCGCGCGTGCGGCCGAACTCGGTATCGACGCGATCATGGTTCGCCAGGGCCAGATCAACGAGGCGGTGATCGCCGCCTCGCCGAAGCTGAAGGTCATCGTCAAGCATGGTGTCGGCGTCGACAATGTCGACATCCAGGCGGCGGCTGACCGGGGCGTGCCGGTATTGCGTTCCATGGGGTCGAACGCACGTGCGGTCGCCGAACACGCGATCGCCCTTTCGCTCGCCTTGCTCAAGGAGATCGGCCCGCTGACGGCAGCGGTCAAGGACGGCCGCTGGCCGAAGCCGACCTTCATGGGGCGGGATATCATCGGCACGGTGATGGGGCTCGTCGGTTATGGCGCGATCGGGCGGGAAACGGCTGCGATGGCCCGTGCGCTCGGTATGGACGTGATCGTCTACGATCCGCATGCGGCGGCGGGGCTCGCCGAGGCGAACATCGAAACCGTCAGCGACGTGGACGACCTCGTCCGCCGTGCCGATATCGTCAGCCTGCATTGCCCGCTGACGGCCGAGACGCGCCACCTGATCGACGCCCGTCGCCTTTCGTTGATGAAGCCGACGTCGTTCATCGTCAACACGGCGCGCGGCGGCCTCATCGACGAGGCAGCGCTTGCCATCGCCTTGCGCGACAAGCGCATCGCGGGTGCCGCCCTCGACAGCTTCGCCACGGAACCGCCGGCTGCCGACAATCCGCTGTGGGCGGCGCCGAACCTGCTCGCCACGCCGCATATCGGCGGCGTGACCAAGGGCTCGTCGAAGGCCATGGCGGAAATCGCTGCGCGGCACATCATCAGCGTGCTCGGCGGCGAAGCGCCCGACGCCTTCAGCCTAGCAACGCCGCAGAGCCTCGGCCTGCGCAAACAGCCAGCCTAACCGTTCCGAGGAGAGAACAAGATATGCCGATCGGTTTCCGAGTGAAGAACGACATGGAACGTGTCGATCCCTCCTATATCGAGGCGTTCCGCGCCTTGCCCGCCGCCAACGTGTCCGACAGCATGTCCCGGCTGGTCGCCGGCGGCGACCGGCTGCGCCCGATGCATGGCGGCGGCGTGCTTTGCGGCCCGGCGCTCACGGTCAAGACCTGCCCCGGCGACAACCTGATGCTGCACAAGGCGATCGATATCGCCGAGCCCGGTGACGTCATCGTCGTCGATGCCGGCGGCGATACCACCAATGCGCTGATGGGCGAGTTGATGCTGGCCCATGCGGTAAAACGTGGGGTCGCGGGCTTCGTCCTCAACGGCGCGATCCGCGACGCCGAGGCCATTCGCGCCCAGGACCTGCCGCTTTACGCAATCGGCGTGACGCACCGGGGACCCTACCGCACCGGTCCCGGCGAAATCGGCTTCCAGATCTCGATCGCCGGCATGGTGATCAATCCTGGCGATCTCGTTCTGGGAGATTTCGACGGCGTGGTGTGCATACCCAGAGCCGATGCCGACACGGTTCTCAAGGCGACCCGCGCCAAGCACGAGGCCGAGGCCAAGCAGATGAATGCGACGGTGCTCGGCGAGATCGACCGGTCCTGGGTTGACCGCGAACTGGAAAGACTGGGCTGCAGCTTCGTCGGCGAGGTCGCCTGAAACGCGCTCGCGAGCGCTAGAGATCGAAGGCGCCGATGCGGCCCGTTCGGCGTTGGCTCGCCCGGGGCGGGTTCGGCCGACATTCGGGGGACATGCCCGATTTTGATTGTGGCGGCGCCGGTGCAGGCGCCGCCGGTTGGCGAGGTGTTGCAGCTCGCCCGACCGGTGCTAGGGGGACGGTAGAACCGGTCGTATTCGAGATCAGAAACGGAAATTCAGGCCCGTCTTGATCGCGTGATTGACCAGATTGTTCGAGCCCTTCACGCCACCGATCGTGGAGTCCACGCCGTTGAAGCGGGTCTGGCTATACTCGACCTTGCCGGAGATGTTTTCGGTGAACCCCATCTCGGCGCCGGCGCCATAGGTCCAGCCCGTGTGCCAGCGATCGCCGGAGGTCACGGTGCCCTTGCCCTCGAAGCGCGCGGTGGTGACGCCGACCGTGCCGTAGAGCAAGATGTTGTCGAGTGCGTAGCCGGCCTTGGCCCGGGCGGTGCCGCTCCAGGTTTGCTGCAAGGCGCCGCCCTTGCCGACCTGATACTGCAGGCCACCGGCGCGCGCCGCCTCGATCTCACCGCCCACCACGAACTGGCCGATCTGCTGGTTGTAGCCGACCTGGACGCCGCCGTTGATCTTGTTCTTGCTGCCCTTCTGGTTCGAGGAGCCGGTGCCGATGTGGCCACCTGCGTAGGTCCCCGTCCAACGATCCACATTGGCAAAGTCGACGCCCGAATTGTTGAAATCAGCGGCCTGCGCCGTCGAAGCGGCTGCGGCAACGCCCAGAGCAAGCGCGGCCGTCTTGAAGTTGAGTGTCATCGATCGTTTCCTTTATTGTCGCGGACCGGTCCGGCCCGTTCAATGCGATCGGTTTGCCTCATCTGCTTGCAGGTTCCGCGCAGAGTTCATCCGGGTTTCATGGAGAGAGTACGCTTTGCGCGCCTTTGCTCCCGCAGTCGGTCGGCAAGGCGATTTCAAAGGTCATGCCGCCGAACTCGTTTCGCTTCGCGCTGGTCGAACCGCCATGGGCTTCGGCGATCGCACGAACGACCGAGAGGCCGAGGCCGCTGCCGCCGCTCGCACGCGATCGGGAATCGTCTGCGCGCCAGAACCGATCAAACGCGTGTTCGATGTCGAGATCGGACATGCCGGGGCCCCTATCCTGGCATTGGAAGATGGCTTCCGAACCTCTCATCTTCGCCACGATGGAGAGCCGGCTGCCGGGTGCATAGCGGGTGGCATTGTGCATGATTGCCAGCAGGGCCTGTCGAACCTTGGCGCGATCAAGCGTCATCGGCGCCCGGCTGAGGTCGAGCGATACCGGCATCCCGGCCTTGTCGAACTCGCCGAGCATCGCGGCGACGGCGGTCTCGACCTCCTCGCCCATGTCGCCCGGCTCCAGGCGGAGCTCCAGCCGTCCCACATTCGAGAGCGCCAGGATACGAAGATCCTCGACGATGCTGGTCAGGTGATCGATCTGGCCGATCAAGCCATCGTAAAGTTTGGTGGTTGGCTCGAAGAGGCCGTCGCGCATTCCTTGCAGGCGGCCGCGCAGCACCGTTAGCGGCGTTCGCAGTTCATGGGCGATGGCGTTGTTCTGGTACTGCAACTCCTTCTCCGCGCTCTCCAGCAGCTCGGCCATGCGATTGAAATGGTCGATCACGTCGTCGACCTCCCCCAGTCGTCGCGATCGAACCGGCACACGGGTAGAAAAGTTTCCCATTGCAATCGCCTTTGCGGCATCGCGGATGAGCACCAGCGCGTTCACGATCCGGTGGCTGAGGCGACCGCCGATGATCGCAGCGATGATGAGGCTGACGGCGAGCACCGCGGCCATCACCAGAAGCTCCACCAGGGTGACCGGTTCGAGGACCGCGTCCGAGTGCATCAGGTAGAGGACGTACATGTAAATGAACGATCCCGACGTCAGCACACCAATGGTGGCTGTCACCGCCAGAAACATGTGCTTCGTCAGAAGCCAGTTGAAGCCTCCGATCGCCCATTCCCTTTTCTTGGGACGGCTGCCCGGGATTGGGCCGACGGCTAGGTCTGTCGTTTGGGGATCGCTCATGGTGGTTCTCGGAGTTTCTCTGCAATCAGCGGTGCAACCGGCAGGCACAGGATTCGTTGAGGCCGTGTGTGGGTTGCGTGGAGAGGGCGCCGAAATCGGAGGAGCAATCGTTCGAGGACCCATGCCATCCCGGCGCAACCACGGCAGGCGGCGTCGGTTTGCGGTGCTTTGCAAAGAATCTGTCGGGTAACCGCAAAGATTGCAGATGCGCTTTCCCGAAGCGCGCGAAGGTAGGTTCGTCGGGGCCTGTGGCGGGTGGCCTGCAGGGCGGGGAGCCCATCCGCAACCAGGCCGTATCGGCCATTGCAGCCCCTTGCAAAGATTCTTGCACCGTCATTATTGACGGCACGGAAAATTGCAGGAACGATGGATCCTGCAAATGAACTTGCGGGGACGTCATGACGATACTCGATCGCATTAAGACGCATTCCAGGCGGCTTACCGATGCGGATCAGAAGCTGATCACGACCATGCTGGAAAATCGGGCGGAGGCCGCGTTCCTGTCGGGCCCGCAGCTTTCCCAGCGCGCCTCCGTGCATGAGGCGACCGCCACGCGGCTGGCGCAGAAGCTCGGCTACAAGGGCTTTCCGGATCTCCGCGCGCAATTGCAGCGCGAGGTGCTGGACGATCAGGACGCGGCCAACCGCATGCGCCGCTCGGTCTCGAAGGTCGAGCATGGCGACTACCTGACCGATCTGATCGCAGCCGAGATCAGCGCGCTCGAAACGCTCGCCCGCTCGGTCGAGCAGGCGGATATCGACAGGGCCGCCGACATGATCTTTTCGGCGCGCCGGGTCTTCATCTTCGGGCAGGGGCACGCGCAATCGGTTGCCGGTTTCCTGCAGCGTCGCCTCGACCGCTTCGGCATGACCACGATCCAGCTGACGGGCCGCGGCCGGGACATCGCCGAGCGCCTGGTCGGCATGGAGGCGGGCGACCTCGTGGTGGCGCTTGCCTTTCGCAAACAGCCGCAAAGCTACGGTCCGCTGGTGCGCCACGCGACGCGGGTCGGTGCGCAATCGATCCTCGTTTCCGATCTGGTCGGGCCGCTGATGGAGCCCGCCGCCGATCTGATGCTCGCAGCGCCGAGGGGGCGCTCGGGCAGCGAATTTCAGACACCGACGATCCCGTTTGCGATCGTCAACGCCATCGTGCTCACGATCGCCGGCCGCCATCAGGGGCAGGTGATCGGCAGGCTGGAGAAGCTGTCGGAGTTATTCAACGACTTCGACTAGAGCGCTGCGCGTTCATACGCACGAAGGACACTAATGCTTTGATTCTAGTGCATCTTTACGCCAGAAGGTGATCCCACTTGAAGGCCGGATGCTCTAGCGGGGAACTACAAAGGGAGGAGAACGAAATGCTGAAAAAACTGACCAGTGCCGCGCTTGCCGCATGTTTCGCATTACCAACCTTGGTGATGGCGTCCGATCTCGACGGCCTGACGCCGCAGCAACTGCTGCCGCTCGCACAGAAGGAGGGAAGCGTCACCGTCTTCTCGCTGTCGAGCCGCATCGCCAAGATCGAAAAGGCCTTCGAGGAAGCCTATCCGGGCATCGACCTCATCGGCCTCGACATGAGTTCCACCAAGCAGATCGCCCGCATCGAAGCGGAACAGCAGGCCGGCGTGCATGCGGTCGACGTGCTCTATATCGCCGATACGCCTGTCGTGTTCACCAAGCTTCTGGAGGGAAAGCGGATCGTGAACTACGTGCCGCCGCGGGTCGCGAACGAACTGGAGGACCGCTATAAGGCGCCGCTTTTGACGCAGCGCCTCTCGACCAAGGTGCTGATGTACAACGAGAAGGCCTTTCCTGACGGTTCGCCCGTCAGCAATCTCTGGCAACTCACACAGCCGGAGTGGCAGGGAAGGGTGCTGATGGTTGATCCGAGCCAGCGTGGCGAACTGCTCGACCTCCTCACCGAGATCGCGCTGCATCCGGACGAGATGGCAGCCGCTTACAAGGCGCATTTCGGCAAGGATATCGACGTCGAAGGCGATCTTCAGGGCGCCGGTGAACAGTTCATCAAGGACCTCTTCGCCAACGACCTGATCCTGGTTCCCAACAGCGACGTGCTCAACAAGTCGGTGGGTGACGTCAACGCCAAGAACCCACCGGTCGGTTTCGGCACCTATTCCGACCGTCGTGACAACGAAAAAGAAGGCTGGGCGCTGCAGATCGCCAACAATGTCGAGCCGGCCAACGGCATCCTGTTTCCGGCGGTGCTGACGGTCGCCGACAAGGCGCCTCATCCGGCGGCCGCGCGGTTGCTGATCGACTTCATGTTCGGCGACGATACGCCGACCGGCGGGGCGGGCTTCGAGCCCTTCAACGTCCCCGGCGACTACGCGACCCGCAAGACCATCGCCCACCATCCGGACTCGGTGAAGCTCGATGACTTGAAGGCCTGGACGATCGATCCGGCAAAGACGGCCGCCGCGCGCGGACGCATCGCCGACCTGATCATCACGCTCCAGTAACGGAAACCGTCTGTCGGCATGCTCTACACCGGGCGTGCCGACAGACGCCGAGGCCCTGACATGACATCCCTATCGATATCCGCACCATCGGGCAGCCGGCTGCTCCGATCGGGCTTCCTCTTGCCGGCACTTCTCGTCGCCATCGTCGCGATCCTGGTCGTCGCTCCGCTCTTGCGCATCCTCTTCACGACGCTGACGCCCGAGGGCATCGCGGCCTGGAAGGCGGTGCTTGCCAGCCCGCTCTCGGCCAATCTCTGGTGGCGACCGCTTCTCAACACCATGATCCTCGGCTTCAGCGTCGGCGCCGGCTGCCTGCTCATCGGCGGCTTCCTTGCCTGGCTGGTGGTGCTGACGGACGTCCCGGGCCGCCGTTTCCTCGGCCTGATGGCGTCGCTGCCCTACATGATCCCGAGCTTCGCCGCAGCCCTTGCCTGGGGCACGTTGTTTCGCAATTCGCGTCTCGGCGGTTCGGCCGGCTTCTTCGAGACCAGCGGTCTTGCCATTCCCGACTGGCTCGCCTGGGGCCTGATCCCGACGGCGATCGTGCTGATCGCGCACTATTATTCGCTCGCCTATACGATCATCGCCGCAGCCTTGAGTTCGGTCGGCGCCGATCTCGTCGAGGCAGGCCAGATGGCCGGCGCCAAGCGTCCGCGCATCTTTTTCGGCATCATCCTGCCGGTCGTCACGCCGGCGCTGATTGCGGCCGCATCGCTGACTTTCGCCGGGGCTGTCGCCAATTTCGCGGCACCCGCTTTGCTCGGCCTGCCGGTACGCATGCAGACGCTTTCCACCCGCCTCTTCGGCATGATCGAGACGGGCCAGAACGAACGCGGCTTCGTGCTTGCGCTGCTGCTCATCGCGGTCTCGGCGCTGTTCCTGTGGCTCTCCGATCGCATCGTCTCCGGTCGCAAGGCCTTCATCACCGTGACGGGCAAAGGTGGGCGCACCAAGCGCTTCCCGCTCGGCGCCTGGCGCTGGCCGCTCTTTGCCATCGCCGTCGTCATCGGGTTTCTGACCACGGTGCTGCCGGTTCTCGTGCTGGCCGCATCGAGCCTGGCTCCGCAAAGCGGTGCGCTGTTCTCCAATTGGACGCTGCATTTCTGGATCGGCGAAGGCGGCGGCGAGATGGCGCAGGGGCAGGCGGGCATCTTCCGCAATCCGGTGCTGATCGACGCCATCTGGAACACGATCCGTCTTGGGCTCGTCGTCGCCTTCACCACGATGCTGCTCGGTCTCGCGCTCGCCTATACCATCGTGCAGCGCCGCGGCAGCCTGCTTGCGACGCTGCTGAGCCAGCTCGCCTTCCTGCCGCTTCTGGTGCCGAGCATCGCCTTTGCCGCCGCCTATATCGCGCTCTTCGGCGCGCCGATCGGGCCGCTGCCTTCGCTCTACGGCACCTTCGCGCTGCTGGTCATTGCCGCATCGGCGCACAATCTGCCCTTTGCCGTGCAGTCGGGACGCTCGGTTCTCGGCCAGATCTCGGCAGACATCGAGGAAAGCGCCCGGCTGACGGGTGCGGGACTGATCCGTCGTCTGTTCGCGATCATCTTTCCGCTCGCGATCCGGGGCCTCTTTGCCGGCGCGATCCTTGTCTTCGTCAAGATGGTGCGGGACCTCTCGCTGGTCGTGCTGCTGTTCACCGCCACCTCGCCGGTGCTCAGCATGGTCGCCTATCGCTATGCCGCGGAAGGCTTCATGCAGTTCGCCAATGCCATCACCCTCGTCATCCTCGTCGTCTGCCTGGCTGCCTCCTTCGTGGCCCACAGCCTGCAGAACCGTGTCCAGAAATGGAAAGCACCATGAATGCCTTAGCAACCGGCACCGCGGACGCCATCAAGATCCGCAGTCTCGTCAAACGCTTCGGCGCCTTTACCGCCGTCAAGGACGTCAACATCTCGGTACCAGCGGGGTCCTTCCTCGTGCTCGTCGGCCCCTCCGGCTGCGGCAAGTCGACCCTTCTGCGCATGCTGGCCGGGCTTGAAAGCCCGAGCGAGGGCGAAATCGCCTTCGTCGGGCAGACCGTGTCGAGCGGCGCGGGCGGCGTCATTGCCGACGCCGGCAAGCGCAACGCCGGGCTCGTGTTCCAGAGCTATGCGCTCTGGCCGCACATGACGGTCGCCGGCAATATCGCCTGGCCGCTGAAGGTCGCCAGATGGCCGCGCGACAAGCGCGAGCAGCGTGTGCGGGAAGTGCTTGCGCTTCTCGGCATCGACATGCTGGCCGAACGGTATCCAGCCGAGATCTCCGGCGGCCAGCAGCAGCGCGTGGCGATCGCCCGCACGATCGCGCCGCAACCGAGCATCCTCCTGTTCGACGAGCCGCTGTCGAACCTCGATGCCAAGCTGCGTATCGAGATGCGCAGCGAACTGATGCGCATTCACCGGGCGACCGGGGCGACATCGGTTTACGTCACCCACGACCAGGTCGAGGCGATGACCATGGCGACCCATGTCGCCGTGCTCAACAACGGTCGCGTCGAACAGTTCGGCAAACCGATCGATCTCCTGCGCAACCCGCAGACTACGTTCGTTGCGACCTTCCTCGGCACGCCGCCGGCAAACCTTATACCGGTGCACCGCGCCGGCGACGGTCTCGTCTTCGGCGATATGGTGCTCGCGCCGGCTTCCCTGGCCGCCGGCCGCGACGATGCGCAATTGCTCTACCGCGCCGAAGACGTGAGCGTCGGCGCGGTCGCCGGAGCGCCGTCGCTTACGGCCCGGTTTGCCGAAGCGGCCCCGATCGCGGGCCGAACCATGGTGACCGCCATGGTCGGCGACCTGCGCATCACTGCGATGGCCGACAGCTACTTCACCGCCACGCCGGGGGAGCCGATCCCCCTTTCCTTCATTCGCACACCCGATGCGGTTTTCGCCGCCACCGGAGAAAGGATCCAACAATGAGGCTCATCCTCATGCGCCACGGCGAGACCCAGTGGAACGCCGAACAACGCCTTCAGGGACAGGACAACTCGCTTCTGTCCGAGCGGGGGGTCGCGCAGGTCAGGCGTTTTCGCCCCTACGCCAAGGCGTTGAAGCCGGTTCGCATCATCGCCTCGGACCTCGGCCGCACCCGGCAGACGGTCGCGCTGATCGGTCACCCGGACGCACCGACCGACGAGCGCTTCCGTGAGCTGGACATGGGCGAATGGACGGGGCGGCGCAAGCCGGACCTGATCGCCGAACGGCCGGAGGAATATGCCGCCTGGCGCGCCGGCACCTTCACGCCGGCCAACGGCGAAACCTGGGGCGCCTTTCGCGGCCGTGTGGCCGAAGGCGTGCACGACTGGATGTCCCGCACCGAAGGGGACCTGCTCGTCGTTGCCCATGGCGGCGTCGTGCGCGCGGCCTGCCACGAGTTCCTCGACCTTCCGCCCTCACGCGTCGTTCCGGTGACGCCGGGGACGGCGACCATCCTGCATTTCCCGCGGCGCGGCAGCATGGCTGCGCAGCTCGAGGGCTACAACATCGGATCTGTCGCACCCGACGATTTCGTCGCCGACTGAGACTTGCGGCGAGGGGCATGAGATGAACTCCGGAACATTGGCTATCCTGGAACTTCTGGGTGGTGTGGCGTTGCTTCTGTGGGGCGTTCGCATGGTGCGTACCGGCGTCATGCGCGGCTGGGGCGACCGGCTGCAGCGCTTTGTCGAAGAGCGCCTGTCGAACCGGCTGACCGCCTTCGGTGGCGGGGTTCTTGCGACCGCCGTGCTCGGCAGCGCCACGGCGATGGCGCTGATCGTTGCCGGGCTCGCGGGTGCCGGTGCAATCTCGGCCCAGACCGGGCTTGCGGTGCTGCTCGGGGCGGATATCGGCTCGGCGCTCGTCTCCGGCCTCTTTGCCTCCGGCTCGTCGCTGGCGGGCGTGCTCGCTCCGCTGTTTCTCCTGACCGGCTATGTCGCATTCAGCGTGTCCGGCGAATTCCGGCCGCGAAACGCCGGCCGCATCCTGATGGGCCTCGGCCTGATGCTGATGGCCCTGAAGGTAATCGTGTCGGCGACCGCGCCACTTCGCGAAGCCACGCTTTTCCACGACGTCCTGCAAGCGGTTGCAACGGAACCGGTGCTGGGTTTTCTCGTCGGGGCGATGCTCGCCTGGCTGTTTCATTCGACGCTTGCCGTCATCCTGCTCGTCGCTTCGCTGCTGATGAACGGCAGCCTCGAAGTCGCCGGCGCCGTCCCGCTCATCCTCGGGATCAATTTCGGCGGCGGCCTTCCGGCGGTCAGCGCCACGCTCGACCAACCGCCATCCGCCCGCAAACTGCCGATCGCCAATCTTTTCTGCCGCGGCCTCCTGGCCGTGTCGCTGCTGCCCCTCGCGCGGCAGATCGTGGACATTGCCGGTCGTCTGCCCACGGATCCGTTGCACGTCGCCGTCGGCCTTCACGTTGCCTTCAACCTGCTTGTTGCCGCCGTGTTCCTGCCGCTGTCATCCTTCGTCGTCAGCCTTGTGGAGCGGTTGGTTCCACAGGCGCCGAGCGCCGCCGATCCCCTGGCGTCCCCGCGTTATCTCGACAGCATGTCGCTGGAGACGCCGGCAATCGCGCTCAGCAATGCGACGACCGAAACGATCCGCATGAGCGAATTGCTGGAGCGCATGTTCCGGATGGCGCTGACGTCGCTGCAGGCCGGCAGGCTCGAAAATCTGAAGGAACTGTTGCCCGTGGATGCGCGGCTCGGCAACTACATGGCCTCGGTGCACGCCTATCTCGGGCAATTGACACAGGACGGCTTGCCGGCCGGAGAGACGAGCCGGGCCCATGAGATCATGTTGTTTGCGAGCAATCTCGAACATGCGGGCGACGTCATCAAGCTGAGCCTCGCCGATCGCATTCGGGCAAAGATAAAACAGGACATCCAGCTTTCGGCGAGCCAGCGCGCGGCGATCGAGGCGCTCTCCGAAGTGATCGTTGCGTCGCTGAGACTGCTGCCGGCGGCTCTCTCGTCCAGGGATGTTGCGGCCGCATCGCGGCTCGCGGCTCAAAAGGACCGTTTTCGCGAACTCGAAGACGAAATCGTCCGGCGGCATCTCGGCGGCGAGCATGTGGAGACGGCGGCTGGTGCGAGAGACAATGCCCTCTTCATCGATCTGGTGCGCGACCTCCACCGGATCAATTCCGATATCGCAGCCGCCGGCTATCCGCTGGTGCAGGCGGCCGGTCTGTTAAGCAGCAGCCGGATTATGAACGTGGGAGCGGTTGCCGTTGCGAGATAACGGCCAGCGTGTGGTCGGCCGGTTCGATCGATAGGCGACGGGTTCGCCGTCGCCTGCCGCGCAGCGCCGGTAGATCCCGCGCCTAGAGCTTGGCCGAGACTGCCGTCGCCGCCTCGCGAATGGTCTGCATCAGAAGCGACAGGGCGAGCGTGGGCGCTGCGTCGGCGCGCATGGTCAGGCCCACTGGACCTTTCGTTTCGCTGGTGTCGATCGGCAGGATTGCGATCGTGCCGTCGTCGATATCGGCGGCGACGACGCCGGCGGAAATGATCCAGATCGCATCGCTCGCCCGCACGAAGGCGCGGCCGAAGGCGTCCGACACCGTCTCGATCTGGTTCGGCAGACTGGCGATGCCGTTGGTGATCAGGAAGCGCTCGACGAAGGGACGGATGATCGAGGCGCGCGTCGGCATCAGCACCGGGAAATCCGCAAGCCGCGCGAACGTCGAATGCGCACCGGCAAGCAGCGGATGCCCGGCCCTGACGGCAAAGACCACCTGTTCCGAATAGAGATGTTCGAAGGAAAAGCCGGTCATCTTTTCCGGTGCTGCAAGCCGCCCGACGACCAGATCGAGATCGCCGACGCGCAGCTGCTCGAGGAGGACTGCGTTCTCGCCGGTGACGATCTTGATGCGGGCGCCAGTCTCCTCCTTGAGAAACAGCGTCATGGCGTGGGGCATGATCCGCGTGGAGACCGTCGGCAGCGCGCCGATCCTGACCGGAACGCCGTCGCCGGACCGTTCCTGCGAGACGGAATCGAGCCCCTGGCGAAGCGCCGTCAGCGCCGCACCGGCGTGGCGCAGGAAGACCTCGCCATAGCGGGTTATCTTGATGCCGCGCCCGTCGCGCTCGAAGACGGCGACGCCCAGCACCTCTTCGAGTTCGCGGATCGTCTTGGTCACGGCCGGCTGGCTGACATGCAGCAGCTCGGCCGCCTTCATCACGCTCTTCTGCCGGGAGACCTCGACAAATGTCTGCAGATGGCGAAACTTGACCCGGGCGTCGATCATGGAATTCATAACCCTCAAGTTAATGAAATGCCATGAAATATCATTTTACCTAACCAGATTAAATATCCAATTTGGTGGCGGAGGAGAGAGCCCGTGCAGTTTGCCCGCATCAACGACATCACGATCCACTATCAGGTGATCGGCGCCACCGGCGACCGGCCGGTGCTGGTTTTCGCCAATTCGCTCGGCACGGATTTTCGCATCTGGCGCGACGTCATCGTCCGGCTGGCCGGCGATTACGCCATCGTTCTCTACGACAAGCGCGGCCACGGTCTCTCGGATATCGGCCCGGCCCCTTACGCGATCGAGGATCATGCCAACGACCTGGCCGGCCTGCTCGACATGCTCTCGGTCAAACAGGCGATCGTCTGCGGCCTTTCGGTCGGCGGCCTGATTGCGCAGTCGCTCTACCAGCGGCGGCCGGATCTGGTGCGGGCGCTCGTCCTCTGCGACACGGCGCACAAGATCGGTACGGCCGAGAGCTGGGCGGCGCGCATCGCAGCGGTCGAGGAAAAGGGCATCGAGGCGATTGCCGACAGCGTGCTCGAGCGCTGGTTCACGCCGGCCTTTCGCCGCCCGGAAAACACTGCCCTTTCCGGCTACCGCAACATGCTCGTCCGTCAGCCGGTGACCGGTTATGTCGCCACCTGTGCCGCCATCCGTGATGCCGACTATACCGAGGCGGCTGCGCGCATCGCCGTGCCGACGCTTTGCGTCGTCGGCGATCAGGACGGCTCGACGCCGCCGGATGTGGTGCTGGCCACCGCCCGCCTCATTCCCGGCGCACACTACGAAGTCATCCGCGATGCCGGTCACATTCCCTGCGTCGAAAACCCGGAAGCTTTGACTGCGGTGCTTCGCGCCTTCTTCGAAATTGCAATGCATGGAGACAGGACCCATGAGTGATGCTTCTGCGCCCTCCGACCGCTATCGCCAGGGCATGGCCACACGCCGAGCGGTGCTCGGCGACAATCACGTGGATCGGACGCAGTCGGTTTCCACCGAATTCGACCGCCCCTTCCAGGAACTGATTACCGAAGCGGCGTGGGGGCATGTCTGGTCGCGGCCAACCTGGACGAAGCGCGAGCGCTCGATCGTGACGATCGCGTTGCTCGCAGCCCTTGGCCAGGACGACGAGGTCGCCATGCATGTGCGGGCGACCGCCAACACCGGCGCGACCCGCGAGGATATCTGCGAGGCGTTGCTGCACGTGGCAATCTATGCCGGCGTGCCGGCGGCCAATCACGCGATCAAGATCGCCAAGCAGGTGTTTGCCGAGATCGATGCCGGCACGGCGGCCTGACGGGAGGAAGCGATGTCCGACAGAACCAAAGGAAAGCCGGAGACGGGCGCCTTTTTCGCGCGCGACCGTGCATGGCATGCGCCGGCGCTGACGCCGGGCTACAAGACCTCGGTGCTGCGCTCGCCGCAGAAGGCGCTGCTTTCGCTCGACGGCACGATTTCGGAAATCACCGGCCCGGTCTTCGGGCACTCGATCATCGGCGAACTCGACAACGACCTCATCCACAACTTTGCCAAGCCGGGCGAGAGCGCCATTGGCGAGCGCATCATCGTGCATGGCCGGGTGCTCGACGAGCGCGGCCGCGCCGTGCCCGGGGCGCTGCTCGAATTCTGGCAGGCCAATGCCGGCGGCCGCTATCGCCACAAGAAGGAAAGCTATCTCGCGCCGCTCGATCCGAATTTCGGCGGTTGCGGCCGCACGATCACCGATGCGGAGGGGGGCTATGCTTTCCGCACGATCAAGCCCGGTCCCTATCCCTGGCCGAACGGCGTCAACGACTGGCGCCCGGCGCATATCCATTTCTCGGTCTTCGGCCACGGCTTCGCGCAGCGGCTGATCACCCAGATGTACTTCGAGGGCGATCCGATGATCTGGAAGTGTCCGATCGTCAACACCATCCCGGACCGCCAGGCGGTCGAACAATTGATCGCCCCGCTCGACTGGGCAAACACCATTCCCTTCGACGCACGGGCCTACAAGTTCGATATCGTGCTGCGGGGACGCCGCTCGACACTGTTCGAGAACCGGCTGGAGGGCAACTGATGGTTCAGCAACTCGGCTACCTCAAGGAGACGCCCTCGCAGACGGCCGGTCCCTATGTGCATATTGGCCTCACCCCGAACTTCTGCGGCATTGGCGGCGTCTACGAGGCCGACCTCGGATCGCGGATGGTGAACGGCGAGACGCGTGGCGAGCGCATCACCGTCACCGGACGGGTGATCGACGGCGCCGGCGCGCCGCTGAAGGACGCGCTCGTGGAGATCTGGCAGGCGGACGCCGCCGGGCTCTACAATTCGCCGACCGAGATACGCGGTTCTGCGGACGCCAACTTCAACGGCTGGGGGCGCTGTTCAACCGGTGCCGACGACGGGGTCTTTTCCTTCGAGACGATCAAGCCTGGGCAGGTTCCCTACAGCCACGACCGGCAGATGGCACCGCACATCACCTTCTGGATCGTGGCGCGCGGCATCAATGTGGGGCTTCACACCCGCATGTACTTCCCGGACGAGGCGGAAGCCAACGCCGCCGACCCGCTGCTTACGCGCATCGAGCATCGCCATCGCGTCGCCACGCTTGTCGCGACCGGAACGGCGCCTAATTATGTCTTCGACATTCACCTGCAGGGTGAGAAGGAAACCGTCTTCCTCGACATCTGAACAGGAATGTCACGCCTGGACACGGAGTGCCGCACGGTTGGCGCTTCGGGCAGCAGGTGGCATTTCGTTCGGCGAGCCGCAACCGCGACCAGAAACGGGGAAATCATGACCTATTCCGCCTTCGACCACCCTTATCTCTCCGGGGTGCTGGGGGATGAGGCGGTTGCCGCCGAGTTCTCGGCCTCCGCCGATATCCATGCGATGCTCGCCTTCGAGGCGGCGCTCGCGCGGGCCGAGGCCGTGCACGGCATCATCCCGGCCAAGGCTGCCGACCGGATCACCGAGGCCTGCCGTGCCTTTTCGCCCGATGTCAGTGCGCTGCGGCGGGCGGTGGCGGCCGATGGGGTGGTGGTTCCGGAACTCGTGCGGCAGTTGCGGGCGATCGTCGGCGGCGAGGCGGCGGACCATGTGCATTATGGCGCCACTAGCCAGGATGTCATCGACACCAGCCTGATGCTGCGGATGAAGGCGGTCGCCGAGCTTTTCGCCGTCCGGCTCGGCAGCATCGTCACGGTGCTCGAGGAGTGCGACAACGAATGGGGCGAGCGCATCCTTATGGGGCGCACCCGCATGCAGGCGGCGATCCCGATCACCGTGTCGGACCGGCTGCGCAGCTGGATCGAGCCGCTGCTCGATCACAAGGACCGGCTGGAAGCCATGGACCGCGATCTCTTCGCCGTTCAGTTCGGCGGTGCCGCCGGCACGCTGGAGAAGCTCGGGGACCGCGCAGACGACGTGCGCGCGACGCTTGCCGAGGAGCTCGACCTTGCCGACTTTCCGCAATGGCATAGCCAGCGCTCGGAGGTGGCGGATTTCGCCAATGCGCTGTCACTGATCACAGGCAGCCTCGGCAAGTTTGGTCAGGACGTCGCCTTGATGGCGCAGCAGGGCGACGAGATCGAACTTGCGGGCGGCGGTGGCTCGTCGGCCATGCCGCACAAGCAGAACCCGGTGGCAGCAGAGGTTCTGGTGGCGCTCGCGCGGTTCAACGCAACCCAGCTTTCCGGCATGCACCATGCGCTGGTCCACGAGCAGGAACGCTCCGGCGCCGCCTGGACGCTGGAATGGCTGCTCATGCCGCAGATGGCCGGTGCGACGGCGGCGGCGCTTCGTCTGGCTGGCGAACTCGCAGGCAATATACGCAGGCTCGGCCGCGCCTGAGCGGGCTCGCGGCCGGTTCCTTCAGCGGGCCGCGCGCAACATCGAGCGATAGCGTACCTGGCTGTTTTTCAAGTGCTGGCGCATGGCGCTGCGTGCCCCGTCTTCGTCTCCATCCTGGATGGCGATGAGGATGGCCTCGTGTTCCGCGATCAATCGCGACAGTTCAGCCGACGCCAGAACGGTTTCCTCGCCGCTCTCTGAAACCGCGCGTCGGGGGATGAGCGCCGTGCCCAGCATCTGGAGGAACTCGCTGAAGCGCGGGTTGTTGGTCGCCTGGGCGATTGCCAGATGGAAGTTGAAATCGGCCTCCGCCGTTGGCCGTCCCTCCGCTGCACTGGCACAGAAGCTGTCGAAGGCTTCGGCGATCTTTTCTTCCTGGGCCGGTGAGCGGCGAAGGGCGGCAAGCGCTGCGGCATCGCCCTCGACGGCGGTCCTCAGTTCCAGCATTTCGATCAGCGAAGAGACGCGCGCAAGATCGATGCCGTGGAACGGCAGCGGGGTCGAAGGCGCAGGCTCCAGCACGAAGACACCGATACCGTGCCGCGCCTCGACAAGCCCGCCGGAGCGCAGCGCCGCGATCGCTTCGCGCACGACAGTGCGGCTCACACCGAATTCCTGGGTCAGTTGCGCTTCCGAAGGCAGGCGGTCCCCCGGCTTGTAATGCCCGGTGCCAATCTGGCCGCTGAGGGCGTCCGTCACCTTGGCCACCAGCGTCTTGCCTTGAGGGGCGGGTGTGTCGGGGGCGGTGACGTTGCTCATGGGTTTGGCCGTTTCTGCGACTTGGATGTTGTGTGTCTGGATACGCCATTGCCGATCGAGGGCGCAATCCATGGCTGGCTGCAATGCGCCGGAACCAGGGGCGATATCTCAATAAATCGGATCATCGACGAAGGCGCCGCCCTGATAACGCACGAGACTATCCCCTGGCTGCGGTTTGGGGGTGTTTTCAGCGATCTTCTGACGGAACACCTCGGCATTGTCCTTCGGGCGCCAGCCGAGCCAGGAAACATGCGAATTGTCCCACCAGCCGGCGTCGTTGGCCGATGCGCCCCAGATGACCGGGCAACCGAGAACCGGCACACGGAAGACGGCCTCGACGAGCGACACGAAGTCTTGATGGGAAAGCCAGGTGGAGAGCATGCGGTAGTTGACGGGCTCGGGCAGGCAGGAGCCGATGCGGACCAGGGCAGTCTCCTGGCCGAACTTCTCGAAATACATGCGCGCCAGCGCTTCGCCGAAGCACTTCGATACGCCGTAGAGCCCGTCGGGCCGGTAGGGCGCGTTCGGGCCGAGCCGTTCGCCTTGCGGGTAGTAGCCGATCGTGTGGTTGGTGCTGGCAAAGAGGATGCGCGGCTTGTTGTGGGCGCGCGCCGCCTCATAGAGATTGTAGAGGCCGAGAATGTTGCCGTCGAGGATTTCCGAGAAGGGGCGCTCGACCGAGATACCGCCCAGATGCACGATCGCGTCACAGCCGGCGACAAGCTCGTCGACGGCGCCGCGGTCTGCCAGGTCGCACTGAACGCATTCCTCGTTTTCACCCGGCGGATCGAGCGGTGCGCGGTCTGACAGGCGGATCGTCCTTGCCATCGGGGCCAGCATTTGGCGCATGACGCGGCCCAACTGGCCCGCTGCGCCGGTGATCAGAAGTCGTTCCATCGCCTGTCCTCCCTCATGCCGGCGCCAACGCTATCGGCGAGTGCTAACCTGCATGTCATATGATGACCGCTAACATATAATATATCTATATTGCAACGTTCATCGGGGTAGGTGTTCGCTCGTTCGTTTGAGAGTCGCGCGGCTTTGGGCGTCAGGCCAAGATCTTCTCCGGTCAGCGGTCGAGGGAAATCTCGATATCTCATATGATGACTTGTATTATGACATATTGACATGCGTGTGATGACTTGCTTAGTAGGTCTTGTCGAGTTTGAGGGAGGGCCCGCACGAAATGACCCCTGAGCAAATCAAGGCCGCACTTGGATCGGGCCTGCTTTCGTTCCCGGTGACGCATTTCGATGCGGAGGGTTGTTTTGCGCCCGACAGCTACCGGGCGCATGTCGAGTGGCTGGCCGGCTACAAGGCGCCGGTGCTGTTTGCCGCCGGCGGCACCGGCGAATTCTTTTCGCTGAAGCCGGACGAGATCCCCGGTATCGTCCGGGCGGCCAAGGATGTTGCCGGCGACACGGCGATCGTATCGGGCTGCGGCTATGGCACCGAGATGGCGGTCGACATCGCCCGCTCGGTCGAGCGCGTCGGCGCCGACGGCATCCTGCTTCTGCCGCACTACCTGATCGATGCGCCGCAGGAAGGGCTTTATGCCCATGTGAAGACGATCTGCCAGTCGGTCGGCATCGGCGTCATGGTCTATAACCGCGACAATGCGGTGCTGCAGGCCGATACGCTTGCCCGGCTCTGCGACGAATGCCCGAACCTGATCGGCTTCAAGGATGGCACCGGCGATATCGGGCTGGTGCGCCAGGTCACCGCCAAGATGGGCGACCGGCTGATGTATCTCGGCGGCATGCCGACGGCGGAACTGTTTGCCGAGGCCTATCTCGGTGCCGGCTTCACCACCTATTCCTCGGCCGTCTTCAACTTCGTGCCGGGCCTTGCCAACGAATTCTATTCAGCCCTTCGCGCCGGCGAGCGCGCCACCTGCGAGCGCATCCTCAACGAGTTCTTCTATCCGTTCATGGCGATCCGCAACCGCGCCAAGGGCTATGCGGTGTCGGCGATCAAGGCCGGCGTGCGGCTGCAGGGTTTTGATGCCGGTCCGGTGCGTGCGCCGCTGAAAGACCTGACCGAGGAGGAAGTCGCCATGCTCGACGCGCTCATCGGTGCGAACAAGCGTCGGAAATGAGCGTATTGCGAGGATAGCCCATGAAGATCGTCGCCGTCCGTACCCATCTTCTCGAACATCGACTGGCCGTGCCGTTCGAAAGCGCCTCCATGCGTTTTGACCGTCGCGCCCATGTGCTGGTCGAGATCGAATGCGACGACGGCACGATCGGTTGGGGTGAGTGCCTCGGCCCGGCGCGGCCCAATGCGGCGGTGGTTGCCGCCTATACGCCCTGGCTGATCGGCCAGGATCCGCGCCAGACCGAAAAGCTCTGGGCGATCCTCTACAATGCGCTGCGCGATCAAGGCCAGCGCGGACTTGCGATCACCGCGCTTTCCGGCATCGACATCGCGCTCTGGGACATCAAGGGCAAACACTATCGTGCCTCCGTCTCGATGCTCATCGGCGGGCGCTGGCGCGAGAGCGTGCGGGCCTACGCGACCGGCAGCTTCAAGCGCGACGGCGTCGACCGGGTCTCCGACAATGCGCTGGAGATGGCGGAACGCCGGGCGCAAGGCTTCCACGCCTGCAAGATCAAGATCGGCTTCGGCATCGAGGAAGACCTGCGGGTCATCCGGGCGGTGCGCGAGGCGATCGGCGACGAGATGCGGCTGATGATCGACGCCAACCACGGCTACACCGTCACCGAGGCGATCCGGCTTGGCAAGGGGGCGGCCGACTACGACATCGACTGGTTCGAGGAACCGGTCGTGCCGGAGCAGCTTTCCGCCTATCGCGAAGTGCGTGCCGGGCAGCCGATCCCGGTTGCCGGTGGTGAGACCTGGCATAGCCGCTACGGCATGTGGCCGGCAATCGAGAGCCGCGCGGTCGATATCCTGCAGCCGGATCTTTGCGGCTGCGGCGGGTTCTCGGAGATGGCGAAGATCGCAAGCCTTGCGACGCTGCACGGCGTGCGCATCGTGCCGCATGTCTGGGGCACCGGCGTGCATATCGCCGCCGCACTGCAGTTCATGGCGGCGATGACGCCCGATCCGGTCCGCGTCAACCCGATCGAGCCGATCCTGGAGTTCGACCGGACGGAAAACCCGTTCCGCCAGGCGGTGCTGAAGACGCCGATCGAGGCGGAGGGCGGTGTCGTTGCCATTCCCGACGCGCCCGGCCTTGGCATCGAGATCGACCGCGACGCACTCGCCCAGTTCAAGATGCCCGAGAGCGCACAATGATCGAGCGAACCTTCACCGGCCGCCCGCCTGAACCGCGCCTGCCGACGGGCACGGTCGACGCGCAGATGCACATGTATCTGCCGGGGTTTCCGTCGCTTGCCGGCGGTCCGCCTCTGCCGGTCGAGCCGTTGCCGGATGCTGCGGCCTACCGCCAGGTCATGGACTGGCTCGGCATCGACCGGGTGATCATCACCCAGGGCAACGCCCATCAGAAGGACAACGCCAATCTGCTCGCTTGCCTCGCCGAAATGGGCGATGTCGCGCGCGGCGTCGCCGTGATCGACGAAACCACGTCCGAGGCGGACATCGGCGCGCTTAGCGAAGCGGGCGTTGTCGGTGCCCGTATCATGGATCTGCCTGGTGGGGCGGTGGGGCTCGATGTGTTGGAAGCTGTCGATGCGCGGGCATATGCCGCGGACTGGATGATCGCGGTGCAGTTCGACGGCAACAAGTTGCTCGACCATCTGCCGCGGCTGGCGCGCATCCGCTCGCGCTGGGTGTTCGATCATCACGGCAAGTTCTTCGCCGGTGTCGATCCGAATGGGCCGGAGATTGCGGCTCTCTTGACGCTGATCGATCGCGGTAATGTCTGGTTCAAGTTCGCCGGCGTCTACGAGAGTTCGCGCGACGGGTGGCCCTATGAGGATGTGGCCGCCGTCTCCAGGAAGATTGCCGCGCATGCGCCGGAGCGCATCGTCTGGGGCTCCAACTGGCCGCACAACATGATCCGCAAGACGGAAGATTATCCCGACGATGCCCGGCTGACCGACCTGGTGCTCGGCTGGCTTGCCGACGAACGGACCAGGCATCTGGCCCTCGTCGAGAACCCTGAACGCCTGTTCAAGCTGCCGGCCTTCGCCGCGGTGTAGTTGCCGCGGGTGCTGGGAGGCGCCCGTGGAACCCACAACTTGGAGATTTCGCATACCGGCCCGGATGGGCAGCAACTCGGTCTTGGGAGAGGCCGAAGCACGACTAGAGGAGGAAAACATGAAGAAAATTGCAAGCATGCTTTGCGTCGCCATGGGGCTGGCGTTTGCCGGCACAGCGGCGCAGGCGCAGGAAATCACCCTGCGTTCGGCAGACATCCATCCGGATGGCTACCCGACCGTCGATGCGGTCAAGTACATGGGGCAATTGCTCTCCGAGCGCACCAACGGCCGCATCAAGATCGAGGTCATGAACAACGGCGTGCTCGGCGGCGAAAAGGACACGATCGAGCAGACCCGCTTCGGCGTCATCGACATGAACCGCGTCAACGCAGCACCCTTCAACAACCTCGTCAAGGAGACGATGGTTCTCGGCATGCCGTTCCTGTTCCGCTCGACGGAACACATGCACAAGACGGTGGATGGCCCGATCGGCGACGAGATCCTGGCAGCCTTCGAGCCGCACGGCCTGATCGGCCTTGCCTTCTACGATAGCGGCGCGCGCTCCTTCTACACGACCAAGAAGCCGATCGAGAAACTGGCTGACCTGAAAGGCCTGAAGATCCGCGTGCAGCAATCCGATCTCTGGATCGCGATGATGCAGGCCTTCGGCGCCAACCCGACGCCGATGCCGATGGGCGAAGTCTATTCCTCGCTCGAGACGGGCGTCGTCGATGGTGCCGAAAACAACTGGCCATCCTACGAATCCGCCCGCCATTTCGAGGTGGCCAAGAATTACTCGCTGACCGAGCACTCCCTCAATCCGGAAATCCTCGTCATTTCCAAGATGAGCTGGGACAAGCTTTCCCCTGAAGACCAGACACTGCTCCGCCAGGCGGCCAAGGACAGCGTCGGCAAGATGCGCGAGCTTTGGAGCGCGCGCGAAAAGGCGTCCGAGGAGAAGGTTCGCGCTGCCGGTGCGAACGTGATCAAGGTCAACAAGGAGGAGTTCGCGGCCGCCATGGGGCCGGTCTACGACCAGTTCGTCAGCGATCCGAAGCTGAAAGACCTTCTCGAAAGGGTGAAGGCCGTCAAGTGACAGCGGTGAGGCCGGCTCCGGGATCGGGGCCGGCTTTCGCTACCGTTCACCGGATCGCCTTTGCGGAGGAGGAAGACACATGCGTCGTTTCATGCGGACGATACGTCCGCTTCTAGGCGCGCTGAGCCGCGCTTCGCTCTACATCGCCGGCATCGGCATGGTCGCGATGACCCTGATCGTCGGCTGGCAGGTCTTTGCCCGCTATATCCTGAACGACTCGCCGAGCTGGTCGGAGCCCTTGGCTCTCCATCTCATGGCCTGGTTCATCATGCTCGGCGCTGCCGTCGGCGTGCGGGAAAGCGTGCATCTCGGCCTTGATGTCGTCCGACACGTGATGAAGCCGTCGGTGCAGCTGGCCATGGATCTGGCGAGCCTCGGGCTGATCGTCGTCTTCGGGTTGGCGATGGCCTACTACGGCCTGCTCCTTTCGGCCGGCACCTGGACGGCGACCATTCCGGTTCTCGGATGGCCCGGCGGCGTCGACTTTTTCCCGCTCATCGTCGGCGGCGCCATGATCGCCCTTTTTGCGGCGGAGCGCTTTCTCGACCAGTTTCTCGGTGTCGAACTCGCGGCGGATGTCGTCGTGCAGGAGATGGCCTGAATGGCTTACACTATCCTCTTCGGGGTCTTTACCCTGCTGATGCTCATCGGCATGCCGATCGCCTTCTGCCTCGGCATCGCTTCGTTCGCGACCGTGCTCTATCTCGGCCTGCCGCCGGTGGTGGTGTTCCAGCAGCTGAATTCGGGCATGAACGTCTTTGCCATGATGGCGATCCCGTTCTTCATCTTCGCTGGCGACCTGATGGTGCGCGGCGGCATCGCCAACCGGCTGATCCAGTTTGCCGCCGGGCTCGTCGGCCACCTGCGCGGCGGACTCGGCCAGGTCAACATCGTTGCCTCGACGCTTTTCGGCGGCATTTCTGGATCGGCCGTTGCCGACGCCTCCGCGGTCGGCGGCCTGATGATCCCGCAGATGGCCAAGCGCGGCTATGACCGCGACTATGCCGTCAACGTCACGGTCAATGCGGCGATCATCGCGCTGATGGTTCCGCCGTCGCACAACATGATCCTCTATTCGATCGCCGCCGGCGGCAATGTCTCGGTCGCCGATCTCTTCACCGCCGGCATCATCCCGGGGCTCTTGCTCGCGCTCGCGCTGATGGTGACGGCCTATGTCGTTGCCAGGCGCCGGGGCTACCCGTCCGAACCGTTTCCGGGCTTTGCCAAGGTCTTCTACTACCTGCTCGCCTCGTTCCCCGGCATCGTGCTGATCGGCATCATCTTCGGCGGCGTGCGCTCCGGCGTCTTCACCGCCACGGAAAGCTCGTGCATCGCCGTGCTCTATGCCTTCCTCGTTGCCATGTTGGTCTATCGCGAACTCGACTGGTCGGGTTTCGTCGAGGCGGTCATGGGGGCGGTGCGCACGACAGCGATGGTGCTGCTCGTCATCGGCATGGCGGCGTCCTTCGGCTGGCTGATGGCCTTCCTGCAGGTACAGGCATTGATGATCAGCGCCATCGGCGCGATCTCGGAAAACCCGATCATCGTGCTGCTCGTCATCAACATCATCCTTCTGATCCTCGGCACCTTCATGGACATGGCGCCGATGGTGATCATCTGCACGCCGGTGCTGCTGCCCGTGGTCAAGGCCTTCGGCATCGATCCCGTGCACTTCGGGGTGGTGATGATCCTGAACGCCGGCATCGGCCTCAACACGCCGCCGGTCGGAACGGTGCTGTTTGTCGGCTGTGCCGTCGGAGGGATCAGCATTCGCGAGGCGATGCGCACGATCTGGCCGTTCTTCGGCGCCAGCATCGCCGTGCTGATGGCGGTGACCTACATACCGGCGCTGTCGCTCTGGCTGCCTTCGGTCTTCAAGTGAGTTGACGGTATCGCGATACTTCCGGGCTCGGTAACTCTGCCGGGCCTGGCGTCCCTTTGCCGGCCGGCTATTCGTTTCCGTTGGCGGCGAGACACTGGCGCTCCAGGCGCTTCAGGAAGACGCCGATTTCCTTTGCTGCCTGCAGATCGCCCTTCCGCTCGGCGACCGTACGGCCTTCGCGCCAGACCTGAATTGCCTCCTGGTGGCGGCCGAGCTTGAGGAGGATCGCGCCGCGCAGCTTCCATGCTGCCGAATAGTCCGGATCGAAGGCGAGCGCCCGCTCGACATGGGCCAAGGCGGTTTCGAGATCCGCTTCCTGGAGGCAGATGCTGCCGAGTGTGAAGCGTAAAAGGGCGTCGTCCTTGCCGTCCTGTAAGAGCTTTTCGAGCACTTGCCGCATGGCTTCTTCCTCCGCGATCGCCGGTTCAGGCCGCAGGCTTGCTTGGGGTAAGGGGCGCATGCCCATTGCTCGCCAGCGTCGGCAGCGATCTCGTCCTGTCGAGAGACTGATACCGGCGACGGCCCCAGATCAAGGGGTCGGCATGGGCAGATGTCTCGGTTGCGACAATTGTTCCCACGAACAGCATATGGTCGCCCACCTCGACCGAAGCGCTGAGCAGGCAGTCGAGCGTGGCAGCCGCGCCGAGCAGCCTTGGCCGTCCGCTCGGCCACTCAGCCCAGATGCCGACGAGATAGCGCTTCGACGCTTCGATCTTGCCGGCAAAGGCATCTGCGATCAGTTCCTGGCCCTCAGCCAGCATGGCAAGCGAAAACCCCCGCTCGGCGGCGATCAGCGCGGCAAGCGGACTGTCCGCCTTGATCGAAACGACGATCGAGGGCGGGTTGGCGGAGAGCGAGAAGGTGGCCGTCACCGTCCGGCCAAGACTGTCGGCACCCTTGCCGGCGCTCGCCACGCAGACGGTTGCGGCGAGATGCGACAGGGTGTCGGCGAACTCCGGTTTCGACACGGCGAGGGCCGCATGGGCGTCGATGGCAAGGGAGGGCGGAGGTGTCTGGCGCATGGGGCTTCTTCCAAGATGAAATAGCCCGTGGCGGCGGGGAGACGCCACGGGATTTGCAGAAGCCTGAGCTCAGGCGGGGGCGAGCGGCTGCTGCAACTCTTCGACCGATCGGCGCGCGAACGTTCTCCAGTCCGCGCCGCGTTTCAATCGGTCAGGCGGACTTCAGTTCCGCTTCGGCAAACTCGTAGTTGGCAAGCTTGTCGAGGAAGTTCGAGGTGTAGTCCGGGCGACGATTGCGGTAGTCGATGTAATAGGCGTGTTCCCAGACATCGAGGCCGAGCAGCGCCTTGCCCTCGTTGGTGGCAACCGGGTTGGAGCCATTGGCGGTCTTCGTCACTTTCAACTTGCCGTCCTGGCCGAGTACCAGCCAGGCCCAGCCCGAACCGAACTGGCCGGTGGCGGCGGCCTTGAAGGCATCCTTGAAGGCGGCGACGCTGCCGAAATCTTCGGTGATCTTCTTTTCAAGCACGCCCGGGATCTGGCCGCCCTTCGGCGAAAGGTTGTTCCAGAACAGGATGTGGTTCCAGTGCTGGCCGGCATTGTTGAAGACCGGGGCCAGTTCCGCCTTGCCGTGGCTGAGTCGAATGATCTCTTCCAGCGACAGGCCGGCGAGCGAGGCATCCTTGTCGACGAAGCCATTCAGTGCCGTGACATAGGCCTGGTGATGCTTGCCGTGGTGAAACTCGATCGTCTCGGCGCTCATGCCGTTGTCCGAGAGTGCTGTGGCGGCGTAGGGAAGGGCGGGAAGTTCGAAGGCCATGGTCAAATCCTTTGCGGGCGGGGCACTCTCGGATCACTTGTCTGCGAACGTAGGAGAGTGTATTTAGCAAGACAATTCTTTGTAAATATGCGCGCGGGAATATGTCAAGCGATCACTTGTTAAATCCAAAGCAAAGCGCCGGCCGCACCCCGGGCGAACGCATCATGCTGGCCCTGAAGCTACACGGGCCGCAGACCGCGGCAGCGCTCGGCAAACGCCTGGCGATCACCGGAGAGGCCGTGCGCCAGCAGCTCGTGCGTCTCGCCGAGGACGGGCTGGCCATGTCATGGTCCGAGGCAAAAGGTGTCGGTCGTCCGTCGCAGTTCTGGGGGCTGACGGCTGCCGGCCATGCGGAGTTTCCCGATACGCATGCGGAGCTGACCGTTCAGCTCTTGCGCACCATCCGGCAGACGCTTGGCGATGAGGCGATCGACCGGCTGATCGCCGCCCGCGAGGACGAGACCCGTCAGAACTATCGTGCGGCGATGGTGGAGAAGGAGAGCCTGCGCGAACGGGTCGACGTGCTCGTTCGACTGCGGTCGCAGGAAGGTTATATGGCGGCTTGCGAGGATCCGGGCGACGGTACGCTGCTGTTCGTCGAGAACCATTGTCCGATCTGCGCTGCCGCGACCAGCTGCCAGGGCTTTTGTCGGGCAGAACTGAGCGTGTTCCGCGCGGTGCTCGGCCCCGGCGTCGAAGTCGAGCGCGCCGAGCATATCCTGGCCGGCGCGCGACGGTGTGCCTATGTGGTCAAGCCGGCCGCTCGGGCCGCCTGATCCTGTCAGGACAACGGCCTGGCGCACGCCCGTCGACGGGCGCCGCCAACTCCAATCGTGTCAGCGGGCGCCCATGCGCAGGGCGCCGTCGAGGCGGATGACCTCGCCGTTCAGCATGCGGTTTTCGCAGATGTGCTGGACGAGTGCCGCGAATTCGTCCGGTTTGCCGAGGCGCTGCGGGAAGGGCACGCTCTTTCCGAGCGAATCCTGCACTTCTTGCGGCATGCCGGACATCATCGGCGTTTCGAAGATTCCAGGTGCAATGGCGACGACGCGGATACCGTAGCGCGCGAGTTCGCGGGCAATCGGCAGCGTCATCGAGACGACGCCGCCCTTAGAAGCGGCATAGGCCGCCTGGCCGATCTGTCCGTCGAAGGCGGCAACCGAGGCGGTGTTGACGATCACCCCGCGCTCACCATCTTCGCCGGGCTCTTCGCGCTGGATCGCTTCGGAGGCGAGCCGCAGCATGTTGAAGGTGCCGACGAGGTTGATCGCGACCGCGCGCGAAAAGCTGTCGAGCCGGTGCGGACCGTCGCGGCCGAGCACCTTTTCCCCCGGCGCGATGCCGGCACAGTTCACCAAGCCGTGCAGATGTCCGAAGCGGTCGAGGGCCGCTGACACTGCGGCGGCGCCATCCGCCTCGCTGGTGACATCCGTCTTCTGGAAAAGCGCGTTGCTGCCAAGCTCCTCGGCCATCTGCTGGCCGGCTGCGGCGTTGACGTCGGCAAGGACCACGCGGGCGCCCGAGCCGTGCAGCCGCCGCGCGACGGCCGCCCCCAGACCCGACCCGCCACCGGTAACGATAAAGACTTTTCCATCGATCAGCATATGAGGCTCCTCCCGTACCGGATCGTGTCGTTGAACTACCGACATAGCCTTGCTGGCTGTCGAAGCCAAGTTCCGCTGACGACGAGCGGCCTTACGCCTCGGAGCCTATTGGGCGCCGATCGGGGAGATTTCGATAATCTTGATGCCGATGGCGTTGGTGGCTTCATCGAAGACGATCTCGCCGCGGCCGATGACCATGCCGTTGACCTTTAGCTCCACCGGTTCGCCGAAGTTGCGATCGAGATGGATCGTGTCGTCCTGATGGAGTTTCGAGATCTGCGACACCGTCAGCTTGGCGCGCCCGATGACCGCTTCGATTGCGAGCGGAATGCCCTGAACTGCGCGTTCGCTCATGACGGAACGGCCTTCGAACGCAGGGCTTTCGTCGAGCTCGACCAGCTCATCCTGTAGCTTCTTGTTAATCATTCTGCACCATCCAAAGCACTGATTCACGACTCTTTAACAAAGAGTTGCGCCAGTTCGCCCTGGGTGGCAACCGTGGCTAAATGGGGGTTCCCCGTGCCTTGCAAGCGAGCGTTAACAAAGTGTTAAAATCCACAATGCGGAGGCGGTGAAAGCCGTCAAAGCGTCACCGCAGCCCAGTTTCCGTCCCGTTTCTGGAATCCGATCATGCGGCGGCCATTCGGCAATTTGTCGCCGAGTCGCACGACATAGACGTAACCCTCGTAGACCATCAGCCCGCGATCGCCGTCGCTGAAGAGGATCTGGAAATTCGGCGACTGCATCATCGTGGCGTCGATCTCGGCGCCGGTCACAGCCGGGGCGACAGCTGCGAGCTCCGACGAAGGCTCTTTCGCTCCACGCATATAGTAGAGCGATGCCGCGGCGGCTGTAACGAAAAGCAGCAGGCCGCCTGCCAAAGGCAACAGGCGGTTCTTGAAACGTGTCGGGTTCGGTTGAGAGGCGGCAACACTCAAGGTCAACTTCCTGATTCGCTGTATTTTCCGAACGGATCCGGTCACAGGTGGAAAGCGACTGATCTCTCCGGCCGATTCAATTGCCGGATATCTTGCCAAATCTACCTAGTGGAACCGTTCCGTACTTCAAGCCGAGAAGTCACTTGCTTCTCCGACTCGGGCAGCATGCCCACTCGCCGATTTCAGGGACATATGCCCATCGGCGTTTCCACATCTTTTGCGTGCCGTGCGACAATAGCATGTCGCTGGATGATTTTTTAGCTCCCGACGCCGGCAACTGCCAGGCGCCGAGAGCAAAGACCGATCGCTAGCTCTTTCTGATGTCGATCAGTTTCAGCCAGGGCTGAAGGTGAAAGGCACCCATCAGCAGATACATGGCGGTCATCCCGCCGATTGCCGCATGTCCGGTGACGCCGCACAGCATCGGATCGGCCCCGGCGGTCCCCATGTTCGAAAGAACGGCCATCAGGGCGAAGGTGGGGGCGGCGGCAAGCGCCAACCCCGCCGCTATCAAACGGGCGAGGGAGGGCGCCCGCCCGTCGCGCTCACCGGAACGGGCGCCGATGCTCATGGCTTCGCGCTCGTGTCGGAAGCGCGCATCGCGGCCTCGCCGGCATCCGATACTTGGACCCATCTCTTGTCCGGGGCAGCGCCTTCGACGTAGCTGTCGTTCCAGTTCCACCACTTGTAGGTCGGGGTCTGCGGATATCCGGCCGGCGAATCCTCCCACACCTCCTGTCGGCCGAGCGGAGTGATGTCGAGATAGTTCCAGGTGCCGCCCATCTGTTCGTCGCCGCGGCTGTTGACGAGGTAGGTGCGAAAAAGCTGTTCGCCGTCGCGGAAGAAAACATTGTGGCCGTGCCACTCGCCCACGTCGAAATCGACATCGAAGCTGTCGGTGATGGTGTACCAGGGCATGGTCCAGCCCATCCGCGCCTTCAGCTTGATAATGTCCGCCTGCGGGGCGCGCGAGGCAAAGACCAGGGTCGTGTCACGGGCGTTGAGGTGCGACAGATGCGCGACCTGATCGGCGACCATCGAGCAGCCCCGGCAGCCGTGATCGGGCCAGCCGTGCACGCCCGGTTCAAAGAAAGCGCGGTAGACGATCAACTGGCGCCGGCCGGCAAAGAGGTCAAGCAGGCTCGCCTTGCCGTCGGGGCCCTCGAACACGTAGGTTTTGGTCACGGCCATCCAAGGCATCCGCCGGCGCTCGGCGGCCAGCGCGTCGCGGGCGCGAGTGTGCGCCTTTTCCTTTACCAGCATTTCCTGCCGGGCCGTTTCCCATGCCTGCTGTGAAACCACCGCCGGCTTCTGCATCGCCGGCTCGGCGTCCGCGCGACCGTTGTCGCGTTTCTCGATTGTCTGAGTCATGGTGCCGTTTCTCCTCGTTTCAGCAAAGCTTCTCAACGCAAGGCCGATGCCTTGCAGTCCTGAGCAGCTTGACACCGCAGGAGGAACGACGGGAGTAACAAGTGTGGCGGTGTTTTCGAGGCGCTGCCGCTGCCACCGGACAGCGGCGCGAGGGGTACCAATCCAGCGCCTTTTTAGTTGTCGCTGTTGTAATTCCTTGAAGTTGAGCGAGTATGCTTGTCGCAACCATACGCGGGAGGGCGGCATGCATTTCGTTTCGGATGCGGTTGGCGGGTACAAGGTCTTTGCCGTGTCGGGGGTCAATACGGTTTCGTTCGCGATCGACTATCGCAACGCCGACACCACCGGGCTTCTCGGTTTTGCAGTCGAGAGGCATGATCCCGCGGAAGGCGAGCGGTACTACATGTACGGCTTCAAGGTCTTCGAGACGGTGATCTCCCATCCCAACGAGGATACCGTCGTCCTGACCTACGACCATCCCGTTCAGAGTTTCGTCTGGGACGACTTCACGGCCAAGCCCGGTCGGCGCTACGACTATTACTTCCATCCGCTCACGGGCCATGCGAAGAACATCGATCGTTCGGCGCCTGCCATCCGGATCGGCATCAAGACCGAGCCGCTTTTCAGCGAGGAGACGCACGACGTCTTCTTCAACCGCGGTGTCGCGAGCAGCCAGGCCTACCGGCGCCGTTTCGGAAACAAGCCGCCGGACAAGCTGGAAACGCGCGAAAAGACGCTCGAGGCGCTGCAGTGGCTGAGCCGGGACCTTGACGAAGCACTGCTGCGTTTCATCGACGAGGCGGAAGCGGGGGACACGCTGCTCGGCTGCTTCTATGAATTCAGATATCGCCCCGTCGTGGAAAGGCTGAAGGCTGCCTTCGAGCGCGGCGTCGACGTGAGGCTCGTGCTCGACGCGAAGGAAAATGCCTATACCGACAAGAAGGGCAAGTTCCACGAGAGCTTTCCGCGCGAGGAAAACAAGCAGATCGTTCGCACCGTAGGGCTTTCGAAGGCGGCGATCGCACGGTGGCGCGAGAACAATCCCGCCGACATACAGCACAACAAGTTCATGGTGTTGCTCCCCAAGGATCAGGGCCGAAAGCCGCAGGTCTGGACCGGCTCGACGAACCTCTCGATGGGCGGGGTGCATGGCCAGACCAATGTCGGGCATTGGGTCCGCGACGCCGATCTCGCCAAGGCTTTCGAAAGCTATTGGACATTGCTTGCCGGCGACCCCGGTGCGGCAAAGACCGATAATGCTGCCGCGAGTAGGGCAAAGCGAAAAGCCTTTCGCAAGGCGGTCGCCGACCTTGCCGCGGTGCCGCAGGCGCCCGCCGATATTCCAGGCGGCGTGACCTCGATCTTCAGTCCGCGTGCCGGAAGCGCTGTCCTCGATATGTATGTGAAGACGCTGGACGAGGCTCGCTCCTATGGCGGCGTGACGCTCGCCTTCGGGATCAACGACCGCTTCAAGCAAGCGTTTCTCGACAACAGCGCCCAGTCCGGCGTGCATCCGGTGCTCTTCCTACTCCTGGAAAAGCGCGACCTGCCTAAGGCCAAGGCAAAGAAGCCGTTCATTCCGCTCACGGCGCGACAAAACGTCTATCAGGCCTGGGGATCCTATCTGCGCGATCCGGTCTATCAGTGGGCGCGGGAAACCAATGCGCGGGCGCTCGGGCTCAACACTCACGTCGCTTATGTGCATTCCAAGTTTCTGCTCGCCGATCCCCTTGGCGCGGATCCGATGGTCGTCACCGGTTCGGCGAACTTCTCGGACGCGTCGACCAACGACAACGACGAAAACATGCTGCTCATCCGTGGCGATCGGCGCGCCGCCGACATCTACTTCACGGAGTTCAACCGCCTGTTCAACCACTATTATTTCCGTTCTGTCCGAGAGGCGACGGCAAAGAAGAAGTCTGATCGGGACAGGGCGGCGCGCGTCGGGACGTCCGAGGGGGCCGGAGCCAGTCTGTTTCTCGATGAAACGGGCGAATGGCTGAAGAAGTACGAGCCCGGCAAGTTGCGAGCCAAGCGCGTCCAGGTCTTCATCGACATGGCGCAGCCGGAAAACCTGCCGCCGATCTAGATCGGCCGCGAACCCGCGATCGCTCCGCCACGGTGTCGTTTGCTATGCTCCCCCGTGTTGATCGCAATGGGCTGGCGCGCGTGCGGGAACGTCGTGTCATGCGCTGGGGATTTCGGTACCCTCGGCTGGCCGAGGGGCGTCGCCTGTGCCAAAACATAACCCCTAAATTATGATTGGCACCCCATATTTCATTTTTACATCACCGTTTGGCATGGCAAGCTGACAACCATCAAATCGACAGTCGTTTGCGACGAGGATGCGGGCGCGGGAGTGGCCGGCATCTCAGGGAGGAAATATGAAGCGGATGATTCTGGCTGCGGTTGCGGCTTTGGCAATGAGCGGTGCTGCCTATGCCGACACGATCAAGATCGGTGTCGTCGGACCGTTCTCCGGCCCCTTCGCCCTGCAGGGCAAGAACTTCAAGGCTGGCATCGACGCCTATATGGCGCTGAACGGCAGCAAGGTCGGCGACGACGATATCGAGATCATCTACCGCGACGTGCCGCAGGCCGATCCCGCCCAGTCGAAGGCGCTGGCGCAGGAACTGGTCGTCAAGGAAGGCGTGCAGTATCTCGCCGGCTTCTACTTCACCCCGGATGCAATGGCGGTGACGCCGCTGCTTACCCAGGCGAATGTGCCGCTCGTCATCATGAACGCAGCGACTTCGGCGATCGTCACCAAGAGCCCGCTCGTCGTGCGCACCTCGTTCACCACCTGGCAGACCTCGACGCCGATCGCCAAGGTTGCCAAGGATGCCGGCGTTTCCAAGGCCATTTCCGTCGTCAGCGACTACGGCCCGGGCGTCGATGCCGAAAACGCCTTCAAGGCGGGCTTCGAAGCGGCCGGCGGGCAAGTGGTCGAAGCGATCCGCATGCCGCTTGCGACCAACGACTTCTCGCCGATCATGCAGCGCATCAAGGATTCCGGTGCCGAGGGTGTATTTGCCTTCCTGCCGTCCGGCCCGACGACGCTCGGCTTCGTCAAGGCCTTCAAGGAAAACGGCCTGAAGGACGGCGGCATCAAGTTCTTCGCCCCGGGCGACCTGACGCAGGAATCCGATTTGCCTGCTCTCGGCGAGGCCGCGCTCGGCATCCAGACGACCTTCCATTACGCCGTCTCGCACGACTCGCCGGAGAACAAGGCCTTCGTCGAAGCGGCGAGCAAGGCGATCGGCAACCCGGCCGAACTCTCCTTCCCTTCGGTCGGCGCCTATGACGGCATGCACGTGATCTACAAGATGATCGAGGCGACCGGCGGCGAGCAGGATGCGGCAAAGGCCGTGGAAGCCGTCAAAGGCCTTTCCTGGGTCAGCCCGCGCGGTCCGGTGACGATCGATCCGGAATCGCGCCACATCACCCAGAACATCTATCTGCGCGAAGTCGCCAAGGCCGATGATGGCACCTATTACAACAAGGAAATCCAGACCTTCGAGAAGCAGGGGGACCCCGGTCTCGCTGCGCTGAAGTAGCCGACTTGGGCGGGCGCCCACGCGCCCGCTGCCACCGATGACGCGGTGACCGGTTGCTCTCGAGCGACCGGCGCGCCCTGCGGCGCCGCGAATGCTGGCGCCTGACTGCCGCTCCGCGCATAGTATGCGCACCGAATCCGGCGCAGCCAAATTTGGAAGAAAGGGCAACGGATAGCCCCATGCAAACCGTCCTCAGCATTGCGATCGACGCCCTTGCCTATGGCATGGTGCTCTTCGTCATCTCCATCGGCCTTTCGGTCACCATGGGCCTGATGCGCGTGGTCAATCTGGCGCATGGCGCCTTCGCCATGATCGGCGGCTACATTGCCTCCTATGCGGCCCGCGATCTCGGTCTTGCCTATGGCTTTGCCGTTCTGCTCGCGATCTTCGGCACCATCATCATCGCCGTGCCGATCGAGCGGCTGCTCTACCGGCGGATCTACGGCGCACCGGAACTGACCCAGGTGCTGATGACCATCGGCATTACGTTCTGCATCATCGGCATCGCCAACTATGTCTTCGGTCCGACGCTGAAGACGGTGCCGCTGCCTGGCGAACTGCAGGGGTCGGTCGATCTCGGCTTCCGGGCGATCGCCACGCACCGCATTTTTGCGATCGTCTGCGGCCTCGCGGTTGCAGCCGGCCTCTGGTACGCGATCGAAAAGACGGCCTTCGGCGTCAAGTTGCGTGCTTCGGTCGACAATGCCGCGATGGCCGCCGCCCTCGGGGTGCGCACGGAGATCGTCTATGCCGTAAGCTTTGCTGTCGCCGTGGGGCTTGCGGCTTTCGGCGGCGTGGTAGGAGCGGAGCTTCTACCGGTCGAACCCTATTACGCGCTGCGCTACATGGTGACGTTCCTCGTTGTCGTCTCCGTCGGCGGTGCCGGCTCGATCCCGGGTGCGCTGGTTGCCTGCCTGCTGCTCGGCGCGATCGATACGACCGGTCGTTATCTCATGCCGGAATTCGGCGAATTCTTCTTCTATCTGGCTGTGATCGCGATCATCTGCGTCTTCCCGCGCGGGCTCGCCGGGAGGGCCAAGGGATGACCATGACGACGACGAACGACTTGATCGCGACCGCTCCCGCGCGTCGGCGGTTCGGTGGCGGAGACCTTATCGGACTGGCGGTGATCCTGCTGGTCGCGGTGATTGGCTACTTCCTCTTCCCCAACAATCTGGCGCTCCTGACCCGGATCATCGCCGCCGCGCTTCTGGTGCTGTCGCTCGATCTCGTCACCGGCTATTGCGGTGTCGCGACGCTCGGGCACGCGGCCCTCTTCGGCGCCGGCGCCTATGCGGCCGGCATCGCCTCGGCGCATTACGGCATCAACGATCCGCTGGCGATGCTCGCTTTCGGCATCGTCGCCGGCGCGGTCGCCGGGCTTATCTGCGGGGTCGTCATCCTGCGCGCCCACGGGCTACCGCAACTGGTCCTGTCGATCGCGCTCATCCATCTCTTCCACGAGTTCGCCAACAAGGCTTCGTCCTGGACCGGTGGCAGCGACGGGCTCTCCGGCATTGCGCCGACGGCGCTTCTCGGCCTCTACGAGTTCGACCTCTGGGGCCGCACGGCCTATGTCTTCGGCGTGGCTCTGCTTGCCGTCGTCTTCGTCGTGCTGCGGCTGATCGTGCGCTCGCCCTTCGGTATGCTGTGCCGCGGCATCAAGGAAGATCCGATCCGCATCCGCTCGATCGGGGCGTCGCCGAAGATCGCGCTGACCAAGATGTACGTCATATCCGGTGCCGTTGCCGGCGTCGGTGGCGCTCTGAACGCGATATCCACCCAGGTCGTTGGGCTCGACAGCCTCTCCTTCACCATGTCGGCCGAAAGCTTGGTCATGCTGGTGCTCGGCGGTACCGGCTCGCTCTTCGGCGCGCTCACGGGCACTGTCCTCTTCATGTTCTTCGAGGACGTCGTCTCGGCCGCCAATCCCTTCCACTGGCTGACGATGGTCGGCGTGCTGTTGATCGCCGTCGTACTCTTCGCACCGAAGGGCATCTATGGCACCGCGGCTGCGTTCTTCGCCCGCCGCAAGGAGGCACGGTGATGCAGCCGATCTTTGAAGTACGCAATCTGAAACGCGCCTTCGGTGGGCTTGCGGTCACCAATGACGTCAGCCTCAGCATGGCGCCGGGCGACCGGGTCGCGCTGATCGGGCCGAACGGTGCCGGCAAGACCACCTTCGTCAATCTCGTGACCGGCAATCTCAAGCCGGATTCAGGCGAGGTGCGCATTGACGGTGAGGCCGTGACCAGCGTCGACGCCATCGGCCGCGTGCGGCGCGGGCTTGTGCGCTCGTTCCAGGTGACGCGGCTTTTTGCCGACATGACGCCTTCCGAGCATGTCGCGCTCGCCGTCCTGCAACGCACCGGCCGCGCCGGTCGCCTGTTCGGCAATTTTCTCGGCATGCCCGATGTCATGGCCGAGGTGGAAGACCTTCTTGGCAAGCTTGGCCTTCGGGAACTAATGCACCGCAAGGTGAGCGAGATCGCTTATGGCCAGCAGCGCTTGCTGGAAATCGCGGTTGCGCTGGCGTTGAAACCGCGGGTGCTGCTGCTCGACGAGCCCGCCGCCGGCGTGCCGCAGAGCGACACGGGCCGGATCGAGCAGGCGCTCGCCGACCTGCCGGCCGACCTTGCCGTGTTGATGATCGAGCACGACATGGATCTCGTCTTTCGCTTTGCCAAGCGCGTGGTCGTGCTGGCCGCCGGCGCGATCATCTTCGACGGTTCGCCGTCCGACGTGACGAAGGATCCGCGCGTGCGGGAAGCCTATCTGGGGAGCTATGCCAATGCCAGCCACGCCGCTTGAGGTGGAAAACCTGTCCGCCGGCTATGGGCCGACGCGGGTGCTCGAAGGCGTATCCTTTGCCGTTCCGGCGGGCGCCCGCCTTGCCGTGCTCGGCCGCAACGGCATGGGCAAGACGACGTTGCTTGCGACGCTTGCCGGCCAGACCCGCCGTTATGACGGGCGCATCCGCATGGGCGGTACGGACGTAACTGCGTTGCCGAGCGCTGCGCGCGCCATGCAGGGCCTCGGCTTCGTGCCGCAGGCGCGCTGCGTCTTCCCAACGTTGACCGTCGAGGAGAACCTGTTCGTCGGCCTCAAGAGCCGACCGAAAAGCGCGATCCAGGAAGCCTACGACATGTTTCCGCGTCTCTTCGAGCGTCGGCGCAATCTCGGCAGCCAGCTCTCCGGCGGCGAACAGCAGATGCTGTCGACGGCACGCTCCATCCTCGGTCGTCCGTCGATCCTGCTGCTCGACGAACCGCTCGAAGGCCTGGCGCCTGTCATCTGCGAAGAACTGATGAAGGCGTTTGCCGAACTGGCAAAGACCGGCGACATGACGATCGTGCTGGTCGAACAACGCATCCAGAGCGCGCTCGATTTTGCCGACCGGGTGATCGTGCTCGAACGGGGCCGGATCGCCTGGTCCGGAACGCCGGACGCGCTGGCGGGAGATCACGACGCCGTCGAACGGTTGCTCGGCGTCGGCGGGCTCCACTGACCGCGCGACTGCTTTCGCCCGGTCACTTTCGCTCGGTCACTTTCGCTCGTTCACTTGGGTTCCCGCCTTGACGTATCGAGGCGGGTGCGTTCCCTTTCGTAGTAGCGCGCGAGCGGTGGCAGGGCGCTCTTCAACTGGTCGAACACCACGTCATGCACCCGAAGCGTGCCGTCATACTTGGCCTGCACGAAGGTTTGATGGCGTTCGAGCGCTTCTTTCTTCGCGCCGACGGCGACCGTGAAGACCGGCGATACGGCGCTGCGGCCCTTGACGGTGATGCGATCGAGTTCGGCGACCGGGAACGTCTTCTCGACAAGACGCGCGGTCTCCTCACCGAGGAGCAGGGAGATGCCGTAGTCCTTCGATGCGCCTTCGAGGCGGGAGGCCAGATTGACGGCGTCGCCAAGGGCCGAATAGTCGAAGCGCTGGTGTGAGCCCATGTTGCCGACGACGCATTCGCCGGTATTGATGCCGATGCCGATCCTCAGGGTTTGGGCCGATCGGCGGTCCCATTTCGCCTCATCTTCGAGTTCCCGGTTCACCCGTTCCAGCCGCGCAAGCATGTCGAGCGCCGCTCCGACGGCGTGCACGGCATGGTTGGGATCGTCGAGCGGTGCATTCCAGAAGGCCATCAGGCAATCGCCGATATATTTGTCGATGGTTCCGCCCTGTTCGAGCACGGCTTCTGAAAGCGGCGTCAGCAGCCGGTTGACCAGCGCCGTCAGTCGCTCCGGATCCTCCTTCATTTCCTCGGCAATGGTCGTAAAGCCCCGGATGTCGCAAAAGAGGATCGACAGCGTGCGCCGTTCGCCGCCGAGCCTGAGGTGTGACGGGTCCTTCGCCAAACGCTCGACAAGGGCAGGGGAGAGATATTGCTGGAAGGCGCGGGTGATTTCCCGGCGCTTCCTGCGCTCCTCCGCATAGTCGAGCCCGGCCTGGCCGGCAGTCACGGCAAGGAACGCAAGCCCAGGCCCAAGCGGCGACAGGAAGACGTGGCCGAGGCGCATCGCGGCATAGCTGGCGGCGATGATGAGGCCTATGGCGACGGCGCCATAGGCAAGCGTGCGCCAGCCGGTCGTGCGCAGCACTGAGAAGGCCGCCAACATCGCAGCCAGCGCAATGGCTGCAACCACATATGGCCTCGCGGCGCGCTGTATGAAAAGCTCATGGGCCAGATTGTCGTAGATGGTTGCCTGCATCTCGACGCCGGAGACGAGCTTGTTCGAATGCACGGTGTCCGATGTGGTGAAGGCATCGGCCCCGCCTTCGGCGATCGATGGCGCATTCTGCAGGCTGAGACCGACGAGCACGACGCGGTCCTCGAACATGCCTTCAGGCAGGAAATTGTCGGGATCGAGCGCCTGGTAATAGGAGACGGTGGGATAGGTCCGCGCTGGTCCGAAAACCTGGATCAGCGCGTCCTTTGGCGGTGCGTGCGATTTTGCGCCGGCAATTGCCGCGAGCACTGCCGCAAAGCCGTCCGGATAGTCGGGAACGGCACGCAACGTTCCGTCGCCGCTGAGGCTGACGGAGGCAATCCCGGTCCAGGCGCCCTTTGCGATGAAGCGGGCGAGCGGCTCGGTACGCACGAACTGGTCGGCCTGGGGCGCCTCCACCACCGTCTGGTCGCCGGCAAGAACCACGTCCGCCCCGAGCGCCTTTTCCAACGCCTCGTCGTTGGCGGGATCGGCCGAAGGCTCGGCGAAAATCACGTCGATCCCGATCGCGCGTGCGCCGGCCTTGCGCAGCGCCTCGATGAGGCGCGCATGCAGCGCGCGCGGCCAGGGCCACTGGCGACCGATTTCGGCCATCGACGGTTCGTCGATGGCGACGATGATCGGGCTGTCCTCGGGGAGCGGCGGGCCGTCGATGGTCGACAGGTAGTCGAAGCTGCGCAACTCGTTCAGCCGCCAGGCATTGGTCAAGGTGGCGAGCGACAGCGCGATGGCGACGAACACCGCGAGCGCGAGAAGCTTCAACCGCCGTTGCAGGAAACGGGGGCTGTCCCATCGTCCGGGCCGACCACTCGATGCCTGCACCGTGACGCGCTCCCCCATCAAAACCGCACTTTGATCGTGCCCTTGAACGTTCGTCCCCAGCCGGGCAGGCCATTGCCCAGTTCGAAATCTTCATCGAGCAGATTGAAGGCTGCCAGATCGACCTCGATCTGCTTGTCGAACGGCTCCCACTGCAAGGCGGCGTCGAGCGTCCAGAAGTCGTCAAGCGTCTTTAACCCGCCGAGTCGCGAGCCGACATAGTTGGCAGCAACGGTCGTCTTGACGTTCGCCGTGCTGACCCAAGTCAGCGCTGCCTGGCCAGTGTTTTCTGGCACGAACAGCAGTTCGCCGGGCTGGCTGCCGGTGTGTTCCTTGACGTCGGCTTCCGTGTGGGCCGCGGTCAGGGACAGGCCGAAACCATGGCCGATGGCAAAGTTCGCGGTCGCCGCAACCCGGTCAAGCCCGACCTTGGCATAGGCAAGACTGGTGGTGGAAAGCGGAATGTCGAGCGCGAGTTGCCGCACCTCCTGGTGCTGGTAGTCGAGCGCGGTGAAGAACCAACTGTTCCACTCCGCGTCCCAACGAAGCGCCAGCGTATCGGCATAGCCTTCGGCGCCGAAGCGCAACTGGTTCGGCTGCAGCCCGACGATGCCGATCGGCGCAAGGGTGGCGACGTCGAAATTGAGGCCGTCGCGCATGGCGGCCGCGCGCAGCCAGTGCCCTTCAGCCGGCGCCCAGGCGATGCCGATTTTCGGCTCTAGCCTGACATCGCCATCGTTGACGCCTTCGATGTAGCGGGCAAAGAGGGCGCCTTCCGTCTTCAGGTCCGGCGTAATTTCGTAGATGGTGTCGATATAGGCCTTGGCGACGGTCTGTGTTGCGGACGTCGAACCGGATGCGATGACCGGCGCATTGCTGCTGCCGGTGCTGACGCCCAGCGGATCGAAAATGTCGAACGACTGCGATGACCTGACGACACCGCCTTCGATGCCGTAGCGCCAGGTGAAATCGCCGTCGCCGTAAAGGTGATTGACGGCGGCGATATAGGTTCGCTGCTTGTCCTCGCTTCGGCTGGTGGCAATATCTGGAAAGCGCGGGTCCGTGAGCCTCACCCGCTCGTTTTCCGTGGTGGACTGATCGGAGAAGAAGAACGCCGCATTGGCGATGTTGCGGTAGCCGAAGGTGTGGCTCCAGGCCACGCCCGAGAGCAGTCGCGAGGAATCGTCGTCGCTCAGTCCGTCGAGCTTGAGAGGGGCGGCGCGGGGATCCGGGATGTCGAAAATACTGCGTTTGTCGTCGAGATCGCCGTAGTTGGCATAGGCGACGACCCTGTCATCCGGCGTCGGCGTGGCCGTCACGTAGCCATTGCCGCCAAGCAGGCGCGCTTCCCGCTCGATCGCCAGCCCGTTGCCGATATCGATCGTATCTTGGGGTTTCTCCCAATGGACATTGCCGTAGACGCTGATCGGGAAGGGCGAGAACGTCAGTCCGCGCAGTTCCGCTTCGCCGATCCCGCCCTCATGGTCGCTGTCGGCGATGATGCCGCCTGCGACCGCGGCCTCGAAGAACGGCCGCTGGACGAGGTTCGCCGTGCGCTCGCGGCTTGCCAGCATATGCGGCTCGATCAGCAGCCCCTGGAAGAAGGCGGAGAAGCTCTGCGGATTGGCGGTGTTGACGACCGGGCTGCCGTCGAAATCGTAGGTGTTGAACAGCGGATTGACGCTGCCGCGGATCGCCTGGTCGACATAGCTCGACCCGGTGAACGGATCGAAGACCACATCGCCGTAATATTGCCCCCAGGCGTTCAGCCCCTGCAGGCGGAAGGCGTCGTTGAGCGTCGATCCGGCATCCTGATTGGCGCCGAGCGGCGCGCTTTCGCCGCCCCGCGCCCGGGTGCGCCGCATGATCTCCTGCGCATAGCGGATCGCCGCATCGGAATCGTATTCGTCGATCGCAATCGCGGTCCGCACGGTTGAGACAACAGGATCGTTCGGGTCGAGCCGGTCGGCATTGTCGAGAGCCTGCGCCGCCGGGATACGGTCGCCCTTTTCATAGTGCGCCGCCGACAGCAGCAACTGCGCGTTGGAATAGGCGGGGTTGGCGGTGGAACCGGCCAAGAGGTCGTCGAGCGCCTTATCCAGGTCGCCGTTCTGCAAGTGGTATCGGCCGCGGGCGACGAGCACGAGGTCGAAGGAGGGGTCGATCGCGAGCGCGGCATCGATCTCGCGCTTTGCTTCCGCAAGCCGCATTTCGTCCAGGTATTGATAGGCCAGATTGGCGTGGTAGAGCGGGTCGGCCGGATCGAGTTCCACGGCCTTCCGGAATGCTCTCTCGGCGCCGCGATTGTCGCCCCGCTCGCTTTTTGCCAGACCCACCCAGTTCCACAGCGACGGGTCGCCCGGCGTGATTTCCAGGGCCCGCTCAAGATCCGCCAGCGCGCCCTCCCGGTCGTTTTCAATGAGCAAACGATACTTGGCGCGCGATTCCAGCGCGGTCGGATCATCAGGATCGTTCGCAAGCGCCTTTTCGATACCGGCGCGCGTTTCGTCTCGATCGTCGAGCAGCATCGCGAATTGCGCGCGGGCCGCTGGAAGGAACGGATCGTCCGGATATCGCCGTTCCGCCTTCTTGATCGTGTCGATCGCTGCTCGAATGTCGGTGCGGAAGCCCGCGGTCCAGGCGGCAGCGAAGGCGCCATAGGCACCCGTTGCCTGAGACGGTGGCTCCTCGATCCGGTCCGGGTCGGCGAGAGCGCGTGCAAAATAGCCGCCGAAGGCCGCAACGGAGCGGCGGTCGGCGTCAAGCCCCGGGGCTGCCTTTTCGAAGAGCTGTGCCGCATCGCCGTAGCGGTTTTCGGAGCCGGCAATCAGCGCTTCGACGAGATAGGCGCGCGCGGCTTGAGACCGGTTGAGGCCGAGGCGTCGGGCCTGTTGAAGGGCGGCCGTGGCCTGGGACCGCCCGTCGAACCGCAGTTGGATTTCGGCGAGCGTCAGCCACTCTTCGGCCGAGCGCGACGCTTCCGGCCGGGCTTCGATCCGGTCGCGCGCATTGCGCATGTCGCGCACCTTGAGCGGGGTTGACGGCATCAGGGCAAAGGCGTCGCGCAAGGACAGATGGAAAAGCATCTGTTCGCGGTCCTTCGGCGTCACGATCACGATCTTGGTCGGCGCCTTGCCGATCGCGGCAACGGCGCCTTCGCCCTGCTTCACCGTGACGCTGCCGAGGTCGTTGCTGAGCTCAACCACGCCCTCGAGCACGGTCAGCGAAGTCGTGTCGCCGGCGACCGTCAACGTCCAGTCGGTGCCGCGTATGGCGGCCGTTGCCGCCGGCGTGTCGATCGTCAGGCCCTGGCCACCCCGTTCCGCCCGCGCCCAGATCGTGCCCGACTGCAGTTCGAGACTGGTATCGCTGCCCGCGCCCGTATTCGTACCCATGCGCTTGACGCGCAACGCCGTGTTGCGGCCGAGCCGGATCTGGGTGTGGTCGGAGAAAAGCACCGCCAGCGCCCCGGTCGCATTCGTGCGCAGGATATCGCCGGACAAAAGGTCCTGTGCGAGATCGACGAAACGCCAGCTCGAAACGTCGAAGAAGCGCACTTCCTCACCGGATTTGCGGGCAATCACCGATCCGGCGACGGGCGGTGTTCTTTGAACCGGCTCTGCCATGCTTGCGCCTGGACAGAGGATTGCCACTGTCGCAAGCAGTCCCCGAAGCCGTTGCCGCCCCATCTTCGTTCCCGTCTCCGCCCCACCGTGATTCAGTGAATTTCGATCAGGGTAAAGTCAATAGAATTCGAATATTCTTAATTAAGCTCAGGTTGATGCGCCTCTCCTCAGAGGCAGAGCTGCAACACTGGGCGCGGAACGAGCGAGCACGGCCTGCATTCTCATTGGCGGCGGGAAATTGGGAGGAGAGGTTTGTCTAAAATACAATATTCGAAAAGGCGATTTTAGAAATATATTTTCTTGTAATGGTTGTGCACTCCATGGCTGCATCGGCGCGCGCCATGCCAGCGGTGGCGGAACCAAATATAATGAGGAGAGAGTTTGTGTTTGCGATCAAAGGCATTGGAAAGATGATCACCTCGATTGGAGGGAGCATGCCGAAGCCCCCGATTTCTTCATTTTCGCCGACGAATTTGACGTCGCTGAACCCGCTGTCGAAAGCGCTCTCGGCCTCGCTCGGTGGGGTCGGTCCGCTGGCGACGACGCCAGGCCTGATTTCCAGGTTTTCCAGTCTGGATCTGGCGGGAAACAAGGCGTTGGCCGCAAATCCGGCGCTCCGCGACGCCCTTCTCGGGCTGCAAAAACAGACTGCAGCGGGTAGCGCAAAGGCCGTTACCAACGCCTATTCGAAGTTCTGATAAGGATACGCTGTCGCGCGAGCCCCGCTGGGGCTCGCTTCCCGCGCTGCCCTCGATTCAAGGGAGGAGAGAGCGACCCTTGCGGGCCCGATAGGGGACGTCGCCGCGGCGGCGCCTCAAACCGAAGACTTTACTCGTTCCCAGGCGTTGGTGAGATGGCGGCAGAGAACCTCCGAGAGCCGGTCCTTGTCGCGTGCTTCGAGCGCGAGAATCATCTCGTCGTGCTCGCCAACGGAGGCGGCCCATTTCTCCGGGCCTTCGTGGCCGATGAAGCGAATGCGCTTCAGGCGTGTCTGCAGCACGCCGTGCATATCCGCGAGCGGCGCATTGTCCGAGAGCTGGACGATCGCCGAGTGGATCTGCTGATTGAGCTTGTAATACTGTAGCCGCTCGCCGGCCTTGTAGCGGCGGACCATCTCGTCGTGCAGGGCCCGCACTTCGGCGATGCCGGCGTCGCTCGCAGCGTCACAGGCAAGCCGGCCGGCCAGCTCTTCGAGCGTGCGCAGCACGGTCAGCATGTCGCGGATATCCTTGCCGCTGAAGCGCTTGACGACAGCACCTCTGCTCGGCACCAGCTCCACCAGCCCCTCGCTTGCCAAATACTTGATGGCTTCGCGCAGCGGCGTGCGCGAGACGCCGAGCTGCTCGCCGAGTTGACCTTCATGCAGACGCGTGCCGGGCGAGAGATCACCCTCGATGATCATGTCGCGCAGATGCGTGACCAGCGTGTCGTGCAGCGCAGTGCGTCGGATCGGGCCGGGGCCGCCCTCGGGGCGTTTCTCCAGAGAGGTAATTTCGTTCATCGTTTCGCTTCTGCATCTGGCGACTGAAGTGTCGGCCGTCTGTTCCCGTTCGCGCCAATTGAATCAGCGCTGTCTCATTAAAGCATGGAGACGGGCTCCGATATCGTCAACAGAAAATGCTGCATACAGAATACAAAAGACTTGATGCAGAATTTTGAATAACGTATGACGGCTTTCGAAAGAATGAAGTGGAGGACATCTCTCATGACGACCAACGGTGTAGCCGCTACCGGCGCGCGTCCTGTCATCGCGCTCGCTATGGGCGATCCGGCCGGCATCAGCCCGGAACTCACGGCAAAGCTGCTGGCGCTTTCCGATATTCGCGAGGCTGCCCACATCATCACGATCGGCGATCGTCGCATCCTCGATGAAGGCGCGCGCATTGCCGGCGTTACACTCGACCTCGCGTCCTCGACCTTGGAAGGCCTCGATGCCGCCGGAACCGAGCGGCATGTTTTCGTCGATCTCGGTCATCTCGATCCGGCCGACGTCGTTCGCGGCGAGGCGACGCTTGCGGGCGGCACCTTTGCGACCCGCAACTTCCGCGCAGCGCTCGAGCTGGCGCATGCCGGGAAGGCGGAGGCGGTGTGCTTCACGCCCTTCAACAAGAAGGCGATGCGCTTTGCCTATCCGGGCTACGACGACGAGATCCGTTTCGTTTCCGACGTCCTGAGCTTCACCGGCAAGATCCGTGAATTCAACGTTCTCGAGAAGGTCTGGAACGCCCGCGTCACCTCGCACATCCCGATCAAGGAAGTGGCCGACAATCTTTCGGTCGAGGCGATCCTTGCCGAGCTCGAACTGACCCAGAACTGCCTCAAGGAAGCAGGCTACAGCGAGGCGAAGATCGCTGTTGCCGGTCTCAACCCGCACGCCGGCGACGGCGGCAGCTTCGGCATGGAAGAGATCGACATCATCGAGCCGGCTGTCGAAAAGGCCAAGGCGCTCGGCTTCAACGTCGACGGCCCGTTCCCGGCCGACACGGTCTTCGGCCGTGCGCTGAAGGAAGGCTACAACGCCGTCATGACCATGTACCACGACCAGGGTCAGATCGCGATGAAGCTGATCGGCTTCGACAAGGGCGTGACCATGATGGGCGGCCTGCCGTTCCCGCTGTGCACGCCGGCCCACGGCACTGCCTACGACATCGCCGGCAAGGGCATTGCCGACGTCGGCGCCAGCCGCGAAGCGCTGCTTCTGGCGGTGCGCATGGCGAAGAAAAAGGCGGCTCTCAAGGCTGCTGCCTGATTTCGCACGCTTTCAAGCAATAACGGCGCAGGAGGAGGTCTTGCGCCGCAGAACCACAAAAACGGGAGGACCCGCATGAAGAATACCGTATCCATCGCATGCATCATGGCAGCCGTTTTCGGCGTTGCCGCTCCGGCCGCAGCTTTCGAGCCCGACCGTCCGGTTGAATTCGTCGTCACCGCCGGCCCCGGCGGCGGCACCGACATCTTCGCCCGCACGATCCAGGCGATCATCGGCAAGTACGAGCTGATGAAGGCTCCGGTCGTTGTCACCAACAAGGGCAGCGCCGGCGGCGCCGAAGGCTTCGTCTACACGGCGACGAACAAGGGCGATGCCTACAAGCTCACCTTCGGCACCAACAACGCCTATCTCCTGCCGGTCCGTGCCAAGGTTCCCTACAAGATCGAAGACCTGACCCCGGTTGCAGCGCTTGCCTCCGACGAGTTCATTCTCTGGGTCAACGGCAAGGCGTCCTACAACACCGCAGCCGACTTTGCCGCCAAGGCGAAGGAAGGCGGCCTGAAGATCGGCGGCAGCCAGTCGAAGGATGTCGACCAGATCTTGACCTCGATGATCAACGAGGCGACCGGCGCGACGATCAACTACATCCCGTTCAAGAGCGGCGGCGAAGCAGCCGTCCAGCTCGCCGGCGAGCACCTCGACGCCAACGTCAACAACCCGAGCGAAAACCTCGGTCAGTGGCAGGCCGGCATGGTCAAGCCGCTTTGCGTCTTCAAGAGCGTCAAGCTCACCAACGACGCCAAGGTTGCTGGCGACAAGGGCTGGAGCGACATTCCGACCTGCAAGGAATCGGGCATCGCCATCGACAACTACTCCATGCCGCGCACCGTCTGGCTGCCGGCTGGCGTTGACCAGGATGTGGTCAAGTTCTATGCCGACCTGATGCGCAAGGTTTCGGAAACGCCGGAATGGGCGAAGTACCTGACCGACACGTCGCAGTCGCCTGCCTACATCGCCGGCGACGACTTCAAGGCCGCCATCGAGATGGATGGCGCTGCTGTCGGCGAAGTGCTGAAGCGCGAAGGTTGGCTCGCCAACTAACAGGCGACGATCGGGACGGGTGCCATCCGGCGCCCGTCATTCGCTTTGAAAGGTCACGATCATGAGCGAGAACGGTGCGAATGGGGTCTCCCGCTTCGCGGTTGAGCTTGGTGTTGCCGCGCTGACCGGCGCCTTTGGCGCTGCGGTCTGCTACGGATCTCTCGATATCGGCGCGGGCTGGACGGAATTCGGTCCCGAAGCCGGCTATTTTCCCTTCTATGTTGGCCTTCTGATCCTTCTCGGAAGCGTCGCGAATGCGATCCACGCCCTCGTGAAACATCGCGGGTCCGGCGAGATCTTCATCGACGGCCACCGCGCCAAGGTGGTGACGTCGTTCCTGCTGCCGCTGGTCGCCTTTGCCGGCGTATCCGCCTGGCTCGGCCTCTATGTCGGCACGGCGCTCTATATCGCCGGAACCATGCTCTTCCAGGGGCGCTACAAATGGTGGATCGCGTTGCCGTCGGGTATCGCCGTTTCGCTGTTTTTCTTCATCATTTTCGAGTTCGGTTTCAAGGTTCCGCTGCTCAAGGGACCGATCGAGGCCTGGTTCGGGATCTATTGATCCCGACCGCCCAAGGGCATGTCGCGCAAGCGCGCACGGCGCTCTTGCGCTAACGACAAGCAAAAAAATCAAAGACTTAAAGCGCAGGGAGCGGACCTCAAGGATCGTGACGCGCTTTAAGCCCCGGGAGGAATGACATGGAAAATATCGGTCTTCTGATCGATGGCTTCGGCCACATCCTCAGCTGGAACCATATCCTGCTGATGATGATCGGCGTCACGCTCGGCATTCTGGTCGGCGTGCTGCCCGGCCTCGGCGCGCCGAACGGCGTTTCGCTGCTTTTGCCGCTGACGTTCTCGATGGATCCCATCTCCGCCATCATCCTGCTCTCCTGCATGTACTGGGGCGCACTCTTCGGCGGATCGACCACATCGATCCTGTTCAACATTCCCGGCGAACCCTCGTCGGTGGCGACCACGTTCGACGGCTACCCGATGGCCAAGGCCGGGCAGGCGAGCCGGGCTCTGACGCTCGCCTTCGTTTCCGCCGGCATCGGTGCGCTCGCCGGCGTCGTGATGATCACGCTGCTTTCCGGTTGGGTCGCGAACTTCGCGCTGCGCTTCTCGTCGCCGGAATATTTCGCGGTCTATTTCCTTGCCTTTGCAAGCTTCATCTCGATGGGCGCGCAATCGCCCTTCAAGACCCTCGTCTCGATGATGCTCGGCTTTGCGCTTGCATCCGTCGGCATGGACACGATCTCGGGCGACCTGCGTCTGACCTTCGATATTCCGACGTTGATCAAGGGCGTCAGCTTCCTGATTGCGGTCATGGGTCTCTTCGGCATCGGCGAGTTGCTGCTGACGACGGAAGAGGGCCTGCGCTTCGAAGGCATCAAGGCGCGCGTCAAGCTCGTTGAGATCGGTCGCACGCTGGTCGAGATCCCGCGCTACTGGTTCACGATCCTGCGCTCGACGATCATCGGCATCTGGATGGGCATCACGCCCGCCGGCCCGACCGCCGCGTCCTTCATGAGCTACGGCGTTGCCCGCCGCTCGGCCCGTGACAAGTCGAAGTTCGGCAAGGGCGACCCGCGCGGCGTCGTCGCACCCGAGACCGCCGACCACTCGGCCGGCACCTCGGCGCTGCTACCGATGCTGGCGCTCGGCGTTCCCGGCTCGGCAACGGCTGCCGTCATGATGGGCGGCCTGATGATCTGGGGTCTGACCCCCGGCCCGATGCTCTTTACCGAGCGGCCGGACTTCGTCTGGGGCCTGATCGCGTCCATGTATCTCGGCAACGTCGTCGCCGTCTTCCTGGTGATCGCCACCGTGCCGCTCTACGCCTCGATCCTGCGCGTGCCCTTTGCGATCATCGGCCCGATCATCGTCGCCGTCATCTTCTCCGGCGCTTATCAGGTGGCGAATTCGGTCTCCGACATCTTCATGGTCATCGGCTTCGGCGTGCTCGGCTATGTCTTCAAGAAGCTCGACTACCCGCTGGCGCCGCTGGTTCTGGCCATGGTGCTCGGCGACAAGGCCGAGGACGCCTTCCGCCAGTCGATGCTTCTATCCGGCGGCACCCTGAACATCTTCTGGTCAAACCCGCTGGTTTCCTCTCTGATGGCGCTTGCTCTTGCCCTTCTGCTGTCGCCGCTTGTCTTCGGGCTGATCGGCCTGGTCCGCAAGCGCAAGCAAGATGCGGCCACGCCGCATGGCGACGGCAGCGCGGCGGCTTGACGGAGCCGCCGCACCTCAAACGAGCGCATCGGAAAAACGCGGCGCGGGCCCCTTCGGGACTGCGTCGCAAGAATGAGTGAGGAAAACCATGGCGAACCCATCGCGCAAATGGACCCGTGAAACCTGGCCGATCGCGGCCGCAATGATCCAGTATCCGAACGTGCTTGCCGATGGCAGCTCCGTTCAGGATCAGTCAGTCGAACAATGGGCAGAAACGCTCGCCGATGTCGTCGACGCCGGCTTCACCGAGCTTGACCCGACCGACAGCTGGATCCGGCTCGCCGATCTGTCGGCCTCGCGCCGGGATGACTTCGTCAAGCTGACGCGAGACCTCGGCCTTTCCATGCCGGCGATCTCGACGGCGCGTCGTAGCGTCATCGATCCGGAACATGGCGACGAATATCTCGCCTATGGGCATCGTGTCATCGACACGGCTGCGGCGATCGGCGCGGGCTCGGTCTCCTTCGGCTTCTTCGGACCCTTGACCGACGCCCAGAAGAAGGCGCTCTGGTTCTGGACCGTCGATGGCGTCAAGAACCCGGAAGATCCGGCAATCTGGAGACAAGCGGTTCAGCGCATCCGCGAACTCGGTCGCCATGCCGAGGAACTCGGCATCGAGCTCGCGCTCGAAATGTACGAGGACACCTATATCGGCTCGGCCGATAGCGCTGTGCGCTTCGTCACCGATGTCGGCCTTTCGAACGTCGGCATCAATGCCGACCTCGGCAATCTCGTGCGCCTTCACCGTCCGGTGGAGCACTGGCAGCCGATGATGGCCAAGGTTGCACCCTTTGCCAAATACTGGCACGTCAAGAACTACTACCGTACCGAGGATGAGACCTCGGGCTTGGTAGTTACTCATCCGGCGCCGCTGGAATTCGGCGTCATCAACTATCGGGCGGCGATTCGCATGGCCTTGGCGCATGGCTTCGACAACCCGTTCCTCTGCGAGCATTACGGTGGCGACGGGCTCTCCGTCAGCGCCGCCAATCGGGACTATCTGAGGCGTATTCTGCCTCGCGACTAAGGGAAGAGACGCGATGACCACAATCTTTGACGCACCGGAAGAATTTGCGACGACCGCGCTTGCCGGATTCAGCTCGATCTATGCGCGCAACGTCCGTCTCGTGAAGGGCGGGGTCGTGCGCTCGACCAAGGTGCCGAAGGGCAAGGTCGCCGTCGTCGTTGGCGGCGGCTCCGGCCACTATCCGGCCTTTGCCGGTTATGTCGGCCCAGGCATGGCGGATGCGGCCGTGGCCGGCGATGTCTTTGCCTCGCCGTCAACCGCGGCCGTTGCCCGCGTCTGCCGGGTGGCCGATCAGGGCGGCGGCGTGCTGCTCGGCTTCGGCAACTATGCCGGCGACGTCTTGAATTTCGGCGTCGCCGCCGAGCGCCTGCGCGCCGAAGGCATCGACGTGCGCATCGTGCCGGTGACGGATGACGTCGCCAGTGCGTCGGCTGAAACGCCGGCCAAGCGCCGCGGCATCGCCGGCGACCTCGTGGTCTTCAAGGTTGCTGGGGCTGTTGCCGAAGCGGGCCTCAATCTCGATGAGGTCGAGCGCGTCACCCGTCTTGCCAACGACCGCACCGTCTCCTTCGGCGTTGCTTTCGGTGGCTGCACGCTTCCGGGCGCCAAGGGACCGCTCTTCACCGTGCCGAAGGGCGAGATGGCGCTTGGTCTCGGTATCCACGGCGAACCCGGCATCCGCGAAGAGAAGATGGTTTCGGCGACAGAATTCGCCAAGCTGCTCGTCGGCAAGCTGCTTGCCGAGCGGCCGGCCGACGTGCGCAAGGTCGCACCGCTTCTGAACGGCCTCGGCTCGACCAAGTATGAAGAGCTCTTCGTGCTTTGGGTCGCGATCGAAAAGGAACTGAAGGCGGCCGGCCTCGAGATCGTCGATCCGGAATGCGGTGAATTCGTCACCAGCCTCGACATGCAGGGTTGCTCGCTGACGCTGATGTGGCTGAACGACGAGCTCGAGACCTACTGGCGCGCTGCCTGCGATGCGCCGGCGCTGCGCAAGGGCGCAATCATCGCCACGGAACCTGCGACCGATACGCTGAAAGATGATGACGAAGCGATCTCCTTCGCGCCGGCTTCCGAGGCTTCCCGTCAGAGCGGTGTGTGCATTGCGCGGCTGATCGGCGAAATGGCCGAAGCGCTGAAGCAGGCGGAAGACGAGCTCGGTCGCATCGACGCCTTTGCCGGTGACGGCGACCACGGACAGGGTATGCGCCGCGGGTCGGCGGCGGCGGACGAAGCGGCAAAGGCCGCTGTGGCTGCCGGCGCAGGTGCCGCCAGCGTGCTGGCGGTGGCGGGCGATGCCTGGGCGGACCGGGCAGGCGGCACGTCGGGTGCGATCTGGGGCCTGCTGCTGCGCGCCTGGAGCAATGCCTTCAACGATGATGCAGCCCCGAGCGATGCCGCTGTTGTCGACGGCGCCCGCCGTGCGCTCGATGGCGTGACCCGCCTTGGCCGCGCCCGTATCGGCGACAAGACGCTGGTCGATGCGCTGGTGCCTTTCGTCGAGACCCTTGAGCGCGAGTTTGCCGCCGGAAAGCCGCTGATCGAGGCATGGCAGACGGCGGCAAAGGCTGCGACCGAAGCGGCCGAAGCCACGTCCGGCCTGACGCCGAAGCTCGGCCGTGCACGGCCGCTCGCCGAAAAGAGCATCGGCCATCCGGACGCCGGCGCCGTTTCGCTGGCGCTGACGGCTCGCGTTGCCGCCGACGTGCTGGCGCAGGCCGCAAAGGCCTGAGATTAATTGTCTCGTCCGGTCGGGTGGCGTCGCCGCCCGATCGGAAACCTCTTCCGATGTGACCGCCTCTCTCTGCGCCGTTCGGCGCCGCTGTCACTACGATGCCGCGCCAGCATACGTTGGCAGAAGGCTCAAGCCCCGCCTTTTCGTGGCTTTTTCAACACTATCTGCAGTCATTGTTGGGGAAACCCGACCAATTTTATCATCTGCTAAAAGCTTGCCACGGAATTGCCCGATCGCGGGCTATGGCTTTGTTTTCCTGCAGCGTGCGCTATGTTTTTGAGTTCGCGTGCCGCCGGTCAAATGACAATCATTTCTGACGTTCCGAGAAGGAGACAAGAATGAAAAAGAGTTTTGCCGTGAAGGTGTCCGCAGCGTCTCTGGTTCTCGCTGGCGCGATCGCCGCAAACGCAGCCGATCTCGCGACAGTTCAACCGCAGCCTGAGCCCGACACCAGCAATGGCGTCAAGATCGGCTACCTCGACTGCAATATCGCCGGCGGTGTCGGCTATGTGCTCGGGTCGGCCAAGGAAGTCGATTGCGTCTTCCGCTCGACCATGGGCGCCGAAGCGTCCGACCACTATTCGGGCGCCATCCGCAAGATGGGCGTCGATGTCGGCTTCACGACGCAAAGCCGCCTGATCTGGGCCGTGTTCGCCCCGACCGCCGGCTACCACCGCGGCTCGCTCGGCGGCCTCTATCAGGGTGCAACCGCGGAAGCGACCGTCGGCGCCGGTATCGGTGCCAACATCCTCGTCGGCGGCACCTCTGGGTCGATCCACCTGCAGACGATCAGCGTGACCGGTCAGATCGGCCTCAACCTGGCCGCAACCGGCACGTCGATGACGCTGACGGCCGTCAACTAACGTCCGGCGGCGGGCCGCTGCTCCTCCCATGGCTGGCTCGACGGGACGCATATGACAACAAAGGCACCGCACACTCAGACGAGCGTGCGGTGCCTTTGTATTTTGCGCTGTTGCCATCCTCCGATTCGCGGTTAAGGAAGACCAGCGGGAGTTGGCGCCATAAGAGCGAATGTCGAGGGACCGGATTGAACAGAAGCCTTTGCTTTGGGCTGATTGCCCTTTGTCTCGCAAGTGCGCCGCACACCGCCTCGGCGGAATGGCAAGCGGTCGAAAAGGAAGCGCTCTACACCGTCAACGGACAGACGGGCGCGGAGCTCTATGCCTCGATCGGCGAGCGCGGCCCCAAGGCTGGTATCGGCAGGGCGATCGCCCACACCAATTTCAAGCTGACCTGGACGCGAAAATACGAAGAGCAGGGCGGCGCCTGTGTGCTGGCCGTGGCAAAGCCGAAGCTGATCATCACCTACACCCTGCCGAAACCGGCAAAGCCGCTGCCTTCAGGCACGCGCGAGAACTGGGACGTCTTCATCGACGGCGTACGCAAGCACGAGCTCGTACATGGTGACTTCATCAAGGAGATGGTGCGTGCGATCGAGCAGGCAACGTTGGGGCTGACCGTTCCCGACGATCCGAAGTGCCGCAAGATCAGGACAGTCATGACCGAGCGTCTGGGTGCGCTCTCGCAGGCGCAACGCCAGCGCAGCCGGGATTTCGACCAGGTGGAACTGACCGATGGTGGCAACATTCACCAGTTGATTCTGAGGCTGGTGAACGGGCCGTAACCGCCGCGTTCTCAGTTCGAAAAGGCGCCGAACCTGTGCCCGGCGCCGTATCACTCAGGCGTAACGCACCAGAAATTCCTCCGCCGTCAGCTCGCGGAAATCGTCGAGCGCGCGGCGCAGGCGCTGGTGGTCCCAATCCCACCAGGAGAGCGCGTCCATGCGCTCGCCGACGCCTTCGTTGAAACGGTCGCGGATGAGCTTGGCCGGCACGCCGCCGACGATGGTGTAGGGGGCGACGTCCTTCGAAACGACCGCACCGGCACCGATCACGGCGCCATTGCCGACATTGACTCCGGGAAGGAGGGTGGCGCCGTGGCCGATCCAGACGTCATGGCCGATCGTCACCCGGTTCGACCGCCGCCAGGCGAAGAGGTCGTGATCGAGTTCGGTATCATCCCAGTAGTTCGGCGCACGGTAGGTGAAGTGATGCAGCGTCGCGCGCCAGGTCGGGTGGTTGGTGGCGTTGATGCGCACGGCGGCGGCGATGTTGACGAACTTGCCGATCGTCGCGCACCAGATCGAGCCGTCCTGCATGATGTAGGAGTAGTCGCCGAACTCGACCTCGTCGAGCCGCGAGCGCTCCTGCACTTCGGTGTAACGCCCGAGCGTCGAATTGTTGACGCTCGCCGTCGGGTGGATGAAGGGCTCGAGCCCGAGCTTCTGGCTCATGCGGCAGCCTTCCTGGGCGAGAAGGCAGAAACGTCGAGGATGCGGTCGGCAACCGCGTCGCGCACTTCTTCGTCGTGGAAGATGCCGATCAGCGCCGTGCCCTTGGCTTTTTTCTCGGCAATCAGCTCGACCACGACCGCCCGGTTCTTCGCATCGAGCGAAGCGGTCGGCTCATCGAGCAGAAGGATCTTGTGGTCGGTGATGAAGCCGCGGGCGATGTTGACGCGCTGCTGCTCGCCGCCGGAGAAGGTTGCCGGCGGCAGGCTCCAGAGTTCGCGCGGCAGGTTCAGCTTGTTCAGCAGTTCGGCCGCATGGGTGCGGGCCTCTTCGAGCGGCATGCCACGAGCCTGCAGCGGCTCGGCGACGATGTCGAGCGAGGAGACGCGCGGCACGACCCGCAGGAACTGGCTGACATAGCCGAGCGTGGTGCGCCGGACTTCAAGCACGGTGCGCGGCTCGGCGGTTGCGAGGTTCACCAGCTTGCCGTCGTGATCCATCAGGATCTGGCCTTCGTCGACGCCATAATTGCCGTAGAGCATTTTCAGGATCGAGCTCTTGCCGACGCCGGAGGGGCCGCCGAGAACGACGCATTCGCCCGCCTTCACCGAGAAGGAGACGTTGGCGACGACCGGCCGGCGAATACCGTCGCGCAGGTGCATGGTGAAGCTTTTTGCGACTTCGGAAACAACGAGAGGAGTTGCCATGGTTCTTACTTTCCTATGCGCATGATCTTGTCCGAGAACCGATTTTCACGTTTCGCGATCATGCGTCACACCTGCAGGATCGAGGAGACGAGGAGCTGGGTATAGGGCTCGCGCGGATCGTCGAGTACGCGGTCGGTCAGGCCCTGTTCGATGACCGCGCCGTCCTTCATCACCATCATGCGGTGCGAGAGGAGACGGGCGACGGCGAGGTCGTGGGTGACGATGATGGCGGCAAGCCCGAGGTCATGCACGAGACCACGCACCAGATCGAGCAGGCGCGCCTGAACCGAGACGTCGAGGCCGCCGGTCGGCTCGTCCATGAAGACGAGGCGAGGGGAGGTGACGAGGTTTCGGGCGATCTGCAGGCGCTGGCGCATGCCGCCCGAGAAGGCGCGCGGCTGGTCGTCGATACGGTCGATACCGATTTCCACCCGCTCAAGCCAGTCGCTGGCGGTGGCGCGGATGTTGCCGTAGTGGCGATCGCCGACGGCCATCAGCCGTTCGCCGACATTGGCGCCGGCCGAAACCGTCATGCGCAGGCCATCGGCCGGGTTCTGGTGCACGAAGCCCCAGTCGGTGCGCATTAGGAAGCGACGCTCGGCCTCGCCCATGCGGGCGAGATCACGGTACTGGCCGTCGCGCATGTGATATTCGACGATGCCCGACGTCGGCATCAGGCGCGTCGATAGGCAGGACAGAAGCGTCGTTTTGCCGGAGCCGGATTCGCCGACGATGGCGAGCACTTCGCCGGCATAGAGCTCGAAGGAAACGTTGCGGCAGCCGATGCGGCTTCCGTAGAACTTCGAGACGTCGTTCACTTTCAGAAGCGGGAGCGTACTCATTCTGCGGCCTCCTGGCGTGCGAGCATGTGACCTGCATGGCCACAGGCGCGGCGGTCTTCGCAATGATCGGTATCGGAGCAGACGAACATGCGTCCGCCCTTGTCGTCGAGGATCACCTCGTCGAGATAGACGTCCTCTGCGCCGCAGAGCGCGCAGGGCTTGTCGAACGTTTGGATCTCGAAGGGATGGTCGTCGAAATCGAGGCTGACGACGTCGGTATAGGGCGGCACGGCATAGATCCGCTTTTCGCGGCCAGCGCCGAAGAGCTGGAGGGCTTCCGACATGTGCATCTTCGGATTGTCGAACTTCGGCGTCGGCGACGGGTCCATCACGTAGCGACCCTCGACCTTGACCGGATAGGCGTAGGTCGTGGCGATATGGCCGTTGCGGGCGATGTCCTCGTAGAGCTTCACATGCATCAGCCCGTATTCCTCGAGCGCATGCATCTTGCGGGTTTCGGTCTCGCGCGGCTCGAGGAAGCGCAAGGGTTCCGGAATCGGCACCTGGTAGACGAGTGTCTGTCCCTCGGAGAGCTTCTCCTCCGGGATGCGGTGGCGCGTCTGGATGATCGTCGCCTCTTTCGTCCGGGTGGTGACGGCGACGTCGGCGACCTTCTGGAAGAAGGCGCGGATCGAGACGGCATTGGTGGTGTCGTCTGCGCCCTGGTCGATGACCTTCAGCACGTCCTGCGGTCCGAGGATCGAGGCGGTCACCTGGACGCCGCCGGTGCCCCAGCCATAGGGCATCGGCATTTCGCGCGACGCGAACGGCACCTGGTAGCCGGGGATGGCGATCGCCTTCAGGATCGCGCGGCGGATCATCCGTTTCGTTTGTTCGTCCAGATAGGCGAAATTATAGGTAGCAAGGTCGTTCATCGCCGATTACCCTTGAGTGTGTCGACCGCTGATGGGGCCAGGATGTGAGCGAGATTTTCGTTTGGGTGGTTGGAATCTTCTTGGTGTGTTCCGCGGTTGCCGGCCTGTTCGGCATTGCCCGCCGGGAGGCGCGAGAACCGGACAGCCGAGCGCGCAACAACGACGGCGGGGGCCACGCCGGTGGCGTCTATGCCGGTGATGGCGGCGATTGCGGCGGCGGGGACGGTGGCGGCGACTGAGCCGTCAAGACTGGAGGAAAATCCGATCATTCGGCCGCCTCCCGCTGTTCCTTTGCCGTCTCGCCGGAATTGGCGGCGTCGTAGTCCCGACGCATGCGGCGGACGAGATCGAGTTCGGCCTGGAAGTCGACATAATGTGGCAGCTTCAGATGCTCGACGAAGCCGGTCGCCTGGACGTTGTCGGCGTGCGAGATGACGAATTCCTGGTCCTGGGCGGGGGCGACGATGTCCTCGTTGAATTCGTCGGTCCTGAGCGCCCGGTCGACCAGCGACATCGACATCGCCTTGCGTTCGCTTTGGCCGAAGACGAGGCCATAACCGCGGGTGAACTGCGGTGGCTGCTTGGCCGAGCCCATGAACTGGTTGACCATCTGGCATTCGGTCACGCGGATCGTGCCAAGCGAGACGGCAAAGCCGAGTTCCGGCAGGTCGAGCTCGACCTCCACTTCGCCGATGCGGACTTCGCCGACGAAGGGATGGGTGCGGCCGTAGCCACGCTGGGTGGAGTAGGCGAGCGCTAGCAGGAAGCCTTCGTCACCGCGGGCGAGCGCCTGCAGGCGGAGGTCCCGGGCCATCGGAAACTCCATCGGCTCGCGGGTGAGGTCACCCATGACGTGGCCTTCGGGCATCTGCCCGTCACCCTCGATCAGGCCTTCGCCGTCGAGAATGTCGGAAACGCGCATCACGTGTTCGCCGGGCTCCTTGACCGCCGGTTCTTCGACAGCCTCGTCAGCGATGAGCGACGGGTCGAGCAGGCGGTGGGTGTAGTCAAAGGTCGGGCCCAGCAGCTGACCGCCCGGCAGATCCTTGTAGGTCGCCGAAACGCGGCGCTCGACCTTCATGTTGGCGGTATCGACTGGCTCGGAATAGCCGAAGCGCGGCAGCGTCGTGCGGTATGCGCGCAGGATGAAGATCGCTTCGATCATATCGCCGCGCGCCTGGCGCACGGCAAGCGCTGCGAGCGCGCGGTCGTAGAGCGAGGCTTCCGCCATCACCCGATCGACGGCAAGGCCGAGTTGCTCGACCACCTGGTCGATGGTGATAGAGGGAAGATTGCGGTCGCCGCGGCGGCGATCGGCGAGAAGGCGATGGGCATTGGCAATGGCGGCTTCCCCGCCCTTGACGGCTACATACATGGCTCACGCCTCCTTGAGCGAAAGACGGGTGGTGCGCGGCAGGCAGACGAGCTTGTCGCCGGCCGTCAGCACGAGATCGACGCCGCGCGGAAAAATCGCGCGATTGGCCGTCCAGAATTCAAGGAAGACGTCCGGCAGCCCCTTCACCGCAACGTCCGTTACGTCCTTGATACCGGGGCCCTTGGCGGTCAGCACCGGCCCGCCGGTCAGCGCCTCGACTTCGATGACGAGCGTCGTCGAGCGGTCCGGATATTCCTGCGTGCCGAGCGAGAACTGGTCGAAACCGGGGAAGGCTGCGCCCTTTTCGATGAAGGCAAAGCGCGCGTCGGTCTTGCTGGTGGTAAGTGGGGCGCCTGTGTGGAAGGCGATCCACTGCGGAACGGCCGATTTGGAAAGCGCCGGCGTCAGCCAGACGGGGGTGTCATGGTCGCACAAGGTCAGCGCCACGGCGCCGGCGGCCGCGGCGAGCGGAACGGGGGGCGTGCTCGTCGCACCAAGGCGCTTGATCGTGCCGGGGCGTGCAAAGCCATCCATCAGGTCGCGGAAGACGGACTGGGCTGCAAAGACCGGATCGGCAAAGGCGCCGGCATAAATTTGCGATTGGCTGGCCATCAGTCGTCTCCCCGGACCATGGTGAAAAAGTCGACGCGGGTGGCCGCGGTCTCCTCGGCCTTTCGGCGTTCTTCCTGGGCAAGCCGGTCGGCCACGCGGCCAAGCAGGGCCTCGACGCCCACCCTGTCGCCGTCCCGTTGGGCAAGGGCGTCGAAGATGGCCGCGAGCCGCGCGCGCTGCCGGTCCGTGCCGAGCAACTGCCCGTGGCCGATCTCGCCAGTCGAAAGGCGGATTGTGGCACGCGAAACAGTGGCTTCTCCGAGATTGAAGGCGTCGCCGCCGCCACCGATGCGGCCGCGCACCATGACAAGGCCGGTTTCAGGACCGCGGACCGGATGAACGTCCGGCTTGTCGGCAAGCGCTTCCCAGGCGGCGTTGAGCTCGTCGAGGGTTGCGCGGGCGAGCAGCCCCATGGCCTTCTTGCGCGCCGGATCCGGCGGGCTTTCCTGTTTCAGCTTCGCATCCATCATTTTCACCTCAAATGTCTATTGATCTAGACAACTATACATCTTATACTTTTTCATAACGTCCGCAAATGACAGGCTTGTGACATGCCAATGCGAAAAGACACGGCAGTGCGAAAAGTGGTGGAGCGCCAGACGGGGGTCGCCCTGTGGCGGCAGATCGCCGACCGGATCCGCCTGGCCATCAGCAATGGCGACTATGATGCGACCGGCATGGTGCCGCCGGAAACCACGCTCGCCGGCGAGTTCGGCGTCAACCGGCACACGGTCAGAAGTGCGCTGGCGGCGCTCGCCGAAGAGGGTCTGGTGCGCGCCGTCCAGGGGCGCGGCACGATGATCGAGCGCAAGGAACGGGTGAGCTATCCGATCTCGAAGCGCACGCGCTTCTCGCAAGGTCTCGGCCACCAGGTGAAGGAGATCGGCACGCGGCTGCTCGGCCATGCCGAACTGCCGGCGACCGGAGAGGTCGCAAAGGCGCTCGGCATTTCGCCGGGCGATCCTGTGACCGAGCTTCGCACCGTCAGCAGCGGCGATGGCCGACCGCTCTCGGTGTCGTCGAGCTATTATCCTGCGCATCGCTTCCCGCGCATGGCCGAGGAATTCGAACGGCTGCACTCCGTCACCAAGGCCTTTGCAGCCCAAGGCCTGGATGATTACGTACGCGCCTCGACGGAGATCGTCGCCCGGCATGCCGACGCCGAGGAGCTTTCGATGCTGAAGCTCTCGCCCGGCGCAATCGTGCTCGAAGCCCAGTCGACCAACGCCGATCTCGACGGCAAGCCGATCGAGTATTCCCGTAGCCGTTTTGCCGCTGACCGGATGAAGCTGCGGATCGAGACGTGAGGTCTTTAAACCGACCTCTGCCGGTCGCGGTCCCGTCTCGTCCAACCAGAAGCGTTCCGATCCCCGTCAGGAAATAAGGCAAAGGCCGCATTTCCGACGCGTTTTTGCCGCATGACCGGAGCCTGCATCAGGAACCGCGCATTCGGGACTTCTCTTAGGGGGAGAATGGCAATGGCGACGTGGCGACCCGATCCATCCTTCTATCCATCACCGCGCATGGCGGCCAAGGCCCCAAAGGAGACGCTCGCCTACGTGGCGGCTTTCGATCCGGATCGAAGACGACCGGACGCGATCGCTGTCGTCGATGTCGATCCGGCATCACCAACCTATTCGCAGATCGTCGGACGGATCGATATGCCGAATGTCGGCGACGAGCTGCACCATTTCGGCTGGAACGCTTGCTCCTCGTGCCTGTGCCCCAACGCGCCGCACCCGCATGTCGAGCGCCGCTACCTGGTGGTGCCGGGCCTGCGCTCCTCGCGTCTGCACATCATCGACACCAAGCCCGACCCGCGCAATCCGAAGATCGTGCGGGTGATCGAGCCTTCGGAAATCGCCGAGAAGGCGAACTATTCGCGGCTGCACACCACCCATTGCGGACCCGAAGGCATCTACGTCAACGCGCTTGCCGATCGCGACGGCAAGGCGCCCGGCGGCATTTTCCTGCTCGACCATCAGAGCTTCGACGTTCTTGGCCAATGGGAAATGGACCGTGGACCGCAGAAGCTCGCCTATGATTTCTGGTGGCACCTCGGCCACGACACGATGATAACAAGCGAATGGGGCACGCCCGATACGTTCGAGAACGGGTTGGTTCCCGAGGTGCTGCTTGGTTCGAAGTACGGCCGGCGCTTGCATTTCTGGGACCTGCACAAGCGCAAGCACGTGCAGGAGATCGATTTTGGCGAGGAGCACCAGCTCGTCTTCGAACTGCGCCCGGCGCACGACCCGACCAAAGCCTATGGTTTCGTCGGCTGCGTCATCAGCCTCAAGGATCTCTCGGCCTCGATCTGGACCTGGTATCGCGACGGCGACAAATGGGCAGTCAAGAAGGTGATCGAGATCCCCGCTGAACCGGCCGATCCGGATCTGCTGCCGCCGGTGCTGAAAGGCTTCAGCGCGGTTGCGCCGCTCGTCACCGATATTGACCTCTCGATGGACGACCGGTTCCTTTACGTTTCCTGCTGGGGCACCGGCGACATGATCCAGTACGACGTTTCCGACCCCTTCGCGCCGAAGGAAACAGGACGGGTCCGCATCGGCGGCATCGTTTCGCGTGCGAGCCATCCGAAGGCGAAGAACGGCGCGCTCAACGGCGGGCCGCAGATGGTCGAGATCAGCCGCGACGGCAAGCGCGTCTATTTCACCAATTCGCTCTATGGCGCTATCGATCCGCAGTTCTACCCCGAAGGCATCGACGGATGGATGGTCAAGCTCGATGTTGCCGATGGTGGCGGGATCGCGTTCGACGAGCGCTTCTTTGTGGATTGGCCAAAGGGCCACCGACCGCATCAGGTTCGCCTCGAAGGCGGCGACTGCTCGTCCGATTCCTATTGTTATCCGTGAGGAGGGAGCTGTGGTGCAGCCCGGTCACGGGGAATGACGGCGGTCTGGCCATGGCTCTCGCTCGCCGGCCTCGGCGCCTTTCACGGCCTCAATCCGGCGATGGGCTGGCTGTTTGCCGTGGCGCTAGGGCTTCACCGGCAGAGCAGCCGGGTCGTCTGGCTGTCCCTGGCACCCATTGCGGTTGGTCACGCGATCTCGGTCGCGACCGTGCTGGCGGTGGTCGCAGCATTCGGCTCGGTGCTCGATCCGAACACGTTCAGGATCGCTGCGGCCTTGCTCATTCTCGGTGCCGCCGGCTACACCGCCGTTTATGGCCACCGCCATCGCGTCCGTATCGGGATGCGGACTGGCATGGCGGGACTTGCGCTCTGGTCCTTCCTGATGGCGACGAGCCACGGGGCCGGCCTCATGCTGGTGCCGGCGGTGCTCAGTCTCTGTCTTGCAGGTCACGCACGCGACCTGACGATGGCAAGTTCGCTGCCGATCTCGCTCGCGGCCGTCGCGGTGCATAGCATCGCGATGTTGACGGTGACCGCCGCGCTGGCGCTTGCCGTCTTCTCCTGGTTCGATCTTGCGGTCCTGCGTTCGGCCTGGATCAATTTCGATCGTCTTTGGTCGCTCGCACTCGGGGCAACCGGCGTCGTTCTTCTCATCCAATGAAGGGCAAGGCAGCCGCCTACTGACGCTGCGATTTCACATAGCCGATATAGCCACGGACATCGGCGGCGGGCTCGGCATAGGCAGGTCCGAGCGTTCGTTCGATATTCGCCATGTAGGTCTTTGCCCAGTCCGGCAGCTCATAGTCGATCGCGGCCAGGAACTCGAGCGTTGCGGCGAGCCGGATATCGGCGATCGAAGGCTTGGCACCCCCGATAAACGGCTTGTCGCCGATGTAGAACGTGCGGAATACCTCAAGCGGTTCGGCAAGGGCTGCAACCGCCGCCTGCCGGGCGATCTCCTTCGTCTCCGCATCGGCATCGCTGCAGCCGACTTCGCCCGCGTAAAGCGGAAAGTTCAGCGCCGGATAGGTTGCGCGGGCGAGATAGGGATAGAACGTGCCGATTAGATAGAACATGGCGCTGTCGATCATCGCGCGCGCTTCGGGTTCCCTCGGGTAGAAGTCATCCAGCCCATGTTTGTTGCAGAGGTACTGCATGATCGCGCAGCTTTCCCAAAGCGCGCCTTTGGGCAGGTCCGCCATCTCGATCATCGGTGTCAGATGCGAGGGCGCTCGGGCCAGATATTCGGGCGTGCGCGTCTGGCCGTAGACATCGTTTTCGCTGAAATCGAGATTGGCTGCCCTGAGAAACACGCGCGCCGTCATGTTGTTGACGCTGGGCTTGATGACGTTGAGCTGGATTGCGGACATGGCATTCCTCCCTTTTTAGCGCCATTCGGCAGGTGCTGCTCTTGCTTGAGCCACCTGCGCAAATCGAGCGGCCTTTCCCTGCGCCGACCGATGCTAGCGTCGGCCGTACGGGTCTTTTGCCAGGCGATCGGGCGAAAGCGTGGGTCGCGTGCGCTCGATTAGCGCCTCGATCGCATCGGCAAGGTGAACCTCGGCGATGTTGTAGTCGCCGCGAGCGATCCTGATCTTGTGGGCTTCCATCAATACCTCGGCGTGGCTGTGGCCCGCAGGCGGTTCGAAGCGATAGGAAGCCAATTCGACCAGCAATCCAAGCGGATCCTCGAAGTAGATCGAATCCATGAAGCCGCGATCCTTGACGCCGCTGTGCCGGATCTTTCGCTCGTCGAGCCGCTCCACGGCCTGGTTGAATGTCGCGCGCGAAACCGCAAAGGCGATGTGGTGCACGCAGCCCATGTCGGTTGGGGTGCGCTCGGGATCTGGCGTGCGGTTCTCGTCGGTAAAGACCGTGATCAGGCGGCCGTCGCCCGGATCGAAGTAGAGGTGGCTTTCGCTCGCCCGGTCGAGGTTCGGTTGCTCGAAAATGAAGGGCATGCCGAGCAACCCTTCCCAGAAATCGATCGACGTCTGCCGGTCCGCCCCGACAAGCGTGATGTGGTGAACGCCTTGCGATTGCAGTTTGCGCATAGCCGGCCTCCCCGGATCAGCGGACAATGTGGGCCGAATGGCTCCTGGCCCCGCTTTCCACCGCATGCAATTGTCGCCCGTCGCGGGCAGAAGGCAAGCGCCAATCACGGGGGAATTGGCGGGCGGCGAACGTGTTGTGGCCGGGCAATGCACAGCTTTGAGCCCACCAGATCTTGACCGCCTTCGATTTGGTTGTTTTTCTTGTGCGGCGCAATCAAAGACTGTGTCGAGTTGTGTCTGTCGGTCAGCGACGAGGAGGGAAGCATGAAGATCCTGTACAAAGCCGGCGTCGCCGGTCTGTTGCTTCTTTCCGCTGCCGCTCCCGTCAGGGCTGATGGTGATGCGTTTGTCGGACAGTGGCGGCAACTGACCTCCACGGCCGGGCAGTGCGACAAATGCTATATCGGCATAGTCCGTCACGGCGACCTTTTGACCGTCAGCAGCAACAACGGCTGGCAGGCCGTGGCGAACGTCGAGCGTTTTGCCGACCTGCCGCTTGCCGCAGGCAAGGGACAGTGGCAGCCAACCGTTTCCGGCGCCTATGGCGGCAGAAGCTTCGGCATCCAGTTCGTTCGGCGCGGCGGCCAACTGCAGATGTTCATGGTGGTGTCGCGCGGCGATGGCGCGCCCATGTCCATTCGCGCGACCTTTGAGAAGAGGCCTCCTGTCTCCGACGAGGGGCAGCAGCAGATTCACCGCATCTGATCCAATTCGCCGGTCACCGGCCGGCGGCTCTCCTCAAAAGCCGGCAAAGTCTTCATCGTTCGACGACGGGCAACCACCACTGGTGTCCGAGGCCGCGGCGACTGCAGCCCATGTCTCCGAAGGTCTCCTTCGACAAGACCCTGCACTGCTGAGCCGTGCCTGCAGAGGATATCCAACGATGCACAATTTGAAGCTCAGGCCGATCCGCAGCGCGGATCTGCCCTTGCTGGAGGCGCGGCTCCAGCGCGAATTCGACAACCCTGACAGCGGCACAGCCTATCCGAGATGCAAGACGACGGGGGAGCTCATCGCCGAGTTCAAGCTCTACGGTTTGGACTGGCGAAGGGAACTGCGGATCCTTGAAGCGGCGGATGGAAGGCCGGTCGCCGCCTTTGGTCTCCTCTATAACCCCGAGGATCTCGGGAGTAGGACGATGATAAATCGCAGCGAGGCTGCGGTTGCCGTTGGACCCTATCGTTTCGACGAAGCGGCCGTCGCGACCGAGGACGTGCTGGCTCTTATGGAGCGGCTGGCAGGCCGGCGTTTTGGCTCTCTCCGGTTTTGCGTCAGCGCTGCAAATCCCGACCTGCGCGAAATCGTCCTCAACCGAGGCTGGGTGGAGGGGCGCGAAAATCTGGAAATGGGTTGGGTTGCCGAGGGTCAACCGAAGGCGGAAGGGCGTGACGCCTGGACCGTGCAAAGACTGACAGACCGTGACGATCCTCGCTTGCCTCAGCTTGCGACTTTGTTGGCAGACCATTTTCAATGGGATGACGACTGCGCCGGTCGGTTGAGGGAATATCTGGCGGAAGGGTATCACGCTGGATATGTGCGCGATGACAACGCCGTTCTCGGTGCGGCGGTCTGGCTGAAGGTCGCGGATACGGATTTCGGGCGGCTAGAGTACCTGGCCGTTGCGCCCGAAGCGCGCCGTCGGCAGATCGGGACCTCGCTCGTCCGGGCGACGTTGGACGATTTGCGATCCGCAGGGTGCAGCGAGGTCTTTCTCAGCATGGATCCGTCGGCAACAGCCGCTCGTGCGGTCTACGTGGCGCAGGGCTTCGTTCCAACGCTCCGATATTCCACATCCGAGCTTTCGTTCTGACGCCGCGTCTGCCGAAGAAACCGTTTCCGACACGCGTGTTTTGATTTCCGCGGCAAACTTTCCTATCTTCCGGTTGCAGCATCTGCTGGGTGGATGGAGGACATATGCCGATCGTACGGCGATCGAAGATCAGGCAGCGCCTGCTGATCATGCTTGTCACCGGCATCGGCGGCATGGCGGCGGCCGCGATTTCCTTTGCTTCGGCGGTTTATGATGCAGCCAATCCGGTTCCCGTGCCGGTCATAGGCAAAGGCCAGGCGGTCGATACGGGCCGGTGGCAAGTGACCATCAACGGCGCCCAGATGTCGTCCCTGCCACCGACCGGCACGAAACCGTTCGAGCCGAAGCGGTTCCTGCTGGTGGATATCGAGGTCGACAACCGGTCCGTCGCCACCAGCAACGGTTTCATGAACCTGATCACGATCCAGGATGACGCCGCTCCGCTGCAGCCCAAGCCCACCTATTACCTGGCGCGGGACAAATGGATCGCCAGTGCGATCAATCCGAACATGCCGGAAAGACTGGTCGCTGCCTGGGAGTGGCCGGCGGACCGCCCGGAACCGCAGACGCTTTCGCTGGCGATCGGAAAACAGATCTACAGGCCGCGCGACAATCTCTATGGCGCGCCGAATTGGTTCGATGACGGTGCGGCTGCGGTCGTCGAATTGCCGGTCACGCAGGCCTCGGAGACGACGGAGCAATGATGTCGGCTTTCCGTACGCTGCTGCTTTGCGGCCTTGCGATCGCCGCGCTCTATACGATGCGAAACAGCACGCCCGGCTACGGCGACATCACCGCGCCGATCGCCATTCACGGTGCTGTCGGCGAGCGGGCGGAAACGCGCGACTTCGCCTTCGGCGCGGCCAATGTGCATCTGGCGCGCCAGCTTAAGGTTGAAAGCTTCGGGCGGGTCAAGGACTACTCCACATCAGGTGTTTGGCTGATCATCGAGGGCGCTGCTGTTGCCAAGACGGAAACGATGACGTTGATGTCTGCGGAATGGCTGGCGGGCAATGGCCTGCGCTATGCGCTGAGCCAGCGGTTTTCGACCGTGCCGGGCTATCTGCCGACGGAGCGGCTCGAGCCTGGCCTGCCAAGGCCGGTGCTGCTTGCCTTCGAGCTCCCCGAGGCCGCCGTCGACAAGGGCACGCTGCTCGTCGCACGCAGTCGTGTGTCGCCGCTCGCCGAGGAACTGTCGATTGCGCTCGGCGACAAGAAGCCGGCCGAGATCAAGCCGACCGTCACCATTGCGCGCAGCGGCAGCGGCGCGCCCTGGACGCTGGCCGCGCGCTGAGGGAGGCAGTCATGAGCGAGAAACGCACCTTCTGGACCTGCCTGCTGGCGCTGATTGTCGCGCTGCCGCTCGCTTTCGTCGCCCGCTCATGGGACAGCCTTCTTGAGAGCCAATGGCTCGCCGGCGGCAGTGCGGAAATCGTCGTCGAGGATGGGGCAGCGCAGGCCTTCGCCGGCGGGCAATGGAAATTTATGGATATGCGGCGCCTGCCGCGCACCGATGACGCACGCGTCATTCTCGCCGAATTCGAGGCGTCGCCGACCGATCTCGCCGCTTTGGAGAAGGGCGCCTGCCGCGTCCGGCTGATCGACGGCAAAGGACGTCGGTTCGAACCGGTCACCCTGACCGAGCCGATCGTGCGAAAGATGTATCCGGAGGTGGCCGAGCGTCCGCGCTGCAGTGTCCTGGCCTTTGCCGATGCCAAGGCCGGCACGGCCGTCCGCATGGCCGAGAGCTTCATCGTTCCGGCGGAGGCGCGGGACCTTTCGCTCCGGATCGAATATCCAGGCGCCAGCGACGAGACGTTGGTGTTCAAGTGGACGCGTAGTTGATCTCGGCCTTATCGGCCTGACGGGAAACGGCATGTTCGAGCATCGCTGCCAAAAGGGTGATGCGCAGGGCATCGAGCACGATGCCGCCGTTGAGATCGCTGGGACTGCCGATGAAAAGGCTCAAGGCATTGAAAACGAGCCGCCAGTTCGCGAGATCAGCCACGTCCAGCGTCCGTGTTGCCGCATACCACGTCCAGGCGCCGAGCCAGGAAATGGCATTGTAGGCAATGATGAAAGCAAAAAGTGCCGCCAACCCCGAGCCGAGCGTCAACTTCAGGCAGGTCCAGATCGGCGCATAACGGGAGCGATAATCGCTGACGAAGTGGTCGAGAAAATCGGCGACCCATTTGCGCAGCGTGCGGGCGCGGCGCGGCTTTGGCGATGCCGGCCGGGCGCGCTGTGTTGCGCTCGAAAGTTCGTAGCCGTTGATGATGGCCGCCATGACCAGCCAGATGACCGGAAGGAGCGCATAGAAGAACAGGCCTGTCGCCTCGCTATTCCAGTCAGGCTTTCTCAGTTCCACCGGCACGAAGGTCTCGGCGGCATACGCAATGCCGGTGAAGGCGAAACCGTTCATGCTCAAAAGCTTGCCGGCGCCAAGCCAGGTGATCACCTGGTCCTTCCAGACCGACAGGCCGTAGAGACCGATGAAGATCCAGCTGGCATCTGCGGCCACGATCAGCAGACGCCAGAAGGGTGCTTCGCTCCGTTTGCTCATGCGTTTTGCGCCCCAGCGCAACAGCCAGCAGAACGCGATCGACACGAGAACGCCGCGCGATCCCAGAATATCGAAGAAGTTGGCTTTTTCGCCGAAAGCCACGGCAGCAAGTGCTGATCGCGAATATTCGCGCACGGTATCGCCGAGAAACCCCCAGGCGGCGTAGTAGGCAAAGAACGGCAGCAGGGCAGCGGCTGTGACGGCAAGAAGCCTGCGCTCGGCCATCGGCGCCTTTGTCTCGACAGGCGCCGTCGCCGGTTGCTGGCGGAGCGCTTCGAGTGCCGGCAAGCCCGGTCGAAGGACCATGAACATCAGCACGATGACGACGAGCTTCGCCAGCACGACGAGGGAGAGCGTGACCATGCCACCGAGCGGATGCTGCATCCCGATCCAGACCGCTGCCCGCATCAGGAGGTCGTTCGCGATGGCGCCGCAAGCGCCGATCAGCAGGAGCTGCGGCCAGAAGCGGACGAAGAGGCGCGCCATCAAGGCAAAGGGTCCGAACACTTCGGCGATCGACGTCATGCCGACACCATAGTTGCGTCGGCCGGTAACGACAACCGCTTGGGGCGAACGGAGACACAATGCCCCTCCGCGTCGCCCGGCATCAGATGTTGCGGCGCTTGCCCTCGATCAGGTCGAGCACGGCGCGGGCCGCGTCGAGCACGTTGGTGCCGGGACCGAAGACCGCGGAGACACCATTCTCCATCAGGTAGTCATAGTCCTGGCGCGGGATGACGCCGCCGCAGATGACGATGACATCCTCGCCGCCGCGCTTCTTCAGCGCTTCGGCCAATTGCGGCATCAGCGTCTTGTGGCCGGCAGCAAGCGAAGAGACGCCGATGACATTGACCTTGCTCGCAAGCGCCATGTCGGCCGCTTCCTCCGGCGTCTGAAACAGCGGCCCGGCAAGCACGTCGAAGCCGATGTCGCCAAAGGCCGACGCGATCACCTTGGCGCCGCGATCGTGGCCGTCCTGGCCGAGCTTGGCGACCATGATCTTCGGCTTGCGGCCGAGTTTCGCCGAGACTTCGTCGAGACGCCCGGAGAGCACTTCGAGTTCCGGCTCGCCCTCATAGGCCTTGCCGTAGATCTTGCTGACGACCTTGGGCGTTGCGGCATGGTCGCCAAAGGCGCCGCGCATCGCATCCGAGATTTCGCCGACGGTGGCGCGCGCCCGCGCCGCTTCGACGGCGGCCGCCAAGAGGTTGCCTTCGCCGCTCAATGCGACCTTTGAAACAACGGCAAGGGTCTCGTTCACCTTCGCGCTGTCGCGCCGCCGCTTCGTTTCCTCGATCCGGCGAATCTGTGCGGCGCGCACGGCACTGTTGTCGATTTCCAGGATGTCGATCGGCTCTTCGTTGTCGAGCCGGTACTTGTTGACGCCGACGATGATCTCCTCACCCTTGTCGACGGCTGCCTGGCGGCGCGTTGCTGCCTCTTCGATCAGTCGCTTCGGCAGGCCGGCGTTGACCGCACGGGTCATGCCGCCCATCGCTTCGACCTCCTCGATCAGCGCCCAAGCCTTTTCGGCGAGCTCGTTGGTCAGGCTTTCGACATAATAGGAACCGGCGAGCGGATCGACGACCTTGGTGACGCCGGTCTCATGCTGAAGAATCAACTGGGTGTTGCGGGCGATGCGGGCGGAAAACTCCGTCGGCAGCGCGATCGCTTCATCGAAGGAATTGGTGTGCAGCGATTGCGTGCCGCCGAGGGCCGCCGACATTGCCTCAAACGCGGTGCGGATGATGTTATTATAGGGATCCTGCTCCTGCAGCGAGACGCCTGATGTCTGGCAATGGGTCCTGAGCATCAGCGACGACGGCTTCTTCGGCTCGAACTCCTGCATGATCCGGGTCCAGAGCAGGCGCGCCGCCCGAAGCTTCGCCGCCTCCATGAAGAAGTTCATGCCGATCGCAAAGAAGAAGGAAAGCCGGCCGGCGAATTCATCGACGTTCAGCCCCTTGGCAAGGGCGGCGCGCACATATTCGCGCCCGTCGGCAAGCGTGAAGGCGAGCTCCTGCACCAGCGTCGCCCCGGCCTCTTGCATGTGATAGCCGGAGATCGAGATCGAATTGAACTTCGGCATCTCCTTCGCCGTATACTCGATGATATCGGCGACGATGCGCATCGACGGTTCCGGCGGGTAGATATAGGTGTTGCGGACCATGAACTCCTTGAGGATGTCGTTCTGGATCGTGCCTGAGAGCTTGTCGCGCGACACGCCCTGTTCCTCGCCGGCGACGATGAACGAAGCGAGGATCGGGATCACCGCGCCGTTCATGGTCATCGACACCGACATCTCCTCGAGCGGAATGCCATCGAACAGGATCTTCATGTCCTCGACCGAGTCGATCGCAACACCCGCCTTGCCGACATCGCCTTCGACGCGCGGATGGTCGCTGTCATAGCCGCGGTGGGTCGCGAGATCGAAGGCAACCGAGAGGCCCTTCTGTCCCGCCGCGAGGTTCTTGCGGTAGAAGGCGTTGGACGCTTCGGCCGTGGAGAAACCGGCATATTGGCGGATCGTCCAGGGGCGGCCGGCATACATGGTGGCGCGCGGCCCGCGCACGAACGGCTCGAAGCCCGGTAGTGACGCGAGATGATCGATGCCGTCGAGGTCATCAGCCGTATAGAGCGGTTTCACCGCGATGCCTTCGGGCGTCTGCCAGGTAAGGCTTTCCGGCGCGGCCTTCAGTTCGCGCTCGGCGAGCGTTTCCCAGTCCTTGATGGTCTTTTGGCTCATCGTTAGCTCCTTGCCCGAAAAAGGGCGCCTTCCTTGCCTCATCCCTGTGCTTGTCACAGGGATCCAGTCACGCGAAGTCCTTCGCGTGAAAGAGTGAATTCTTCGCATCGCAGACGCGACGCTGCTGGATTCCTGTGACAAGCACAGGAATGAGGGCGGCTATGACAGTCACTCGAATTCCATGATCAGTTCGTCGACCGCGAGGCTGGCGCCGGCGGCGACCGCCACGCGCTTGACCACGGCCTTCTTTTCGGCGCGCAGGATGTTCTCCATCTTCATCGCTTCAACCACGGCAAGCGCCTGTCCGGCCTCGACCGTATCGCCGGCCTTGACTGTGACCGAGGTGATCACACCCGGCATCGGGCAGAGCAGCATGCGCGAGGTGTCCGGCGGCAGCTTCTTCGGCATCAGCCGCGCCAGCTCCGCAACCCGCGGGCTTCTGACGTGCGTGACGACGTCGATGCCGCGCCAGCGGAGCCGGATGGCGGTTCCGACCAGATCGACTTTGACGCTCAAGGGTTCATTGTCGATGTTGAAGGTGGCAAGGGTGCGACCAGGCACCCAGTCTCCGGCGATGGTAACCGAGCTGCCATCGGCAAATCGGACGAAGGCGCCGTCGGCGGATGACCCCGCCGTTACCGCGAAGGTGTGATCGCCGAGGCTGACCGCCCAGTCGTGGCCGACGACGCGACGGTGATTGCCGATCGTCCCGGAAATCTGGCTGGCGCGCTCTTGCAGCGCCTGATTGACCGAAACCGCGACGGCGGCAAGCTTGCGCAGCGGCGGCGCTTCCGCCGCAACGCCATGGAAGCCGTCGGCGAATTCTTCCGTGATGTAGGCGGTCGTCAGCCGGCCTTCTCTAAAACGCTGCTGCTGCATGACGGCCGACAGGAACGGCAGGTTATGGCCGATGCCTTCGACCTCGAACTGATCGAGCGCGTCGGCCATGGCCTCGACCGCCGTCTGCCGGTCCGGTCCCCAGGTGCAGAGCTTGGCGATCATCGGGTCGTAGAACATCGAGATCTCGCCGCCCTCGAAGACGCCGGTGTCGTTGCGCGTCACAGTGCCGTTGTCGCTTGTGCCCTCGACCGGGGGACGATAGCGAGTCAGCCGGCCGATCGACGGCAGGAAGTTGCGATAGGGGTCTTCGGCATAGAGCCGGCTCTCGATCGCCCAGCCGTTGAGCTTCACGTCGGCCTGGCCAAAGGGGAGTTTTTCGCCGGCGGCAACCCGGATCATCTGCTCGACGAGATCGAGCCCGGTGATGAGTTCGGTCACCGGATGTTCCACCTGCAGGCGGGTGTTCATTTCGAGGAAGTAGAAGTTGCGCTTGCCGTCGACGATGAATTCGACGGTGCCGGCCGAGTGGTAGCCGACGGCCTTGGCAAGCGCGACCGCCTGCTCACCCATGGCCTTGCGGGTCTCGGCGTCGAGGAAGGGGGACGGGGCTTCTTCGATGACCTTTTGGTTGCGACGCTGGATCGAGCACTCGCGCTCGCCGAGATAGAGGGTGTTGCCGTGTTTGTCGCCGAGCACCTGGATCTCGATATGGCGCGGCTCCGTCACGAATTTCTCAATGAAGATGCGATCGTCGCCAAAGGCGTTCTTCGCCTCGTTCTTCGAGGACTGGAAGCCTTCGCGCGCTTCTTGGTCGTTCCAGGCGATGCGCATGCCCTTGCCACCACCACCGGCGGACGCCTTTATCATCACGGGATAGCCGATCGAGGAGGCGATCCGCACAGCCTCGTCGGCATCCTCGATCAGGCCCATGTGGCCAGGCACCGTGGAGACACCCGCTTCGGCCGCGAGCTTCTTCGAGGTGATCTTGTCGCCCATCGCCTGGATCGCGCCGACAGGAGGGCCGATGAAGGCAACACCCTCCTTCTCAAGCGCTTGCGCAAAGGCGGCGTTTTCCGAGAGAAAGCCATAGCCCGGATGAACGGCATCGGCGCCGGTCTTGCGGATAGCATCGATGATCTTGTCGATGACGATATAGGACTGCGCCGAGGGCGACGGTCCGATATGCACGGCCTCATCAGCCATGCGCACATGCATCGCATCGCGATCGGCGTCGGAATAGACGGCAACGGTGGCGATGCCGAGCTTCTTTGCGGTCTTGATGACGCGGCAGGCGATTTCACCACGGTTGGCGATGAGGATTTTCTTGAACATCAGATTGCCGCTTCCTGTCGATAAATATGGCTCGAGAATCGGTTGAGTTGTCGTGGCTCTAAGCGGTTGCCATAAAGAGAAGAAGGCCCATACAGGGCTTCAGGACTATACATCGTCGCTCCTTCGGCAATTGCGAACGAACTCGAAACCAAGTGGGGTAAGGTGCGCGCAAACAAGAAAGCTTCTGACGCCACCAGAAACAAAACTTGAGGCATTTAACCAAATTAGGCCCAGCGTCTGAAGATGAAGAAGCGAGAGCCCTAGGGGGAAATCCTGTAGCGAGAATTCATTTGTATTTGGAATATTGTCGCCATCAAACAATAATGACAGTCCGAAGTACGAATGGATAATCCCGCGAATGTCATCCTTTGGTACAAGGGACGCATTTTTCAGCATGCTTTCAAACTCAGAATCTGCTGCTCGCCGAGTATAATTCGCTGTTTCAAACACTGAATGCTTCGAATGCTCAAAATAGACGTCGTCGAGTATTTGCGCTTCCGCGGCGTCGATCTCACCTAAGATCTGAATGCACCAACGGCGATTAGGGCCGGGGTCGGACACCTCGCTAACAAGCAAGTTGGCCCAACGCTCTATCATCTCGTCGTCAGAGGGGTCTTCCAGAGATGCCTTTTCGAGCAAGGGCACTAAGGTCTTGTTCGGCACGGCTCTTGTTGGGAAACCTTCAGCTACCAAGCGCTCGCGTGCCTTTCGGGCGATCGAAATCAAGACATCCTCTCGCTGGAGTCTGATTTGATCGGCGCGCAGGCCGCGAGATTCTGTGAAGGGTCGGATAACGTCCGTTAGGGCATCAATTAGACGCCCCGAGCTTGTTGCAGGTATCTCAGCCTTAATTTCAGCTCTAGCGCCAACGTCTATGCTGATCGACAAGGGATTTTTAGATTTATCGTCCGTCATCCAATTTCACAGAAACAGCTGTGTCCTCAACGGTAGGTGAAGCGAGTTGCACTGAAACCCATTGTAGTTTGGTCAGCGTTTGAACTTGCGGCGATACGGCAAAAGCGCGATCGAGGATGCCGCTGCAGCGCCGCCGAAAAGCAGCCCGAAGGGTACGACGACCATGAGGGTGGCAAGCACCGGGCTCGTCGAGCGGATGATGTGGGTGCCGACCGCGCCGATATTGAGCCAGATGAGAACGCCGGCCGTTATGGCCCCGATCGCCACGCCGATCAGCGCGTTGACGGTCATGTAGCGCAGCATCTGCCAGTGGTCGCGTCGGGCTTCTTCCGGCGTCATCACGCGCTCCGGCTCCCGTTCCATCATCGCCTCCATCAGAGCGGGATCGTGTCGTGCTTGCGCCAGCGGACATCGACCTGCTTGTTGCGCAAGGATGCGAAGGCACGGGCGATGCGGCGACGCGACGAATGCGGCATGATCACTTCGTCGATGAAGCCACGCTCGGCGGCGACGAACGGATTGGCGAAGCGCTCCTCGTATTCCTTCGTGCGCGCCGCGATCTTCTCGGCGTCGCCGAGCTCCGAGCGATAGAGGATTTCGGTTGCGCCCTTGGCGCCCATCACGGCGATCTCGGCGGTGGGCCAGGCATAATTGACATCGGCGCCGATGTGCTTGGAAGCCATGACGTCATAGGCGCCGCCATAGGCTTTCCGCGTGATCAGCGTCACCATCGGCACGGTCGCCTGGCTATAGGCAAAGAGCAGCTTGGCGCCGTGCTTGATGACGCCGCCATATTCCTGCGCGGTGCCGGGAAGGAAGCCGGGCACGTCGACCAGCGTCAGGATCGGGATCGAGAAGGCGTCGCAGAAGCGCACGAACCGCGCGGCCTTGCGCGAACTGTCGATATCGAGGCAGCCGGCAAGCACCATCGGCTGGTTGGCAACAACACCGACCGTCTGGCCTTCCATGCGGATGAAGCCGGTGATGATGTTCTTGGCAAAGCTCTGCTGCAACTCGAAGAAGTCGCCTTCGTCGGCAAGCGCCAGGATCAGTTCCTTCATGTCGTAGGGCTTGGTGGCGCTATCGGGGATGAGGCTGTCCAAACGCATTTCGAGCCGCGCCGGGTCGTCGTGGAAGGGACGCACCGGCGGCTTCTCGCGGTTGTTGAGCGGCAGGAAATCGAAGAGCAGGCGCACATGCTCAAGCGTTTCAATATCGTTCTCATAGGCCGCGTCGGCGACGGAGGACTTTTTCGTGTGCGTGCCCGCACCGCCGAGTTCTTCGGCCGTGACGATCTCGTTGGTCACGGTCTTTACGACGTCGGGCCCGGTCACGAACATGTAGGAACTGTCCCGGACCATAAAGATGAAGTCGGTCATGGCAGGCGAATAGACGGCGCCACCGGCGCAGGGCCCCATGATCACCGAGATCTGCGGGATGACGCCCGAGGCCTCGGCATTGCGGCGGAAGACCTCGGCATAGCCGGCGAGCGACGCCACGCCTTCCTGGATGCGGGCGCCGCCACTGTCGTTGAGGCCGATGACCGGCGCACCGTTGCGCACGGCCATATCCATGATCTTGCAGATCTTCTGCGCATGCGTTTCCGACAGCGAACCGCCGAGCACCGTGAAGTCCTGGGAAAAGACATAGACCTGGCGGCCGTTGATCGTGCCCCAGCCGGTGACGACGCCGTCGCCCGCGACCTTCTGGCCTTCCATGCCGAAATCGACGCAGCGGTGCGTGACATACATGTCGTATTCTTCGAAGGAGCCCTCATCGAGCAAGACCTCGATGCGTTCGCGCGCCGTCAGCTTGCCCTTGCCGTGCTGGGCGTCGATCCGCCGCTGCCCGCCGCCGGCTCTTGCTTCCGCCCGGCGGGCTTCGACCTGTTCTAGTATGGCGCGCATGGTGCCCTCCCGATTTTTTTAATGCCCGGCTTTTTCAATGATTGTGCAGAGGCGCTTCGACCTTCGCAATAGCGTCGAAGGGTGGATGGAAAAACGTCCCTTCATGTGCAAATGTGAAATAGAGAAATTTGTGAAACGTAAATTGCAAAGTTGCAAATATGGCGATCGGCAAGCTCTATATCGGCCGCAAGGTCCGGGAAATGCGGGAAGCAAACAAGGCGACACAGGGCCAGTTCGCTGAACGCATCGGCATTTCCACCAGCTATCTCAACCAGATCGAGAACAACCAGCGTCCGGTTTCGGCGGCGGTTCTGCTGGCGCTCGCCGAAAAATTCCAGATCGATATTGCCGAACTTTCGACCGGAGAGGGCGATCGCTTGCTTTCGGCGCTCTCGGAAGCGCTCAGCGACCCCCTGTTCGAGACCTATTCCGCGAGCCTGCAGGAGTTGAAGCTCGTCGCCCAGAACGCGCCGGGGCTGGCGCATGCGCTGATCACCTGCCACCAGGCCTATCGCCGCAACAGCGAGCAGCTTGCAAGCATCGACGACACCATCGGCCGCGGCGGGCCTTTCGTCGAAACGACGCCCTATGAGGAAGTGCGCGACTTCTTCCATTTCGTCGACAACTACATCCACGAGATCGATATGCTCGCGGAGCGGCTGGCGAGTGAACTCGGGCTCGGCGAAGGCGACAACCACGCGGCGCTGGCGAGCCACCTGGAGCAACGCCATGGCGTCCGTGTCGTGCGCGGTGCCGCCGGCGACGAGGCGATCCGCCGCTTCGATCCGCGCGCCCGCATCCTGACCCTCAACCCTTATGCCCCGCCCGCGACGCGCGATTTTCAGATCGCCCTACAGATCGCCCAGCTTCATGCCCGCGAGGAGATCGACCGGGTGGCCGGCAGCGCCGGTTTCCGCACCGAGGAGGCCTATGAGATCTGTCGCATCGGCCTGCAGAACTATTTTGCCGGTGCACTGATCCTGCCCTACCAGGCATTCTCAAGGGCCGCCCGCGACCTGAGACACGATATCGAGCTGCTCGCCGCCCGCTTCGGCGCCTCATTGGAGCAGGTCTGCCATCGCCTCTCGACCCTGCAACGGCCGGGGCAGAAGGGCATCCCGATCTTCTTTGCCCGCATCGACCGCGCCGGCAACATCACCAAGCGCCATAGCGCCGCCAAGCTGCAATTCGCCCGCTTCGGTGCCGCCTGTCCGCTCTGGAACGTGCACCAGGCTTTCGAGACGCCGGGCCGCATTATCCGGCAACTGGCCGAAACGCCCGATGGCGTTCGCTATCTCTGTCTCGCCACCCAGATCACCAAGGGTGGCGGCGGTTTCCGCGCCGCGCAGCCGCGTTATGCGCTGGCGCTCGGCTGCGAGGTCTCCTACGCCGACGCCTTCGTCTATGCCGACGACATGGACCTCGGCAACCGCGCCGCCTTCGACCCGATCGGCATTTCCTGCCGTATCTGCGAAAGGACGAAATGCGCGAGCCGCGCCGTACCGCCCTTGAAGCGTCGCCTGATTGTGGATCATGACTTACGGGGCGCTCTGCCGTATCGTCTAAGCGAGAGTTGATCGGGCTCGTCTGTTCATTTTTGAACAGACCCTGTGAGAAGTTGCATCTGGGCCTGGCGCAAAGTTGGTGTAACTAGGCCTCAATTGCCTGCAGCGACGCGCGTCCTCTGAGACGCTTAAAGGTCGCTGTAGCGCTCTGAGTTGCTGCGGGTTTTAAGGAAATCTGCAGCCGGTATGCGGTCAGGGAGGACATGCATATGGAATTTCGCCTGTCGGAGGAACAGGAGGCCATTCGTCAGATGGCGCTCGACTTCGCCCGCGAGGAGATCGCCCCTCACGCGATCGACTGGGATCAGCAGAAGCATTTTCCGGTCGATACGCTGCGCGGGGCCGCGGCGCTCGGCATGGCCGGCATCTACGTCCGTGACGATGTCGGCGGCACGGGCCTCACGCGGCTCGATGCTGCAATCATCATCGAAGCCTTGGCGACCGGTTGCCCGGCCGTCGCCTCCTTCATGTCGATCCACAACATGTGCGCCGGCATGATCGACCGCTATGGCAGCGACGAGCAGCGCCAGCGGCTGTTGCCCAAGCTCCTGACGATGGACGTGCTCGCGAGCTACTGCCTGACCGAGCCCGGCTCCGGTTCTGATGCAGCGGCCTTGAAGACCAAGGCGGTCAAGGACGGTCCTGATTATGTCCTGACCGGCCAGAAGCAGTTCATTTCCGGCGCCGGCGAATCGGGCCTCTACGTGATCATGGCGCGAACCGGCGAGGACGGCCCGAAGGGCATCTCGACCTTCATCGTCGAGAAGGATGCACCCGGCCTGACCTTCGGTGCCAACGAAAAGAAGATGGGCTGGCACGTGCAGCCGACTCGCGCCGTCATGCTCGACGGCGTGCGCGTATCGGCTGAAAATCGTCTCGGCGGCGAAGGCGACGGCTTCAAGATCGCCATGGGCGGGCTCGATGGCGGTCGCTTGAACATTGCCGCCGCCTCACTCGGCGGCGCTCAATCCGCCTTCGAAAAGGCGCTGGCCTACGTTCAGGAGCGTCGCGCCTTCGGCAAGGCGATCGGCGAATTCCAGGCCCTGCAGTTCCGGCTCGCCGATATGGCGACCGATCTCGAAATCGCCCGCACCTTCCTCTGGCGCGCCGCTTCGGCGCTCGATGCCGGCGATCCGGAAGCGACGAAACTCTGCGCCATGGCCAAGCGCTTCGTCACCGACCGCTGCTTCGCCGTCGCCAACGATGCGCTGCAGCTTCATGGCGGCTACGGTTATCTCGCAGATTATGGCGTCGAGAAGATTGTCAGGGACCTCCGGGTGCACCAGATCCTTGAGGGCACCAACGAGATCATGCGCCTCATCGTTGCGCGTTCGCTTATCGGCCGGAAGTAGGCCAGAAACGGGAAAGACCGCTCATGGAAATGCAGACGCCAGCACCGGAAGTGATCGTCGAGCGCCAGGGCGCGATTGGCCGGATCCGGCTGAACCGCACACGCGCGCTCAACAGCCTCAACGTGCCGATGATCCGGTTGATCGCCGAAGCGCTGACCGCATTCGAAAACGACCCGGCAGTGGCCGCCGTGCTTGTGACCGGTGAGGGCGAGCGCGGGCTCTGCGCCGGCGGTGATATCCGCATGATCTATGAAAGCGGCCGCGAGCGTCCGGAGGAGGGCGCCCAGTTCTGGCGCGAGGAGTTCGTCGTCAACAGCCGCATCTCCAGCTACCGCAAGCCTTACATCGCCATCATGGACGGCATCGTCATGGGCGGCGGCGTCGGGATTTCCGCCCATGGCAGCCACCGCATCGTCACCGAGCGCACCCGGCTTGCCATGCCCGAAACCGGCATCGGCTATTTCCCCGATGTCGGGGCCACTTGGCTGCTGCCGAAGGCGCCGGGCGAGTTCGGCACCTATCTCGGCCTCACTGGCCGGGATATCGTCGCGGCCGACGCTATCCATGCGCGGCTCGCGGACAGTTTTGTGGCTGCGGACAAGCTGGAAACACTGATTGCGGATCTTGGCGCATTGTCGGCGACCGCGGGCAGCGCGGATGTCGACGGCGTGATTGCCAAGCATGCTTCGCAAGCGCCGGCAACGCCGCTTCAAGGCCATCTTGCCCTGATCGACCGCTGCTTTGCCTTCGATACGATCGAAGAGATCCTCGCGGCGCTCGAGGCCGATGGTTCCGATTTCGCCTGGGAAACGCTTGCACTTTTGAACTCCCGTTCCGCGCTCAGCATGAAGCTGACGCTCGATCTCCTGCGCGCCGGGCGCCGCGGCGTTTCGCTAAACGAATGCCTGGAGCGGGAGTATTCCGCGACGCTCGGCATGCTCGGCAATCCCGATTTCTACGAGGGCGTGCGCGCCGCGGTGATCGACAAGGACCGCAATCCGAAATGGTCGGTTGGGCTCTCCGATGTCACGCCGGCCCTGCTGTCGCGCTTCGACGGGAAGGATCATCCACTACTGTTCTAGCGCCTGAGGACGGGGCGCGGTTCGGCTTCGGCCGGGTTTCAATGCGAGGAGGAATGCCATGACGAAGATCGCCTTTATCGGGCTCGGCAATATGGGCGGTCCGATGGCCGCCAATCTGGTGAAGGCGGGCCATGCGGTCACGGGCTTCGACCTGTCGGAAGCCTCGCGCAACGCCGCGGCGAAGACCGGCGTTTCCGTCGCCGGCTCGATTGCACATGCGGTGCGCGGCGCCGAATGCGTCATCACCATGCTGCCGGCCGGCGCCCATGTCCTTTACGTCTGGGACGAGCTTCTCGGTTTTGTCGATCCGGGCACGCTGCTGATCGACAGTTCGACGATCGACGTCGATAGCGCCCGCAAGGCGCATGCGCTCTCGGAAAAGATCGGCTGCCCCTCGCTCGACGCGCCGGTTTCCGGTGGCACCGGTGGTGCTTCGGCTGGCACCTTGACCTTCATGGTCGGCGGTAGCGACGAGGCTTTTTCGCGCGGCAAGCCGCTGCTCGACGCCATGGGCAAGAAGATCGTCCATTGTGGCGGTGTCGGTGCGGGCCAGGCGGCAAAGATCTGCAACAACATGATCCTCGGCATTTCCATGGCCGGTGTCTGTGAGGCTTTCGTGTTGGCGGAGCGTCTCGGCCTGTCTCACCAGGCGCTGTTCGACGTGGCGTCGACCTCGTCCGGCCAGTGCTGGTCGCTGACGACCTATTGCCCGGTGCCCGGCCCGGTTCCGACCTCGCCGGCCAACAACGAGTATAAGCCGGGCTTTGCCGCAAGCCTGATGCTGAAGGACCTGAAGCTGTCGCAGCAGGCGGCGAGTGCCGCCGGAGCGACGACGCCGATGGGCGCGCAGGCCGCGCAGCTCTATTCGATGTTCGAGAAGCTCGGTCATGGTGGCGAGGACTTTTCGGCTTTGATCCGTCTGCTGCGGGGCAACGACGAGGCCAAGGCCGGTTGACCCACCTTTTCCGCCCGTTTACCCGGGTGGAAAGTGGCCTTTGCTGCTTGTGGATAGAAATATCGTTTGTTTTCAATGCGTTGTTAGAATTATGTCGGGTCCATGAAAATCCCTGTTGACGTGTTCGGGGATGGGGGTCTATAAGCCCGATCACTGACGAGGGCGGCGGCGCTGCTGGCGACGACGACCTTCGCTCTAGAGTTTCCTGGGTTGGCTGATGCTGATTTT